>NZ_ATMI01000001.1 GCF_000439375.1 Tatumella saanichensis
GAACAGCGGCAAATGTCACCACGGCAGGCAACGCCTGGGGTGTAAAAAAATCAAACGTCCATGCTGTGGGCTCATTGCTCTGTGTGGCGGTGGCAGGTAAAGAGTGTCCCTGACAGGCTGTCAGTACCAGTAACGGCAGCAGCCAGATTACGCGGATTATTTCCATAATATATTCCCATCCATATTAGAAACCGTAGGTTGCCAGTGCTTATCCGGCTGGTCTGTGATGTACCTCTGAGGTTTTCTCGGGAATCAGAAGGTCAGGGGACTTTTAGCAAGCAATAGGATTTACCAGTTCCCATAGGGGTACTTTTTACCTTTAATAAAATCCTTAATGAACGGATCGTATCCATCTGGAATGCTGTAGTTAAATTTAATCCGCGAAGGGAATTTGTTGCAGACCGAGAGTTTATCTCCTGATGTTGTGGTGATTCTGAGCGGGGTAACCGGCAGATTTTCTCTGGCATCGGTGTTCTGCAACCAGATACGGACTTTACCTTCTGGTGCCAGGCCAAATAGCAGGGTGTCATACCAGGCCGTTTCACCTCTGAAGTTTTTGCCGGTCGGTGTCGACATCTGTGTCTGCAGCTCAGCGGAAAAAACAATCATAGTCTGATAGGTTTTTCTGTCGATAATAGAGTCCCAACAGAACAGCATTTGCGCCGGGGCGTGTCGCGCTTTATTAAACTGTATTCCTCCGTTAGCTGTTCTGTTATTCCAAGTACCAATGACATTGGGGTTGTTTCTAGTACTGTCCAGAGTGCGATAGGTATAAACGACTTTCTTGCTGTCAATAATCAGTGCCCTAGTGACGATTGCTGGCAACCCTTTAGGGGTAAAAAATGCAAAACCGATCTCCCCATAGGGCATAGTCCCGGTTTGCTCAGGGGTCTGTAGCTCTCCGGCACGGCAGCCGCTGAGGGTAATAAGTAATAGCAGTAAAATAGGGTTTTTAAGCATCATCCATTCCGTTAAATGTTGCCGTGTGTGGTTTACCAATTTCCGTAGGGGTACTTTTTCCCTTTAATAAAATCTTTTATATCTTGGTCATACCCGTAAGAAAAATCACTCTGTGTGATGCCTTTACAGAGCGAGAGCTTATCCCCTGATGTTGTAGTGATGCTGAGCGGGGTAACCGGCAGATTTTCTCTGGCAGTGCTGTTCTGCAGCCAGATACGGACTTTACCTTCTGGTGCCAAACCAAACAGTAATGTTTTATACCAAGAGGTATTGCCTCTCCGGTCTTTGCCGGTTGGTGTCGACATCTGTGTCTGCAGCTCAGCGGAAAAAACAATCACAGTCTGATAGGTTTTTCTGTCGATAATAGAATCCCAACAGAACAGCATTTGCGCTGGGGCATGTCGAATTTTATTACGCTGAACCATTCTTCTTGCCCTCAAGCTCCAGTTCTTTACAGTTCCTGAGTTTTCCTGAGTACTATCCAATGTCCGATAGGTGTAGACCACTTTTTTACTGTCAATAATCAGTGCCCTGGTGACGATTGCCGGTAACCCTTTGGGGGTGAAAAAAGCAAAACCCGCTTCCCCATAGGGCATAGTTCCGGTTTGCTCAGGGGTCTGCGGCTCTCCGGCATGGCAGCCGCTAAGGGTTATCAGTAACAGCAGTAAAGCAGGGGTTTTTAGCATCATCCATTCCTTTAAATGCTGCCGTGTGTGGTTTACCAATTTCCGTAGGGGTACTTTTTCCCTTTAATAAAATCTTTGATGAACGGATCGTATCCATCAGGAATGCTGTAGTTAAATTTAATCCGTGAAGGGAATTTGTTGCAGACCGAGAGTTTATCCCCTGATGTCGTGGTGATACTGCGCGGGGTAACCGGCAGGTTATCGCTGGCAGTGCTGTTCTGCAGCCAGATACGGACTTTACCTTCTGGTGCCAGACCAAATAGCAGGGTGTCATACCAGGCCGTTTCTCCTCTGAAGTTTTTGCCGGTTGGTGTCGACATCTGTGTCTGCAGCTCAGGGGAAAAAATAATCACAGTCTGATAGGTTTTTCTGTCGATAATAGAGTCCCAACAGAACAGCATTTGCGCCGGGGCATGTCGCGCTTTATTAAACTGTATTCCTCCGTTTCCTGTTCTTTTACTCCAAGTTTCAACGGCATCGGAATCGCTTGCTGTGCTGTCCAGAGTGCGATAGTCATAGATCACTTTCTTGCTGTCGAGCATAAATGCTCTAGTGACGATTGCCGGTAACCCCTTAGGGGTGAAAAAGGTAAAGCCGATCTCCCCATAGGGCATAGTTCCGGTTTGCTCCGGGGTCTGCGGCTCTCCGGCATGGCAGCCGCTAAGGGTTATCAGTAACAGCAGTAAAGCAGGGGTTTTTAGCATCATCCATTCCGTTAAATGTTGCAGTGCGTGATTTACCAATTTCCGTAGGGGTACTTTTTCCCTTTAATAAAATCTTTTATATCTTGGTCATACCCGTAAGAAAAATCACTCTGTGTGATGCCTTTACAGACCGAAAGTTGATCTCCTGATGTCGTGGTGATACTGAGCGGGGTAACCGGCAGGTTATCGCTGGCAGTGCTGTTCTGCAGCCAGATACGGACTTTACCTTCTGGCGCCAGACCAAATAGCAGGGTGTCATACCAGGCCGTTTCTCCTCTGAAGTTTTTGCCGGTTGGTGTCGACATCTGTGTCTGCAGTTCAGGGGAAAAAATAATCACAGTCTGATAGGTTTTTCTGTCGATAATAGAGTCCCAACAGAACAGCATTTGCGCCGGGGCATGTCGCGCTTTATTAAACTGTATTCCTCCGTTTCCTGTTCTTTTACTCCAAGTTTCAACGGCATCGGAATCGCTTGCTGTGCTGTCCAGAGTGCGATAGTCATAGATCACTTTCTTGCTGTCGAGCATAAATGCTCTGGTGACGATTGCCGGTAACCCCTTAGGGGTGAAAAAGGTAAAGCCGATCTCCCCATAGGGCATAGTTCCGGTTTGCTCCGGGGTCTCCGGCTCTCCGGCATGGCAGCCGCTGAGGGTAATAAGTAATAGCAGTAACATAGGCGGGAGCAATTTCATGATTTACGTCCGTGTATACTGTAAACAGTTCGTTGCCAGCGCTCATCTGGGCGGTTGATAAACCCGATCAGTGCTGAAGCTGACACTGCTCCGTAAATCTGGCCCTTACTGTCCAGTTTGATAGCATTCCAGTGAGCGGAACAATGAATATATTTTCCGGCAATGATATCCAGCTCCTGCTGGGTGAAACTCTGCGGAACCCGGCCACTGCGGATAGCACTTCCCATCGCCAGTGCCTTTTCACACAGAGGAAGCAGTTCCTTTGGGAGGCGTAATGTATCGGCTGTTTCACGAATTGGATCAAATATCACCCCAGCCTCCTTTGCTGCTTCCAGCATCAGTCGCAGTACCACCAGTGACCAGCCATTACTGATGATTCGGTTGCGCAGCGTTAGTGCCGCATAGCTCCTTTTCTGCATCTGCCCATATTTGTCCGTGGATAACCGGCTATCAGACCAGGCCTCTACACTAATATTACTGGTTCGTAGCAGGGGAGCCAGGGTCGGGTATTGTTGTAGTAGTGGCAGCTGAGCCATTGTCTGCCGATAGACTTGGGTCTGTTCATCCGGCTGACTCAGAAGAACCGTTTCAGTGGTCGGTCGGGTCAGAAACAGATCTTCACGGGTAACGGGGAGATAGCCTCCACCAATATCAGAGTGTGCGCCGGGTATCATCAGCTCCGGCCATACCGGTTGCACGCTGTACAGCGGAAAATTAAAACGGCACTCATTTGCGGCGGTGATATGAAATACCTGCCGGGCGATGCCGCGGGGCAGGCAAAGTTTTACATCACCGCTATCCGCACTGTGGGGATTAAGGCCGTTTGACGGGGTACCGATAGCCGCTACGGTATCGAAAAGTCCAACAAAGCGGATGCTGCCTGAAGGGGGGCCATTAAACAGAGTGCCTTCCATTCCTTGGTGGATAGCTCTGATAAGCGCAGGGTCCTGATCACTGATACGGTTTGCAAAGTGCCGAGCCGCTGCAGCCCCGCGGCTAAAACCGAAAATATCGAATTTCAATTCTTTGATAATAATGATATTTTCGACTAGGTAGTCTTTAATACGTTGTATATTTAGTCTCAAAGAATCACCCAGTTTGATAATCGCATTATCCGTTTTTGCAATGACCCCTGTATCTGAAATACCAAAACCCTGACCAATAATATCATCAGGTTTACCTGCCTCAGTACCAATACCGTCAATATAGAGGGCTGTTTGTATATCAGAGGTACTTACAGATAAATCACGGAAATACAGCATACTCAACCAGTGAATATTGGTGTAATAGTTGGTATAGCTGGTTGCAGAGGTCCCTGAAACCCCCATTTTATCGCGGGTACATTTTTCCAAAATAGACTCAGCCGCCTGAGTGCTCAGATCATAATAACCTGTCGTACAGGCTTTCAGCATATTCTGCGTATTGATGGCATTATTCCCAGTACCGTCAAAAAATACGCCGATGGTTAGCGTGATCTCACGCGTATGTTTCTTGCGTGCCGCCTGTGCGTACTGGAGAGGAGTCTCTGTCGAAGGGCTGTTCTGCACGGCGGCGTTAGGGGTGTCAGCGTCAGGCAGAGACTGATGGTGAGTGGCGGTCTTCTGCTCATAACTGTCAAATCTAGAGGGAATAAACCGTGCTTGGCAGGGGCAACTACTGACACTGTCCAAGCTACCTGCCAGCATTCGACCGTTGTCCCACATATCCACAATACCGCCACAGATGACATAAGTCCCGGGATGTTTCCCGCAGGATACCAGATCCCCTTGGCGTGCCCCCGCAACACCGAGCCAACTAAATGACTGATCACCTGTCAGTATCTTCCCGCCACAGGTGGTTTGATCTCCAACACATAGAAAATAGCCGATAGCCATACACTGTCCTTAGTGAGTTGCAATCTCCATCAAACACCGTTATTCACTTTTTTTCCGTGACCAGATCGAAATATCCTCTGAATTTATGGATTTTCTCGTAAACAATAACCTCGCATAACCATGAGTCCTACGCGGTATATCAGTTAGGGAGGAGGCAAGGTATTGGTGCTCACCGAGCATACTTAGGAGCTGCCTCCACCCGGTGGGGAGAACGGGTAGCGCCAATTATTCAAATTCTCTGACAAAGATCATCATGGTTATCCGAGTGTAATCTGGGCGGAAAAGCGTATCGTAGAGCGCATATCCTATTAGTACAGTCGATTCCGGAGTGAACTTATGACGGCCTCACGTATGCCGGTGGTGTTTTTGGGGCATGGCAGCCCGATGAACGTATTAGAAGAAAATACCTATACGCAGTGCTGGCGGGAACTGGGCAAGCGTCTGCCGCGCCCTAAAGCCATCTTGGCTGTCTCCGCTCACTGGTATACCCGAGGCACGGCAGTGACTGCCATGGCCGAACCACGGACTATCCACGATTTCGGTGGCTTTCCACAGGCGCTGTTTGATACCCAGTATAATGCACCCGGCGAGCCACAACTGGCTGCGCAGATTGCGGAGCTGCTGGCGCCGGTACCAGTAGTCCTCGACCAGCAATGGGGATTGGATCACGGCTCATGGGGCGTACTGATTAAGATGTACCCTGAGGCCGATATTCCGGTGGTACAGTTGAGCATCGATGGCACTCAACCAGTAGAGTATCACTTTGCGTTAGGACAAAAACTGGCTGCGCTGCGTGAGCAGGGTGTCATGATTGTCGCCAGTGGTAACGTGGTCCATAACCTGCGTAAAGTGCGTTGGGGTGGGGGTGAGGCTTATCCGTGGGCAGAGTCATTTAACGATTTTGTCCGTGACAACCTCGATTGGCAGGGTGAACCGTCACAGCATCCGCTGATTAACTTTATGCAGCATGAAGGGGCGGAGCTGTCTAATCCATCGGTGGAACACTTCCTGCCACTGCTGTATGTGCTGGGTGCCGTATTGCCAGGGGATAAAATCTCGGTGCCGGTGGACGGTATTGAGATGGGCTCACTGAGTATGTTATCGGTGGTCGCCGAGTAAGCCTGGGTTCAGGGGATCGCGAAGATCCCCATAACCGTTATGGAGTGAAGAAGTGCGGATAGAAACGCGAAAGATCCTGAGTGATCAACTGCTTGTCTTCCCGTAAACCGATCCCTGCCGGGGCATCATCGATAAGCCAACTGCCAATCACCGTATAATTGCCGTCAAACTGCGGCAGCGGGTGAAACTGTTGGATGATGGTGCCTTCCTCGCCATAAGGGCCGGCAGCATGAGCAATTTCTTGGTGATTATCGATGATGCGGACATTGGCGCCTTCCCGCGAAAACAGTGGTTTAATCACATAACGCGCCGGTAGTGGAGGCTGATCTTCACTGAACCAGGCGGGTAACAGGTTAGGATGTCCGGGAAACATCTCCCATAACAGCGGCAGGATCGCTTTATTCGAGACAATACTCTTCCATGCTGGTTCCAGCCAGCGCACACCGGCATCGGCTAATTTCATGGAAAACGATTCCCGCAGCATAAATTCCCACGGATAGAGCTTAAACAGGTTGCTGATCACCTGATCTTGCAGGTCGGTAAACTGACCTTTCTCGCCAAGACCGATCTCATCGATAAATAGGAAATCGTTGCTAACCCCGGCTTCTTGGGCGCAATCCTGCAGATACTGTACGGTGGCACGGTCTTCTTCACTGTCACGGCAACAACTGAGGTGCAGAAAATGGAGACCGTGTTGTTGTTGCAGGATTTTAAAGCGATTAATCAGCTTTTCCTGCAGGCTGTTAAACTGATCGCTGTTTGCCGGCAGATGACCTGCGGCAAGCTGATCCTCCAGCCAAATCCATTGAAAGAACGCCGCCTCATACAAGGAAGTCGGGGTATCGGCATTGTTCTCCAGTAATTTGGCATCGCCGCTGCCTCCCCACGCCAGATCCAGACGTGAGTACAGCGACGGCTGTCGGCTTTTCCAAGAATCGGCGACCACATCACGGACATGGGTCGGGATGCGAAATTTCTCCAGCAGTGCTTCGCTGGCGACCACTTTGTCTACCGCCTGCAGGCACATCTGGTGCAGTTCCGCGGTCACATCCTCCAGATACTCAATCTGCTGGGCACTGAAGCGGTAACAGGCTTCCTCACTCCAGTAGGGCTCGCCATACAGGGTATGGAAGTGGAACCCATACTCTTCCGCTTTGCGGCGCCAGTCAGGGCGCTCGCTGATAGGGAGACGTTGCATACTCTGCCTCAGCCTCCGAAGCTTCTGCCAGCGGAGGGACCGCGGCTCAGGTTACTGCGCGGAGCGCTGTTCTGCCGCGCGACAGAGTCACCGAACCCACCGCGGGTGATGGTGCGGGTCGTGGCCGGTTTTGGGGCCAGTGCCGTTTTGGGTACGGTCATGCTGCGGCCAGCCGTTGCCGGACCATAGCTGCGCCCGCTGGCATCGACAAACTGTCCGCGGGCCGGGCTGGCCGGGTTACGGGGGGTAAACAGCGGTTGTGACATGCCGCTCATCATCCGTCCCATCATATAACCGGCCATCAGTGGCATCCATGGACTGCTCTGTTGTGGCTGGACACCGGCCGAGGCGGGCACTTGCTGACACTGGTTTTCACCGAATTCGGCAACACAATCTTCACGGCTGGCGTATTTGGGTGCGGTGCGCGCCGCTTCATTGAGAGCGCTGTTATAGGCATTATGACACTGAGCAGACTGGCCGGGATTCGCCTGGCTACACTGGTCAGCATTCATATACATTGAGACTTTTTCATCTTTCTGCTCGCAACCGCTGACCAAAAAAGCGGCGGAAACCGCGATAGCGAGAGGCGTAACATGGCGCAGGCTGATCCCTTTACGGAAGGCCGCATGATGAATGTTTTTTGTTCTTTTCATTATTGATTCCTGATCCCAGAGCTAAGGAGTCAGGATAAGGGAGCAGCGGTTAAAACAGAAGCAACCAGAGGGCAGCGAAGGGGATCTTTACGTTGTTATACGTTTAGCGGGGACAGAGACGGCCCCCGCTACGGATAATTACTGACTGAATGGATTACCACTGTGGCGCGGTGTCGCAGTATGACGGACCGCCGCAGGTGTTGCACTTGCCCGTGAAGCCTGCATTGGCGCAGAACCATCGGCCTCAGCATCCTGTTGTGGATTTTCAGGGGCAACGGTATCCGGTGCGGTGGGGACATCTTTACCCAACTGTGCATTCAGTGAGGCCAGATCTTGCTCATTAAGGGTGCCCAGTGCATATTTGATATTCAACTGGTTAATCAGATAGCTGTAACGGGCATCCGACAATTGCTGCTTGGCATTATACAGTGTGGTGGTGGCATCCAGCACATCGACAATGGTACGAGTACCGACCTGATAACCGGCTTCCATCGCATCCAAAGAACTCTGTGCAGAGACGACAGCCTGTTTATAGGCGTTAATACTACTGATAGAAGCATTCACGTTATTATACGAGGAGCGAACCGTCTGAACTGCTGAACGGTGGGCGCTTTCCAGTTTTTCGCTGGCGCTGACAAAGCTGTATTCCGCCTGTTTCACTTGGGAGGAGACTGCGCCGCCACTGTACAGTGGGATAGACAGGCTCAGACCCACTTGGGTGGTGCCGGCAATAGAATCTTGAGTGGTGGAGGTAGTATGCGACCGGTAACCGTCATACTTACTGTTAGACATCCCGGTAGAGGCGGTCAGTCCCAAGGTTGGCATATGGCCAGACTCTGCATATTTGATCTGCTGACGGGCCAAATCCTGGGATAAACGCGCTGACAGTAAGGTCAGGTTATGGTTATCTGCCTGTTTAAGTAAGGCTGAAACGGTTTCCGGTTTTTCAGTACTGAAACGGTTGATATTTAAGGATGCCAGTGCGTAGTAGTCGTTACCGGTGATCTGACGCAGCGCTTCCATTTTATTATCAAGATTATTGCGGGCAGTCACTTCGTTGGCCAACACACTGTCATACTGTGCGCGGGCATTCTGTACGTCGGTAATCGCAACCAAGCCGACATTAAAGCGCTGGGTGGTCTGGTCCAACTCGCGATAAATTGACTGCTTCTGCGCTTCGGTATAAGACAGGGTATCAATGGCACTCAGCACATTAAAATAGGCGGTGGCAGTGTTCAGGATTAAATCCTGCTGGGCTACCTGATAGGTGACGTCCTGAATACCTGCGGTTTTTTCCTGTAAGGTCAGGGCGCGCCATTTCGACATATCAAAAATCGTCTGGGTCAATTGCAGTGAGGCACTCCCGATATTAGAACGAATGCCACTGTTATCACGGTAGCCACTATTGAAATCGTAATCACCGCCCAAACCTAACTGGGGTAATAACGGGCTGCGGGACTCATTAATTTTTTCAAAGGCGGCATCGCGATCAGCGGCAGCACTGCGCAGGTCTGGGTTAGAATTACGGGCTTGCTGATAGACCTGCAACAGGTCTTCTGCCTGACTAAGCTGTGTAAAGCTGGCAAGACTCATGCCAATGATGACGGGGAGCAATTTTTTCATTTGCATTCCTTGTTTTGCAGCGAAATTGCATAAATGGTGCTATCGGGTGCCAAAAAATAATCAGCGATTCTATCAGAGTCAGAGGGCATGTTAAGTTGGCTTAACGTGCCATCCGCGGGGGGCTGCGTAAAATAAAAGCCAAACATCGCCTGCAACGGGGTGTAATACTCTCAGTCAGTGACACCGGACGCGGAACCCATTAAACGTTTTCAGGAGTTGCACAATGCCAGAGAATCAACAATCGCCTGCTACTTTCCAGCGTAGAGATGTAGAAATTATTACAAGGGAAAGATTGTATAAAGGTTTTTTTTCATTAATTAAGTACCGCTTTCGCCATCGCCTGTTCTCCGGTGCCTTGAGTAAAGTCATTGAGCGCGAAGTGTTTGAGCGCGGCCACGCGGCGGCGGTGCTGCCGTATGATGCCCAGCGCGATGAGGTGGTGCTGGTGGAACAGATACGTATCCCTGCCTATGATTCAAGTCAAACCCCATGGCTACTGGAGATAGTGGCGGGTATGATAGGGGCAGGTGAAACCGGCGAACAGGTCGCCCGCCGGGAAGCGATGGAAGAGGCGGGACTAACCCTTGGACGGATCAAACCGGTTATCGACTATTTGTCGAGCCCCGGCGGGAGTAGTGAGCGAATTGCGGTCATGGTGGGCGAAACGGATGCCACTCAGGCAAAAGGCTGTCACGGTCTGGACGAAGAGAATGAGGATATTCTGGTGCGGGTGGTAAGCAGGGAACAGGCTTACCAATGGGTTGAACAGGGGATGATTGATAACGCAGCCACTGTGATTGCCCTGCAATGGCTTGAACTGCATCACAGAAGACTGACAGAAGAATGGAAGGCCACATGACACAACGCTACACTCCTGATTTCCCTGAAATGATGCGTCTCAATGAGACCAACTATGCGCAGTTGCGCCGTTTACTGCCCCGCGACGAGCGGGAAGGGGAAATGACCAGTTATCAGATTAACGGTGCTCGCTATCGTCTGACGATAGAGGAATCTACCCGCTACACCACCCGGGTCAATATCAGCCAAGTGGCACCGGCAGTCAGTTATTGGAGTCTACCGGCCATGTCGGTGCGGTTGTATCATGATGCGCGGGTCGCAGAAGTGTGTTCAACACAGCAGATCTTTCGCTTCAAAGGGCGTTATGATTACCCGAATAAAAAGTTACATCAGCGTGACGAGAAACATCAAATCAACCAGTTTCTGGCCGAATGGCTACGCTACTGCTTGTTACAGGGCACGATGGCCGAAGCAGTGTGTTAATTTCCGACCCACGGTGCGCTTACTAAGGATGTCACTTGGACAGTGTATTACAACCCCAGATCGCTGACCCTTCACAGATACGTGTGTTGCAACTCACGGATACTCATCTGTTTCAGGGCCAGCATGAAACCCTGCTGGGGGTTAATACCTGGGCGGGTTTCCAGGCAGTACTTGATGCGATACTTGCCAGTGGTCCGCATTTTGACTTGGTGATCGCCACCGGTGATCTTGCCCAAGACCACAGTCCACAAGCTTACCGACACTTTGCTGAGGGGATTGCCCGTCTACCGGCCCCTTGTGTCTGGCTACCGGGCAACCACGATTTTCAGCCTGCGATGTACGCGACCTTGGCAGAGGCCGGTATTAGCCAAGCCCGACAGGTGCTGTTGGGCGATCACTGGCAAATGCTGCTGCTCGACAGCCAAGTATACGGGGTGCCCCATGGCATGCTCAGTGATTTTCAGCTGGAGTGGCTGGAAAAGACCTTAGCGGTGACACCGGAGCGTGACAGCGTTATTTTGCTGCATCATCATCCTCTGTCCTCTGGTTGTCGCTGGCTGGATCAGCACAGCTTACGCAACTCCCATCAGTTGGATGCGATACTCAGTGACTATCCCCGAGCCCGTACTCTGGTTTGCGGGCATATTCATCAGGAAATGGATGCCTTATGGCAGGGGCGACGGGTGTTGGCGACGCCCTCGACCTGTGTACAGTTCAAACCCCATTGCAGCGGTTTCACTATTGATACCGTCGCCCCCGGTTGGCGGACGTTAACCCTAGCAACGGGAGGGAGGCTAGAGACGCAGGTCGACCGCCTCGACACCCAAGATTTTGCACCCGATTTGGAATCTGAAGGATATTAGTCCGATGTCTGTTTTGCTTTACCTGCATGGTTTTAATAGCTCGCCGCAGTCGGTGAAAGCCACCCTGTTGCAGAAGTGGATGCAACAGCACCATCCGCAGGTCAGGATGATCATTCCGCAATTACCGGATTACCCTGACCAAGCCGCGATGATGCTGGAGGAGCTGGTGATGCAGTATGCCGGTCAGCCGCTGGGCATTGTCGGTTCTTCCCTCGGCGGTTACTATGCCACTTGGCTCTCCCAATGTTTTATGTTGCCAGCAGTGGTGATCAACCCGGCGGTACGGCCATTTGAACTGTTAGAGCACTATCTGGGGCCGAATCGTAACCCGTACACCGGCCAAGAATATGTGTTAGAGTCTCGCCATATTGATGACCTGAAAGTGATGCAGGTCGCACCGCTGGAAGCGCCGGACCTGCTGTGGCTGCTGCTTCAGACCGGTGATGAAGTGCTCGATTACCGGCAAGCGCTGGACTACTACGCCCTTTGTCGACAGAGCGTTGAAGTCGGCGGCGATCACGCCTTCCGTGATGTGCAACGCTACTTTACACCGTTAACAGAGTTTCTGGGCTTAACCTGCGACTGAACCGGCGTGCCCGTCGGATAACCCCATTCAGAAAAACGAAAGAGAACGATGACTCAATCAAGTTATAACGCGGATTCTATTGAAGTATTGACCGGGCTTGAACCTGTCCGCCGACGCCCGGGTATGTATACCGATACCGCGCGTCCCAACCATCTGGGTCAGGAAGTGATCGATAACAGTATCGATGAAGCGCTGGCGGGACATGCAAAACGCGTGGAAGTGGTCCTCCACGCCGATCAGTCATTAGAAGTGATCGATGATGGCCGTGGTATGCCGGTGGATATCCACCCAGAAGAAGGGGTACCGGCCATTGAACTGATTTTCTGCCGCTTACACGCCGGGGGGAAATTTTCCAATAAAAACTACCAATTCTCCGGCGGTCTACATGGCGTCGGGATTTCGGTGGTCAATGCCTTATCGACCCGGGTGGAAGTGACCGTGCGCCGTCAGGGCGAAGTGTACGAAATGGCCTTTGAAAACGGTGAAAAGGTCGAAGATTTACGGGTCACCGGCACAGTAGGCCGCCGTAACAGCGGCAGCCGGGTACGCTTTTGGCCGGATGCCTCGTTCTTTGACAGCCCACGCTTCTCCGTGTCGCGTCTGACACATCTATTGAAAGCCAAAGCGGTGCTCTGTCCGGGCGTCGAGATTATTTTCCGTGATATTGCCGCTAAAACTGAGCAGCGCTGGCATTACGAAGATGGCCTTACTGACTACTTAAAAGAGTCAGTGAATGGTCTGGTGACGCTGCCGGAAAACCCGTTTGTCGGCACCTTTGCCGGCGAGACCGAAGCTGTTGACTGGGCGCTATTGTGGCTGCCGGAAGGGGGGGAGTTACTCACCGAAAGTTACGTCAACTTGATCCCAACCATGCAGGGAGGTACCCACGTTAATGGCCTGCGTCAGGGGCTGCTGGATGCTATCCGTAACTTCTGTGAATACCGCAATATTCTGCCGCGCGGCGTTAAGCTGTCAGCCGAGGATATCTGGGATCGCTGTGCCTATGTCTTGTCGGTAAAAATGCAGGATCCGCAGTTTGCTGGTCAGACCAAAGAGCGTCTCTCTTCCCGTCAGTCCGCCGCGTTTGTCTCAGCGATTGTCAAAGATGCCTTTAGTCTGTGGTTGAACCAGAACGTCCAACTGGCTGAACAACTGGCAGAAATGGCGATTGCCAGCGCACAGCGTCGTCTACGGGCAGCCAAAAAAGTGGTGCGTAAAAAGATCACCAGCGGTCCGGCACTGCCTGGCAAACTGGTAGACTGCACCGCTCAGGATCTGAATAAAACCGAACTGTTCTTGGTAGAAGGGGACTCGGCAGGCGGCTCTGCCAAACAGGCCCGTGACCGTGAGTTCCAGGCGATCATGCCGCTGAAAGGTAAGATCTTGAACACCTGGGAGGTGTCATCTGACGAAGTTTTGGCTTCCCAGGAAGTGCATGACATTTCTGTCGCTATGGGCATCGACCCAGACAGCGATGACCTTAGTATGCTGCGTTACGGCAAAATCTGCATCTTGGCGGATGCGGATTCTGATGGTCTGCACATTGCCACCTTGCTGTGCGCGCTATTCGTTCGTCATTTCCCGGCGCTGGTGCGGGGCGGGCATGTCTATGTGGCGATGCCTCCGTTGTACCGAATCGATCTTGGCAAAGAGGTCTATTATGCCCTCGATGAAGACGAAAAAGCAGGGGTGCTGGAGCAACTGAAACGGAAAAAAGGGAAAGTTAACGTTCAGCGCTTCAAAGGGTTAGGTGAGATGAACCCGATGCAGTTACGGGAAACCACCCTTGATCCGAATACCCGTCGTTTGGTGCAGTTGGCCATCGATGAGCAGGATAACGAAGAGACCCTGAAAATCATGGATATGTTACTGGCGAAGAAACGCTCTGAAGACCGCCGTAACTGGTTACAGGAACGGGGTGATAAAGTGGATATCGAGGTATAATTCGGCGTTCACCGGTTGTCTGCGCCCGGCCTTGTGCCGGGCGTTGTTATTTTGCCCCACCGCCACAACGGATAAACCCGGTAGCAGTGGTGTTTGGTATAACCTGAATCAATCCGGCCATCTTTCAGCGCCGGGAGTAAAACAGGGATCAGGCACAGGCTGTTGCCGATCGCCGGAGCTGTCGATGAAAGTAACCCTTGAAGAGATGCGTATTCTGACGGCAGTGGCCGACAGTGGGTCAATTACTGCCGCAGCAGAAAAGCTGTCGATGACTGTCTCCACCGTCAGCCGAGCCCTCAGCCGCTTAGAGAGCCGCCTGGAAACCACCCTGATGCAGCGCACGACGCGGCGTATGGCGTTGACTCCGGAAGGAGAGCTATTTTTGCAACGGGCGCGAGAGATCCTGATGGCGGTCGAGGCGGCGGAAGATGAACTGGCGCTGCGCCGGGAAACTCCGTCCGGCCGGTTACGTATCAATACTGCTCCCTCTTTTATGCAGCATGTGATCGTGCCGTTGCTGGGGGAATTTATGCGACGTTATCCCCAGATTGAGCCGGAATTGGCTACCGATGACCTGCCGATTGACCTGCTGGAGCAGCAAGCTGATATTGCTATCCGCATGGGTGCGCTGGCGGATTCGGGTATCCATGCTCGTATCCTTGGGTACAGCCCGCTGCGGTTGTTTGCCAGTCCAGACTATTTACGTCGCTATGGCATGCCTTCAGACAGTCGCCAGCTTGGGGAGCATCGTACTTTAGGGTTTACCCGCCCACAGGTGCACAACTTCTGGCCGGTGCGTGACGAGCAGCAGCAATTTATTCAGATAAACCCCGCAATCCGCGCTTCAAGCGGGGAAACGATCCAACAATTAGCCATCGCCGGTCAGGGCATTGCCCGACTCTCCGATTTTGCTTCTGCCACCGCGGTCGCCCAAGGATTACTGGTGCCGGTACTGACCGCAGAAACCCGGCCAATGCTGCTGCCGGTTCATGCGGTCTGGTATCACCATGCTGGCTTAGCGGGTAGGGTGCGTTGTTTTATTGATTACCTGCAACAGGCGGTGATAGAACATGGCCTGTTGCAGCCGCCGTCGCTGGCGGGGGAAATCAGCGAAAAATCTGCTGCAGATGATCGCGATATGCGGCCAGATAGTGATCGACCTGCGGATCTTTGATCACATCATTGCAGATAAAGGTCGGCAGCGGTTCCATTCCTAGGAACTGGCAGGCTTTATGGAAATGCAGATAGACGCCATCGACCCCCACCCCTTCGAAGAACTGCTGTGGATCAGTGAAGGCTTCCAGAGGGGCGTTCCAGGTCAGTGACAGCAGGTATTTCTTGCCTTGGATCAGACCGCCGGAACCGTATTTCTTGGTGCTATCCTCACGGCTACGGCCATCACTGGCGTACAGTCGGCCATGACCATAGGTAAACACCTCATCAATGTATTTCTTTACCGTCCAGGGTTCACCCATCCACCAGCCAGGCATCTGAAAAATCACCACATCATGGCTGACAAACTTCTCAATTTCCGCCTCAATGTCGTAGCCCTGATCAATACGGGTGACGGAGACGTGATGCCCGAGACGGCGCAGTTCTTCCGCCCCAGCGTCAGCCAAGGTGTGGTTTAACTGACCTTTGGAGTGGCCGAAGGTGGTGCCGCCATCAATTAACAAAATCTGACTCATTACACTTTCCTCATCAATGATTTCAGTCATTGTCAGGGCTGGCGCACACAGAAAAAACCCAGCCGGTTGCATAATACCTTTGCGAATAATGCAATAATCTCGGAGGGAGCCTTCTCTCCCTCTGATCAGGAAATGAAAAATGATAAAAAAAACCTTGTTAGCACTGACATTACTGCCTGCGCTAGCCTATGCTGACTCGCATCTCGACACTGTTCTGCAAACCAAAGAACTGAAAATCTGTACCACCGGCGATTACAAGCCTTACAGCTATCTTCGTCCAGACGGACAGTATCAAGGGCTGGACGTTACCATGGCGGAATCACTGGCTAAAAGCCTAGGTGCCAAGCCAGTTTGGGTGGCGACTACATGGAAAACACTGAGCAATGACTTTACGGCTAAGCACTGTGATATCGCGGTGGGCGGTATTTCGGTAACCTTGAAACGTCAACAGAGCGCTTGGTTTGCGGCATCCCTTGGCAGCGACGGTAAAATTCCGCTGGTACGCTGTGCCGATAGTCAGAAATATCAGACCGTGGAGCAGCTTAACCGTCCGCAGGTACGGGTGATTGAACCGGCAGGCGGCACCAACGAAGCCTTTGTCCATCAGTATTTACCTCAAGCTAACCTGACTCTGTTCCACGATAACGTTACAATTTTCCATGAATTACTGGCGCATCGCGCCGACGTGATGATCACCGATGCATCCGAAGCCCTCTACCAGAAAACCCTCAATCCGGGACTCTGTGCACTGGATCCGCAGCAGCCGCTACAGTACGGTGAAAAGGCCTATATGCTGCCGCGAGATGATATCAGCTGGAAGCTGTATGTTGACCAGTGGCTGCACCTCAGCCGTGCTACGGGGGAATATCAGAAAGCTGAACAGCAATGGATGGGCAGCTCCGCGCTGTGACGCTATCAGGGAAGGGACTCCCGCTGATTTTTCACGACCAGCCTCGACACTCAGCGCTGAGCGCATGCGGCTGGATATCGGTGATCTCAACGGTCAGTACCTGTGACTAAGCTCTGGGAATAATGTACTATCCCCGCCAGATAACCGCCGCCGACTGGTGTCCGGCTGGCCGAGAAGTGAGGACTGATTAACATGAGTGACATGACCCGGGACGGTAATGAACGTCTTGCATTGCACAAATTTACCGAAAACGCCTACCTGAACTACTCCATGTACGTGATCATGGACAGGGCATTACCTTACATCGGTGATGGCCTCAAGCCAGTGCAGCGCCGCATTATCTATGCGATGTCGGAACTAGGGCTGAATGCCAGCGCAAAATTTAAAAAATCGGCGCGTACGGTCGGTGATGTCTTAGGGAAATATCATCCTCACGGCGACAGTGCCTGCTATGAAGCGATGGTACTGATGGCGCAGCCCTTCTCTTACCGTTATCCGCTGGTGGATGGTCAGGGGAACTGGGGAGCACCGGATGATCCCAAATCCTTTGCGGCGATGCGTTATACCGAGTCCCGCTTATCTAAATACGCGGAAGTGCTGCTCAGTGAACTGGGGCAGGGCACGGTTGACTATATCCCGAACTTTGACGGCACCTTGCAGGAGCCGAAAATGCTGCCTGCCCGTCTGCCAAATATTCTGCTAAACGGCACCACCGGTATTGCGGTGGGGATGGCAACCGATATTCCACCGCATAACCTACGGGAAGTGGCGGATGCCGCAGTGGCGCTGATCGAAAAGCCGTCAATAAGCCTCGATGAGCTACTGGATATTGTGCAAGGACCGGATTTCCCCACCGAAGCGGAAATTATTACCCCGCGTAGTGATATCCGTAAAATCTACGCCACCGGCCGCGGTAGTGTCCGTCAGCGTGGGGTGTGGAAAAAAGAGGACGGCGAAATCATCATCACGGCGTTGCCGCATCAAGTCTCTGGAGCCCGGGTGCTGGAGCAGATCGCCACCCAGATGCGCAATAAAAAACTGCCAATGGTGGAAGATCTGCGCGATGAGTCCGATCACGAAAACCCTACCCGACTGGTGATTGTACCGCGTTCCAACCGTGTGGATGCAGAGCCGTTGATGAACCATCTGTTTGCCACTACCGACTTGGAAAAGAGCTATCGTATCAACCTGAATATGATCGGCTTGGATAACCGTCCAGCGGTGAAAAACCTGTTGGAAATTATCAGCGAGTGGCTGGTGTATCGTCGCCAGACGGTGCGTAAGCGGATTAATTTCCGCTTGGACAAGATCCTGCACCGCTTAAATGTGCTGCAAGGGCTGTTAATTGCGTTTCTGAATATTGATGAAGTGATCGAGATCATCCGTAATGAAGATGCGCCTAAAACGGTGCTGATGTCACGCTTCTCCCTAAACGACATCCAAGCAGAAGCTATTCTCGAATTAAAACTGCGTCATTTGGCCAAGCTCGAAGAGATGAAAATCACTGCCGAGCGCGATGCGCTGGAAAAAGAGCGTGATGAACTGCAGTTGCTGCTCTCCTCTGAACGGCGGATGAATACCCTGCTGAAGAAAGAGTTACAGGCAGACAGCAAAACCTATGGCGATGACCGCCGTTCGCCGCTGTGTGAGCGTGGAGAAGCGCGGGCGATCAGTGAAACTGAACTGGTACCTTCAGAGCCGATCACCGTTGTTTTGTCGAAAATGGGCTGGGTGCGCAGTGCCCGTGGCCATGATATTGACCCGACCGGCTTGAACTACAAATCTGGGGACAGCTATCTGGCCTCGGCGCGGGGTAAGAGCAACCTGCCGGTATCGTTTATCGATTCCACCGGTCGCAGCTATACCCTTGACCCGACTACGCTGCCGTCCGCCCGTGGTCAGGGTGAGCCGCTGACCGGTAAACTTACGCCACCACCGGGTGCAACCGTCAACCATGTGCTGATGGAAGCAGATGATCAACGCTTGCTGATGGCCTCCGATGCCGGTTACGGGTTTATCTGTAGCTTTAGTGACCTGGTATCACGTAATCGTGCCGGGAAAGCGTTATTATCGCTGCCGAAAAATGCCAGTGTCATGACCCCGCTGGCGGTACATCATGACGACGATATGCTGCTGGCGATCTCCGCGGCAGGGCGTATGCTGATGTTCCCAGTGACCGATTTACCGGCCCTGTCGAAAGGTAAGGGCAATAAGATTATCTCTATCCCTGCCGCCGAGGCCGCAGAGGGTACCGATAAACTGGCGTGGTTGCTGCTGCTGCCACCGGGCAGCGTGGTGACCCTGTATGTCGGTAAGCGAAAACTGACCCTGCGCGAAGATGATCTGAAAAAATTCAGGACTGAGCGCGGACGCCGTGGCACCCTGTTACCACGCGGACTACAGCGTATCGATAAGGTCGAGGTCGATGCACCGGCCCGTGACCGGGCCGATGAGCCGTCCGAAAGCTAATGTAATGAGAAGAGTGCCGGCAGGTTCAGCGCGATAAGAAAAAGCCGTTATACTTGCCGGCGGTTATGTTTATCAGGATGACTACTGACAAGGGTCGGCTGATATGGCTGGAGTATTTTAGCCTGACTTCATGGCAATGAAGCGGGCTGCCATCATGAGGTTGTTATGCTGTTACTTTTGCGCGCCCTGTTTGTGTGTATTTATTCCGTAATTGTCTGTGTCTTCGGCTGTTTATGGTGCTGTCTCACTCCCCGCAACCCGCGTCATGTCGCCACTTTTGCCCATGCTTTTGGCTGGCTGCACAATATTTTCGGGATCCGTGTCGAGTCACGTAAGTTTGACGGTGCGGATAACATCGGTAATGCGATCTATATTGCTAACCATCAGAATAACTATGACATGATTACCGCGGCTAATATGGTTCAGCCGCCGACGGTCACTGTGGGTAAAAAAAGCCTCGTCTGGGTACCGTTTTTCGGTCCGTTATACTGGCTGACCGGTAATCTACTGATTGACCGCAATAACAAAAGCAAAGCCCATGACACCATCAGTGATGTGGTTAATCAGTTTAAGAAGAAAAAAATCTCTTTTTGGATGTTTCCGGAAGGAACCCGCAGCCGTGGTCGGGGCCTGTTACCCTTTAAAACCGGTGCCTTCCATGCCGCTATCGCGGCCGGTGTACCAGTGATCCCGGTGGTTGTATCGGATACCCACGAGCGTATTAAACTCAACCGCTGGCGTAATGGGCTGGTGATTGTTGAAATGCTACCGCCGGTGGACGTCAAACAGTTTGAAGGTCAGTCAGCCCGTAAGTTGGCAACTCACTGTCGTGAACTGATGGCGGCGCGTATCGAAGAGTTAAATGCGGAAGTGGCCCGCCGTGAGCAGGAAAACCGCTAATCACAGCGTATGGGTTAAGTCAGAAAATTGTCGTGTTGTCGGCCGGTGAGGCTATCAGAATAAGGTCATAAGGTTTATGTCTTTCAGCAGGCGTCAGTTTATACAGTTATCCGCGGCCGCGGCCGCAGGCAGTGCTCTGCTTCCCGCCGTGGCACGGGCCTCAGACAGTGGCGAGAACGTGTTACCGGTCCCGCCGTTAGTCGAATCGCGGCGCGGGCAGCCGATTTTTCTGACTATGCAGTCTGCTCACTGGTCCTTCAATGGCAGCAGCAGTGCGCCGGTTTGGGGGTTCAATGGCCGTTATCTCGGGCCGACGGTGCGAGTACGTAACGGTGATGACGTAAAACTGATCTACAGCAACCGTCTGGCGGAACCGGTTTCAATGACCGTCAGCGGCCTGTTAGTGCCGGGCGCACTCAACGGCGGCGCGCCGCGACAGATTTCACCGAATGTCGACTGGTCGCCGGTCCTGCCGATACGCCAGCCTGCCGCCACCCTCTGGTACCATGCGGATACGCCACACCATATGGCCTCTCAGGTGTATAACGGCCTGGCGGGGATGTGGTTGGTGGACGATGACAGCAGTAGCTCATTAGGTATTCCTAAACACTATGGGGTGGATGATTTTCCGCTGATTATTCAAGACAAGCGACTGGATAATTTCGGTTCCCCTGAATACGACAGCGGGGCCGATGAAGGCTTTTATGGCGATATTCTGCTGGTTAACGGTGTTCAGAAACCCTATATCAATGTCTCCCGTGGCTGGGTGCGGCTGCGCTTATTGAATGCGTCCGATGCACGCCGTTATCAACTGCAACTCAGTGATAACCGGCCGTTTACCGTGATTGCCGGTGATCAAGGGTTGCTACCCGCGCCGGTGACGGTGCAGCAGTTGTCGTTGGCCCCTGGAGAGCGCCGTGAAGTGCTGGTGGATCTGTCTCAGGGCAATGAGGTGTCGATCACCGCGGGGACAGCGGCCACCTTGGTAGAACGTATCAAAGGGATTTTCCAGCCTTCCTCAATTTTGACCTCCACCTTGGTACTGACATTGCGTCCCACCGGTTTACTGCCGTTGGTCACCAATAATGTGCCGGGACAGTTGGGTGCTATACCGACTCAAAATACGGTCAACGGCAGTCGTCAGATCCAGTTGCAGACCTCCCCTGCCGGGATCAACGGCAAAGCCTGGGATACTGGGCGTATTGATACCATTGTTAGTCAGGGGATAACCGAGCGTTGGACGGTGCAGGCTGACACGCCGCAGCCGTTCCATATTCAGGGGGCGTTATTTTTGATCCAAAGTATAAACGGCGCACCGCCGATGGCAGAGGACCGAGGTTGGAAAGATACGGTGTGGATAGACGGCAGTGTTGAGTTGCTGGTGACTTTCCCGCAGAGTTCTTCGGAACACTTCCCGTTTGTTTATTACAGCCAGAATCTGGAACTGGCCGACAGCGGAGTCGCCGGCCAGTTGATGGTTCAGCAGGCGATCAACTAAATCGCCTGCCTAACGGCGCGTGGTGGGTGCCGACGCCCACTACGGGCGATTTACTCCTGATTAAAGGTGTCTGGGTCTGGTCCCAGTCGCTTGCCTTCATCCAGCGCGGTCAGCCGAGTCAGTTCGGTTTTATCCAGCCGGAAATCAAAGACATCAAAGTTCTCATCAATGCGCGACGGTGTGACCGATTTCGGAATGACCACTAGGCCGTTATCGATATGCCAGCGGATCACAATCTGTGCGGGCGTTTTCTGATATTTCTCGGCCAGCTCACGGATCAGCGGATGATCAAACACCCCTTCGCCACCCTGGGCCAATGGGCTCCAAGATTCGGTCTGAATATGGTGTAACGCATTCCAAGAATGCATTGGGCGCTGTTGCATCAACGGATGCAGCTCGATCTGGTTGACCACCGGTGTCACACCGGTTTCGGAAATCAGTCGCTCCAGATGGTTCTGCTGGAAGTTACAGACGCCAATGCTTTTGATCAGACCTTCTTGCTGAAGACTGATCATCTGTTTCCACGCCTCCACGTACTGGTCATCTTTCGGACATGGCCAGTGCATCAGGTAGAGATCGACATAATCGAGTTGCAGTTTCTGCAGGCTACTTTCCAGTGCCTGACGTACCTGACCTTGATCGGAGTTCCACAGTTTGGTGGTGATAAAAATCTCATCGCGGGGCAGATCGCTGTGCTGCAAAGCTTGACCGACGCCTTCCTCATTTTTATAGATGGCGGCAGTATCGATTGCCCGGTAACCGGTCTTCAGCGCATGCGTAACCGCATCACGGGTTTGGTCGATACTGGCTTTCCAGACACCTAACCCCAGTTGCGGCATCAGACGGCCATCGTTCAGTTTTACAATCGGTTGTTGAGACATGTTGTTTCCTCCGTGTTGTCCCTGGTAAAGGTACGGTGGGTGAACAATAAGTGTAGCGGGGATTTGGCAATCTGACAGGGTCGCGGACTGCGATTGCACAAAAAAACAGCGATCCCTCAGCATATCCGGCTGTTGTTCACCGCTTATGTTAGGGAAAAAACGCCGGAGGAGACCGGCGGCGGAGATTTATTCTGTGGATTGCTGTTTTTTGCGCCATACCATCATCATGCTACCGAGCAGGCCACCGGCCATCAGCAGTAACGGTACCAGCATTAACACTGTCATCAGCTGACTTTCATGGCGTTGGATCAAGGGCACTTGGCTGATCCCGTAACCGAAACTGACCAGCAGACCGATCCAGATCACTGCGCTGACCCAGTTGAACAGTTGAAAGCGGAGCGTATTAAGCCGCGAGACACCCGCCAGTAACGGCAGCAGGGTGCGAACAAATGCCAAGAAACGGCCAATCAGTAATGCGGCCAGCCCGTGTTGCTCGAACATGTCGCAGGCGCGTTGGTAATAGCGTGCCGGGAGGCGGGTCAGCCAGCGTTGCATCAACGGGGTATTACCCAGCCAACGTCCCTGCAGATAGCCTGCCCAGCATCCTAGGCTCGCGGCACAGGTGAGGATCAGCAGTGCTGGGAAAAAGCCCAATACCCCCTTGGCAACCAGTGCGCCGGTCAGCAGCAGTAAGCTGTCTCCTGGTAGAAAGGCCGCTGGCAGTAAGCTATTTTCTAGAAAAAGTAGCGTAAACAGGACGACATAAACAATTCCTGTCATTTTCGGATTTGCCAAAGTGGCGAAATCCTGATGGCAGAGGGCAACAATGATCTGATGTAAGACGCTCATGGATTTTCCGGTTACACAGTCTCTGTCACAGTAACAGTAACAGAGGGGAAGGCTGCCCGATGATGGGCAGCCCGCATCAGGGAATGACCTCAACGGCGATGGGCGGCCAGACGCTGAAAACCGGCGTCCAAGTCAGCGATTAGGTCATCGACATCTTCTAGGCCGATATGCAGTCTGACCAGCGTGCCTGGTAGCAATGCTTCCCCTTCTGGTCGGATGGCAGCAATCTCTTTGGGCTGATTGGCGAGGATCAATGACTCATAGCCGCCCCAAGAGTAGGCCATGCTGAAGTGATGGAAATTATCCAAGAAATCAGCCAAGGCTTCCGCTGACAGTTCTTCCCGCAGGATAAAAGAGAACAGTCCGCTACAGCCGCTGAAATCACGTTTCCAAAATTCATGGCCGGGACATTCTGGCAGCGCTGGATGGTTCACCCGCCACACCTCGTCACGGGTGGAGAGCCACTGTGCCACCTTGATGCTGCTTTCCTGATGCTGGCGCAAGCGCACTGCTAAGGTACGCAGCCCACGGGAAGCCATATAGGCGGTATCGGCGTCAGCCATTTGCCCCATCAGGTAAGAGTTTTCGCGCAGGGTGGCGTAACAGCGCTCGTTGGCCACCGCGGTACCGATCATCCCGTCAGAGTGCCCGATAATGTATTTGGTCCCCGCTTGAATCGAAATATCGATGCCAAAATCCAAGGCTTTAAACAGCACGCCCGCCGCCCAAGTATTGTCGATCATAATGATCGCCTCTGGGACCTTGCGGCGGACTGCCGCGACGATGGCCGGAATATCCTGAACTTCCATGGTGATAGAGCCGGGTGACTCGAGAAAAACCACTTTGGTTTGCGCACTGAGGTAGTCTTCAATGTTGTTGCCAGTGGTGTGGGGGTACCAGCTAGTGCTGACATTCAGTTTACGCAGAATATGGTTACAGAAGTCGCGGGTCGGTTCATAGACCGAGCCACACATCAGCACCTCATCACCGCTTTCAACAAAGGCGAGGATCGCATTGGTGACCGCTGCCGCACCGCACGGATAGAGCACACAACCGGCACCGTTTTCCAGTTCGGTCATGGCATCCTGTAGGGAAAAGTGAGTCAGGGTGCCGCGGCGGCCATAAAACAGTTCACCGCGGGTACGCCCGGCGGTGGCCCGTTTTTTATCCGCGACACTGTCAAATACCAGTGAAGAGGCGCGCTGGATCACGCTGTTGACCGCCCCTACGCTGTAGCGTTTGTCACGTCCGGCACTGATCAGTGTGGTGTCCAGTTTTTTCTCTGAATGTTTATTTGTCATCTCTCTCAGCTCTGCCAATATAACCCTGAGCCACACGTTAACATGAAACCGTGAGCAGGCTAGGGGCGGTAACTCAAAAACATCTGTTTTATTGACCGGTAACAGAAATTTTTTCAGTCCGTGTAAATAATAATGATAACCACTATCAATTGATTGTTGTTTTGGTATCATCAGCCGCAGCGCGTTATTTAACGGTAATATGAGGTAGCTTACGTGGTAACCAATGAGTTGATGCAAACTGACCTGTCAGTCTGGGGCATGTATCAGCATGCAGATATCGTGGTAAAAATCGTGATGATTGGCCTATTGATGGCATCAGTCGTCACCTGGGGGATCTTCTTCGGCAAATACACGGCACTCAGCAGTGCTAAACGCCGGTTGAACCGTGAACGCAAAGCCCTGCAGGGGACAGCCTCGCTGCAAGACGCGGCGGATATCGCGGCTAGCTTCCCGGCGGACAGCCATAGCCGTTTACTGATTGATGAAGCCCTTGAAGAGCGTCAGCTGTCTGCAGGCAGTGAACAGCCAGAAGGGGTTAAAGAGCGTACCGGTTTCCGTCTGGAACGCTGTGTTGCCGCGATTGGACGTCTGGCGGGCCGGGGTAATGGCTTCTTGGCAACTATCGGTTCGGTCGCCCCGTTTATCGGACTGTTTGGCACTGTCTGGGGCATTATGAATAGCTTTATTGGTATCGCCAAAACCCAGACCACCAACCTGGCGGTGGTGGCACCGGGGATTGCCGAAGCTCTGCTGGCAACCGCCATTGGGCTTATTGCCGCCATCCCAGCGGTGGTTATCTATAACACCTTTGCCCGCATCATTGCCGGTTATAAAGCCTCCCTGAGCGATACTGCCGCCCAGGTACTGCTGTTACAGAGCCGTGATCTTGATCTTCAGCAAACGGTTGAGCAGGCACCCCGTACTCGGAAAGTGGGCTGATACTATGGCAATGCGTCTGAATGAAGAAGCCGACAGCGACGGTGAAATGAGTGAAATCAACGTCACGCCGTTTATCGACGTGATGCTGGTGTTGCTGATCATTTTTATGGTGGCCGCACCGCTGGCGACCACCGATGTGCGGGTCAATCTGCCGGCTTCTACCAGTAAGCCGCAGCCGCGTCCTGAAAAACCGGTTTATCTGAGTATCAAAGCCGATAACCAACTGTTTGTTGGCGAGGAAGCCGTCAGCAGTCCGCAGCTGATTGCGGCGATTGATGCCCTGACTGGCGGTAATAAAGAGACCACTATTTTCTTCCAAGCCGACAAAGAGGTGGATTACGCTAGCTTGATGTCGGTAATGGATCAGTTGCGTGGGGCCGGTTACCTGAAAATTGGGCTGATGGGGCTGGAGTCGACCGCGGCTCACTAAGCGAACCGTGTCTTATCGGGACAGAAAAAGCATATCCAGTGGGGTATGCTTTTTTTTTGAATTTATTCAGGATGGTGGGCTGTGTTTTTCTAAATGTTTATGTTTTGTTACTTGTTTGTATCTCTCCGTTAACCACAGGATGATTGCCGTCACATATTTTGATGGTATTTCAGGGTACATATGGGAGCCAGCACAATAAGAACGACAGGACAAGACAATGAGCACTGCAAACACATCGCCTGACGTGAGCAAGCCCCACGGCGCTAAAGCTATTATCCGAGTTACCAGTGGTAACTTCTTGGAAATGTATGATTTTATGGTGTTTGGCTATTACGCTACAGCCATCGCCGCCACCTTTTTCCCAGGGCAAGATCCTTGGTCATCGCTGATGCTGACCCTGATGACCTTTGGCGCCGGATTCCTGATGCGTCCGTTAGGGGCCATGGTACTCGGTGCCTACATTGACCGGCATGGTCGGCGCAAAGGACTATTACTGACCCTTAGCCTCATGGCAGTCGGTACCTTGACCATTGCCTTTACCCCCGGTTATCAGACCCTCGGTGCAGCGGCACCGGTGATTATTTTGTTAGGTCGTCTGTTGCAGGGCTTCTCGGCGGGCGTAGAGCTGGGTGGGGTATCGGTGTATCTCTCCGAAATTGCCCCCAAAGGTCGGCGCGGCTTTTTCGTCAGTTGGCAGTCCGGTAGCCAGCAAGTGGCTGTGATTTTTGCTGCAATGCTGGGGCTGATGCTCAACCAGTGGCTGAACCATGGGCAAGTAGTGGCCTGGGGCTGGCGTATTCCGTTCTTCATCGGCTGTATGATAGTGCCGTTCCTGTTTTATATCCGCCGTATGTTGGAGGAGACCGAAAGTTTTAAACAGCGCGAACATCGGCCGGGGATCAAAGAAATTTTGCACTCAACGGTCAGTAATTGGCCGCTGGTGCTGGCGGGTATGTTGATGGTGGTCACGACTACTGTGATGTTCTATATGATCACCGCGTTTACCCCAACTTTCGGTAAAACCGTGCTGATGATGAGTGATCGTGAAAGCTTTATCGTCACCTTAGCGGTTGGGCTGTCGAATCTGATTTGGCTGCCAGTGATGGGGGCGCTGTCTGATAAAATTGGCCGCCGTCCGTTGTTGATTGTGTTCACCCTATTGACTATGTGTACCGCTTGGCCGGTATTGAGTTGGTTGGTGGCAGCCCCTTCCTTCAGTCATCTGATGGCGGCTGAACTGTGGCTCTCTTTTTTGTATGCCAGCTATAACGGCGCAATGGTGGTCTACTTGGCGGAAATTATGCCCGCAGAAGTACGCGCCACCGGCTTCTCGCTGGCCTATAGCTTGGCAACTGCTCTGTTTGGCGGCTTTACTCCGGCAGTCTCTAGTTATCTGATCCACGCCACCGGGGATAAAGCCATGCCCGGCGCGTGGCTGACCTTCGCTGGATGTTGCGGGCTGGCCGGAACCTTATGTATTGGTTATCTGGTCAGACGTTATCGCCACCAGCATCCACAACAGAATGCTGCCGTTACCCGGGTGCACAGTCTGTAATGCTCAGCGGCTCAGGGTTCACTATCCTGAGCCGTTTCACCTCAATGGCGAGCCAAATTGTGGCATTTTTCTGGCCTGATTGATAAGCGCACTTTTTGGGGGGAAATTTTAAGTTAGATTTGTTTATATGAGTTATTCTGTCGTACTATTCTTTCCCTTAAATATGTTTGCCAGCTCACTCAGTGAGTGATGGTCGTTGCTCGGAATTTTGTCCCTCTGAACGCTATCTCTAGCACAGGGCAACATAACTTCTCAGAATTGTACAATAACGTTGACCGGCAGGCTTCCGGATGCACGCCGCTGTATGGCGCTTTCCCGCGGGTCAACAGCGTCAATCATTGCAGTAACGGCTGATTAACCTGTGACATAAGGAGTCACCATGCTTGAAGTATCCTGGGATAAGTGGTTGGTGGTTATCTCACTGATGATCGCTTTTATAGCTTCATTTACGGCGCTGGATACTGCCGGGCGGGTGGCAAACTCACAGGGGTGGAAAGCCAAATTATGGCTATTCAGCGGAGGGATCGCCATGGGGATCGGCGTCTGGGCCATGCACTTTATCGGCATGCTGGCGATGATGTTCCCGATGGCGATGCATTACGATATGGGCTTTACCCTTAGCTCGTTAGCGATAGTGGTTGTCGCCTCCATCGGTGCGCTGCAACAGGTGGTTAGTCATGCTCATCTCAGTGGGGCGCGGCTGTTACGCGGTGCCGGATTGCTGGGTAGCGGGGTGGTGGGGATGCACTATCTTGGTATGGCCGCCCTGATGGTCCGACCGGGCATTACGTGGAACCCTTGGCTGGTGACACTGTCAGTGGTGATTGCCTATGCTGCCTCTGGCGTCGCATTATGGTTAGCTTTCCACCTGCGTAAAGGGGAGAGTGGCATGGTGGTCCGTCGCCTACAGGCATCGGTAGTGATGGGGATTGCTATCGCCGGTATGCACTACACCGGTATGGCGGCTGCCGGCTTCCATGACGACAGTCATGTGGTCGGCGCAGGTATCAGCTCGCCGGCACTGGCTATCTGGGTATTCTTATTTACCTTAGCTATCCTCGGTTGCAGTTTGCTGGTGTCGATGATTGATTCGCAAATTAAAGCGACCCGCTTAGCCCGTAAGTTGCACCAGGCAAACCGCGAACTGCATAAGCTGGCGATGCATGATCCTCTTACGTTGTTGCCGAATCGTGCCTATCTGGAACAACAACTGGATAACTATATTCAGGGTGCCTCGGAAGGGACTCAGGTGTTCGCACTGATGTTCCTCGACCTCGATGGCTTCAAAATGATTAATGATGCTTATGGGCACCATGTGGGTGACCGCTTGCTGATTTCTGCGACTGAGCGCCTGAAAAGCTGTATCGAGTCAGAGCATGTGCTCGCCCGCGTCGGCGGCGACGAATTTGTGCTGCTGATCCCAGCGACCTCCAGCGAGATTGCCGAGCGGATTGCCGGACGTATCGTCAAGGCGATTGAAAAGCCGTTCAATATCGCGGAGTACGAACTGATGGTCTCCATCAGTATCGGTATTGCTCTCTATCCGCCACACGGTTCAGATGGTCGCGATATGATGTTCAATGCCGATGTCGCGATGTATCACACTAAAAATAATGGCCGTAATGGCTTCAGTATTTATCGACCGGATATGAATCCGATGGGTAAAAATCAGGTGCAGCTGAAAAATGAGCTGTGGCGTGCGCTGTATAATAACGAGCTACGTCTGTTCTATCAGCCGAAGAATGATGCCCTTAGCGGCCAGATCATTGGCTATGAGGCACTGGTTCGCTGGCAGCACCCAGTACGCGGCTTACTCTCCCCGGACAAGTTCCTGCCAGTGGCCGAGAAGAGCGGTATGATTATTCAGGTCGGTGAGTGGGTGCTGAATGAAGCCTGCCGCCAACTGTCGGTGTGGCATGCGCAAGGCAACAGTGGCCTATCGGTATCCGTTAACCTGTCGGCGTTGCAGTTTGAGCAGAAGATGCTGGGTCAGGTGGTACTCAATGCCCTGACTACCCATAATGTGCCAGCGGATAAACTGATTTTAGAAATTACCGAAACCACGGCGATGCGTTCACCGAAAGAGACCATCCGTATCCTGAATGGCCTGAAAGAGCAGGGTGTGCAGGTGTCTATCGATGACTTCGGGACCGGTTACTCCAGTCTTCTGTATCTGCAAAATATGCCGGCCAGCGAACTGAAAATTGACCGTGCCTTTGTCAGTGAAATCAATAAAAACTGTACTGATACGCGTTTGCTGGCGATGATCATTGAACTGGCGCAAAATATGAACCTGAATATTGTCGCTGAAGGGGTAGAGACCGAAGAGCAGCAACGGCAATTGGCGGCACTGGGGTGTAATATCCTACAGGGCTTTTACTTCAGCCGTCCGGTGCCACCAGAGCAGTTGGTGTTACCAGAAATACCTACACGCCAGCCACGGCAGGTGAAGCTGGATCTGGTGCCTAATACCGGCTCAGACAAAATCAGCGCCTAACTCTGAATAACGGCCCCGCAACGGGGCCGTTTTTGTTTGTCCTCCGTTACCCGCTCCCTGGCAGTATCACTCCCTTCAAAGACAAAACGTGCTATTGGTTAGCGACAGATTATCAATGTTTGACTATATATTTTGTTACTACAAGACAGCACGCACGGCTTGCGACACCACAGGGCATCTGCGGACCGGGCAGCACTTATTAAGGGAATTATCAGGGATAGCTTAGCTAACCCGTTCAGACACAGAGTATTTTTGACCTCACCAATACGGTGCATAGCGGCAAACTAGCACAGCTATCAGTCGTCCTCAAAGAACATTTCGGGAATCTCACCTGAAAGGCTTCGTTCATGCACAAACTTCAGTTTTTTTTGCGACGTTAGCGTTTTTTCTCAGCAATTTCCTGGCATGGAATATGCAGAACCTGAAAAGGTCCTCAGGAATGTGGTGGGTGGAGTATGGAGCATAGCTATCAGATAGCCGCAAAGTTTTACGATGAGATGTTACGCAGTGACGGAAAGGAACACGCCCACTATAAAAATTATTGGGAATGGTTACAACAGGCCGATTCACAAGGTATTGCACGGAAACGGGAAGAGGCTGAACTGTTGTTTCACCGTGTCGGTATCACTTTCAATGTCTATGGCGAAGATGACGGCGCTGACCGTTTGATCCCGTTCGACAGTGTACCAAGGATCATTCCGGCTTCGGAATGGACTATGCTGGATCGCGGTATCCGCCAGCGGGTGCAGGCACTGAACTTATTTCTCCATGATATTTACCATCAGCAGCATATTTTGCGCGATGGGCTTATTCCCGCCGAACAAGTACTGGTCAATGATCAATACCAGCCTTGCATGCAAGGTATCGACTTACACCGCAATATTTATGCCCATATCGTCGGTGTCGATATGGTGCGCAATAACGACGGCGACTATTACGTACTAGAAGATAACCTACGCACCCCTTCCGGCGTCTCCTATATGCTGGAGAACCGTAAGATGATGATGCGCTTATATCCGGAACTGTTTGCACGACAGTCTATTGCGCCAGTGGAGCGCTATCCTTCCCATTTATTACAGACCCTGCGTGAAAGCTCGCCGGTCAATGATCCGGTGGTGGTGCTGCTGACGCCGGGACGTTTTAACAGCGCCTATTTTGAGCACAGTTTCTTGGCCCAACAAATGGGCATTGAGCTGGTGGAAAGTGCTGATCTGTTTGTTAAGGATGGCGCGGTGCTGATGCGCACTACCGAAGGGCCGTGCAAAGTGGATGTGATATACCGACGGGTGGATGACGCCTTCCTTGATCCGCTGGCTTTCCGTGCCGATTCCATGCTCGGCGTTGCCGGACTGCTGTCCGTCTATCGGGCCGGCAATGTGGTACTGGCCAATGCGATTGGGACCGGCGTGGCGGATGATAAATCTATCTATCCATATGTGCCGGAAATGATCCGTTATTACCTGCAAGAAGAACCGATCCTTAACAACGTGCCGACCTGGCAATGCCGCCGACCTCAGGATCTCAGCTATGTGTTGGCCAACCTCGACAAGATGGTGGTCAAAGAAGTTCATGGGGCGGGGGGCTACGGGATGTTGATTGGCCCGGTGGCCAGTTATGCGGAAATTGAAGAGTTCCGCAGCCGCTTAAAGGCACGCCCAGCTAACTATATTGCTCAGGATACGCTGTCGCTGTCCACCTGTCCGACCTTTACCGAGCAAGGACTGGCACCGCGGCATATCGACCTGCGTCCGTTTGCACTGTGCGGCGCGGATATCCGTTTAGTGCCCGGCGGGTTAACACGAGTGGCATTAACGGAAGGCTCTCTGGTGGTCAACTCCTCTCAGGGAGGCGGCACCAAGGATACGTGGGTATTGGAGGATGATTCATCATGTTAAGCCGTACAGCCAGTGGATTATATTGGATGGCCCGCTATCTTGAGCGTGCCGAGCAGTTGGCGCGGGTGCTGGATGTGACCCACCGCTTATCAATGATGCCGGTGCAGCAGGATCCTGGTGAGGAGTTATTACTGCCGCTCAACCTGACCGGCACCCATCAGCTTTTTACCGTGTTAAATGGGCGGTTGACCATGCCGCAGTTGTTTAACTTTTTTGTGCTGGACGAACGCAATCCCGGCAGTATTTTCAGTTGCTGGCAGTCGGCATGGAATAACGCCCATGCGGTGCGCGGCACACTCTCGTCAGAGGTCTGGGAAAGTATCAACAGCACCTGGATTGAGCTGCGCAATATGCGCCGCCGCGGGATTTCGATCACCAATGCCGACAGTTTTTTTGACTGGGTTAAAGAGCGCTCTCACCTGTTCCGTGGTGCGTTACTCGGCACCCTGTTACGCGGTGATGCCCTCAGTTTCATTCGTATCGGCACTTTATTAGAACGTTGTGACGGTACTGCCCGCTTGCTGAGTATCAATCAAGATATGCCAGGGATGCAGGAAAACTCGGTTCGTGAATATTACTTTCTCGATACCCTGCTGCGCGCGGTGTCGGCTAAAGAGGGGTATCACACTATTTTCCATCAGCAGGTGATGCTGGATAACGTCAATCAGATGCTGATCCTGCGTAACGAAAGCCCGCGTTCACTGCACTCCTGTGTAGAAGCCATTGCGGGGCAATTGAAACTGATCAACCGTCAAGGGGAAAACCGCCCACGGCTGCTGGCAACCTCAATGTTGGCTGAGATGCAGTTTAATACTTGGGAAAGTTTGATCCCAGATGGCGTAGCGGCTTGGTTGACCGGTTTTTCTCAACGGGTGGATGCATTGGCAGAGAGCATTCAGCACACTTATCTGGAGGCGCAATGAAACTGAATATCGATCATAAAACCCGTTATCACTACGATGATCAGGTCAAACTGAGCACTCAGTACCTGCGTCTGACGCCGCAAAATACCCCTTACCAGCGTATTGTTCGCTGGGAGCTGACCTTGCCGGGTGAGGCGACTAAAACCGTTGATACCTATGGCAATGTGATGCATGTACTGACACTGGATTCGCCGCATCAAATCTTGGAAATTCAAGCTCACGGCGAGGTGGATATTCATGAGGTGGCTGAAGACTGTGAGTTGCAGGAGTGTGGGTTGTCGCCACTGGTATTCTTACGTACCACACCGCTGACCCGTCCAGACCGTAACATTAAAGCCTTTGCCCTCAATTACTGGCAGCCAGATGCCCCCGAGGCGAGCCTGGAAGCGATGATGGCGGCTTTGTTGGCCAAAATGCCGTACCGCCCCGGCAGTACCACGGTTGCCGATACCGCCAGTGAAGTGTTTGCCCGCGGCACCGGTGTCTGCCAAGATCACAGCCATGTGTTCTTAGCTTGTTGCCGTAGCCTGGGGATCCCAGCCCGCTACGTCAGTGGCTATTTGTACACCGATAACCGCGAGCACGTTGCTACCCATGCGTGGGTTGAAGCTTGGCTGGAAGAGCGCTGGCAGAGTTTTGATATTACCAATAATACCCGTGATACCCGCCAGCACCTTAAACTGGCGGTCGGTATCGATTATCTGGATGCCTGTCCGGTGCGCGGCATGCGCCTCGGCGGCGGCGGTGAAGATATGCAGGCGGTTGCCGCCGTGCAGAAAGTGACTCCGCAACAATAAAATCTGACAGGTTAGGACCTTCGCTATGACTTATTGTGTCGCAATGCGTTTATCCTCAGGCATGGTGTTTGTGTCTGATTCACGGACGAATGCCGGGGTTGACCATATCTCCACCTTTCGGAAACTGCATGTGTTCCAGGTGGATAACGAAAGAACGCTGGTGCTGCAGAGTGCCGGTAATCTGGCTACCACCCAGAGCGTGCTCAGCCTGCTGAAGCGGGCGATGCAACAGGGCGGCGAAACAGCGGGGATTTTAAAGGCGGCCTCGATGTATGAGATTGCCTTACTGATCGGCGAGACCTTACGTGAAGTGATTAAACGTGACGGCGAAGAGTTCAGTGGCACGCTACTGCTCGGTGGCCAGATCCGCGGTGAAGCGCCGCGGCTGTTTCAGATCTATTCGCAGGGTAATTTCATCGAAGCTGGTGTGGATACGCCGTATTTTCAGATCGGTGAGAGTAAGTACGGCAAGCCGATCATTGATCGGGTACTGCGTTATGAAACGCCGCTCGATCAGGCGATGCAGTGCGCCCTGATTTCGATGGATTCGACCTTAGCCAGTAATATTTCTGTCGGCTTACCGCTGGATGTGATGATTTACCGCAGTGACAGTTTTAGTGATGCGGAACAGTATCATCTGACCGACACCCACCCTTATTTTTCGCAGATCCGCCAATTATGGAGTAAAGGCCTACTGAGTGTCTTTTCCCGTTTACCACCTCTCTCTTTATAAGCGGAAAACCGCCCACTAGGGCGGTTCACTTCGATCAGTCGAACTCGACCACCATCTCGATTTCGACGGCCATACCTAGCGGTAATTCGGTGGCGGACACGGCGCTACGGGCATGGCGGCCTTTATCACCGAATACCTCCACTATCAGGTCGGAAGCACCGTTAATCACCAAGTGTTGCTGATCGAAGCCGGGAGCACTGCGCACCCACGCCAGCAGCTTAACGAAGCGGGTAATACGATCTAGGGAACCCAGTTCTTTATTCAGTACGCTTAGGGCGTTGATCACCGTCATTCGGGCTGCTTGGTAGCCTTCCTCAAGGGTAAGATCATTGCCAACGACCCCTTTTACTGCCACGACACCGTCCTTAATCGGGCCCTGTCCGGAGACAAACGCCAGCTTGCCGGTGGTCACAACGGGCACGAAGTTGGCCGGAGGCGCTTTAAGTTCTGGCAGGGTGATCCCCAGTTCGGTCAATTTCTGTTGCGGAGTTAACATGGTTTTTCCTGGTCAGGTTAGGCGAAGCGAGGTACGCGGGAAAAAAGCGTTTTTATTTTTTTGTGAGGGTGACTGTCCTGTTTGGAAACCGCCAAACAGCCGCACAAAAATAACACTATTCAACATCATTCCATGGAGATCAATATAAAATGGCACTTATGGCGCAACCCTCGGCGCAGTGACCCAAAATGAGGCGTTTTTGTCGGTAACTTACTGGTTTTGCACCAAAATAAGGCGCTTTAATCAGGTTGGTATTTTCGTCTCAGGCAGCGTATTTTAGGGGGGAAGTATCGCTTTCATCGCAGTTTGTACACGCACCATCGTGGCGTTATTCAGGCTGCGAAGATTACCGCCGGGTGCAGTCCGGCTGGCCACGATTATTGGCCGGTACTTCGCCTTTTTTTGTAGACGCAATCGTGACAGGATCAGGTTATGACATTTGATGTACTGGTTTTAGGCTCAGGAATGGTCGGGGCAGGCTGTACCTTGTATTTACAAGAAGCCGGTAAGTCGGTGGCGCTGGTGGACAAAGGACAGCCAGGGATGCAAACCTCCCACGGCAATGCCGGTATTATCCAGCGCGAAGCGATCCATCCCTATGCGTTTCCCCGTGAACTGAAGGTCATTATGGGGACGGCACTTAACCGCCGTACCGATATTCAGTATCACCTTAATGCTCTCGCCGGATTAGTTCGTCCGCTCAGCCAGTACTACCGCTACTCGGCGCCTAAGCCTTATGCGCCCATTGCCCGAGAATATGCCTCACTGATTTCATTGTCACTGGAAACGCACCAGCATCTGATCCAGCGCGCCGGGGCCGAGGCATTATTGGGGAACCACCACTGGCTGGCGATCTCCCGCACAGATCAGCATCTGCGGCAGAGCTATCGGCAGGCCGATCTTTTCGCTGAACTTGGGGTCAGCCATCAGAAACTGGATGCGCAGCAACTAAAACAACTGGAGCCGGATCTTAGCACCGCGTTTCCCGGGGCGGTGATGTGGACTTCGCCACAAACCATCCGCCATCCGTCAAAACTGGTGCAGGCCTACGTTGATCTATTTTGTGCGGCGGGCGGGCAGTTTATCACCGCGGATGTCAGCAATCTGACCCGCACGGCGGGGCTGTGGCAAATTCGCGATGCACAGGGGCAACTGATCCAAGCCAAAGAAGTCGTGGTCGCCCTTGGCCCTTGGAGCACCGAACTAACAGCCCGCTTTGGCTACCGACCACCGCTCTTTTCCAAGCGGGGTTATCATCGCCACTATCGGCCACTGCTTGGAAAAACCTTGAATAACTGGGTGATGGATGCGGAAAAAGGCTATCTGCTAGCGCCGATGGAGCAGGGCATCCGCCTGACCACCGGTGCAGAGCTGGCGAAACCGGATGCGCCGCAAACCCCACGCCAACTGAGTATGCTGGAACCCATCGCCCGTCAGAGTTTCCCGGTCGGCGAGAGGGTGGATAACGAAACCTGGTCAGGGCAGCGCCCTTGTTTGCCGGATATGAAACCGGTGATCGGTAAAGTTCCTAGCACTGACGGGATGTGGTGCGCCTTTGGACACGGCCATCAGGGCTTTACCTTAGGCCCGGCCACCGGTATGTTACTGGCTCAGATGATGACCGGACAGGCTACCCGTATTGATACCCAGCCGTTTAGCCCGGCCCGTTGGGCATAGCAGACCCGCGGACGATCTATAACACAGGCTACGCCCTGACATACCGTAATTGCCGGAAATAAGGTAGACTACGCGCCCGGAGAGTTACAGCTGCGTGCTCTCTGCCGAGAACAACGTGAAGCTGCCTGACGCCGGTCAATGATCCCGGATGGGGCAGCCGTTAAAGCCGCCGGTAATTTGTCTACCGGTCAGCGTGATTTTCCCGGAGAAGGCCAGGCAGGTCTTTTCCGCCAACAATGAAGAATCTGTTGATGTCTACAGCACCCTTTTTAGACGAAGTGGCTCGTCGCCGCACGTTTGCGATTATCTCGCACCCCGATGCCGGTAAAACCACCATTACTGAAAAAGTCTTACTTTTCGGACAGGCGCTCCAGACCGCCGGATCAGTGAAAGGCCGCGGCTCCAGCCAGCACGCCAAATCTGACTGGATGGATATGGAGAAACAGCGTGGGATCTCGATCACTACTTCAGTGATGCAGTTCCCGTATCGCGATAAGCTGGTCAATCTGCTGGATACCCCGGGGCACGAAGACTTCTCCGAAGATACTTACCGTACCCTGACCGCCGTTGACTGCTGTCTGATGGTCATCGACGCCGCCAAAGGTGTTGAGGATCGTACCCGTAAGCTGATGGAAGTCACCCGGTTACGCGATACGCCGATCCTGACCTTTATGAACAAACTCGACCGTGATATCCGTGATCCGATGGAAGTTATGGATGAAGTTGAGAATGAACTGAAGATCGCTTGTGCGCCGATCACCTGGCCGATTGGTTGCGGTAAACTGTTTAAAGGGGTTTATCACCTCTATAACAACGAAACTATCCTCTATCAGAGCGGCCAGGGGCACACCATCCAAGAAGTCCGTACCATCAAAGGTCTGGATAACCCGGAACTGGATCAGGCTATCGGCGAAGAGTTGGCGGCCCAGTTACGTGATGAGCTGGAGCTGGTACAGGGGGCTTCCCATGAATTTGACCAGCAGGCTTTCTTAGAAGGGAAACTGACGCCGGTATTCTTCGGTACTGCACTAGGTAACTTCGGGGTCGATCATATGCTGGACGGTCTGGTGAGCTGGGCACCTGCGCCGATGCCGCGTATGGCCGATAGCCGTGAAGTGGTCTCTTCTGAAGATAAATTTAGCGGCTTCGTGTTTAAGATCCAGGCCAACATGGATCCTAAACACCGCGACCGTGTGGCATTTATGCGTGTCGTGTCTGGTAAGTACGAAAAAGGCATGAAGATGCACCAGGTGCGCACCGGTAAAGACGTGGTGATTTCCGATGCGCTGACCTTTATGGCCGGTGACCGTGCCCATGTCGAAGAAGCCTATCCGGGCGACATTATCGGGCTGCATAACCACGGTACTATCCAGATTGGTGACTCCTTTACGCAGGGCGAGAAAATGAAGTTCACCGGTATCCCGAACTTTGCGCCAGAACTGTTTCGTCGTATTCGTCTGCGTGATCCACTGAAACAGAAACAGCTGCTGAAAGGCCTGGTTCAGTTATCAGAAGAGGGGGCCGTGCAGGTATTCCGTCCGGTCGCCAACAATGACCTAATTGTTGGGGCGGTGGGGGTGCTGCAGTTTGATGTGGTAGTAGCCCGTCTGAAAAGCGAATATAACGTCGAGGCGATTTATGAATCGGTAAACGTCTCTACCGCTCGTTGGGTCGAGTGTAATGACGTGAAAAAATTCGATGAGTTCCAACGTAAAAATGAAGTGAACTTAGCGCTGGATGGCGGTGATAACCTGACCTATATCGCACCGACCATGGTTAACCTGAACATTACCCAGGAACGTTATCCTGATGTGGTGTTCCGTAAAACCCGCGAACACTGATCGGACCTGTGCCGACAGAACCGGCCACTCGGCCGGTTCTGATAATGTTCTGGAAACGCCCGTTTCCGGATTTTTACCGCTTTTTCTGTGATGATGATCGCTTATCATCGCCGTTACACGCAGATTTATCACTGCCGACACTCTGACCGGAAGTTCAGTAGATTCTTAAAAATCTGCACAGTCGTTAAACTCAACTATGATTAATCTATGTGATGTGGCCAAGCTGCCCGCCAGCCTAATAGGCTAACCGCTATGCTGAAGGCCATGTCCATACAGGACACTTTAGACATGAATATTGCACGCGACATTAAGACACTGTTGCTGATCCCGGCGCTGTTAAGCCTGAACGCTTTCGTCACAGTGCCTGCGGCGCAAGCCGCTGGTACTCAGGGACATTCTGTATTACACAGTGTCAACAATTTTATGGACGACAGTGCGGTCACCGCCAAAGTGAAGACCGCACTGATTGATGACAAAGAGATTAACAGCACTAATCTCTCGTTATCCACCACCCGCGGGGTAGTGACAGTTGACGGTTTTGTCAGCTCTGCCGGACAGGTTGCTCGCGTTGAGCGACTGATCCGTAAAACCCCAGGGGTAACAGGCTTGGTGAATCATTTGCATATTAAATCAGACCAGCAAACCAATCTGAAGAGCTATGCCAGTGATACCGCCACTACCAGTGAGATCATGGCGCGGTTGATGGCCAGTAAACAGGTCGAAGCGCGGCACATCTCAGTGACTACCACCCACGGTAATGTGGTACTCAGTGGTAAGGTCGATGACCACCGCCAGAAACAAGCGGCCGCAGAGATTGTGAAGAAAGTATCCGGTGTCAGTGCGGTTAAGAACGAACTTTCTGTCAGCCACTGACAAGGTTTTGCTGACGGGCGTAAGACGATGGAGAGTTGCTTTTCGCTAAGCAGAGCAACATAAAAATGAGTCTGTTAACGATGGTAAGGAGATAACTATGTTTCGTTGGGGAATTATCTTTTTAGTGATCGCACTGATTGCCGCAGCTCTGGGCTTTGGTGGACTGGCAGGTACGGCTGCATGGGCGGCGAAAATTGTGTTTATCGTCGGTATCATCTTGTTCCTGATCAGTCTGTTCACTGGCCGTAAAAGATTATAACGCTGCCCGTCAACACCGACGTCATCTGCCGGCAGGGATGCTGGCAGTATCACTCCTCTGTTACACTCCTTGTAATCACACTTCTCACCGACACTTATGCTGTTGTCTGCACCGATCAGACGGTTACGTCAGGAGACCTCTGTGTCCTTTATTGATACCCATTGTCACTTTGATTTCCCGCCGTTTAGCGAGGATGCACGCCAGGCTCTGGGCCGTGCCCGCCTAGCAGGGGTGAGCGATATTATTATTCCGTCGGTCAGTGCGGATCGGATTGATGGGATCGCCGAGCTGAGTCAACAGTATCGCGGACTGTGGTTTGCTGTCGGTTTGCATCCACTGTGGATCAATGAACATCAGCCCCAGGATATTGACCGGCTACAGCAGTGGCTGGCACAACCCGCGCAACAGCTGGTGGCCATCGGAGAGACCGGGTTGGACCTGTATACCCCATCGGGAGTGGCGTCCAGCGAGCGTCAGCAGTCACTGTTACAGCAACAGCTGCAATTGGCCCGCCGCTATGATCTGCCGCTGATCCTCCATTCCAGACGATCCCACGACCTGTTGGCCTCCATGCTGCGTAAAGCCTCGGTACCGGCCAGTGGGGTGATCCACGGTTTCTCCGGCAGCTTGCAACAGGCACAGGCCTTTGTCCGCCTCGGCTACTTTATCGGCATTGGTGGCACCATCACCTATCCGCGTGCCCGAAAAACCCGTGATACCGTGGCTGCGCTGCCGTTGAGCTCGTTGGTGCTGGAAACTGATGCTCCGGATATGCCACTTAACGGTTTCCAGGGGCAGCCTAACCGTCCAGAGCAGGTGGTACAGGTCTGTAACGCACTGGCAGAGTTACGCAGTGAACCCTTTGAGTTGATTTGTCAGACCCTATTGGCTAATAGCCTACGTCTGTTTCCACGATTACGGTTGTCCGTATGATGAAATCATCGATCTGTTATTTTTTTAACACTTTTAATGTGACTAAAGTCACTCAAAAGTGACCAATAATGGTATTTTTTCAGGGTTTTTTTGATCACCGCCCGATAACGCCGCATTATATTTTGTTACTGTAATAACATAATCCGGCAGCCAGATTGTTGCTGCTTTTATTGAGGAACACACTGTGACTGATATGACAGCTATTGCCCGTCGGGCTATTGGCCTGATGGATCTGACCACTCTGAACGATGATGATACCGATGCCAAAGTGACTGCCTTATGTCAGCAGGCGAACTCTGCCGCCGGGATGACGGCAGCAATCTGTATCTATCCACGCTTTATTCCCCATGCCCGTAAAGTGCTGCATGAGCAGGGCACTCCACAGATCCGTATCGCCACGGTCACTAATTTTCCCCATGGCAACGAGGATATTGATATCGCCGTCGCGGAAACACGCGCCGCTATCGCTTACGGTGCCGATGAAGTGGATGTGGTGTTTCCATGGCGTACTTTAAAAGCTGGCGATACCGATACCGGCTTCAAGCTAGTGAGTGCCTGTAAAGCCTGCTGCCAAGAGGCGGGAGTACTGCTAAAAGTGATTATCGAAAGTGGTGAACTGCAGCAGCCGACACTGATCCGTCAGGCTTCGGAGATCGCCATTGATGCTGGCGCTGATTTTATCAAAACCTCCACCGGCAAAGTAGCGGTGAACGCGACCCCAGAGACCGCACGCATTATGTTACAAGTGATCCGTGACAAAGGCGTGGCGCAACAGGTTGGCTTTAAACCGGCGGGTGGCGTGCGTACCACCGCTGATGCCGTGCTGTATCTGGCACTGGCGGCGGAAATACTCGGTGATGACTGGGCCGATGCGCGTCATTTTCGCTTTGGGGCATCCGGCTTACTGAATAGCTTACTGGCGGACTGTGGCGCTGCTCCGCAAGCTCCTGCAGGCAGCGGTTACTGATCGACGCTTATCGGGGAGGATGCCATGTTACTGCCTCAAGAAATTATCCGTAAAAAACGTGACGGACAACGGCTGACAGAGGCGGAGCTCCGCCACTTTGTCGCTGGGATCACCGACGGCTCAGTGTCAGAAGGGCAGATTGCCGGGCTTGCGATGGCGGTATGGTTCCGTGATATGGATCTGGATGAGCGGGTGGCGTTGACCATGGCGATGCGCGATTCGGGAACCGTACTCTCTTGGCAGGGACTGGGTCTTAACGGACCGGTGCTGGATAAGCATTCCACTGGCGGTGTCGGCGATGTGACTTCGTTAATGCTCGGGCCGATGGTGGCCGCCTGTGGTGGCTATGTGCCGATGATCTCCGGCCGCGGGCTAGGCCACACCGGCGGTACCCTCGATAAGTTGGAAGCTATCCCTGGGTTTAACATTTTCCCCGATAATGACCGCTTCCGACAGATCGTCAGCCAGGTCGGAGTGGCGATTATTGGCCAGACGCGCTCGTTGGCACCAGCGGATCAACGTTTTTACGCCACCCGCGATATCAGTGCTACCGTCGATTCGATTGCCTTGATCACTGCCTCGATCCTCTCTAAAAAACTGGCGGAGGGGCTGGACGCGCTGGTGATGGATGTTAAAGCAGGCAGCGGTGCCTTTATGCCGGATTATGCCGGCTCACAGGCACTTGCAGAGGCTATCGTGGGTGTCGCCAATGGTGCTGGTTGTCGTACCACTGCACTGATCACCGATATGAGTCAGATGTTGGCTTGTTCGGCGGGCAATGTCACCGAAGTCCGAGAAGCGGTGGCCTTTCTCACTGGCGAATACCGTAATCCGCGATTACAGGCGGTGACAATGGCCCTGTGTAGTGAAATGCTGCAAAGTGGCGGCTTGGCGGACAGTGATAGTCGGGCACAGGAGATGTTGCAACAGGCCCTTGATAGTGGTCGAGCCGCAGAGGTGTTTGCGCGCATGGTCGCGGCGCAAGGTGGTCCGGCCGATTTTATCGATGACCCCGATGGTTATCTGCGGGCTGCTCCGGTGGTCAGGCCGGTGTACCCTGATAAGCCCGGTTATCTGGCCAGTACCGATACCCGTGAACTGGGGATGACCGTAGTACGACTGGGCGGAGGCCGTCAGACAGCCGGTGAAGCGATCGATCATCGGGTAGGGATCACCGCAATGGCCGCCCTTGGCGACTACCTAGACGATCATCAACCACTGGCGATGCTTCACGCGGCAGATGAAGCCAGCTGGCAGCAGGCAGCCAACAGTCTCAGGGGCGCAATTTGTGTAACCTCACAAAAGCCGAAAGAAATCCCTTTAATCTATCGCAGAATAAACTGATTGGTTGCATACTGTTCTGATCAGTTTTTTTCCTCACTGCATGAACGCACAGGAGGCGAGCATGAAACGTGCATTTATTATGGTACTGGATTCCTTCGGGATCGGTGCCAGCCACGATGCAGAAAAATTTGGCGATGCCGGTTCCGATACCTTGGGCCATATCGCCCAAGCCTGCTATGAAGCGCGGGCCGACCAAGGCAGAAAAGGGCCGTTACAGTTACCAAACCTGACTTCATTAGGGCTTGCTAAAGCAGCTGAACTCTCAACCGGTAAAATTCCTGCCGGTATGGACGCCGCAGCACCGGTGATCGGTGCGTACGCCAGCGCGGCAGAGCTTTCCTCCGGGAAAGATACCCCTTCCGGGCACTGGGAAATCGCTGGGGTACCTGTACTGTTTGACTGGGGGTACTTCCCAAAAACTGAAAACAGCTTCCCGCAGCCATTGCTGGATAAACTGGTGGCACAGGCGGGTCTGAAAGGCTACCTCGGTAACTGCCACTCGTCTGGGACGGTGATCCTCGATAAGCTCGGCGAGGAACACATGCGCAGCGGTAAGCCGATTTTCTACACCTCGGCGGATTCGGTTTTTCAGATAGCCTGTCATGAAGAGACCTTTGGCCTCGAAGCATTGTATGAACTCTGTGAAATTACCCGCAAAATTCTTACTGAAGACGGCTACAATATCGGCCGTGTGATTGCCAGACCCTTTATCGGTGCCAAAGCCGGTGAGTTTGTTCGGACCGGTAATCGACACGATTTGGCGGTAGAACCACCGTCCGCCACCATTCTGCAGAAGCTGGTGGAAGAAAAAAACGGCCAGGTGATTTCGGTGGGTAAAATTGCCGATATTTATGCGCAGCAGGGCATCACCAAAAAAGTCAAAGCGACCGGTCTGGATGCACTGTTTGATGCGACTTTACAGGAAATGCAGCAGGCGCCGGATCAGTCTATCGTCTTTACTAACTTTGTAGATTTCGACTCCAGCTGGGGCCATCGTCGTGATGTCGCCGGTTATGCGGCCGGACTGGAGCTGTTTGACCGTCGTCTGCCGGAACTGATGGCTCAGGTGAAAGACGGTGATATTCTGATCCTCACTGCCGACCACGGTTGCGACCCAACCTGGCAGGGCACCGATCACACCCGTGAGCATATTCCGGTATTGATCTACGGGCCGCAGGTGACTCCTGGTTCTCTTGGCCAGCGTGACACTTTTGCCGATATCGGCCAGACTGTCGCACAGTATTTCGGGCTATCAGCTATGGATTACGGACGTAACATGCTGTAAAAAGCCCCCCTTGTTTCTCATTGCTGGCAGTTCGTGCGGGCAATGACACATTTAAAAGGAAAACTAACATGGCAACTCCTCACATTAATGCAGAAGCCGGTGATTTCGCTGACGTCGTCCTGATGCCGGGTGATCCGCTGCGTGCAAAATATATCGCTGAAACTTTCCTGCAGGATGCCCGTGAAGTGAACAATGTTCGTGGCATGCTGGGTTATACTGGTACTTATAAAGGCCGCCGTATCTCGGTTATGGGGCATGGTATGGGCATCCCATCCTGCTCTATCTATGCGAAAGAACTGATCACCGAGTACGGCGTCAAAACCATTATCCGTGTCGGCTCATGTGGTGCGGTACGCCCGGACGTTCAACTGCGTGATGTGGTGATCGGTATGGGGGCTTGCACCGATTCCAAAGTCAACCGTATGCGCTTCAAAGATCATGACTTTGCAGCGATCGCGGACTTTGATCTGGTGCGTAACGCGGTGGATGCGGCGAAATCTTTGGGTATCACTGCCCGTGTTGGTAACCTGTTCTCTGCTGATTTGTTCTACACTCCCGATCCGCAGATGTTTGATGTGATGGAAAAATACGGCATCCTCGGCGTAGAAATGGAAGCGGCTGGGATCTACGGCGTTGCCGCCGAGTTCGGTGCAAAAGCCCTAGCGATCTGTACCGTTTCCGATCATATCCGTTCAGGTGAGCAGACCACTGCCGAAGAGCGTCAGTTGACGTTTAACGATATGATCAATATCGCTCTGGAATCTGTGCTGGCTGGCGACAAAGCCTAATCTGTTGCAGGTTTTGCATTGATAACACGGAGGTCCCGACGGACTTCCGTGTTATTTTCATTTCTTTACATTCTTCAATAAATGACACACTTTACTCTCCTCGGGAGCAACTTGTGACTGGCACTGGCTGACTTTCTCTCTATGATAGGCGCCAGGCGATACCTTTCTCTGCAAACTATGTTGTGTAATGAATCTGCGTAATTTCGAAATCGAAGAAAAACTCTTTATCCGTCGTGCTGTTACGGCATTCGGTCTAGTCGCTGTCTGCTTCGGCATCCTGGCGTATAACCTCTATCGCTTGCAGATCAAGGAACACAGCTACTATCAGACCCGTTCCAACGATAATGACATCAAAATGATCCCTATCGCACCTACCCGCGGGATCATTTACGATCGTAACGGCACACCGTTGGTACGTAACATCACTCAGTATGATCTGACGGTGATCCCCTATAAAGAGACCAACCTGAAAGCCACTATTCAGGCACTTACGCCGCTGATCGGCCTAACGCCGGATGAGGTTGCAGATTTCTGGCACCGTTTGAAACAGACCAGCCGCTATAAGCCGATCATTATCAAAGATGAACTGAGCGAAGAGCAGATTGCTCGCTTTGCGGTGGATGAATACCGTTTCCCTGGGGTCAGTGTCGACTCTTATGAGGATCGCCAGTATCCTTATGGCGCTGACTTGGCCCATGTGGTGGGCTATGTTTCAAAAATTAATGACAATGACTTTAAGCGCCTGAATGCCGAAGGGATCTCCGAGAACTACGCGGCAGACCACAATATCGGTAAGCAGGGTATTGAAGGTTATTATGAATCGGTACTGCACGGCCAAACCGGCTATCAGGAAGTGGAAGTGGATAACCACGGCCGGGTAGTTCGGGTCCTCAGCGAGCAGCCACCTGTCGCCGGAAAAAATGTCTGGCTGACCCTCGACCTGCCGTTACAACAGTATATTGAGAGTTTGTTGGTGGGCCAGCGTGCCGCCGTACTGGTCGAAGATCCCCATGACGGTTCGGTACTGGCTATGGTGTCAGCCCCGAGCTATGATCCGAACCCGTTTGTGAAAGGCATCAGTTATCAAGCCTATAAGCAATTACTGCAGAATAAAGACCTGCCGCTGATCAACCGAGTGACCCAAGGGCTGTATCCGCCGGCCTCGACGGTTAAGCCCTATATGGCGATGTCGGCATTACTGAATGGGGTGATCACCCCGCAGACTACGTTCTTTGGTGCACCGACCTGGACCCTGCCTGGCACGGACCGCCGCTACCGAGACTGGAAAAAAACCGGTCACGGCATGCTCAATGTCACCAAAGCTATCGAAGAATCAGCAGATACCTTCTTCTATCAGGTCGCCTATATGATGGGGATCGATCGCATTCACCATATGCTCAGCCAGTTCGGTTACGGAAAGTTAACTGGCATTGACCTCAATGAAGAGTATAGAGGTCTATTGCCGAGCCGTGAATGGAAAGAGAAGGTACATAAGAAAGCTTGGTTCCAAGGGGATACCATTTCGGTGGGGATCGGCCAAGGCTACTGGATTGCGACCCCTATCCAAATGGTGAAAGCGCTGGTGGCATTGCTGAACAATGGCCGAGTCATCACGCCGCATCTGTTGATGAAAGAGCAGCAGGGCAGTACGGTGATCCCGTATGTGGCTAAAGAGCCGCAACCGCAGATCGGTGAACCGAATTCACCTTACTGGGCGCTGGTACGCCGCGCAATGTTTGGTATGGCCAATGCGCCGAATGGGACTGGTTATCGCTATTTCCATACTGCGCCTTATGGTATTGCGGCGAAAAGTGGTACCTCACAGGTGTTCAGCTTGAAACAGAACCAAGTGTATAACGCTAAGATGATCCCAGTGCGCTTGCGTGATCATATTTTCTATACTGCTTTCGCTCCTTTTAAGGACCCGAAAGTGGCAGTCGCACTGATTCTGGAAAACGGTGGGGTCAACGGTGTTACCGCTGCGCCGCTGATGCGTAAGATCCTCGACCATATTATGTTGCCTGAGGGAGCGTCTGCCACAACGGTTACCCCCCAAAAAGGCGCACTGCCGGCTGATATACCGGGTATGGGCGAGGTGGCACCAGGATCGGTAACCACTGATCAGTAAGCACTCAATAGGCAGCATTTATGGCAAATCATCGCCTGAATGCTGCAAATTCCTGCGGTTTGCTGTAAAAATCGGCGGTCAGTCAGCCTAGGCGCAAAAGTCGTTGACGGAGAAGCAGGATTACGGTTTAATGCGCCCCGTTAGCCCGAATAGCTCAGTCGGTAGAGCAGGGGATTGAAAATCCCCGTGTCCCTGGTTCGATTCCGGGTTCGGGCACCAAGTTTAAAGAAACCCGCCTCTGGCGGGTTTTTTGCTTTCTGAGTCAGCGAACCCTCCATCGAACTCCGTTCGATGACTCGTCTCATGGCTGAGACTCGCCCTGCGGGCTGGCGCTAACCGGAGTTATGCCAACCGCGTAGAGCAAGATCACTCCCCGCCGCTCTGCTGCTGATGCCACTCCGCAATTGCACCGGGGGTGGTCAGCCAGAAATGCTGCTTCTGCGCCGCCAATGCTGTGAGGGCTTTTTTCAGATGATAAAAGCGGAAAGGCTGACCGACGATATAAGGATGTAGGGCGATACCCATCACCAGTGTCTGCTGTTCACTTCGTTCCAGTAACTCGGTAAACTGATCGAGGATCATCTGACTGAATTGCTCTGCGGAAGCGCCGTTAGGAATGATGGTCGGAATATCATTAATTTCTTGCGGGTAGGGCACCGACAGCAGTGGGCCTTGAGCGGTACGGAAATCCATCGGCTGGTCGTCCTGCGCCCAGTTCAGCGTGTAACGGAAACCATTCTGCCGTAATAACTCTGGGGTTTCACGGCTCTCGGAAATCCACGGTGACAACCAACCGTTCACCGGTTTCCCAGCGTAGTCACTCAGACGTTGCTGGCATTGAGCGATCATGGCATTTTCCGCCTCTTGGGTCAGGTTTCCCTGACGTTCGGAATTGGTATGCCCATGACCGATCAGTTCACTGCCTGGAAGACTCATCCAGCGATCCAGCAATTGCGGGCAGTAGTCGAGGATCGAGGTATTAGCGATCACCGCTGGCGGCAATGCCAGCTTTTCAAATAGGTCCGCTAGGTGCCAGCCACCGACACGGTTACCGTAATCTCGCCATGAATAGTTCAGGATATCCAGATTATTGGCTGCCTGTGACAGCTTTGCGCCTTCAGAACAGCCAAACGAAAAATGTTCCAAGTTCATGGCAACATAGACCGCCAGCCGTTTTCCTCCCGGCCAGCGATAATCCGCCCGCTCAGCGGGGCCGTGGTAGTCGTAGCGATGATGATGTTCAAGCTGATGCATCCAGTCAGAGGCTGCCATTAATGTCTCCTTTGGCCGTTGGCACCGATTCAGGGATAACCGTCAGCGCCACCACCGCAAACAAAAATGCGGAGACAATCGAGATAACGGCAACAGAGTATTGCGGGGCGTAGTGAGCGCAGAGACTGCTGCAAATCACCGAAAAGCCCCATGCTAGTAGCAGACGCAAGGGCGTAAAACGTCGCTGACCGGCAAGGATCCAACCAATCATAGCACCACCAATCCCCGGTACCACAATACCCAGCAGACTCAGCCAGTTAACCAGCCAGTTAGTGATCCCCGCTAATGCCAGTAACGTGCCGATGATCCCGAGGATCACCACCAGTTGGCAAAAGCTCAGCGGGATCACTGCACTCCATCCCGCAGCAGCGTTATACAATCCATGCATCGCGACTGAGGCGCAGTTAATCACAAAAAAGAGTGCCGCGAACAGACCAAACACCGGGCCGAGCGGTAACAGCAAATGGGCAAAATCGCCGTCAGCTGCTTCGCCGCTGGCAGCCACTAATCCCCCTGCCAGCATTGGTAGAATATTGGCACAGGGAAAGGCGGCTAATGAGGCGATCACCGCTTGGCCTGGTGTCTTTGACCAACGGGTGAAATCAGCGGTCAATGTGCCGGAGTCGACAAACACCGAAATCGCCATGGTGATCCCAATCCCCAATGCTAGGCTGTGACCAGCGGTCGGCTGATAGTTAACCATTTCATGCCAGTGATGATGCTGAAAGTTCAGCACGATACTGATCACCGCGGTAATGATAAACAGGGTAATCGAGATAATACTGACAGGTTTCAGCATTTTGATGCCAGCAATCGATAGCAATGTAAACACGCCGCCGATAATGGCGATTGACCAGTTTAGTGGCAGTCCCAGCAAGGTATTGAGGCCATGTCCAGCGAGGCCAGTCTGTACGGCAAACCAGCCGACCACCAATCCTGCCAGAAACACCGCAATCACTTTGGCACCGATTTTTCCAAAGATCTTCTGGCAACTTAGGGCAAAGGTTTGGCCATCTCTGGCCGCGAGCGCACTCAGACAAGCGACATACAGTGCCAGCACCAGATTACCCAGCAGGATTGCCAGCATCCCTTTACGAAATCCAAGGCTAGTAATGATCTGCGCGCCGACAAAGGCCCCGACCATCACCATCGGAAATCCGGCCCAGACTATCGCCACAGAAAAAAGACTTTTCCGTGCCGTGACCGGTACCGGCTGATGTTCATATTCATTATTATTCGCGGACATAACGCTCTCTTTATCAGCAGGTGTTCCCCCGATAGAAGCAAACTTTATGCCAGTAGCTGCCTCGTGGCAGGGGCCTTTAATACCATGTTTTCAGTGACGAATGGCCTGCTAGGGGCACAGTGATGCACCCTAAAGAGGCAGATATTGATGAGGGAGCAGGCCCGAACCCTAAGAGGGAGGGGCCGATGTTTGCAAGATAGCTAACGCAGCGACAGTCACCCGCGTTAGCGGTGGCTGGAGTTATTTAAAGATAACGGTTTTTTTGGGCTGTTCGTCAACGCTTAAAGAGAATACATCTGGACGAGCGTAGTGACCGACAACATCGAAGTCATAGCGTGCACCTGGCAGGATATCGGTATCAATATCTCCAGTCAGTAGGCCTTCCTGATTTTTCATCGGTCCGGCAATCACTTCACCCAGCGGGCCGACAATCACGCTGCCTCCCTGGATCAGCGGGCGATCTGCATCCCAGCCAGGGACGTCAATACCGTATTCTTTCGGTGAGGCCTGGACCTGACAAGCGCTGACCACAAAGCAACGCCCTTCATGGGCAATATGGCGCATTGAGGCTTGCCAAACATCGCGTTCATCCACGGTCGGTGCGCACCAAATTTCCACATTCTTGGCGTACATGGCGGTTCTGAGTAGCGGCATATGGTTTTCCCAGCAGATCGCGGTGCCCGCACGGCCGGCAGGGGTGTTGACCACCGGCAGGGTAGAACCATCCCCCTGACCCCAGATCAGACGTTCGGTACCGGTCGGCATCAGCTTACGGTGTTTACCGATATAGCCTTTTTCAGGGTCGATAAACGCCACGCTGCAATACAGGGTACTGCCTTCCCGTTCAATCACCCCGACCACCAGGCTGGCACCGGTACGGGCAGACAGGCCTGCTAACTGGTCGGTCTCTTCACCAGGCAAGGTAATGGCATTATGGTAATAAGCAGAAAACGCGTCACGGCCTTCCGGCATCCGATAGCCGAGATAGGTCCCAAAGGTTTCCCCTTTCGGGTAGCCGCCGAGGATCGCTTCCGGCATCACCACCAATTTGGCACCGCTGGCTTTAATCTGCTGTTCGTACTGCATAATGTTTTCGAGGGTTTTTGCTTTCCCCTCCGGTGACGATCCGATCTGTAGTGCGGCGACTTTGGTCAATGCCATAACGGTTACCTATTGAAGTTGAATTTTTATCACTGTATACCTCGCTACTGATATTCATCAACGTCCTTATAACGAATTACGATATGAATACTATTAATATCGAGCAGATGGACCTTAACCTGTTTAAGGTGTTTGAAGCCTTGTATGAAGAAGGCAGTGCCAGCCGCGCGGCGCTGCGCCTTGGGGTGACACAGTCAGCAGTCAGTGCCTCATTGGCAAAGTTGCGTAAGATTTTTAACGACCATCTGTTCACCCGTACCGGACGCGGGCTTAGCCCGACCCGTCGGGCAGAAGAGATGAAGCCGGTGGTCAGCGATGCCCTGCAATCTTGTCGGCAGAGTCTGTCGTTGGCGCGTTTTGCTGGCAATGCCAGCCAGGAGAGAACCTTGGCGATTGGCTGGTCGGATGATTATGAAATAGCACTTGGTCGGAGGGTGATTGATCAGGTGCATCAGGCTCTTCCGGGAGTCAGGCTCCTGTTTAGGCAGTCACACAGTAAAATCGCCGCGGAAATGCTGCGTAACCGGGAAGTGGATCTGGTGGTTTCCGCTCCCCCGGAAGCCTCATTGGCATTGAAATATGAAACCCTGGGGCAGGGCGGATATGCCTGTTTGAGCGCCACCCCGTCGGCGACACTGAGTATAGAGGAATATATTGCCCGACCGCACCTGCTGGTCTCTTCTGGGGGGATTGTCGGCATCGTTGATGAGGCATTATCTGCGTTGTCACTGAAACGACAGATTGAGGCCTCGACGACGCACTTTTCCGCATTGCCCTTTCTGCTGACCGGTACTGATGCGCTGGCAACCTTACCACGACATGCCGCCCGTCGTTTAGCGACAGTATCCGGGTTGACCCTGCATACCTGTCCACTGGCACTACCGGCCTACAGTGGTGGGATGGGATATCGTGCCGAAAGCCTACGCGACCCGGTGATAGCCGCGGTAGTGACGATTGTCCGTGATCAACTGCTAACTCTACTGAATGAGTAAACGATAGGTTCTTCTGACATTACGCCGTGGGGATAGTTTCTGTACATTGACGGCAGCCACTTGATCTCTGATAACTCTTAAATTACTGTATGGATGAACAGTATTTTTTGGGGCGTAATGGTACTAGTGATGCGTGAGTCCGAGCTTGTATACCGGCAACTGCGGGCTATTTGCCTGAGTGTCATCTTGTCTTCCGTTTCTGTCTGGCATTGGCAGCGGAATGGTTCAGAGACGATGGTGAGTGACGATGTTTGCGCTCTGTGATGTGAATTCGTTTTATGCGTCTTGTGAGACGGTATTTCGCCCTGATCTGCGTGGCAGGCCGGTGGTGGTGCTGTCTAATAACGATGGCTGTGTGATTGCCCGTTCGGCCGAAGCCAAACCGCTGGTCAAAATGGGGGAGCCTTATTTTAAGCAAAAAGAGCAGTTCCGGCGTCATGGCGTTACCTGTTTTAGCAGCAATTATGAACTCTACGCTGATATGTCTGAACGGGTGATGACCACCATCGAAGAACTGGCACCTCGCTGTGAACGCTACTCCATCGATGAAATTTTTTGTGATTTAAGTGGCGTCCGTAACTGCCGTGATCTGACTGAATTTGGACGTGAAATCCGTGCAACTGTGCTGCAACAAACTCATCTCACCGTCGGCGTGGGGATTGCACAGACCAAGACCTTGGCAAAACTGGCCAACCATGCGGCGAAAAAGTGGCAACGACAAACCGGTGGTGTGGTTGATCTGTCAAACAGCAGTCGGCAGCGTAAGCTGATGGCGATTGTCCCAGCAGAAGAGGTATGGGGAATTGGCCGGCGGCTGGCAAAGCGACTGGAAGCCATGGGGATCACCACGGCATTACAGCTGGCGGAGACAGATATTCGTTTTATCCGTAAGCATTTTAATGTGGTGCTGGAGCGTACCGTTCGCGAGTTACGGGGTGAACCTTGTCTGGATCTGGAAGAGTTTGCGCCGGTGAAACAGGAGATTGTCTGCTCCCGATCATTCGGCGGTTATATCTCTGATTATGACGAAGTGCGTCAGGCAATCTGCAGCTATGCGGCACGGGCCGCAGAAAAATTACGTGGTGAACATCAGCATTGCCGGTTTGTGTCGGTGTTTATCAAAACGTCCCCCTTCGCCAGTGAAGCCTATTACGGCAATAGTGCTTCGGTGAAGCTATTAACACCGACCCGCGACAGTAGAGATATTATTGCGGCGGCGATCCGTTGTCTGGAAGCGGTGTGGCGGGAAGGACACCGCTATCAGAAAGCCGGTGTGATGCTGGGGGATTTTTACAGCCAAGGGGTGGCTCAGCTTAATCTGTTTGATGACAATGCGCCGCGGGAAAATAGCCAGCGGCTGATGGAAGTCCTCGATAGCCTCAACAGCAAAGCAGGGCGCGGCACCCTGTACTTTGCCGGTCAGGGGATCCAGCAACCGTGGCAGATGAAGCGGCAGATGCTATCACCACGCTACACCACGCGTTACAGTGATCTGCTGACGGTGAGGTGACAAAGGATAACCACCGCTTGCCAGTGTGACCTTTTTATTCGCCTTAACGCCTTGTGTCCCAGCACGGTTAGCTATAACTTAAGTTTTTCTTAATAAATAACACCCGGTAGAGGTGTGTTGTGGGTTAAGAAACTTAATAAGGACAGCGTCCGCTTTCAGGAGCATAGGGTTTTATAATGAAAAAAATTTATACAGTCGCCTTACTGGCGTTTATGGCAACCGGTTGTGCTCAGCAATCTTTTAATATCAAACATACGGTGGTCGGAGAACCTCAGAAAGTCTCTACGCACAACTTCTTTCTCAGCGGCATCGGTCAGCAGAAAACCGTTGATGCAGCCAAAGTCTGTGGTGGCGCAGACCGCGTAGTCAGAACAGAAGTGCAACAGACGTTTGTTAACGTTGCACTGGCAGTGGTGACCTTCGGAATCTATACCCCGAGAGAAGCACGCGTATACTGCTCTGAGTAACGGCTACACTGGAGTGAGCAGGGACCCGCGGGTCCTCTGCTATCACCTTCTACCGTTTTCCTACCTGAGCGATCACTGCTCTAATGTTTTCACGACATGTCTGACAAAGCCGAAGATCTCTAACTGATCGGCATCCGGCACCGAGATACACTGATAAGCAGAATTCATCGGTTTTAGATGCAGTGTCGGCTTCATCATCAATTGTTTGACGGTAAACTCTCCATTGATCGCTGCCACGATAATATCGCCATGCTGGGGTGTCACTGAGCTATCAACGATCAACAGATCCCCATCACTGATCCCACCTTCGATCATTGAGTCGCCGCTGACCCGGATCAGATAGGTTGCAGAAGGGCGTTTGATCAGTAGCTGATTCAAGTCGATCCGTTGCTCAACGTAATCCTGGGCCGGGGAAGGGAAGCCACAGGGCACTTGACTGAGAAAAAAAGGGAGTTCAGCAAGCGACGGAATTTCGGCCAGCAGATAACACTCCATGATTCAATCCTATTCATTACATAACTGTATATTTATACAGTATCGGTGTTTTATCTTAGGGATCAAGGGCGAAATAAAGAATTTTTCAAAGTCATTGTGAGGTAAGGAAATTTTCTGTTTAACACAACGCGTCGATAAACCACTGGAGAGGAAAGTCCTCGTAAGGTGGCAGGGGCAGAAAGGGGGATTGGTTATGGCTGTAAGGCTTTACTGGTGTTATCTTTCATTTTATAGAGCGCCAGCAGGCCGAAGATAGCACCGCTAATCAGATAAAAGGCCGAGCAGTGAGATCGACACCTTGTAATAGGGGACAACGCAATAGTGGTTGCATTACTTTAAATTCCGAGGGCTTATCGACCCGCAAAGCAATAATAACCGCCACCCTCTCCACGGCACTGGCAAGACCACTGAACACCAAACCGCGGGTAAAACCTCCGGCGCTATGTGTCTCGTTTGCCTCAAGGGCTAATCAGACGGCTGATATCACGGAAAAAGTTACGGTCAGTGCGGGCTTTTTTCAGGGCACCTTCACGATAGAAATAGACTTTCCTCAGATTACAATTCAGCAGTTCGGCAATATTGCGAGTATTCAGATTAAACAGATAACCACGCAGCAGTGAAACTTGCTCTTTGTTGAGGTTAAGCCGGTTATGGAAAATAATACTGTAATTACGTTGGCAATTTTCCTGCGGGTGTCGGCACAGAATACGAATAAAGAAACTCAAATCATCCAACGGGATACGTTTATCTAACTCAAAATCGGCATTTCTGATCAGCATAAACTGGTGCAGCACTGACAGTAGGCAGACTTTACAGCGGCGGTTAGTGGCTTTAATCCGTGATATATCTCTCTCTGGATCAATGACAATTTCTGGAACCGTTAGTGTGTCATAAAATATAAAATCAAAATGTTCTACTGACGGATGGAGCAGTAACTCATTTATCGTCGAAAAACTACAGACCCTGATCTTATCTGAGATATGCCGGCAGATAGTGGTGATGGCCAGCCGAGTATAGTTACAGGTATCAACAATAGCGATTGACCGAATGACTTCCGTGTTATTCATAGGACACCATAGTTCTCTGTCAGAATGACGTTAAGGGGGCGTTTCCTTTATAGCTATTCTGTAAAGATGTGATCGACAGTATTAGTGATTGGCGGAGATTCCCTGGCCGCCAGTTATTAATACCCATGATCCTTTATTTTTCGAATTATGTCAGCCTTTAACGGCTTGTTCCAGCGCTATCACTGCATGGAAGCAACGATGAGAATATTACAACTGAGAGCTCTAATAATGTTGTAGCAGAATATATCTGTTGTTTTTTTAGGGGGGGGATCATAACCTGATAGCAGGTTATTGATAATGTTTTTATTTTTAGATATAAGAAGTTCAGGAAAATGGAAAAAATTCTTATTATCCGTGTCGGTATTTTTTTATTTTCCCGTTTCGTTTGCGTATATTTAAGAAAATTACATTTTAATTGTATTCATCCTATCTAAATAACCTGTAATGTAAATTATATCTGATGAAGCTCACAAATATGTAAAAAACACCCTAGCCTGACTGGAAAAGGATTTATCCGCTGGTCACGAAAGGGTAAAGTTACGCGTAACAGTTAACAGGCGGGGAAAAATGATGAGTAATCTGTTTGATTTGACCGGCAAACGGGCACTGATTACCGGTTCGACCCAGGGATTGGGTTTGCTGATGGCCACCGGGCTTGCAGAACAAGGTGCAGAAGTGATCATTAACGGCCGCAGTGCAGAACGTTGTGAGCAGGCCGTCCGTTCGCTGCAACAGGCAGGTTTACGGGCGACAGGCTGTGCTTTTGATGTCACGGACCCGCAGGCAGTGGCAGAGGCGATTGAGATGCTGGAAGCCACCCATGGGCCGTTGGATATTCTGGTCAACAATGCCGGAGTGCAACACCGTCACCCGTTTACCGAATTTCCACTGACGGAGTGGGATAACATTGTCAATGTTAACCAGAAGTCGGTGTTCCTGGTCTCACAACAGGTAGCCAAACGGATGATCACTCGCCGTCGCGGTAAAATCATTAATCTCTGTTCAATGCAGAGTGAACTGGGGCGAGAGAATATTACCCCTTATGCTGCTTCAAAAGGGGCGGTCAAAATGTTAACCAAAGGCATGTGCGTCGAGCTGGCACGCTATAACATCCAGGTCAACGGTATTGCCCCAGGCTATTTTGATTCGGAAATGACGGCGGCGCTGGTCAATGATAAAGGCTTTAGCGAATGGTTATGCAAGCGTACGCCAGCTGCTCGCTGGGGGAAACCGGAAGAGTTGAAAGGGGCGGCGGTGTTTCTTTCGGCGAAAGCATCTGACTTCGTCAACGGCCATATCCTGTTTGTCGACGGTGGGATGTTAGCATCGGTGTAAGGATTACGGTATAAAGACCGGTCCTGTGCAGGATGCGCCCGGGGTACCACCGTTCCCTGGGCGTTTTTTTCTTTGCCAGGCAGACAGGAGCAGACTGCTCAGCCAACAGGATAACAACAGGAAACGTCATGAAACGAAACCGTATGTCGCTTCAAGATATTGCCAGCCTCGCCGGGCTGACAAAGATGACGGTAAGTCGCTATATGCGTGATCCGCAAAGCGTGTCTGAGCGAAGCCGACTGGCCATCGATAAGGTGATGAGCCAGCATAACTATATCCCTAACCGGTTACCGGAAATTTTATCAGGGGCGGGCAGTAAAACTCTTGGCGTGATCATCCCGTCGTTCCGCAACCAGATTTTTGCCGATGTGTTGGAAGGGATCCAACAACAGGCAGAAGCCAGCGGCTATCAGACGCTTATTGCTGCCAACAACTATGATCCCCAGCGCGAAGAAGAGAAGATCCGCACGCTACTCTCCTACCATATCGACGGTATTATCCTGACTGGCAGCCAGCACAGCCATGGGACACTCGACTATCTGCGTACCTCCGGCGTGCCGGTGGCTGAGCTGATGGAAATCAGTCCAGCACCGTTAGATATTCAGGTTGGCTTTGATAACCGCAGTGCCGCCAGAGAAATGACCAGTGAACTGATTAAGCGTGGCAAACGCCATATCAGCTATATCGGAGCAATGGATGATCCTCGGGATATCAGTCGTTATCAGGGAGTGGTTGAGGCGATGGCCCAGCATGGCTTGCAAGGTCAGCATTGCCAGCCGAAAGAGATCTCCTCTCTGGCATTGGGGCGAAAAATATTCAGCCAGTTGTTGGCTGAACATCCGCATACTGATGCCGTGTTCTGTACCAATGATGACTTGGCAATGGGCGTATTGCTGGAGTGTCAGGAGCGGGGCATCTCGGTGCCGACCCAGATGGCTATTACCGGTTTTCATGGACTGGATATCGGTACTGCCAATCCGCAGCGATTGGCGACGATTGTCACGCCACGACTGGAGATTGGCCGCACCGCCACCCGCTTACTGATCGACCGGCTTAGCGGAAGCGAAGTGCCGAACAATCACTCAGTGGATCTCGGCTACACAATATTCCGCGGCGATACCCTGTAAAACGCAGGCAACATTCGCGCTGCCTGCGGACGGTTCAGCGCCGGGAGCGTACCAGCTGATAGCGGCGGGTAAGATACTCCAGCGGCACACTCCAGATATGGACCAGTCGGGTGAACGGGAACAGCAGAAACAGCGTCATTCCCAATACCAGATGCACGCGGAAAATCAGTGCCACGCCGTCCAACGACTGGGCGGCATTCCCACGGAACGTCACAATGCGTTGTGCCCAGCTTGCCAGCTTCATCATTTCCGTACCGTCTAGGTGTTGGGCTGAGAAAAACAGCGTACTTAATCCGAGTATCCCCTGAATTAACAGCAATGCGAGGATTAAAATATCGGCAGGAGTTGACGTGGCACGCACCCGGGGCCGGAACAGTCGCCGTTTCAGTAGCAGTAATCCACCGATCACTGTCAGCAGACCAAACAGACCACCCACCGACATCGCCAGCATCTGTTTGGTTGCCGCAGACATCAACGGCTCATAGAGCCAGTGCGGTGTCAGTAACCCGACCAGATGGCCGAAGAAGATCCCGAGAATACCGATATGGAACAGGTTGGATACCAGTGTCAGTCCTTTTTTATCCAGCATCTGGCTAGAGGCTGCCCGCCAGCTGTACTGACCATAATCGTAGCGTAACACGCTGCCGACCAGAAATACCGTACCGCACAGGTAGGGGTAGAGGTTAAACAGAAATCCGTTCAGCCAGTCGCTCATTTAACACCTCCTGAAGATAAGTCGAGATAACGGGGCGCAACCTGATGGCGAAAGCGTTGACGGTGCTGTTGCTCCGCACTCTGTTGACATTGCGGGTCTCCGATAAATTTCACCTGTTCTTCTTCCCACAGAGCATCCAGTGCTTGCGGAGTATCGTCACGGGCTTCAGAGGCGATAGTTTGCTTTAGCATTTCACGTTTATTCGCCTGACCACAAAATGCCAGTAGCGGTTCAAAAAGTTCCTGGAACGGGCTTTCTCGCTGACTAAGACGGGCACTGAGCAGTGCCAGTAATGGCGCGATATCTTCCAGTCCTTGGCGACAGTGTTCAGTCTCACACAAAGACAGATATTCGAGATAGACAGGCAGGTAATCCGGCAGCTCACGGCTAGCGGGTTGCAGCCCCGCAGCCTGATATTGTTCCATCAGATCGACCATCGCTTGACCCCGATCCCGGGATTCTGCATGAACATGTTCAAACAGCAGTAGCGAGGTCGCACGTCCGCGATCAAAGGTGTCACACCACTCTTGCTGGCGATCGAGCAGTGGGGCACTGAAATAGTCGCTGCTGAAGGTCAGTAGAGACGGGCAATGTTCTGCGGTCAGGGCAATCAATGCTTGCTGCTCTTCCCAGAGTTCCTCTGTTGGGTAGTCCAGCAACAGACTGATCAGCTTGATCATGGTCATGGGCGATCTCCTGTTTTACCAGAGACATCAATGGCATCAATGCGGCGACTATTAAACAGATTAAACCGACTGTCACTGCCCTGGCAGCCATCACCAAAGCTGAATCCGCAACCGTTTTTCTCCGCAAAGGCATCCCCGCCCATCTCACGGTGGCCTGAGGGCACCACAAAACGGTCTTCATAATTGGCGATAGCCAGATAGCGATACATCTCTTCCGCCTGTGCCACACTCAGACCGGTTTCCACCAGTGCCCGGGTGTCCTCACAACCTTCCACCGTCTGCGCCCGTTTATAATGGCGCATTGCCATCATCCGTTTCAGGGCAGACAGGACTGGTGCAGTATCTCCGGCAGTCAGCAGGTTAGCCAGATATTGCAGCGGGATACGCAATGCTTCTACGGCCGGTAAAACGCCCTGATAGTCAATGGCTCCTGATTCTGCCGCTGACTGAAGCGGTGACAATGGCGGGACATACCAGACCATCGGCAGGGTGCGGTATTCTGGGTGCAACGGCAGGGCTAACTGCCACTCCATCGCCAGCTTCCATACCGGTGAACGTTGTGCCGCATCAAGGACATTTTCCGGGATCCCCTGACGACGGGCTTCGCGCAAGATGTCCGGATCATTAGGATCGAGGAAAATATCCCGCTGGCGATGATAAAGATCCTGTGGGCTCTCTGTGCTGGCGGCGTCGGCGATTTTATCGGCGTCATACAGCATCACCCCCAGATAACGGATACGCCCGACGCAGGTTTCGGAACAGACCGTCGGCATGCCGGCTTCGATACGCGGATAACAGAAAATACACTTTTCCGACTTACCGCTTTTCCAATTGAAATAGATCTTTTTATAGGGACAGCCGCTGATGCAAAGCCGCCAGCCCCGGCAGCGATCTTGATCGATCAGCACAATGCCATCTTCTTCGCGTTTATAAATTGCCCCGCTCGGGCAGGTTGCCACACATGAAGGATTTAGGCAGTGTTCACAGAGACGCGGTAGGTACATCATAAATGTGTGTTCGAACTGGCCGTAGATCGCTTTTTCAATATTGGTAAAGTTTTGATCCGCAGAGCGTTTGGCAAATTCGCCCCCGAGGATCTCTTCCCAGTTCGGGCCGGATTCGATCTTATCCATCCGCTGACCGGTGATCAGGGAGCGTGGCCGAGCGGTGGGCTGATGTTTACCCTGTACAGCGTGATGCAGATGCTGATAATCGAAGGTAAAAGGCTCGTAATAGTCATCGATCCCCGGCAGGTATGGATTGGCGAAAATCTTACTCAACACGCCGACTTTGCTACCGAGGCGTGGCGCCAACTTGCCGTTGATTTTTCTGATCCATCCTCCCTGCCATTTTTCCTGATCTTCCCAAGCACCGGGGTAGCCGGTACCCGGCTTACTTTCAACGTTATTAAACCAGGCATATTCCATCCCTTCACGGCTGGTCCAGACGTTTTTGCAGGTAACGGAGCAGGTATGGCAACCGATACATTTATCGAGGTTCAGTACCATGCCGATCTGTGAACGTATCTTCATTGATGATCCTCCTGTACCTGATCCCTGCCTTCATCATCCAGCCACTGAATATTTTTCATTTTGCGCACCACAATAAATTCATCACGGTTAGAGCCGACGGTACCGTAGTAATTGAAGCCGTAGCTTTGCTGAACATAACCGCCGATCATATGGGTCGGTTTAGGACTGATGCGGGTCACCGAGTTGTGGATCCCGCCGCGCATCCCCGTGATTTCCGAGCCGGGAATATTGGTGATGCGTTCCTGTGCGTGGTACATCATGGTCATCCCTGCCGGAACACGCTGGCTAACCACCGCGCGGGCGGTGAGCGCACCGTTACTGTTGAAGGCCTCTATCCAGTCGTTATCCGCGATCCCCATTTCCCGGGCATCCTCCTCGCTCATCCAGACAATGGGTCCGCCCCGCGATAAGGTCAGCATCAGCAGGTTTTCGCTGTAGGTGGAATGGATCCCCCATTTCTGATGCGGGGTCAGGAAGTTAAGGACTTTTTCCGGATAACCGTTGGAAGGAATATGCTGCATATCTTCCACACTGCGGGTATTAACCGGCGGCCGGTAGCTCACCAAGCTTTCGCCGAAGGCCCGCATCCACGGATGGTCTTGATAGAGTTGTTGGCGACCACTGAGAGTGCGCCACGGGATCAGTTGATGCACGTTGGTATAGCAGGCGTTATAAGAGACGTGTTCGTCCTCAAGGCCAGACCAAGTAGGACTGGAAATGATTTTCCGCGGTTGGGCCTGAATATCACGGAAACGGATTTTCTCTTCCTGCTTGGGCAATGCCAGTGGGGTATGATCACGCCCGGTCAGTTCACCTAACGCTTTCCAGGCTTTGACGGCGACCTGTCCGTTGGTTTCCGGGGCTAGCGTCAATATCATCTCTGCGGCATTGATCGCCGTTTCCAGCTGTGGTTGCCCTTTACCGGCACCTTCACTGCGGCACAGGTTGAGTTCACGTAACAACGCAACTTCAGGGTCGGTATTCCAACTGATCCCCTTACCGCCATTACCGAGTTTTTCCAGCAGCGGTCCGACGGCGCCGAAACGTTCGCTGAGGGCAGGATAATCACGTTCCACCACCATCATATGCGGGGCCGTTTTACCCGGCTGTAGCTCACACTCTCCCTTATGCCACTCTTTGACATCGTAGGGCTGTGCCAACTCCGCAGGGGAATCATGCTGTATTGGCAGTAATACCAGATCTTTTTCCACGCCGAGATGACCGGGGCAGAGGGCAGAGAACTGACGAGCTAGTCCTTTGTAGATATCCCAGTCACTGCGGGATCCCCACACCGGATCAACGGCCGCAGACAGTGGATGAATAAACGGATGCATATCCGAGGTATTCATATCGTCTTTTTCATACCAGGTCGCGGTCGGTAATACGATATCGGAGAACAGGCAGGTACTGGACATCCTGAAATCCAGTGTCACGAGAAGGTCCAGTTTGCCTTCCCGGGCCGGGGTCTGCCAGTCCACCTCCTGCGGTGACAGTCCTGGCTGATCCACGGTCTGTTGTCCCTGAATACCACTGTCGATTCCCAGCAGATATTTCAGCAGATATTCATGGCCTTTTGCAGAGGAGCCTAGTAGATTCGAGCGCCAGACAAACAGGTTACGCGGATGGTTATTACCGCTGTCCGGTTGTTCGCTGGCAAAGCGTAACTGACCCTTTTTGAGCGCCTGACAAGTGAAGTCTTCCGGGCTCATACCGGCGCTGGCGGCACGAGCTGCCAGCGTTAGTGGGTTAGTATTCAGCTGCGGTGAAGAGGGCAGCCAGCCCATACGTTCGGCACGGACATTGAAGTCGACCAGCTGGCCACGGAACGCTTTAGGATCGGCCAGTGGTGACAGTAATTCCTCAACTTTGAGTTTTTCATAGCGCCATTGGGAAGAGTGATTGTAGAAATACGAGGTACTGTTCATATGACGTGGCGGGCGTGACCAGTCGAGAGCAAATGCCAGCGGCTGCCAACCGGTCTGCGGTCGCAGTTTCTCTTGGCCGACATAGTGGGCCCAGCCGCCGCCGCTTTGACCGATACAACCGCAGAAGATCAGCAGGTTGATCAGACCACGGTAGTTCATATCCATATGATACCAGTGGTTCATCCCGGCCCCGACGATGATCATCGAACGACCATGGGTTTTATGGGCCGTCTCGGCAAACTCTCTGGCGATACGGATGATTTGATCGCGGGGCACGCCGCACAGCGCTTCTGCCCAAGCAGGGGTACAGGCGCTGACGTGGTCATAACCCGCCGTCGCCTGTGCGGGTTCCAGCCCGCGATCAACACCGTAATTAGCCATCACCAGATCATAGACCAACACCACCGGCTGTTGTGTCCCGTCTGCCAGTGTTAGCCAGCGGGCAGGAACGTTACGGCGGATCAGCGGCGACTGCTCGACATGTCGGAAATGGGGCGATGGCTGACCGCCAAAGTAAGGAAAATCGACCTCTGCCAGATGCTGAGAGTGATCGCGCAGGGTCAGCAGTAACTCACAGGACTCACCGGCGGCGCTGGCTTCAAGGTTCCATTTACCTTTCTCACCCCAGCGGAAACCGGCAGAGCCATTCGGGACCACCGGTTCCCCTCGGGTGTCCAGAGCCACCGTTTTCCAGTCCGGATTATTGCTCTCGCCGAGGTTATCCACCAGATCTGCGGCTCTCAGTAAGCGTCCGGCACTGTAATGACCTCCCTCCTGGGGTTCTAGCATCACCAGCATTGGCATATCGGTATAGCGGCGGCAGTAATTCAGGAAGTAATCGCTGGGATTCTGCTGGTGAAATTCGCTCAGAATGACATGACCCATCGCCATCGCCAGTGCGGCATCGGTGCCCTGTTTCGGCGCCAGCCACTGGTCGCTGAGTTTGGCCACTTCTGAGTAATCGGGAGTGATCGCCACCGTTTTGCAGCCCTTGTAGCGGACTTCGGTAAAAAAGTGCGCGTCCGGAGTCCGGGTCTGAGGCACATTTGAACCCCAAGCAATAATGTAAGACGCGTTATACCAGTCTGCTGACTCCGGCACGTCGGTCTGTTCACCCCAAGTCATCGGTGATGCTGGTGGCAGGTCACAGTACCAGTCGTAAAAACTGAGACAGGTTCCGCCCATCAATGACAGATAGCGACTCCCGGCGGCATAGGAGACCATCGACATGGCAGGGATCGGTGAAAAGCCGGCTACCCGATCCGGACCATAGGTTTTGACGGTCCAGATATTGGCGGCCGCGATCAGTTCATTGACTTCCTGCCAGTCGGCACGGACGAAGCCTCCTTTACCACGGGCACGCTTAAACGCCGCCGCTTTCTGATCATCATTGATAATACTTTGCCAAGCATCCACCGGATCGCTGAACTGCTGTTTTGCTTCGCGCCATAGGCTGACCAGAGCTTTACGGATCAGCGGATATTTCAGACGGTTGGCACTGTAGATATACCAAGAATAACTGGCACCGCGCGGGCAGCCTCGCGGTTCGTGGTCCGGCATATCGGGCCGGGTACGCGGATAATCCGTTTGCTGGGTTTCCCAGGTCACCAACCCGTTTTTGACATAGATTTTCCAGCTACATGAGCCGGTGCAGTTGACGCCGTGAGTTGAACGTACCACTTTGTCGTGCTGCCAGCGCTGGCGATATCCCTGTTCCCAGTCACGATTACTGTTCAGGGTCTGGCCGTGATCGCCGGCGAAGGTGCTCTGTTTCTGTTTAAAATAACGCAGTTTATCCAGTAACTTACTCATATTGTTCTCCGTACACTCCCGGACTGTTGATCATCAGGCAACGCCTGACACCGGAACAATGTCGCCCTCTGGCGGCAGGGTTATTGCTGCGCATTCTGTTTCCTGCCATAGACACACCAGGTCACCAGCAGGCAGATCACATAGAACAGTAAAAAAAGTTTCATCGCGCCCACCGGCGAACCGGTCATCGCTAACGATGTGCCAAAGGCTTTAGGAATAAAAAAGCCGCCAAAAGCGCCGATAGCGGAAATAAAGCCGAGGGCCGAGGCTGTTTCGGTGACCGCAGTCTGTTGTGCCTGAGCGTCATCCGCACCGGCATGGCGACAGCGAGTCAGGGTTAACTGGCGGAAAATCACCGCAATCATCTGGAAGGTGGAGCCGCTGCCCAGCCCGGCGGTGAGGAATAGCCCCATAAATAGGAGGTAGAATGCGATAAAATGCCCCGAACCCGGTGCCGCATCAGGCAGGGTGAAAAATAGGGCGGCACTGAATAGCGCCATAAACAGATAGTTGACCAAGGTGACACGCACACCGCCGAATTTATCGGAAATCATGCCGCCAAACGAGCGGGCCAGTGCGCCGATAAAAGGCCCAAAGAAGGCCAGTTTCAGGATATCAACCTCCGGAAACTGCGTTCTGGCCAGCATTGCGAACCCGGCTGAGAAACCGATGAAAGAGCCAAAGGTTGTCAGATAAAGCAGACTCAACAGCCACATATGCCCGCGTTTCAGTACCGGCAGTTGTTGACGAATCGACATCCGGGTACCGGGTATATCATTCATTCCGAACCAAGCGGCGAGGGTCGCGATAATCAGTAACGGCACCCATACCCAGGGCGCATTGGCCAGCCACATGATCGAACCGTCTTCTAAGGGGATACCTTTACCGCCCATCAGCGAAAACAACGGCAGAAATAACACCAGCGGCGCAGTCATCTGCATCACGCTGACCCCCAGATTCCCTAGCCCCCCGTTGATGCCCAGTGCGCTGCCCTGACGTGCTTTGGGAAAGAAGAAGCTGATATTTCCCATGCTGGACGCAAAATTAGCGCCAGCAAAACCGCATAACAGGGAAATCACGATAAACGTGGAATAAGCGGTAGCGGTATCCTGAACGGCATAGCCTAGCCACAGGCAGGGGATGATCAAAATGAGTGTCGAAATAGCCGTCCACTTACGGCCACCGATCAGCGGCACCATAAACGAGTAGGGAATGCGTAGGATGGCACCGGATAAGGCGGGCAGGGCGGTCAGTAGAAATAGCTGGTCGGTGGTAAAGCGGAAACCGGCTTTATTCAGGTTAACCGAGACGGCGCTGAAGAGCATCCAGACGCAGAAGGACAGTAGTAGTGCAAATACTGAGATCCACAGATTGCGCTGTGCAATTTTTTTTCCGGTTTGCTCCCAGAATACCGGGTCTTCCGGTTGCCACTGACGGAGCAGTCCGGAACATGCTTTCTCTGATGATGACATAAGTAGCCTGTAAAAAGATGAACAGAAATTCCGGACGCCTTTTACGCCGGGGCTAAGGTTGCAGGCTGTTGGTGTTATAGTTATCGGAGAGCGCTCATCGGCCCTCTCTCGGGATTACTCAGGGTTGGTCGTTAGGGCGATCTGCACCTGATGGTCGCAGACCCGCACCGGGTAAGCGGTGACCGAAAACTCCCTCTCCTCAAGGCAGTAACCATCATGTAGCCGAAAACGCTGTTTTTTCAGCGGGCTGGCGACCCACAGTTCTCCCTGGTGTTCGGCAATGAGGCCGCGGCTCAGTACACTGGCAGCAAAAAACGGGTCAATATTACTCAGGGCAAATATCTGCTCATCCGAATAAGGACGAAACAGGGCGATCTGCCGGTCAGCGATCAGGGCGCAGACACCGGTGCCCGGCAGAATATCGTCTACCGGACAGACGGTTTTCCAGATGCTCATTGGCTCTCCTCTTCTCTGATGGCGATCCGCTCCTCTGGTCTGGCCGGACGGTGCTGCATCCCGACCGGGACGCTCTGTACCAGGCTGTCGCGTAACGGACTGTTAATAAAGTGGTGGAAGCGCTTGAGGGCCTGTGGCTGGTTAAGGGTTTCCTGCCATTCGCAGCGGTAGCTTTCACGCAGGGTCTGCATCAGCTGTTCAGCCGATTCCGCCATCGATAGATGATCTTCGATGATCACCTTTTGCAGATAGCGGATGCCGCCCTCCAGATTTTCCAGCCATACCGAAGTCCGCTGTAATTTATCGGCCGTTCGCAGGTAAAAGAACATAAAGCGGTCGATATAGCGCAGCAGGGTGGCTTCATCGAGATCGGCGGCCAGCAGATCGGCATGGCGGGGTTTCATCCCCCCGTTGCCGCAGACAAACAGGTTCCAGCCTTTCTCTGTGGCAATCACACCGATGTCTTTACTTTGAGCTTCGGCACACTCTCGGATACAGCCCGAGACGCCAAACTTCATCTTATGAGGAGTGCGGATACCTTTGTAACGGTTCTCTAGCATGACCCCCAGGCGGGTACTGTCACCGACACCGAAACGACACCAGCGATTACCGACACAGGTTTTCGCCATCCGTAATGCCTTAGCATAGGCATGGCCTGTTTCGAAACCGGCGGCCAGCAGCTGTTGCCAGATCGCCGGTAAGTCATCCTGATGTGCGCCGAACAGCGCAATTCGCTGGGAACCGGTGATTTTGCTATAGAGGGAATATTGCTGTGAGACCTCACCGAGGATCATCAGCTGGTGCGGCGTAATCTCACCGCCGGGGCTGCGTGGGATCACCGAATAGGTGCCATCTTTTTGCAGGTTAGCGAGGAAGTTATCGTTACTGTCCTGTAACGGGACCAACGCAGGTTGCAAGATAAACTCATTCCAAGCAGAGGCTAGCAGGCTGGCGACGACCGGTTTACAGACTTCGCAGCCATAGCCTTGTCCGTGCTCTGCCAGTAAGGCGTCAAAGGTACGGAGATTACCGGTACGGATCAGATGAAACAGTTGCTGACGTGACCAGGGAAAATGCTCACACAGATGCTGACTTACCTCGACTCCCTGACGGGAAAGTTCTGTATTCAAGACCCGGGTCAGCAGCGGCAAACAGCCACCGCATCCAGTTCCTGCCCGGGTCGCCGATTTCAGCGCCTCAACGGTATGATGACCTGCGGCGATCCCTTTGAGCAGCTCCCCTTTGCTGACATCATAACAACAGCAGATCTGAGCGCTGTCAGGCAGGCTGTCAGTACCAGAAAGGGCTCGTGGTGCGCCATTATTTTCTGGCAGGATCAGTTGTTCAGGATTATCGGGTAACAGACTACGGTTTTGGAGACGTTGGGCAAAATCGGCATAGTCAGCGGTATCTCCCACCAGTACTGCTCCCAGCAGTTGTTGCTGGTCAGCACTGACGATCAGACGCTTATAGATCCCTTTCTGTTCATTAAGATAGACATAGCTCAGAGAGTCAGCACTGCACCCTTGAGTATCCCCCAGACCGGCAACATCCACGCCTAATAATTTCAGTTTGGCATGGGTTTCCGCGCCCTGAAACAGGGCGCGCTCACCGCATAGGTTGGCTGCCGCTATGCGTGCCATCTGATAGCCAGGCGCGACCAGACCATAACATTGTTGCCGCCAACAGGCACATTCGCCAATCGCATAAATGGCAGGATCTTCTGTCTGACAGTGGTCGTTGATCAGGATCCCGCCGCGTTCTCCGATCGGCAGTCCACACTGACGAGCCAGATCATCCCGTGGCCGGATCCCGGCGGAGAAGACGATAAAGTCAGTCTCGAGCTGACAGCCATCGGCAAAATGGAGGGTTTTGCGTGGCTGATCGTGGTGTGAGGTGATTTGCAGGGTATTTTTTCCGGTATGCACCCGTACCCCGAGTTGTTCGATCTTTTTACCTAGATGTTTCCCCCCGGCACTGTCCAACTGTTCAGCCATCAGGACTGGGGCAAATTCTACGACATGGGTTTCCATACCAAGATTTTGCAAGGCACCTGCGGCCTCCAGCCCCAGTAATCCCCCGCCGATCACCACACCGCTTTGGCTGCGGGCAGCACAGGCTTTAATAGCCTGTAAATCTTCGATAGTTCGGTAAACAAAACAGTCACTGTCTTCCCGTCCGGGAATTGGAGGGACGAAGGGAGAAGAACCGGTGGCGATCACCAGCAGGTCATAAGGGGTGATACGGCCCTGAGCGGAATGGATCTCTTTACGCTGCCGGTCGATCGCCACTATCGGTTCATGACTAAAAACGCGGATGGCGTATTTTTCATAGAATCCGTCATCCACCAGCGATAGCGCTTCTTCGTCAGGGAGGGTAAACCAGGAGGAGAGATGCACCCGATCATAGGCTGGGCGCGGCTCTTCACCAAACAGAGTGATATCAGGAAGTGGGTCGCAACGTTCGGTAAGTTCTTCGAGAAAACGGTGGGCGACCATACCGTTACCTATGATACACAGCCGGATATTACGCATCAGGGCCTCGGGGAAATGAGCAGAATATGCACAGTACGACAGACCCGGATAAGCAGTATTGATGCAAGTCAAATGCCATTTTAATTGGGGTTATTACTGTAAAATGGCGATTAGGTAAGAGAATTCCGTATTATCCGAGGCTAACTTGTCAGGATCAGGATTGGCTGCTAGGTTTTTTATAGAACCTCATAACAAGGACATAATGATGAAAAAGACATTAACCGCAGTTGCTATTTCTATGACTTTCTTCACAGCGCACGTATTTGCAGAAACAACTTCTCAGCAGTTGCAGGAGCAAACGCAGCAGCTGAAGAATAGTGCATCAGAAACCTCGCAGCAGGCACAGGACCGTACCAGCGAAGCGGCCCAGAAAGCGAAACACCGCCTGCAGGAAAAAAATGAGCAGACTGTCAATAAGCTGAAAAACGGTGGCCACACCAGCAATACTGATGCGATGAAAGAGAAGTCGCAGAAAGCGTGGAACCGCACTAAAGAGCACACGCAGAAAGGCTGGAACAAAACCAAAGAAACCACCCATGAGGCTGCAAACAGTACTCAGGAAGGTGCCACTAAGCTGTGGAACAAAACCAAAGACGCGGCCAACAGCGCTAAAAGCTCTGTCACTAACTAATATTACCCGCTCGGTCGTGACCGAGCCCAAAAGCCTCCGCAGGTACTGCCTGCGGGGGCTTTTTTATGGCTGACCGCTAGCCTTATTTCAGATAGCGTCCGTAAGTTTTCATCAACTGACGGGTCACACCGTTGGTCCAGCCAAAGCCGTCCTGGAGGGCGTACTCACCGCCACCGCCGCCGGTGGCGGTTTCACTGCCGATATTGTATTTCTCAACCAATTTATCGTGTTGATCATAGAAACGGGTCACCGTTTTAAGCCAATTCACGGCGATGTCCTGGGCAAGTCGGGTTTCGCCGTAGGCTTTCAGCCCTTCGATCGCCATCCATTGCAGGGGCGCCCAGCCATTCGGTTTGTCCCATTGCTCGCCGCTCTCCACTAATGAGGAGAGCAGTCCACCAGGACTGAGTAATTGTTCACGTACCGCTTTGGCCAGTCTTTTCGCGTGGGCGGGTGTGGCAACTCCGGTAAACAGCGGCACCAGTGCCGCGGCAGAGAAGGTGCCCGCTCTGGCCTGTCGCCAATCATAGTCAATATAGACACCCTGTTGTTCATCCCACAAATAATGGTGCATCGCTTTGCGGCGGGCATCCGCTTTTGCTTGCCAGGCTCGGGAAGTGAGGATCTCCCCTTCGTCTTCCGCCAGTCGGACAATGGTGGTTTCCAGTTTGTAGAGAAACGCATTCAGGTCGACAGGGATAAACTGGGTGGTTCGAATACTGGCTAAGCGGTCTGGCTCTCTCAGCCAACGGGAGGAGTAGTCCCAGCCTGAAGCCGCGCCAGCGCGCAGATCACGATAGACTTCATTGGCGGGACGGCCGGAGGATTTAGCGGTGGCAATATCTTCCCGCCAAGCTTCGTCACGCGGGGTGTCGCGGTCGTCCCAATAGCGATTAAGCAGCGAACCGTCAGGCATGCGAACCACATACCGGTAAGCCTGGTCGGGCATTAGGGAACCGGCACCGTCCATCCAGTAGTGATATTCTTTGATCAGGTTTTCCAGATAGCCGCTGCTGCCTGTCAGCCCGGCATCCTCAAATAACTCCACCATCAGCGCAAACACCGGTGGCTGGGAACGACTGAGATAATAGGTACGGTTACCGTTTGGCACATGCCCGTAATTGCCGATCAGCCAGGAAAAGTTATCGGCCATATCCTTAAGCAAATCTAGTCTGCCACTCTCCGCCAGTCCCAGCATGGTGAAGTAAGAATCCCAATAATAGACTTCGCTAAAGCGACCGCCAGGGACCACATAAGGTTTCGGCAGCGGCAGTAACGAAGACCAGGGCTGATGTTTCAAAGGTTCGCGCACCAACACCGGCCAGAGATCATCGATATGCTGGCAGATCGGTTTACCCGGTTGCTGGTGGTTGTAAACATCATGGTCTGAAGGTGGGGTAAAGTGTTGCTTAACAAAATCCTCTAAGTCGAACTCTTTACCGCTACGCCGAAGGTCGCGGTAGAGGATCAGGATATCGAGCGGATCACCCACCGGCGAACAGTCGGCAAAGGTTTTACTGTCCGGAAAAATATGCGCATTTTGTACATGCTCAAACAGTTCCAGATAGCGATCGGAGGGGGTGAGGGCGTCAGCCGCCGGCATACCATCGATAATACCGGGTTCTGGTTCGTAATCGTTCATCCCTTCGAAATGTAATTCATGGGGATCGTTCAGATACTCCGGTTCGTAGTCCGGATCCTGCGGATCATCAGACTGATGTTTTGGTAATGTAGTAATAATTGCCTCCTCATCAGTATCGTCGCTCAATCGTTCAAATATTAAACATTAAGTATAGACAATCCTGAATCGCCGCTAGCACTAAAGTCTAAAACTGTGTAATAAATCGTAGCGGTGGTGCGGAGATAGTGATTACAGACAGCCGATGACCGGCTGCCCGCAGTAGGGAAAAATTATTTTAGGGTATCGCGGATGGTGTCGGCGTAAGGGGTAGTGGCTCGGCCAATCAGCGCACTTAGGGTATAACTGTCATCATAAAGCCCACCCTGTGCTGCGCCGTGATCGGAATCGGCTAGTAGGTCCGCCAGTGCCTCCGGTAATCCGGCCTGTTTCAGGGCGGCGGCAAATTCTGTCTGTGACAGGTTAACGTATTCCACTTTTTTTCCGCTCTGGCGGGCAATTTCGGCAGTGAACTCGCTGAGGGTATAGGCATTATCTCCGGCTAACTCATAGATCTTACCCGTCTGATCGTCCGCCAGCAGGACTTTAGCGGCCGCTTCGGCGTAATCTTGGCGCGAAGCGGAGGCAATTTTGCCGTCCGCGGCGGCACCGATAAAGGCATGATGCTCCAGTGCCGGGGCAATGCTGGCGGCGTAGTTCTCACTGTACCAGCCATTACGCAGTAAGGCGTAGCCGATACCGGAAGCCGCCAGTTTGGCTTCGGTGGCACGGTGTTCGGTGGCTAAGCCGAGTGGCGAGCGGTCGGCATGCAGCAGACTAGTGTAGGCGATAAACTGCACACCGGCGGCTTTGGCGGCGTCGATCACTGCCGCATGTTGTGCTTCGCGCTGGCCGACTTCACTGGAGGAGATCAACAGCAAACGGGTGACACCTTCTAAGGCCGGTTGCAGGGTCTCTGGACGGTTATAATCAGCCTCGCGGAGTATTAAACCGTCCGGCAAGTGTTTAGCCGCCTGCTGTGGCTGGCGGACCAGCGCAGTCACACGGTCGGCAGGCAGAGTTTTCAGCAGTTCATGAATCACTTTACGGCCCAGTTGGCCGGTTGCTCCAGTAATCGCAATCATCATTTTTTCCTTAACAGATGTGGTTAACTGCGGATCACTATAGAATAGACAATTACTTTTAGTAAGTACTTACACAAAGGTTAGTTCACTCAATGACAGACACTTTGCACCAGAAATTTTTACGCGGCGAATTGCTCAATGCCCGCTGCCCGTCACGGGATATGCTGAAAAGGGTCACCAGCCGCTGGAGTTTGCTGATATTGCTGGCCCTAAAGCAGGAGGTACTGCGGTTCAGCGAATTACGCCGACGCATCGGTGGTGTCAGTGAAAGGATGCTGGCCCAGACTCTGCGTAATATGGAACAAGACGGCTATATTCAGCGTAATGACTACCAAGAGGTCCCGCCACGGGTGGAGTATTCGCTGACCCCTTTTGGTCGAGAGGCGGAACAGAAGATCTCTGCGCTGGCGGAATGGATGGAAGACAATGTGTCGGTGATTACTCAGCACCGTCAGCAGTTTGAGCAACGCCAACAACAGGAGCAGACGGACGTGACGCAGTCCTAAGCTGAAAAAGCACATAAAATGCGATCTAAATTGGTTTGGATTTAAGTTAACTCACTGTAATTAAGGTTTTTTTACACGATGAGAGCTAATCGAGGTCATTATCTTTGGCTAGGGTTATTGATTCTAAGATATATCATAGATAGATTATGGTAAGTAAATGAGAATCATTAACATATCCAGGCATCAATCACCGCCTGGTGTCGAGGAGCAGAATTTTATGGCTGATGAGTTAACTTCAGGTCGCCGTTTACCGAAGCGGGTACGTAACGAACTTCATTTCCGCCGTATGAGCGTGGCGGATAAACAACTGATCGCCGATCAATTTTGGCGTGTCACCTTTCACAGTGAACAACTGGCGGGCTTTGATTCACCGGGCTTTGATGATCACAGTAAACTGTTCTTTCCTCATCCGCAGAGCGGAGAACTGCTGCTGCCGCAGGCCACTGAAGAGGGGATCCTGTGGCCGGAAGGGGAGCGTCCAGTGGCCCGTGACTATACGCCGCTGTTTTTCGATGGGACATCAACGCTAACCATCGATTTTTATCGCCATGAAGCGGGCGTCGCCAGCGAGTGGGCTGAGCAGGCTGCGGTGGGTGATCAGTTAGCGGTCGGTGGCCCACGGGGTTCTCTGATTGTCCCCGTAGACTATGCGACCCAAGTGTACGTGTTTGATGAAACCGGCTTACCGGCGATGCAGCGGCGTTTGGCGCAGGTGCAAGGTAACAAACAGTTACTGCTGGCTTTTTGCGATGAGACGTTGGCAGAGGCGTACCTCGGTGAGTTGCCCGCTGGGACGGAACTGATCTGTCTGGGGCATGGCCGCATGGACAGTGACGGCGTGGCGGAATGTCTGACTCATGTTCAGGGGCTGACATTACCCACAGACGATTATTTTATCTGGTTGACCGGAGAAGGCGACTCAGTAAAAGCGCTAAGTGACTACTTTACCGAGCAACGCAACTGTCACCCTAGCCTGGTTCGGGCTGTGGCCTACTGGCACCGCAAAGAGGAATAACCCCAGGATGCGCCTATGAATATTGTCAGAAATGGTCTGCTGCAACGCAAGCGCCGTGAAAAACTCTTAGATGCCGCAGAAATGCGGCTGTTGATCCTCAGTATGTTGCATCAGCAACCGGCCCACGGCTATGAGTTGATCAAAGCTATCGAAGCCCTAGCCCAAGGGGAATATAGCCCCAGTCCGGGGATCATCTATCCGGCGCTGATGTTACTGGAAGAGATGGAGGCCATTGTCCCAGTGGACAGTGACAGTGCCCGTAAATGCTTCCGTCTTACGGCAGCGGGTGAGCAGCAACTGACTGATAATCAGTCGCAGCTTGCGCAGATCAGCGAACGTCTAAAAATGCTGGCAGTGGTGGGGAAACATCGGCGCACACCGCAGATGGAGAGGGCTGTCCATAACTTGAAGATGGCGCTCAATACCCGTTTGGCAGAGGCAGAAATTTCACAGCAAAGCTTGTATGCGATCATTGATGCGCTAGATGAGGCCGCCAAACGTATCGAACGTGCCTGACACCCAGTTATTTGCTGGCCGGTTTATCGTTATGCCCAAGTTCCCGTTGTGGCCAGCAAAGGTCGCGTACCCGCTGTTTCAGCACTTTTGCCTCCGGGAAGCCACCGTCGCGCTTTCTCTCCCACAGCAGGGTGTCTGCGGCGTAGATTTCAAATACGCCGCCTCGGCCCGGTTGCAGGGTCACTGCTGCCAGATCATCGCCGAAGGTACTCAACAGTTCTTGCGCCATCCAAGCAGCACGTAGCAGCCACTGACATTGGCTGCAGTAATGGATCCGTATTGCCGGTTTTTCTGTCATCATTATTCTCCAAGATAGGTTTTTAGCCCGCTGGGCTATTCGTCGACCCGCTGACAATCGACGACTCGTCGGCCACGGATTTTACCGTTTAATAGCTGATCAGCAGTGCAGATTGCCTGTGATAGCGGGATCACCTCGGCAATCTGCGTGGTGAGATCTGGGGTTAGCACGCCAGCCAGTCGCTGCCAGGCCTGCAAGCGTAACGGCATCGGACACATCACACTGTCGACACCGCACAGGGTAACGCCACGTAGGATAAACGGAGCCACGCTGGTAGGCAGATCGAGTCCTTGTGCCATGCCGCAGGCGGCCACCACGCCGTTACGCACGGTCCCGGCCAGTACATTACTGAGGGTATGGCTGCCAGCAGTATCAATGGCAGCCGCCCATTGTTCACGGGCCAGCGGTTTAGCCGGTTGACTGAACATCTCTCGAGGCAGAACACGACTGGCCCCAAGGGTGTCACACAGATAAGCATGATTTTCGCTACGGCCGCTGACTGCCGCAACGTGATAGCCAGCTCTCGCCAGCAGCAGGGTGGCAAAGCTACCGACCCCGCCACTGGCTCCGGTAACCAGTACCTCACCACTCTGTGGGGTAATGCCTTGGCGTTCCAGCGCCATCACACACAACATGGCGGTTAAGCCCGCAGTCCCGACAGCTATCGCCATCAGCGGTGTCAGGGCATCAGGTAACGGCGCCAGCCAGTCGCCACTGACCGCAGCCCGTTGGGCGAGACCTCCGGGATGACTTTCGCCCACCCCGTAACCGGTCACGATCACCTGATCACCCGCTTTCCAGCGTGGGTCGGCACTGGCAGTGACTTCTCCCACGAAATCAATGCCTGGCACCATTGGAAAGTGGCGGATCACCGGGGCTCGGCCACTGATCGCCAGTGCATCTTTATAGTTGAGGGCCGAGTAGAGAACCTTAACCGAAACCGGCGCATCCGGCAGCTGTGTGGTGGCTAATGTTGTCAGTGCAGCCCGATAACCTTGGTCATCATTGTCAATCCATATTGCCTGATACATAACTGCTCCGTAAATTGAGTGGTCGCCCCACTAGCCGCTTAGTGAGGAAAATATGCATAGATAATCATTATGAATGAAAAATAATCGGCTGTGAATTTTAATTATCATTAATAATCAATCATTTAAGATGATGTATGGTGGGTCGGGAGGGGTGATTATCCCTTGCCTGTACCCTATAAAGGTGACATGATGAGCGCCGCTTATTTTATGACATCATCACCGACTCTGAGAGGCTGTTAGGTTGAACGTTGCCCTTAGTGCTGCACCACATCGATTAACCCTACAGCGCGACCCGTTAGCGTGGCTCTCGGGTATCTGCCGGAAAACCCGTTCTTTCACCATGCGGTGAGGCCAGTCTTTGGCTGCCTGTTGGGCATGAGTAAAAACAGAGGCTATTCTGATTTTACTGATGTCTATCATCCCTGACTGTATTTCAGTTCACAGCCGGAAAAAATCTGACATTATTCGCCGAGGAATTTTCCTCATGCCGTGCCGTTGCGCACCCACTCATCCTTGACCTTTGGGGATTTGTGTCATGACAGTTTTGAAAATTGCGGCCAGTGCCGTTCTGCTCCCGCAGATTTCCTCCGCCCGCCCGCTAGTGGCGCTGGACGAGACCGATTTTACCGATATCGCTGCCGTGGTCCTGACCCCGGCTGACGCCAGCCGTGGAATGTTAGCCCTGCTGAATCGCAGCGGCTTTGAGTTACCGGTGTTTATTGCCAGCGATGATCCGGAGACAGCATTACCCGCTGGCATCCAGGCAGTCTATCAGCCCACTGAGAGCGGCCACCTCGCCCTAGAGCAAGCCGCCAGCGATTATCAGGAAAACTTACTGCCGCCGTTTTTCGATACTTTGACCCGTTACGTGGCGATGAAAAACAGCACTTTTGCCTGCCCAGGACACCAAGGTGGCGAATTTTTCCGTCGTCATCCGGCTGGCCGTCAGTTCTATGATTTTTACGGTGAGAATGTTTTCCGTTCGGACATGTGTAACGCCGATGTACGCCTCGGGGATCTACTGATCCACGAAGGATCTGCCAAAGATGCGCAGAAATTTGCGGCCAAAGTGTTTAATGCCGATAAAACCTACTTTGTGCTGAATGGCACCTCCAGTGCCAATAAAGTGGTCACCAATGCCCTGCTGACCCCGGGGGATCTGGTGCTGTTCGACCGGAATAACCATAAGTCGAATCACCACGGCGCACTGCTCCAAGCCGGGGCGACACCGGTCTATCTGGAAGCGGCCCGCAATCCGTTTGGATTTATCGGCGGCATCGATGCCCACTGTTTCGATGAAGGCTATTTACGCCAGCAACTGGAAAAAGTGGCTCCGCAGCGTGCCCATGAAGCGCGGCCTTTCCGGCTGGCGATCATTCAGCTCGGTACTTATGACGGCACCGTATACAACGCCCGTCAGGTGGTGGATAAAATTGGCCACCTGTGTGACTACATTCTGTTTGATTCTGCTTGGCTCGGCTATGAGCAGTTCATTCCGATGATGGCCGACTGTTCGCCGCTGTTATTGGAACTGAATGAAAATGATCCGGGGATCTTTGTGACCCAGTCCGTGCACAAACAGTTGGCCGGTTTTTCACAGACCTCGCAGATCCATAAAAAAGATAACCACATCCGCGGTCAGCGCCGTTTCTGTCCACATAAGCGGCTGAATAATGCCTTTATGTTGCACGCTTCCACCAGTCCATTTTATCCGCTGTTTGCGGCCTTGGATGTGAATGCCAAGATCCATCAGGGGCAGGCTGGACGCCGTATGTGGCAGGAGTGCGTGACCCTAGGCATTGACGCCCGTAAAGCGATTATCCGCCGCTGCCAGATGATCCAGCCGTTTGTGCCGGAAACCGTGGATGGACAGCGCTGGGAAGAGATTGCTACCGAAACCCTGGCAACCGATCGTCGTTATTTCAGTTTTGAACCGGCGGCCCGATGGCACGGTTTCTCGGGGTATGCCCGCGACCAATATCTGATTGATCCCTGCAAGTTGTTACTGACCACGCCGGGCATCGATGCCGCCACCGGTGAATACAGCGAGTTTGGTATTCCAGCGACTATTCTGGCCCATTACCTGCGTGAAAACGGGATCGTCCCAGAAAAATGTGACCTGAACTCGATCCTGTTTCTGCTGACGCCAGCAGAAACCCCGCAGAAGATGGCACATCTGGTGGAGATGCTGGCGCAATTTGAGCAGCATGTGGCCGACGACGCCTTGCTGGAGGAGGTGTTGCCGACGGTTTACCGCAAGTATCAACAGCGTTATCAGGGCTACACTCTGCGCCGACTGTGCCAAGAGATGCATGACCTCTATGTGAGCTATCAGGTAAAAGATCTGCAAAAAGCCATGTTCCGAGAACAGAGTCTGCCAGCAGTGGCGATGAATGCGCAACAGGCTCATCATCAGTACCTACGCGGAGAAGTGGAGCTGGTTCCCCTCAGTGAGGCGGCTGGGCGCATTGCGGCAGAAGGGGCGTTACCTTACCCGCCGGGCGTGTTGTGTGTGGTACCGGGCGAAGTGTGGGGCGGAGCAGTACAGCACTATTTCTTGGCGCTTGAAGCAGGCATTAATCTGTTACCAGGCTTCTCGCCGGAACTGCAGGGTGTGTATATCCGCGAGGATGAACAGCACCATGAGCGTTTATATGGTTGGGTACTGCTGGAGGCTAACGGCTGACCGCCAAGCTGCCGGACCCGAGGTCCGGCAGCCGTTGATCAGTAGCGGTAGTAGCTGCGCTCAGCGCTATTCACTTTATACAGGTAGCGACGCGATTCCATCGCCGGGTGGTTGTTGACCAAGGTCTGGTAAACCTCATCCGGTGACATGGCGTTGATCATATCCAGTGCGCGGCTTTTATTGGATGAAAACACCTTCAACACGCTGCCAGCTCCGCCATTGTAGGCGGTGATCACCGCATAACGACGGGAAACCGGGTTCTGGATCCCTGCCAGATAGCTTTTCTGCAATATCGACAGATAAGCGGTCCCAGCATCAATATTATTTTCTGGGTCCAGCAGATAGCCGCGGCTCGGTTTACCCCATTTTCCTTTCATGCGGAACACATCCACACCGGCGGTATGCTGTACCACCTGCATCAGCCCCAGCGCATCGGAATTACTCACCGCATAGGGGTTGAAACTCGATTCAATCTGCATAATCGCCAAGATCAGTGACGCATCAACGCCATAAAGCTCAGAGGCACGGCGCACCAGCGGCAAGTATTTATGGGCACGTTTATTCAGGTGGTTCGGGACCATCGGAATATCGACGGACCAGATCACATGCAACCCAGACATGCGGCGTTTCAGCTTGTACTTAATTAAGTAGTCAGCAAAGTTGGCGGCCCGGCCCGGCCAGCGAATGGCATGACCGGTATTATCTACCACTTCACCGTACAGCAGCGGCTGCTGGCTGAGTTTGATATCGTTAGCATCAGAGTAAAGGTCGACATTACCGGGGTTTTCACTGACCAACAGGGTGTTGATAATGGCCTGACGGAGGCTGGCCATCGGGTCAGTTCCGGAAATGGTCTCGATAGTAATATTACCGCTTTCGAAGTTAATATGGCTGCGGGTGTAGTAGTTATCGCTGTATTTCACATAGTCCTTAGGACCGGCGATAAGCACTTCGTTGATCCCCCAGATATTCTCAATGTTATGGGCAAACTGGCCCATAAGAATATCAAAACCATTGGTATCCTTGACCCAAGCTTCGTTAAACGCGGGGGGCTTATGGCTGGAACAGGAAACCAGTAACGGGGCAATGACCAGGAGCGGATACAGTTTTTTCATAGTTTCTGTGTTTCAGTCTATCTGGCTGGGGGAGATAACAAACAGCCCCCGCTAAGAGGGCATCCGGTCAGGGGGCCGGCGGTGTATAACCTTCAATATGAACGTCTTTACCTTCAAACAAAAAATTCACCATTTCCTGCTCCAGCACTTTACGGTCATCGGCATTCATCATATTGAGCTTTTTTTCATTGATCAGCATGGTCTGCTTCTTCATCCATTCCTGCCACGCCGGTTTGGAGATCTCCTGAAAAATACGCTTACCCAGCTCGCCGGGATACAGTTGAAAATCTTGGCCTTCGGCATCGCGTTGCAGGTAGGTACAAAAGATTGTGCGGCTCATTATTCTTCCTCTTTAGGCTTACGCGAATGTAAGGCCAGTTGCTGCGGGTGTTTCAGTTCATGTAACAGGCGTTCTACCGGGGCGGCCAGTCCTACCGCGGGAGCCCGGGCTAAGTTATACCAGAGCGCGCCGCTTTCATCCATCGCGGAGCCAAATTCCGCATCCTGTAGCAATAAGGGAATAATCTCCAAGTGAAAATGGCTGAAGGTATGCCGGAAGGCGGTCATTGGCTGTAATTCGCCACGGATGCCACGCTCATCCAGCCAAGCCTGCATGCCTTGCTGATGGTCAAATTGCGGAAAGCTGTATAAACCGCCCCAGATCCCGGTTGGGGGACGCTGTTGCAGCAGCACATTGTCGCCTTGTTGTAGCAGTAAAAACCATGCCGTTTTCACCGGAAGGACCTTTTTCGGTTTTTTCCCAGGGAAGTTAGACCATGACTGATTAGCATAGGCGATACATCCCGACTGTAACGGACAGAGTTCGCACTTAGGCTTCGAGCGGGTACAGACCATGGCGCCGAGGTCCATCATCGCTTGGTTGAATTGGCTGACGCCTTCCGCCGGGGTAACTTGTTCACTGAGTGTCCACAATTTTGTTTCGACCTCACGTTTACCGGGCCAACCTGCCACTGCATAGCAGCGAGCCAGTACCCGTTTGACGTTTCCATCGAGGATCGGGTAGTGCTGTCCAAGGGAAAGTGACAGGATTGCACCCGCCGTTGAACGGCCAACGCCGGGTAAGGCGGCGACATCGTCAAAGTTTTGTGGGAAAATACCTTGGTGTTTCTCTGCAACCTGACAGGCGGCTTTGTGCAGGTTACGGGCGCGGGCGTAATAGCCGAGCCCGGTCCACAGGTGCAGAACCTCATCCAGCGGGGCGGCAGCTAGGTCGTTCACCGTCGGAAACTGCGACATAAAACGTTGGAAATAGGGGATCACAGTCGTAACCTGAGTCTGCTGTAGCATCACCTCAGAGAGCCAGACTTTATAGGGAGTTTTGTCCTGCTGCCATGGCAGGGTCTTGCGCCCGTACTGCTGGTACCAGTCTAGGGTGTATTGCGCAAAAAGCGAAGGTTGCATCATAACAGCAAATATTTCCACAGAAGCTAAGCTAAGATCAGGGCAGGAATTCCAGCACAGACCTGCCGGAGAGTAAACATACAGTTTGCAAAGGCTTGCTTCCGTGGCCGAACTTTGCATAATTCCCGCTTTTCCCGAATAAGGTAAACAAACAGGCATTCTTATGATCAATGATGTCATCACGCCGGAATTTGACGAAGAAGGGCGTCCGCTACGTCGTATCCGTAGCTTCGTCCGTCGTCAGGGACGGCTGACGAAAGGCCAGCAACACGCACTGGATCACTACTGGCCGCAGATGGGCGTGGAATTCACGCCACAGCCGCTCAACTTTGCCGAACTGTTTGGCCGTGAGTCACCGGTAGTTCTGGAAATCGGTTTTGGTATGGGGGCATCGCTGGTCACCATGGCTGAGCAGAATCCGCATCAGGATTTTCTTGGCATTGAAGTGCATGCACCGGGTGTCGGTGCCTGCCTTGGGAGCGCCCATGAAGCAGGGGTCAGTAATCTACGCGTGATGTGCCATGACGCGATGGAAGTGCTGGAGACCATGATCCCCGATAACTCGCTGCGCATGGTGCAGCTGTTTTTCCCAGATCCGTGGCATAAAGCACGGCATAACAAACGGCGTATTGTGCAGGTGCCTTTTGCTGAACTGATACTGCGCAAACTGAAACTTGGCGGGGTGTTCCATATGGCCACTGACTGGGAAAACTATGCAGAGCATATGCTGGAAGTGATGAGCAGCATTCCCGGTTATCGCAACCAGTCTGCAGAAGGAAATTATGTACCCCGTCCGGACAGCCGTCCATTGACGAAATTTGAACAGCGTGGTCATCGTCTTGGTCACGGTGTTTGGGATTTGATGTTTGAGAGGATTAAATAATGGCAGTACAACGCAGTCGTCGTCTACGTAAGAAAATGCACCTCGGCGAGTTTCAGGAACTGGGCTTCTCCGTTAGCTGGAAATTCGCCGCGGGCACCTCTGAAGCAGATATTGATGCGACTTTAGATGCCTTTGTCGATGAAGTGATTGAACCAAACGGCCTGGCTTACGATGGTAGCGGCTACCTGCAGTGGGAAGGCTTAATCTGCCTGCAGAAAACCGGCAAATGCACCGATGAACAGCGTAAAGTGGTACGCGAATGGCTGGAAGCCCGTCAGCTGTCTGACGTTAAAGTGACTGAGCTTTTTGATGTTTGGTGGGATGAAGCGGCAGAGATCTGATCCGTTTTTGCGGTGACCGGTACTGATAGGTCACCGCACCCGTTAATCGCCGCAACAGGAGTGAGCATGCTACGTAACCTTATTGCCGTTGGAGTTCTTCTGGCTTTTGCTCAGGGTGCCCGCGCGGATTATGAATGTCCTGTTAAACCGCAGGATGATATTACTGTCACTCAGGCCAGTGTAGAGGCCAGCGGCAGCGACGGTGATCTGGTGATCACGCCACAGGGCTCCATCACCTTCAATGGCCATGCGGTCCAGGCGGATGCAACCCTGCGTCAGCAGGCGATTAACTGGCAGGCGGCGGTGCGCAAGGACCTGCCGTGGATCGATCAGGGGGCGCACACCCGCCTAGATAACGCCCGCGCGGCACTGGATAAAATCATCGTTGAGAAGCTAGGGGCCGACAGCCATGTCCGTACCCGGCTGACCACGCTGGATACGCAACTGAAAGCGCAGATGAACCGGGTGATCGAGCATCGTAGTGACGGTTTGATGTTCCATCATCAGGCGATTGATCAAGTTCGCTCTGAAGGGGATAAACTGGTGCAGAGTACCATGGGCGGCATCCTGCAGGATAGCCTGAATGAATTGGGCAGCAGCCAGTCATCAGGCAGTAATCCCCTACAAGCACTGATGGGGAATCTCGGTGGTTTGCAGCAATCAGTGCGCAGTCAGATGAAAACCCAAGAAGCGGATTTCCGTCAGTTCGGCGAGCAGGTCTGCCAGCGGGTGACCGTGCTTGAGAAACAGCGCACGGCAATTTTTCAGCAATTGAAAAAATAACCGCTACTCTGGCAGCCTCCATTGGGAGACTGCCGTTTATCAATTATTCCCCTTCGAGAAATAATTCCAGCAGGCTATTTAGGAACAGGCGTCCTTTTTCAGTTACCTGCCAATGATGGGGCGTTTCGGTCAGGTAACCCTGTGCCAATGCACTGTCTAAGGCCGGACGAATATAGCTCTCTTCAAGGCCAGTATAACGACTGAATTCTTCGCGCGGGCAGGGCTCGGTCAGTCGGAAACGGTTCATAAAATACTCGAACGGCTTCTCATCATCGGTCACCGTATAACGCTTATCCAGATACTCGCCGCGCATAAAACCGCGTGGATGACGGGTTTTCACGCTGCGGATGATCTCACCGTCAGGCTGAGTTAATTTACCGTGGGCGCCACAGCCAATCCCCAGATAGTCACCAAAACGCCAGTAGTTAAGGTTATGTTCACATTTTAAGCCTGGTTTGGCATACGCAGAGGTTTCATACTGCTGATAACCGGCTTCGGTGAGTAAGCGGTGCCCCTGTTCGAAAATATCCCAGAGGTCATCTTCGTCTGGCAGAACCGGCGGACGTGAGGCAAACAAGGTATTTGGCTCGATAGTGAGCTGATACCAAGAGAGGTGTGGCGGAGATAACTCAATGGCTTGACGCAGATCCTCCAACGCCTCTAGCAATGACTGGTCCGGAAGACCGTGCATCAGGTCGAGGTTAAAACTGCGCAGGCCCAGACCTGCCGCCAAGTGTGCGGCGCGCTTTGCTTCATCTGGGCCATGGATACGCCCCAAGCGGGTCAGTTTTGGCTGGCTAAAGCTCTGCACGCCGATGGAAATACGGTTAACCCCTGCCCGTTGATAGCCACTGAAACGGTCGGCTTCGACGGTACCTGGGTTAGCTTCCATGGTGATCTCTGCCTGCGGAGAGACCGGCAGCCGCTGGCGGACGCCATCCAGCAGCATCTGCATCGCCTCACTGCTTAACAGGCTCGGGGTACCGCCACCGATAAAAATAGTGGCGATTTCGCGCCCGGAGGTCAGGGCAATATCGTTATCCAGATCAGCCAGTAAATGGCTGACGTACTCGCTGTGCGGCACTTCCCCTTTCAGTGCATGGGAGTTGAAGTCACAGTATGGGCACTTCTGTACACACCAGGGGATATGGATATACAGGCTCAGCGGTGGCAGGTTACCCATCTCGCAGCGCATCCAATAGCAGTGCTAGCGCTTGGCCACGATGAGACACCGCCAGTTTCTCAGGCTTGGTCATTTCGGCAGCCGTTTTGCCCTGTTGGGGCACAAAGAATACCGGGTCATAGCCGAAGCCGCCTTCACCGACAGGCTGGCGGGTGATCATCCCCGGCCAGCGTCCATGAAATACCAGCGGTGTCGGGTCATCCGCATGGCGCAGATAGACCAGTACACAGTGGAACGCTGCCTGACGCTGCGCATCGGCCACGTCCTGTAGGGCTTCTAGTAACTTTTCCACATTCTGCTGATCGCTGGCTTCAGTGCCTGCGTAACGGGCAGAGTAGATCCCCGGCGCGCCGCCGAGACTCTCCACCGCCAGTCCAGAGTCATCGGCAATAGCCGGTAATCCGGTTTCACGGGCGGCATGGCGTGCTTTCAGCAGCGCATTTTCGATAAAGGTCAGGCCGGTCTCTTCCGGGCCTTCCACGCCGAGATCGGTCTGGGCAACAATTTCCAGACCAAATTCTGCCAGCGGCTCTGCCAGCTCACGGACTTTTCCGGCATTACCGGTTGCCAGGACGACTTTTTGCATCATTATTCAGCCTTCAGAATTACAGCAGGTACCACAGTCCTGGGAAGATATCCATGCCCAGGAAATTCAGTGCGTAGAGGATCAGCACAACGATCATGGCAGAGAAATCAATACCGCCCATCGCTGGCAGAAAACGGCGGATCGGTGCCATCAGCGGTTCGGTCAATTGGATCAGCACCAGATCCATAGCGCCGCGTCCCTGACTCACCCAGCTCATTAATGAGCGCACCAATATTACCCAGAACACCAAGTTACCGGCAGCTTTCAGCAGCGACAACACGCCGATCACTAGGTTGAACAGGCTTAGGGAGAAGCCACCTGACTGGATCAATACCAGCAGCGGGAATTTAAGGGTAGTCAGCACCAATGCTAGCAGCAGCGAGGCGGTATCCACAGGGCCGATGGCGGGGATCAACCGGCGTAGCGGGCGGATCACCGGTTGGGTTAGTTTAACGATAAACTGGCTCAGTGGGTTATAAAAGTCACAGCGGGCGATCTGCATCCAAATGCGCAGCAGTAGCACCATCACATAGAGATCAATAACCGTTTGCACCAGAAATGTCAGAGTGTTCATGTAAGTCCTCAGTGTCAGGAAGCAGCATCTGGATAATGGCGGGCGCCAAAAATGGCAGACCCGACACGTACCAGGGTGCTTCCGGCTTCAATTGCGGCTTCCATATCGTCACTCATCCCCAGAGACAGGGTATCAATGCCGGGGTAAGCCGCCTGTAATGTCTGTAACGCCTCAGCCATTTGCCGGCAGACAGCCAGCTGAGCCTGATACTCTTTTTCCGGTGCCGGGATCGCCATCAGGCCCCGTAACCGTAGATTCGGCAAAGCGTTAATTTCCGCCGCCAGTCCCTCAACGTCATGCAAGGCAATACCTGACTTGCTGCTTTCGTCGCTAATATTCACCTGGATCAGCACATTCAATGGCGGTAGCGCCGCCGGGCGCTGATCGTTCAAGCGCTGTGCTAATTTCAGTCGGTCGAGGGTATGGCACCAGTGAAAATTCTCGGCCACTAATCGGCTCTTATTCGACTGTAGTGGCCCGATAAAATGCCATTCTGTATCGGTCAGGTCACCGGTTTGGGCGATTTTATCGACCCCTTCCTGGACGTAGTTTTCACCGAAGCAGCGTTGACCTGCCTGCCAGGCTTCCCGGATATCACTCACAGGTTTGGTTTTACTCACGGCCAGCAGGGTGATCTGTTGGCGATCACGGCCGCAATGCTCGGCAGCGCGGCTGATACGCTGCTGGACTTGCTGTAAATTATGCTGAATGGACGTCATAACCGGACTGTTTACTGGAATTGGAGGAAATTGTGGCCCTTAGTGTAAAGCATAATGCCTGATGGTGAAGTGTTATCTGCACTGTGACTAAGTGAACCGCTGTATAGTAAAAATCATACCATACGGCAATCGGTGTGTCTCAAGCTTGGAATAGGGAGCGTATATCGGCGTTATGCATAGTATGAGGACTGAAGCAGAGACGCTTGAGGGAACTGAGGGGCTTAATCTCGTCGCGGAATGGGTTTCTTGAACGAGTCCCCAGTAACTCCGTCTCGCAACATGAATCGAAGGTTTGTGACGAGGCTAATTTAAATGGCATACATCATTGGCTATTATTTCGACAATTCTGGGACAGTTGATGAGGAACTCTGATATGCCAACTCGCGAAGTTGAGTAATCTTTGACTTAATAAAGCGAATAATCAGTTTTTTCTGCACGATAAAAATATTTTTGGTAACTCCCGAAACGTAGTCTCAGAACACAAAACGCTGTAGCGGCAATCGTATTCCGCTAGACGGCCTCTAGAAGAGGTTTCAGACCGGCAGGGTAGCCGGTTTCCGATTGAGAGTAAGCCGCGGGCTATGCTGAGCGGCCCTAGAGTTACTTTTGTGAGTTGGCGGCACTGAACTCTAGGCGGATCTGTTTTTCTTGCCAGCTACTGCGGTCAAACGGGCGACCATAAACCAGCTTTAGGGTCGAGTTGCCCGGTTTTTCCGCCAGTAGATAGAAACGCTGCTGACCGCTGCAGCCGGTCATACCCGGTTGGCAGTGTGCCGCGGCTTGGTAGCTGCCGGGAACCAGTAATATTCCTTCAGGCAGACCGCTGATCATCCATTGATAGCCGGTACTCGGGTTGGCCTCCAGTGACAGTTCGGCTTGTTTGCCGACCACGCCCTGTACTCGGGCAGGGACCTCTGCGGCTAGCGCGCTAACACTGCTGAAAGCGGCCAATAGGCTGACTGCGGCACTAAGATAACCTTTCATCGTAAATCTCCTTCCTTGAACAATGAGGTGACAGATCTCCGCGCTATGCGGCGGCGGGCAGGACAAGTATACGGCGGTTCGGCCGATTCAGTGATAGTCGAACCAGCTTTCCAGAATAATTACCGCAGATCCGGAGTCCACATTGCCTTTGCTGAGGGCACGATAACCGCCTTGCTCGAACAGTCCGGCGCGGGCTTCGACGGTACTTAATCGCTCATCCTGTAATTCCACCGCAACACCAAAGCGACCATGCAGACGATTGGCAAATTTGCGCGCTCGGGCAGTGAGTGGCTGTTCGGTGCCATCCATGTTCAACGGCAGACCGACGACTACTAAATCGGGCTGCCACTCTTTCAATAGTTTTTCGATCAGCGCCCAGTCTGGCACACCGTCCTGGGCCTTGAGGGCTTTCAACGGACGCGCGGTGCCGGTCAGTTGCTGGCCGACGGCCACACCAATGCTTTTAGTGCCGAAGTCAAATCCAAGCAGAGTTTTCGCTGACATCAGGCATGTCCTGCATGAGCGGCGATCTGCGCGATATCTACGCCGAGGCTTTTCGCCGCGCTGCGCCAGCGTTCAGAAATAGGGGTGTTGAACAGGATATCGGTGTTAGCCGGGACGATGAGCCACGCATTATCCAAGATCTCTTGCTCCAACTGCTCTTCTTCCCAGGTACAGTAACCCAAGGCGACGATCACATTTTCCGGTTTCTGTTCGCTACCCAGTGACTCCAGTACATCTTTGGAGGTGGTCAAAATAGTGTTGTCAGAAATCGTGATACTGGATGAGAACGACTGGGCAGGGGTGTGCAGAATAAAACCACGATCTTCTGCCACCGGGCCGCCGTTATACACCGGATAATCTAGGGTCCGCTGGTGTTCCGCATAGTCGGGGGTGATCTCTAATTTGTCCAGTATGCCCTCGATCGTCAGGTCTTCCATCGGCTTATTGACGATAAGGCCCATTGCACCCTCGTCATTGTGCTCGCACACATAGACAACGGTACGTTTAAATACTGGGTCCTCGAGGGATGGCATCGCGATAAGGAAATGGTGTTGTAAATTCATGCTGGCTCAGTGTGGTAATTTCAGACAATCAACCGGCAGCGAAGGGCTGCCGGTCAGGGGTGACAGACATCAGCCTTTGAGGCGTTTTTCAATCGCATCCATCAACATGCCGGTCACTGAGATCGGGAAAGCCGCTTCGATTTCGCGGACACAGGTTGGGCTGGTGACGTTAATTTCTGTCAGGCGGTCACCAATAATGTCCAGGCCGACAAAGATCAGGCCTTTCTCTTTCAGTACCGGTGCCACTTTACGGGCAATCGCTAAGTCAGTGTCGCTCAGCGGACGGGCTTCCCCGCGACCACCGGCCGCTAGGTTACCACGGGTTTCTCCCGATTTCGGGATACGGGCCAGGCAGTAAGGCACAGGTTCACCGTCCACTACCAATACGCGCTTATCACCTTCTTTGATAGCAGGTAGATAGTTCTGCGCCATACAGTAGGTGGTCGCCTCATGGGTCAGCGCTTCACAAATCACCGAAAAGTTAGGGTCATCTTGTTTCACACGGAAGATTGAGGTGCCGCCCATACCATCCAGTGGCTTCATGATGATATCGCCATGTTCCTGCCAGAACTCGCGCAGTTTATCCTGACTGCGGGTCACCAGGGTGTCCGGGGTTAGATCGGCAAACCAAGCAGTGAACAGTTTTTCGTTGCAGTCACGCAGGCTCTGCGGTTTGTTGACGATCAGTGTGCCTTGTTCTTCAGCACGCTCAAGGATATAGGTCGCGTAAATAAACTCGGTGTCAAACGGCGGATCCTTACGCATCAGGATAACATTCAGGTCCGCCAGTTTGATCTCCTGTTCGCTGCCAAACTGGTACCAATTATCGTAATTCTGCTCGACGGTCAGTATCCGAGTCCGTGCCGAGGCAACACCGCCACGCAGGTGCAGGTCATTCATTTCCATATAATGGATTTCATAGCCACGACGCTGTGCTTCCAGCAGCATTGCAAAGCTGGTGTCTTTCTTAATATTGATGTCCGCAATCGGGTCCATCACGATGCCAAGCTTAATCATTATTTTCTCCTCGGAAGGCAGCACTGACTACCTTAATCTTCACTGATAGTACCCTTTCAGCCACAGCGGGGTTTTACCGCAGGTGCCGGGTTATCCTAAGTCGCCGAACCTTACCTGCAGGGCAGTGATCACGGTCAGCGCGGCGGTTTCGGTACGTAGTACCCGTGGCCCCAATAAAATATCGGTAAACCCTTGTCCGGCAGCCATCTCGATCTCATCACTGCTCAGTCCCCCTTCAGGACCGATCAGCAGACGCACACGACTGACCGGTAGCGGCAGAGTATTGATACTTTGGCTAGCCCGCGGGTGCAGGTTGAGCTTCAAGCCGGTTTCGGGTTCGGCGCACCAGTCGCTGAGTGACATCACAGGACGAATTTCCGGCACCCGGTTACGCCCAGATTGTTCGCAGGCGGCAATGGCAATTTTCTGCCACTGTTGACGTTTTTTCTCAAGACGTTCGGCGTCCAATTTTACGCCACAGCGTTCAGACAGCAGTGGGGTGATTTGGTTAACCCCCAGCTCAATGGATTTCTGGATAGTAAATTCCATTTTCTCACCCCGTGACATCACCTGGCCGAGATGCAGAGACAGCGGTGATTCACGATCATCGCTGACGGCGTCGGCCAACTGCACGGTGACACGCTTTTTATCTGCGTGGACAATGGTTGCAGGGAATACCTGATTACTGCCATCAAACAACTCTAGAGATTGACCACGGATCATTCTCAATACCCGGCCGACATGGTTTGCGGCGTCTTCACTCAATTCAGTTTCACAGTGACTGACTAAGGTTTCAGGGTGATAAATGCGGGGGATACGCATGAAAAATCTACCAGTTCAGGGCCGCCACATAGCGTGCAGCCAGTAATAAATGTTAAGGATGTCCAGTGTCCCTGTCCCTGAGGATAAGGTCAACCGTCGGACAGGTTTTTTTGGTGTCCGCTGGCGGCTTAGGCGGAGTCAGTAGGATCTGGCTTCAGTTCGCCATTGCAGTCATTACAGCGATAACGGGTCTCGCCGCGCAATACTTTGTTATGGCGACGCACGGTCAGCCGATGGCGACGACAGGCGCACCGATAAGCAAAGGTTTTTTGTAGGGACTCGGTATCAAAACGGTGGGTACTCTTGGCGGGGACACCCAGTACGGTCTGCATCATCCATTTCCATTCCCGGCCATGGGGAGCCACCCGGCCAAAGTGTTTCCACACCAACAGGTGAGCCAGTTCGTGCGGCACTACTTCATCGACAAAGGCTTGGCCGTTTTCCATCAATAACACCGGATTAAGGCGGATCTGCCAAGACTGCAGCCAGGCAGTGCCAGCCGTGGTCCCCCGTTGCTGATACAGCACTTCGGGTAACGGATACTCTTTTTCCAAATGTTGATTGGCGAGGCTGAGGTGATGGCGCAATGAGCGCATCACCGCCTGCTGCAGGGCGATGGGCAGACGCAGAGTTTTCATCGGGGCAGCATAATCCCCGGACGGGCGGAATTCAATGGGGCAGAAACAACACAGGCAACGTTGCCGTTGCCTGTGAGAGGGGGCGGGACTGGTTAATCCTGCTGACCGATGTGACGTAATTTCTTACCTTGCATCAGGTTACGTTCAATGTGTTCCAGTGAAACGTTTTTAGTTTCAGGGATCAACCACAGGGTCAGTACGATAAACGCCAAGTTCAGCAGCGCATACACACCGAAGGTCGGTGCGTTACCCAAGGTATTGAGCAGCGTCAGGAAGGTGGCGCCGACAATCATGTTGGCGATCCAGTTGGTGGTCGTGGAGACAGTGATCCCGAAATCGCGGCCTTTCAGCGGCTGAATTTCTGAACACAGTACCCAGATCAGCGGACCGGCGCTCATAGCAAAGCCGATAATAAACATCAGCAGCATGGCAATTGCGAAGTACTGCGCACCGACAGAATGGATACCAAAGTGCAGCATACTGCCGAGGATACCCATACCGGCTGCCATAACGATAAAGCCTAAAATCAGGGTTGGTTTACGGCCCCAACGGTCAACCAGACCGATTGCGATAAAGGTCGACAGTACGTTGATCAGACCGACGATCACGGTGCCCCACATTTGCTGATTGGTGTCAGCAAAACCGGCGATTTCGAAAATTTTCGGCGCGTAGTACATGATGACGTTCATGCCGGTAAACTGCTGCATCACCTGTAACAGGATGCCTAGGTAAACCGCACGGCGGAAGTTACCGTTATTTTTAAACAACGACCAGCCGGTTTGTTTAACTTTCAGGCTTTCACGGATCTCATCAAGCTCACGTTTCGCCTGCTCGCTGGTGTCACGCAGACGGTCGAGTACCCGTTTGGCATCTTGGAAGTTACCGCGAGCCGCCAGCCAGCGAGGGCTGTTCGGCAGGAAAATCACCCCGATGAGCAGCAGCAGGGCAGGGATAGTGATCACTCCCAGCATCCAGCGCCAGTTACCGGTATAGCTCAGCGCGGTATCTGATAGGTAGGCCCCAAGAATACCGATGGTGATCATTAACTGATAAAGGGAAATCATACTGCCGCGGATATTTCCCGGCGCGATTTCAGACAAATATAGCGGTGCCGTATAGGATGCTACACCTACCGCCAGCCCCAGCAGCACACGGGCAGCGATCAGCATTTCCGGGCTAGTGGAGAGTGCAGAGAACAGCGAGCCGACGACAAACAGGATAGCCCCTGCCATCAGACTCTTTTTACGTCCTAGGTGCGAAGACATCCAGCCACTGCCGATAGCACCGATAGCGGCACCAAACATCATTGAGCTGACGATCCATTCCTGCTGGTGTGCGGAAACATTAAATTCTTTGGCAATGAATGGCAGGGCCCCGGCGATGACGCCGATATCCAAACCAAACAGTAAACCTGCTAGGGCCGCAAGGAAGCAGACGAACAAGGTCATCATTTTGTTCGATGTTCTGCGTTTGTGGGTGTTATCAGGCATTTGAGCCTCCACTATTAACAATCATTATTGTAGTAATGTTAAAGAAAATTTCCGGATTTTGCCGTGAGCAGGATCACAGTGATGTAATCGGTTACATCTGCTAAACGGTTATTCAGGATAATTTATGGTGAAAAACACGATCAGTACCCGGCTTGGTCAGACAATGTGCCGGAATAATAAAGTTCCGGATTATAAACTTGCAGTAGCGGGCCTATGCAACCTGTTTTTTTGACCGGAATTCTCTTGTTATAGACCGGAATAAAGCAGAATGAAAGTGGCTGTGAGATGTAAACGCTACCACGCTTAATAATTCACAAATATTAGCCTGAAATTCACAGCAAACGCCGATCACTGTGATCGTCGGAGGTTCGGAAAAAAGCAGAAATTTCTCAGGAGAGATAACAACAGGGCAGAGAAATCTGCCCTGTGAGGGGGATTACAGACCGGCAGCTTCGCGTAATGCGTCAGCTTTGTCGGTTTTTTCCCATGGGAAGTGCTCACGACCAAAGTGACCGTAGGCAGCCGTATCGCGGTAGATTGGGTGCAGCAGATCCAGCATCTGGATCAGTCCGTAAGGACGCAGGTCGAAGAACTCGCGCACTAACAGGGTCAGCTGCTCAGCAGGCACTTTTTCGGTACCGAAAGTTTCAACCATGATAGAGGTTGGTTCGGCAACACCGATGGCATAAGACACTTGGATCTCACAGCGGTCAGCTAGGCCGGCCGCCACGATGTTTTTCGCGACATAACGTGCCGCATAGGCCGCCGAGCGGTCAACTTTTGATGGGTCCTTACCGGAGAAAGCACCGCCACCGTGACGGGCCATACCGCCGTAGGTATCAACGATAATTTTACGACCAGTCAGACCACAGTCACCCATTGGGCCGCCGATCACAAAGCGTCCGGTCGGGTTGATAAAATATTTGGTGGCGCTGTTCAGCCACTCAGCAGGCAGTACTGGTTTGATGATGGTTTCCATCACCGCTTCCTGGAGATCTTTCTGACCGATTTCTTCTGCATGCTGGGTAGACAATACTACCGCATCGATACCGACAATTTTGCCGTCATCGTACTGGAAGGTCACTTGGCTTTTCGCATCCGGACGTAACCACGGCAGGGTACCGTCTTTACGGACTTCCGCTTGGCGCTGCACCAGACGGTGTGCATAGGTGACTGGCGCTGGCATCAGCACATCGGTCTCGTTGGTGGCATAACCGAACATCAGACCCTGGTCACCGGCACCCTGTTCCAGCGGATCAGCGCGGTCAACACCTTGGTTAATATCTGGAGACTGCTTACCGATGGTGCTCAGGACCGCACAAGAGTTAGCATCAAAGCCCATATCGGAGTGAACATAACCGATATCGCGGACGGTTTTACGGGTGATATCTTCGATATCCACCCATGCGCTGGTAGTGACTTCACCACCGACCAGCACCATACCGGTTTTTACGTAGGTTTCGCAGGCGACACGTGCCTTAGGATCTTGCTCCAGAATGGCATCCAGCACTGCATCAGAGATCTGATCAGCAATTTTATCGGGATGCCCTTCTGATACGGACTCGGATGTAAATAGGTGTTTTGCCATGAGTTCTTTACCTTACTCTGTGGTTTCAATTCTACAGCATAGCGAACATCAGCAGTGCTCAGTTTCGCTTCTTAAGACAAAGCCGTGAGCGGTTCAGGGTGCGCCTTACGGCACAGGCTGGATACACTGCCAGGTAGTTATTACGTGCAGAGAGCGATTATTAGACGGAAAACCATCCGGACGTCTATTTTAGGTCACAGTTTTGGGGAAACGCCACCCCTTTTTAAATATTAAGGCGTTACAGGCTGTAAACATAATGGCACAGCCAGCCGCAACAGGGCGTTTTGGTCGGTGATCAGCCGCGCCAAAGACAGAATTTTCTGGTTGTTAGCAAAACGGGGCAGAGATTTGGCAAGGCTCTCCCTGCTGCTGACTCGCGTTGGGGGATATCCCCCGTGAGGGCAGCACTGTTGGCAGACAGCGGACCGTCGCCTCCTTGTATTATTCGGCAACAGAAATCGCGCCGCTCAGCAAAGAGATAGCGTGTTTTCCTCTCTTTTCCGCCGGGACTCTGTGCTATAAATGATGCATGAAACTGTTACTGCAATCAGGAGAAGCCTCCATGCGGAATAACAGCCGTTTGACTTATTCATCAACACTCGAGGTTCGCAATGTCTGACGACATGAAAACGATCAAGGGTTCGTCAGCAGGCGAACAGGGGGAATTGCGTTCCATGCAGGAAGTCGCGATTAACGATACCGAAGCCAGCCGCATGCTGAAGACCTACAACATTGCCTGGTGGGGGAATAACTACTACGACGTCAATGAACTGGGCCATATCAGCGTCTGCCCGAATCCGGAACAACCGGAGGTGCGTGTTGACCTAGCTAAACTGGTGAAAGAGCGGGAAGCTCAGGGCCAGCGCCTGCCAGCACTGTTCTGTTTCCCGCAAATTCTACAACACCGTCTGCGCTCCATTAACGCCGCGTTCAGCCGTGCCCGCGAATCTTTCGGTTATAAAGGGGACTACTTCCTAGTCTATCCGATCAAGGTTAACCAGCATAAACGGGTGATCGAGTCACTGATTAATTCCGGTGAGCCGCTCGGACTGGAAGCTGGCTCCAAAGCCGAGCTGATGGCGGTATTGGCCCATGCCGGTCAGACCCGTTCGGTGATCGTCTGTAACGGCTATAAAGACCGTGAATACATCCGCTTGGCATTGATCGGTGAAAAACTGGGCCACAAAGTCTATCTGGTGATCGAGAAGATGACCGAGGTGCGTCTGGTATTAGAAGAAGCTGAACGTCTCAACGTGACCCCGCGTTTGGGCATTCGCGCCCGTCTGGCCTCACAGGGCTCCGGCAAATGGCAGTCCAGCGGCGGCGAGAAATCTAAATTTGGACTGTCAGCCACCCAGGTCTTGCAGTTGGTAGACATTATGCGCAACGCGGGCCGCCTCGACAGCCTGCAACTGCTGCATTTCCACCTTGGCTCACAGATGGCGAATATCCGTGACATCTCCACCGGGGTGCGTGAATCTGCGCGTTTCTATGTGGAACTGGCGAAACTGGGCGTTAATATCAAATGTTTCGATGTCGGCGGCGGTCTAGGTGTCGATTACGAAGGTACACGTTCTCAGTCTGACTGCTCGGTCAACTATGGCTTGAATGAATACGCCAATAACGTGATCTGGGCCATAGGTGATGCCTGTGACGAGCATGGTCTTGAGCACCCAACAGTGATAACTGAATCTGGGCGTGCCGTCACGGCACACCACACGGTACTGGTGTCGAACATCATCGGTGTGGAACGTAACGAATTCACTACGCCACAGGCGCCAGCAGAAGATTCACCGCGCCCAATTGTCAGCCTGTGGGAAACGTGGCAGGAGATGCACGAGCCGAACGTACGTCGTTCGCTGCGTGAATGGCTGCATGACAGCCAAATGGACCTGCACGATATTCATACCGGCTATTCGGCGGGCACTTACGACCTCACCCAGCGGGCCTGGGCGGAGCAGTTGTATCTGAGTATCTGCCACTATACCCGCCTGCACCTGGACCCGAGCAACCGTGCCCACCGTCCGATTATCGACGAACTGCAGGAGCGGATGGCGGACAAAATTTACGTCAACTTCTCATTGTTCCAGTCGATGCCGGATGCTTGGGGGATCGACCAGTTATTCCCTGTACTGCCGCTGGAAGGCCTGAATAAGTCTCCGGAGCGCCGTGCGGTACTGCTGGATATCACCTGTGACTCGGACGGCACTATCGATCATTATATCGACGGTGACGGTATCGCCACCACCATGCCGATGCCGGATTATGATCCAGAGGACCCACCGATGCTGGGCTTCTTTATGGTCGGCGCGTACCAAGAAATCCTTGGGAATATGCATAACCTGTTCGGCGATACCGAAGCGGTAAATGTCTATGCCTATGATAACGGTGAAGTAGACGTGGAAATCTCCGATGAAGGGGATACCGTGGCGGACATGCTGGAATATGTGCAGCTCAATCCACGCAAGCTGCTGGATCTGTTCCAGAAGCAGGTGAAAGAGACCGATATCGAGGCCGAATTGCGTGAGCAGTTCCTGTCGGAATTCGAAAGCGGTCTCTATGGTTACACCTATCTGGAAGACGAGTGATCGCTCAGTGATGACCGGCGGTAAGCGGACGCACGCTTAGCCATTGTGGTTATCACTGTGAATGACGATAATCAGTCTATCGCCCTTGTGCATCGGGTTTAACGACACACAAGGGCTTTTTTTCGCCGTAGTCTATTCAGGCGGCGGCATCTCTGCGGCGGCATAGTCCGTCGTAGAAAGGAGAGAGGAACCACTATGTACCATACCCTGGGTAATGAATACGATAACTCCCTAGTGTCTAACGCCTTTGGATTTATGCGCTTCCCCCTGAATTTTCAGCCTTATGACAGTGATGCGGAATGGGTGATCACCGGGGTCCCGTTTGACGCCGCCACCTCTGGTCGTCCGGGCAGCCGTCTTGGACCGGGTGCCATCCGCCAGATTTCCACAAACTTGGCCTGGGAAGGTTGCCGCTGGCCGTGGGATTTTGACCTGCGTCAGCGCCTAAAGGTGATCGACTGCGGCGACCTGGTCTACGCATTTGGTGATTCTCAGGATATGTCCAGCAAACTGCAGGCCCATGCGGAAAAGCTGCTGGCCAGCGGCAAGCGTATGCTGACCTTTGGTGGCGACCACTATATCTCCCTGCCACTGTTGCGTGCCCATGCTAAGCATTTCGGAAAAATGGCGCTGGTGCATTTTGACGCCCATACCGATACTTATTCTAACGGCCCGACCTTCGATCACGGCACCATGTTCTACCATGCGCCGAATGAAGGGCTGATTGATCCGAACCACTCGGTGCAGATCGGTATCCGTACCGAGTACGATAAAAATCTCGGCTTTAACGTGCTGGATGCGGCGCAGGTTAACGACAGCTCGGTGGCGGATATCCTCGCGGAAATTAAAAAGACCGTTGGTGATTTACCGATTTACCTGACCTTTGATATCGACTGTCTGGACCCAGCTCATGCACCGGGCACCGGCACCCCGGTGATTGGCGGCTTGACGTCGGATAAAGCCACTAAGCTTATCCGTGGCCTACAGGGCATGAACATTGTCGGGATGGATCTGGTGGAAGTGGCTCCGGGTTATGACCATGCCGACCTGACGTCACTGGCGGCCGCCACCCTGGCACTGGATATGTTACATGTACAGGCTGCGTCAAAACCATGATCCGCAGTCTGTGCTATGCTAGCCACGTTGAACTATTCGCGAGCAATTAAACAAGGAGAACGCCATGGGTTTACTGGATGATGTATTAGGCTCTCTGACCGGCGGTCAGCAGAACAAACTGGGACAATTACAGGCTGTCTGGAACTGGGTTCAGGAGCAGGGCGGCGTAGAAGTGCTGATCCAGAAGTTTCAGCAGGGCGGTCTGGGAGAGATTATCTCAAGCTGGCTGAGCAACGGCTCTAACCAGTCGGTTAGCAGTGACGATATTAAATCCTCGCTGCCGACGCAGGATCTGGAGTCACTGGCCGGTAAGTTGGGAACTGACGTCAGCGGCGCTTCAGGTGTCCTGGCCCAGCTGCTGCCAGAACTGCTGGACAAAATCTCACCACAGGGCGAAGTTCACCCAGAAGCCAGCGGCAGCAACAGTCAGCTGGATTTAGGATCTCTGGTTAACAGCATCTTTAAGAGCTAAAAAACTGACCGAGCCTATGGCGTACTCAAGGTATGCCACGACGACAGGGTGCCACAGCCGACTGTGGCACCGTGCTAACCACTGTGAAATCAGGGGCAGTTAGCAGATAACTGACCGTGCAGCGCCGGGCACTAGCATAATCTTTTGTGATCTCCGGCGCTTTTTCTCCCGCATTTCAGAGGCCTCTGATCTCCTGCACTTTCAGCCGCACAATTCGCCCGTTACGGCATATACTTTTGCCCCGTTTTTCATGTACATTGAAGGACGAACGTTTTTCGGCCTTGCCTGATAATTGTTGATTTTCAATGTATTGGTAAAGGGAAGGCCATTATCCGATCTGGAGCTTACGCATGCCCTCACATAAAGAACTCGCCAATGCGATTCGTGCCCTCAGTATGGACGCAGTACAGAAAGCCAAATCCGGTCACCCGGGTGCCCCTATGGGTATGGCTGATATCGCCGAAGTGTTATGGCGTGATTTCCTGAACCACAACCCGCAGAACCCATCATGGGCTGACCGCGACCGCTTCGTGCTGTCTAACGGCCACGGCTCAATGCTGATTTACAGCCTGCTGCACCTCACCGGTTATGATCTGCCGATCACCGAACTGGAAAACTTCCGTCAGCTGCACTCCCGTACCCCGGGTCACCCAGAATACGGTTATACGCCGGGCGTGGAAACCACCACCGGTCCTCTGGGACAGGGTATCGCCAATGCTGTCGGTTTCGCGATTGCAGAGCGCACCCTGGCTGCACAGTTTAACCGTCCGGGTCACGACATCGTTGACCACTATACTTATGCCTTTATGGGTGACGGCTGCATGATGGAAGGTATTTCCCATGAAGCCTGTTCACTGGCAGGGACCTTAAAACTGGGCAAGCTGGTCGCGTTCTATGATGACAACGGTATCTCTATCGATGGTCACACCGATGGCTGGTTCACCGATGATACTGGGATGCGTTTTGAAGCCTACGGCTGGCATGTGATCCGTGGTGTTGATGGTCATGATCACGATGCAATCCGTCGCGCCGTTGAAGAAGCGCGCAGCGTTACCGATAAGCCGTCACTGCTGATCTGTAAAACAGTGATCGGTTTCGGTTCGCCGAACAAAGCCGGTACCCATGACTCTCATGGTGCGCCGCTGGGTGATGACGAAATTGCACTGACCCGTAAGCAACTGGGTTGGAACTATCCTCCTTTTGAAATTCCTGCAGACATCTACTCTGCCTGGGACGCGAAAACTGCGGGTCAGGAAAAAGAGCAGGCGTGGGATAAGAAATTTGCCGCCTACAGCGCCGAATTCCCAGAGTTGGCGAAAGAGTTCAGCCGTCGTACCTCTGACAAACTGCCGGAAAACTGGCAGCAAGAATCGCAGAAGTACATCGAAGAACTGCAGGCAAACCCTGCCAGCATCGCCAGCCGTAAAGCTTCTCAGAACGCCATTGAAGCCTTCGGTAAACTGCTGCCAGAATACCTGGGCGGCTCTGCTGACTTGGCACCAAGTAACCTGACTATGTGGTCCGGCTCTAAACCGATTAACACTGACGCTGCGGGTAACTATATCCATTACGGTGTGCGTGAGTTCGGTATGACTGCCATTGCTAACGGTATCGCTTTGCACGGTGGTTTCCTGCCGTACACCGCGACTTTCCTAATGTTTGTGGAATACGCCCGTAACGCCACCCGTATGGCAGCCCTGATGAAAATTCGTCAGGTGCTGGTCTATACCCATGACTCTATCGGTCTGGGTGAAGACGGCCCGACCCACCAGCCGGTTGAGCAGCTGGCCAGCCTGCGTACCACACCAAACATGAGCACTTGGCGTCCTTGTGATCAGGTCGAATCTGCAGTGGCGTGGAAATACGCGATTGAACGTCAGGACGGGCCTACCGCGCTGATCTTCTCTCGTCAGAACCTGACTCAGCAGCCTCGTGATGCTCAGCAGTTAGCCAACGTTGCCCGCGGCGGTTACGTACTGAAAGACTGTGACGGTCAGCCAGAACTGATCCTGATCGCCACCGGTTCAGAAGTGGGCCTGGCGGTGGATGCTGCTGCGAAACTGAGCGAGCAGGGCCGTAAAGTACGAGTCGTCTCCATGCCTTCGACCGATGCGTTCGACAAGCAGGATGCGGCGTACCGCGAATCTGTACTGCCGGCAGCGGTGACCGCTCGTGTGGCTATCGAAGCAGCTATCGCTGACTTCTGGTACAAATACACCGGTCTGAACGGCGCTATTGTTGGCATGACCAGCTTTGGTGAATCTGCGCCAGCGGATCTGCTGTTTAAAGAGTTTGGTTTCACCGTCGATAACGTGGTGGCGAAAGCCAACGCATTGCTGTAAGGCGATCGCGTTTAACGGTTTACATAAAGCATGGCAGTGACTGCCATGCTTTTTTTTCATCTGGTGTAAGCCGTTAGTGCCGATGTTTTTTTATGCAGTCAGCGGGGGAAAGTGTGAGGTGGCTCTGATAAAAACAATTACAGTTGATCTCAGTCATTCCCGTTGCCGGCCGCATCCTTTATTCTCGGCTGAAGCGTTTCAGTCGGGGTTTTGCAACGGGCTGCCTAGGGTAGGACGTTGTGTTCACTGGTTGCCGCTCATGCCTCTTGTTAGAGGGTGATGCCGCAGAGAAAGTAATGGTAGTCAAATGACCCTCAGAATAGCGATTAATGGTTTTGGCCGGATCGGCCGCAGTGTGCTGCGGGCCTTGTATGAAACCGGTCGTCATATGGAAGTGACCGTGGTGGCCATTAATGAACTGGCTGACAACGAAGGCATTGCCCATCTCCTGAAATATGACACCAGCCATGGTCGCTTTGCCTATGACGTCCATCTGGAAGAGGATGATTTACTACGTGTTGGGCGTGACCACATCCGCCTGCTGCATGAAGCATCCATTGCTGACCTGCCGTGGCAAGAACTCGATATCGATATCGTGCTGGACTGTACCGGCGTCTATGGCAGTCGCGCCGACGGGGAAGCCCATTTGACCGCTGGGGCAAAAAAAGTGCTGTTCTCTCATCCCGGCGGAAACGATCTCGACCGTACTGTGGTCTATGGTGTTAATCACCATGAATTACAGGCGGATGATCGGATTGTCTCCAATGCCTCCTGTACCACCAACTGTATTATTCCGGTGATTAAACTGTTGGATGATGCATTCACTATTTTGTCTGGGACGGTCACTACTATCCATTCATCGATGCATGATCAGCAGGTGTTGGATGCGTACCACCCAGACTTGCGCCGGACACGTGCCGCCAGCCAGTCGATTATTCCGGTGGATACGAAATTGGCGGCTGGGATTTCACGTATTTTCCCTAAGTTTTCAGACTGTTTTGAAGCGATTGCGGTGCGTGTTCCCGTGATCAATGTCACTGCGATTGACCTGAGTGTGACATTGGAAAGCGCCGTGACCGCGGGGCAGGTTAATGAGCTGTTGCAAAACGCATCCGGCGGAATTTTTCGTGGTATAGTCGATTACACGGAGCTGCCGTTGGTATCGATTGATTTTAATCATGATCCGCACAGTGCCATCGTCGACGGTACTCAGACACGGGTCAGCGGAAAGCACCTGGTGAAAACCCTGGTATGGTGCGACAACGAATGGGGCTTTGCTAACCGTATGTTAGATACCACTTTAGCGATGGCCGCAGGTAATTTCAGGTAAGGCGCGACAGCGCTGGATAAAACTTACGAGAATCAATAAGAGGATTCACCATGTCTGTAATCAAAATGACCGATCTGGATCTAGCAGGTAAACGTGTACTGATCCGTGCCGACCTTAACGTGCCGGTGAAAGAGGGTAAGGTGACCTCTGATGCCCGTATCCGTGCCTCATTACCGACCATTGAATCTGCCCTGAAGCAGGGTGCCAAAGTTATGGTAACCTCGCACTTGGGTCGTCCGGTGGAAGGCGAATACAACGAAGAATTCTCTCTGCTGCCGGTGGTGAATTATCTGAAAGATAAACTGGGTGGCGCCAAGGTGACCTTGGCAAAAGATTACCTCGATGGCGTCAATCTGGAAGCTGGTGAGCTGGTGGTTCTGGAGAACGTTCGCTTCAACAAAGGCGAGAAAAAAGACGACGAAACCCTATCCAAAAAATACGCGGCACTCTGCGATGTGTTCGTGATGGATGCATTTGGTACTGCTCATCGTGCGCAGGCCTCCACCCACGGTGTCGGCAAATTCGCCCCTATCGCCTGTGCCGGTCCACTGCTGTCAGCGGAGCTGGAAGCGCTGGGCAAAGCTATGAGCAATCCGGCCCGTCCGATGGTGGCAGTGGTCGGTGGCTCTAAGGTCTCTACCAAGTTTGATGTACTGCAGTCACTGGTGGGTATTGCGGATACCGTGATTGTCGGTGGCGGTATTGCCAACACCTTCGTCGCCATTGATAACAATGTCGGCAAATCTCTGTACGAACCTGATTTTGTCGAGGCAGCGAAAAAACTGCGTGACCAATACGGCATCCCAGTGCCGACAGATTCTCGCGTTGGCACAGAGTTCTCCGAAACTGCGCCAGCAACCGTGAAGAAAGTCAGCGAAATCAAAGATGAAGAAGAGATCATGGATTTCGGTGATGAAACCGCTCAGGCGATGGCGACAATCCTCAAAGAGGCGAAAACCATCCTGTGGAACGGTCCGGTCGGGGTATTTGAGTTCCCTAATTTCCGCAAAGGCACCGAAATTGTGGCCAATGCGATTGCAGACAGCGATGCCTTCTCGGTCGCCGGTGGCGGCGATACCTTGGCAGCCATCGACCTGTTCGGTATCGAAGATAAAATCTCGTATATTTCCACCGGTGGTGGTGCCTTCTTGGAATTTGTCGAAGGTAAAAAATTACCGGCAGTAGCCATGCTGGAAGAACGCGCAAAACAGTAATTGTGGCAGGTCACGGCCGAGTAATACCGGTGGTGACCGATTTCAGCCCGCTGGTCGGGCTTCCGTTTACGGCCAACGAAACAGGACAACCCTATGTCTAAAATTTTTGATTTCGTAAAACCAGGTGTAGTGACCGGTGAAGATGTTCAGAAAATCTTCCAGGTAGCTAAAGAAAATCACTTCGCACTGCCAGCGGTAAACTGTGTCGGTACCGACTCAATTAACGCTGCACTGGAAACTGCCGCTAAAGTGAAAGCGCCGGTGATTGTCCAATTCTCTAACGGCGGTGCCGCGTTTATCGCCGGTAAAGGCTACACGTCTGATAAACCTCAGGCGGCGGCCATTATGGGGGCGATAGCCGGTGCTCATCATGTCCATCTGATGGCGGAAGCTTACGGTGTGCCGGTGATCCTGCATACCGACCACTGCGCCAAAAAATTACTGCCGTGGATCGACGGTCTGCTGGATGCCGGTGAAGCGCACTTTGCCAAAACCGGTAAACCGCTGTTCTCCTCTCATATGATTGACCTGTCAGAAGAGTCGCTGGAAGAGAACATCGAAATCAGCGGTAAATACCTGGCGCGTATGGCGAAAATGGGGATGACCCTGGAGATCGAACTGGGTTGTACCGGCGGTGAAGAAGATGGCGTGGATAACTCCCACCTGGATAACTCGGCGCTCTACACTCAGCCGGAAGACGTGGATTACGCCTACCAGAAACTGAATGCGATCAGCCCGAATTTCACCATCGCCGCCTCATTCGGTAACGTACACGGTGTCTACAAACCCGGTAACGTCCAGTTAACGCCGAAAATTTTGCGTAACTCTCAGGATTATGTCAGCGAAAAACATGGCCTGCCACACAACGCCCTGAACTTCGTGTTCCATGGCGGCTCCGGCTCTTCTGCAGAAGAGATCAAAGAGTCTATCGGCTACGGTGTTATCAAAATGAACATCGACACCGATACTCAGTGGGCCACCTGGGACGGGATCCTGCAGTACTACAAAAAGAACGAAGGCTACCTGCAGTCTCAGCTGGGTAACCCGGAAGGCGATGATAAGCCAAATAAAAAATACTACGATCCACGTGTTTGGCTGCGCGCCGCACAGAGTTCCATGGTGACCCGCCTTGAGCAGGCATTCCATGAACTGAACGCGGTTGATCGCCTGTAATCTGACGAAAATAAAACAAGGTCTGCCTGCGGGTGGACCTTTTTTGTTTCAGCGCAGAAGATGGCGAGGCTGTGCTGGTAGGTTTGATAGCGGACAATCACCGCCCCCAGTTCATAGGCTTGCAAGCTCCCTCGGCGGCAGTCTGGGGTAATAATTTCTGAAAGCGCCCCCTTAGGGAGTCTCGCGGTTTGGCATTCGACCATTTATTGTTTACCCTTTGCCACAAGCTGCCGGATTAGCAGTTTAACGATCAAACCTCAGGAATATTAAAACAGGATCATCCCATGCAAGACTTAAATGTCGCAAACAGCCTGCATAGCGCTGGCTCTTGGTTGGAACGTAATCAGGAGTTGCTGCTGAGCTACGCGGTCAATATTGCCGCCGCTATTGCCATTCTTTTTGTTGGTTTCATTGTCGCCCGAGTGATTTCTAACGGTCTAAACAAGGTGCTACGCGCCCGCAGTATTGATCAGACCGTCGCTGACTTTCTGTCAGTACTGGCTCGTTATGTGATCATTGCCTTTACTGTGATTGCCGCACTGAGCCGTGTTGGCGTGCAGACCGCTTCGGTGATCGCGGTATTAGGTGCTGTCGGTTTAGCCGTCGGCCTGGCACTGCAAGGTTCACTGTCAAACTTTGCGGCCGGTGTCCTGCTGGTGACTTTCCGTCCGTTCCGTGTCGGCGAATATGTGGATATCAGCGGTGCTGCCGGGACCGTACTCAGCGTGCAAATCTTCTCAACAACACTGCAGACCTCTGATGGCAACATCGTGGTGGTGCCTAACGGTAGCATCATTTCCGGTAAGATCATTAACTACAGCCGCGAGCCGTTGAGCCGCAGCCAGTTTATTATCGGGGTTTCTTACGAGTCTGACATTGATGAAGTGTTTACGGTGCTGCGCAACGTGGTTGCAGCAGAAAAGCGTGTCATCAAAGAAAAACCAGTAGTGGTTGCCCTGAATGAAATGGGGGCCTCTTCCCTGAATATTGTCGTCCGTTGCTGGACCACCTATAACGACCAAACTCAGACCTATTATGATCTGATGGCGGCGTTCAAACGTGCGTTAGATGCGAATAATATTGGTCTGCCTTACCCGCAGATGGATGTGCATCTTTACAACCCGTCAGCATCCAAGGCGGACAGCGCGGAATAAGCCCGTGACCAGCCTGCAGGCCCCTGTAGGCTGGTCTTTCTCGCTGATTATTATTTTTTCTGATTGCCGATAAGTTTTTTCCATTTCCTTTTTCTGTTCGATCCCGCGACACTCTGCCGATTTTCTTAGTGTAGAGGTGCTCGATGTTATTCTGGCTACAAGGTTTTACCCTAGGCGCGGCCCTTATCCTGCCTCTCGGCCCGCAAAATACCTTAGTGCTGAATCAGGGGATCTTGCGCCAGCACGCCCTGACTGCGGCGTCCTTCTGTACTCTCAGCGATATGCTACTGATCGGCGCAGGGGTATTTGGCGGCAGTACGCTGCTACAGCACTCACCGCTGGCCTTACAGCTGATTAGCTGGGCCGGAGTGCTGTTTCTGCTGTGGTATGGCTGGGGTCGGCTTAAACAGCTGTTTGTCAGCACCGATGCGGCTTCGGCAACACCCCCGGTCTCTCGGCAGCGGCTGCGACTGTTAGTTACCTTAATGGCGGTCACCTGGCTCAACCCGCATGTCTATCTGGATACTTTTGTGGTGCTGGGCAGCTTGGGGAGCCAAGTCCCAGACGCACAACGGCTGTGGTTTGCCGCCGGGGCGATGAGTGCCTCAGTGCTGTGGTTTTATGCGCTGGCGCTGCTATCGGGGATACTTTCCCCTTGGTTGCAACGCCCATTGGCTCGCCAAGGGATTAATCTGCTGGTCGCGGTGATGATGTTTTGGCTAGCGATACACTTGGCACTGGATGCTTTGGCTATGCTCACCGCCTGATGTAAAGCTTTGTCTGACGACGAACTTTCTTGCGTGGTCTGACTCCAATAACCGGTAACCGCCCGCCGGAGGTCCGGACGGGGTTAACAGGGAGGATCTACATGAAACTGAACCCTTGGCTCACCTGTGTAATAGTGGCGGGTAGCCTCACTGCCGTACCGGCGCTGGCCATTGATGTGCCAAACAAGCCGCATATCAGTACCTCTGGTCGGGGACTGGTTGAAGTCGCACCGGATATGGCAATCCTCAATATTGTGGTTGAACTGACCGCCTCGACGTCCAGCAATGCCAAGCAGCAGGTGGATCAGCGGGTTGCCCGCTACTTTGACTTTCTGCAGCAACAGGGAGTGGCGAAGCAGGATATTGATGCCGCCAATATCAATACTCAGCCGCAATATGATTACAGCAAACAGAGTAAGCCGATATTAACGGGCTATCAGGCCACCCGCCAGATCACGGTAAAGGTACGGCAGATCGACAAACTCAATGATCTGCTTAACGGGGCGTTGAAGCAGGGGCTAAATGAGATCCGTTCGGTGACGCCGCAGGTCACTGATCCGGGGCGTTATCAGCAGCAGGCACGAGATTTAGCCATTAAGGATGCCATTGCGCAGGGCAGGGCGCTGGCGGTCGGTTTCGGCGATCAGCTAGGGCCGGTATGGAGCATTGACTACAATGCCCGTGCGCTGGCTGCACGTCCGGAACCGCGGATGTACGGGCTGGCGAAAGCCAGTGCCGATACGACTCCGCAACAGACCTACCAGAAAAATGCCATCAGCTTTGATGATAAAGTGAATGTGGTGTTTGAATTGCTGCCGAGCAAAGCAAGCACTTCGGCACAGTCACAGCCCTGAATAGGGCCGTGACAGCCAATTAGATGGTCGCTGCCGGATACTCGTCCTGACGCAGCACTCGATGGCCATGTTCCAGTAGCGCATCGGTGACACTGCGCATTAAGCGGCTTTCTGGCGCAAAGCGGTGCCAGTAGAGCATTCGCCGCTGATAGAGCCCAGGGGTGAGGTCGACTAGCTCTTCCCGGGCCAGTTCATTACCGATTTGCAGGTGTGGGATCATACAGCAGACCGAACTCTGTCTAGCCAATTGCACAAAGGCTTCTGAGGAGTTAACGATGTGGCAGGGCACACTGCCCGGCGGTAAATCAAAATACTGCTGTAAAAAGGCTTGATGCATATCATCCAAATGGTCAAACGCCACCGCAGGGGCTTTCAGCAGCGCGTTGCGTGTCACCCCGTTAGGGAAATAGCGGCTGGCAAACTCCGGTGAGGCGACAAACAGGTAATCCAGCGCTCCTAATTGATCCACCAAACAACTCGGCAGGGCTTGGGGTTGAATACTGACCGCACCCACTACTTCGCCACGCCGCAGACGCTCCTGGGTACGGCTCTCATCTTCGACCTGTAAATTGAGGCGTACCGGTGAATCCGCCAGCACATCCTTGAGGGCCGGTAACAGCCAGGTTGCCAAACTGTCTGCGTTGACTGCAATCGACAGCAGCAGCGGGGTGGTGCTGCCGGATCCGTCCGCCAACCACTGCTCTTCCAGCATTTCCACCTGATGAAGCAAAGCCAGCAATTTCTGGCCTTGTTCGGTCGGGCGCGGCGGCACGGTACGCACCAGCAACGGCTGACCAAACAGGTTCTCCAACTGCTTGATACGTTGCGAAACTGCTGACTGGGTTATACATAATTTTTGCGCAGCGCGTTCAAAGCCGCGCTCTCGTATCACAGCATCCAGGGCCTGAAGGGTTCGATAATCCGGGCGTTTCATGTTGTTTTTTATTCTCTTTTCAGGGAGATGCTCCCTGGCTGTGGCTCGGTTGTGTGCAAACAGGCGCTGTCTGATACTGGCCAGCCGACCGCGAGCTAAAACACAGAATCCGTCACCGGAGTGCGTTTTTTCCTGTCGCTTGCTTTATACTGGTGCCTCGATCAGCGCCTACAGGTTTAACATATCATGACCCGGGATGAATTAAAAAAAGCAGTGGGATGGGCAGCACTGAAGTATGTCCGCCCTGGAAGTGTGGTGGGTGTCGGCACCGGTACCACCGCTGCACATTTTATCGATGCACTGGCCAGCATTAAACACGATATCGAAGGGGCAGTGTCCAGTTCTGAAGCCTCCACCGAAAAACTCCGTGCTTACGGTATTCCGGTATTTGACCTCAATAATATCGACCAGCTGTCCGTGTATGTGGACGGTGCCGATGAGATCAACCCACAGATGCAGATGATTAAAGGAGGCGGTGCTGCGCTGACCCGTGAAAAGATCATCGCCGCGGTGGCAGAGACCTTTGTCTGTATCGCCGACCAGACCAAACAAGTGGATGTGCTGGGGCATTTTCCCTTGCCGGTCGAAGTGATCCCGATGGCCCGTGCCTATGTCGCCCGTCAGTTGGTGAAAATGGGTGGCCTGCCGGAGTATCGCCAAGATGTGGTCACGGATAACGGAAACTGTATCTTGGATGTCTATAATCTGAGCATTGTTAATCCGGCCGAGCTGGAGCGAAAAATTAATGCCCTACCTGGGGTGGTGACTGTCGGGTTATTTGCTGACCGTGGTGCCGATGTGGCGCTGATCGGCACCGACAACGGAGTGCTCACTCTGACCCGAGGTGGATGAGAAGGTTTTTTTTACGGCAAATTTTAGTGATTTATATCAGGTTAAAAGCAGGAGGTAACTCATCCTGCTTTTTTTTATAGGTAAACGTTTTCTTTTTATCAAATTCTGCTAAAAGGGCAGCATAGTGCTCACTGCCAGCGCTGCGGGTTTCTGTTGCTGATGGCGTAGATTTTGTTATGTTGACAGAAGAAATTCTTATAATCGTCTTAATCTCGTCAAAATAAGGTCAGGCAATGGCAAAGGTATCACTGGAAAAAGATAAAATTAAGTTCCTGCTGGTGGAAGGTGTTCACCAGACAGCGCTGGATAATCTTCGTGCTGCAGGCTATACCAACATCGAATTTCACAAAAGTGCGCTGGACAGCGAGTCACTGAAAGAGGCGATTCGTGATGCACACTTTATCGGTATCCGTTCTCGTACCCACCTGACCGAAGAGATCCTCGCCGCGGCAGAAAAACTGGTCGCTGTCGGTTGTTTCTGCATCGGGACTAACCAGGTTGATCTGGACGCCGCTGCCAAACGTGGCATCCCAGTGTTTAACGCGCCGTTCTCTAACACCCGTTCTGTCGCTGAACTGGTGATCGGTGAACTGCTGCTGTTACTTCGCGGTATCCCTGAAGCTAACGCCAAAGCACACCGTGGTATCTGGAACAAAAATGCCAAAGGGTCTTTTGAAGCCCGTGGTAAAAAACTGGGTATCATCGGTTACGGTCACATCGGTATGCAGCTGGGCGTACTAGCCGAAAGCCTCGGCATGCACGTATTCTTCTATGACGTGGAAGATAAACTGCCGTTAGGTAACGCGACTCAAGTTAAACAGCTAAACGACCTGCTGGGCATGAGCGATGTGGTTACCCTGCATGTGCCTGAAACCCCGAACACCCAGAATATGATCAGCACTGAACAACTGGCAGCGATGAAAAAAGGCGGCCTGCTGATCAATGCCTCCCGCGGTACCGTGATTGATATCCCAGCACTGTGCGAAGCGCTGGCCAGCAAACACCTGAGCGGGGCGGCGATCGACGTCTATCCGGAAGAGCCTGCCAGCAACAACGATCCGTTCCTGTCACCGCTGCGTGAGTTTGATAATGTCATCCTGACGCCGCATATCGGGGGTTCCACCGAAGAAGCTCAGGAAAACATCGGGGTTGAAGTCTCCGGCAAATTGATTAAGTACTCTGATAACGGTTCAACCCTGTCAGCGGTGAACTTTCCAGAAGTTTCTCTGCCGGCACCGGCCGCCAGCGCCAGTCGTCTGCTGCACATCCACGAAAACCGTCCAGGTGTGCTGACCGCGATTAACCAGATTTTTGCCGAACAGGGTATCAACATTGTCGGCCAGTATCTGCAAACCACGCCGTACATGGGTTATGTTGTCATCGATATTGATGCGCCTCAGGACGTGGCGGATAACGCACTGCAACTGATGAAAGGCATTCAGGGTACCCTGCGTGCTCGCCTGCTGTACTGATTAGCCAGACTGCGCTGAGTATCTGCAAAGCGGGGACATTGTCCCCGTTTTTTATGCCCGTTTTTCAGAGGCGGGCGGCCACTGATGGATAGCCGAAGGCGTGATGACCGCCGGCAGAGGAATATCCCAGTGCTCCACGGGTAAGCTGTCCACTTGCTGGCAGTCATGGGCCAGCCCCACCGGTTGAAAATGATAGTCTTGGTATTGCTGTAGGGTACGGTCATAAAAGCCACCGCCCATCCCCAGCCGTTGCCCTTGTAAATCAAAAGCCACCAGCGGAACCAACATCACATCCAGTTTATTCAGCGGGATCACCTGACGAACGTCGGTCAGCGGTTCTTGAATGCCAAAGCGGTTAGGGCGCATTACCGACTGCGGGGTATAGCGTAAAAATAGCAGTTGCCCGGCAGAGAAGGGGTGCAGGATCGGTAAACAGACTTGCTGGCCGCGCTGCCATAACGCTTCGATCAACGGGCGGGTATCCAGCTCGCCATCAAAAGAGAGAAACAGGGCCACGCAGCAAGCCTGCTGCAGGGGCGGATACGCGAGCGCCTGAGCGGCGGCCTGCTGTGCGGCGACCTGCTGCTGCAAAGGCGTAAGTGCCTGACGCTGACGGCGAACGGTTTCACGGATCTGTTGGCGAAGAGACGGTGTTGTAGTCACGAGGTATGCCTGAGGGCAGGGAACAAGTGAAATTACTGTAGCACAGGGAAAAGACTGACTGAAGGACTCAGGGGGAAGCGTTGGGATCTCCGGAATGCCGCTGCAGGCTGTAACCCTTGAACCCTTGGTTCAAGGTGAACATGTCGTCATTAAAATTAGGCTTCCCGGACGGACCGGGCATGCACACAGATAATGAGGCGCCACATTCTGTTGGTATGAAATATCGGCTCAGGGGACTGGCCCGCTCGCAAACATTCCAGAGAAAATGGACTTCAAGAAAAGTGTAGCACAGGTTCCTTGAAGTGTTATTCGAATTTTGAACCCGGACGGTCGCTGATCCTGCCCTGCTCAACCAGTGCCTGTTCAATGGTCTGTTGCAGCATACGGATACGCTGTTCCATATTGGCAGCATAATCACGGGTTTTGTTTTTTTCCTGGGCCAGCTCATGGCAGATATTTAACGCTGCAATAAACACAAGCTGTTCAGTATTGTTCACCCGGGTACGGACCTTAAGGTCCTGCAACCGCTGGTCAAGGTCAGCTGCAGCCGCGTTCAGCGCTTCTTGCTGTTCAGGCGGACAGTTAACTCGTAAAGAACGACCAAAAATTTCAATATCTACTGGTTGCGCAGACATGTCACCTTCCTGACTGATTACATTGCCCGCCACCGGGATACGCTATCGGGGAACGGGGGCCACTATATAGACCTGAATAATAACTTACAACCCCTTTTCTGGAATCCTTCAGGCTGCTAGTGGTAGCATACCATGAACTTAACTTTCCAACATTGATGAATAACTATGTCCTTACAGAACGCACTACCATCCTACGCTGCACTGTCTGCCACCCTCGCGTCTCAAGGCGTAGGGATGACAGCGGCAGAAATGCACGGCTTGATCAGTGGCATTATCTGTGGTGGCAATCAGGATCACAGCTGGAAAACCTTACTCCATGACCTAGCGAACGACGGCCTGGCCTTTTCTCAAACCCTGTCACAGCCCCTGCAGGAGATGCGGGATGCAGTGCGTCAGACCTTGGAAGATGACGGCTTTATGTTCCGCCTCTATATGCCGGATGATAGCCAGACCAGCGTCTTCGAACGAGCAGATGCCTTGGCAGGCTGGGTCAATCACTTCTTACTGGGGCTTGGTGTGACGCAACCTAAACTGGATAAAGTTACCGGTGAAGCCGGAGAGGCCATCGACGACCTGCGCACAATCGCCCAGTTAGGCTACGATGAAGACGAGGATCAAGAAGAGCTCGAACAGTCGTTGGAAGAAGTGCTCGAATATGTCCGTATGGCGGCGGTACTCTGCTTTGAGACCTTTAACCGTCCGCAGCCCACTGCGCCAGAAGTCCGTAAACCGACCTTGCACTAATTGACCGCCGGTGTCGCAACGACCGGTGTAACAGGGAGTGATAACGATGATTACCCAGGAAAATTACCAGCGCCGCCGTCAGGCCTTATTGTCACAGATGGTGCCGGGCAGTGCCGCGTTAATTTTTGCTGCACCGGAAGTGACTCGCAGCCGCGATACAGAGTATCTGTTCCGCCAGAACAGTGATTTCTGGTACTTCACGGGTTTTAACGAACCTGAAGCATTGCTGGTATTGATCAAAAGTGATGAAAATCATAACCACAGCGTGTTGTTTAACCGTGTGCGTGACCTGAATGCAGAAATCTGGTTTGGCCGCCGTCTCGGGCAAGACGCCGCTCCGCAACAGCTGGGTGTCGATAAAGCACTGCCTTGGGACGATATCGGCGAGCAACTCGGACAGTTACTCAACGGCCTGGATGTGGTCTACCACGCACAGGGCGAATATCCGTTTGCCGACACACTGCTATTCACTGCTTTGGAAAAACTGCGCAACGGCAGCCGCCAGAATTTGTCAGCGCCTGTGACCCTCACCGACTGGCGTCCGCTGGTGCATGAGATGCGTCTGTTTAAAGATGCAGAAGAGGTCGCCATCCTGCGTCAGACCGGCAAAATCAGTGCACTGGCCCATCAGCGGGCGATGGAAGTGTGCCGTCCGGGGATGTACGAATACCAGCTGGAAGGGGAAATTCACCACGAATTTAGTCGTCACGGTTCCCGCTATCCTGCCTACGGCACCATTGTCGGTGGCGGAGAGAACGCTTGTATCCTGCACTATACGGAAAACGAAAGTGAGTTGCGTGACGGCGATCTGGTGCTGATCGATGCTGGCTGTGAGTTACACGGTTACGCCGGTGATATTACCCGAACCTTCCCAGTGAACGGCCGTTTCAGCCCAGCGCAGCGCGAAATCTATGACATTGTGTTGGATTCGTTGCAGACCGCACTGTCACTGTTCCGCCCTGGCGTCAGTATCCGTGAGGTGAACGACCAAGTGGTACGGGTGATGGTCACGGGGTTAGTGAAGCTCGGGATTATGCAAGGGGATATCGACACCCTGATCGCCGAAAATGCACACCGCCAATTCTATATGCATGGCCTTGGTCACTGGATGGGGCTGGATGTGCATGATGTCGGGGATTACGGCTCTCCGGCACGGGAACGTCTGCTGGAGCCAGGAATGGTGCTGACCGTCGAACCTGGCCTGTATATTGCCCCAGATGCTGAGGTTCCCGCGTGCTACCGGGGGATCGGTATCCGTGTTGAAGATGATATCCTGATCACTGATCAAGGCCATGAAAACCTGACCGATTCTGTAGTAAAAACAGCAGACGATATTGAAGCGCTGATGGCCCGCGCCAAACAGTCGCATCACTGACAGGGTAAATAACGCAGCATGAGCATGATTATTGCCGGAGGAGGGATGGCAGGCGCGACACTGGCGTTGGCGATCTCTCATCTTACACGGGGCCGACTGCCGGTGACCCTGATTGAAGCCTCTACTCCCGGGGAACGTACCCATCCGGGCTTTGATGGCCGGGCGATTGCCCTGGCGGCCGGAACCTGCCAACAACTGAATGATATCGGTGCCTGGGCCGATCTAGCGGACTGTGCCACGGCAATCACCGATATCCATGTCAGTGACCGCGGTTTTCCCGGCCAAGTTGGCATGACGCGCGGGGAGTATGGTTTACCTGCCCTCGGCTATGTGATTGAACTACACAATGCCGGTCAGCGGCTGTTTAACCGCTTACAACAGGCTGCGGGAGTCACTCTAGTCTGTCCGGCGCGGGTCGAGAAAGTCAATCGCACTTCAGAGCAGGTGACAGTTACCTTGGATAACGGCCAGCAGCATTCGGCACAATTATTGGCCGTAGCGAATGGCTCTGGCTCGGCACTGGCGGCCAGCTGCGGTATTCGCTGGCAGCGTGAGGATTATCAGCAACTGGCAGTGATTGCCAATGTGACCACCAGTGAATTACCCGCCGGTAGAGCTTACGAGCGTTTTACTGATCAAGGGCCGTTGGCGCTGTTACCGATGTCCGGAGATCGTTACTCTCTGGTGTGGTCGCATCCGTTGGAGAAACGTGATGACGTCATGGCCTGGAGTGACCAGCGGTTCCTCAGCGAGTTACAGCAGGCTTTCGGCTGGCGTCAGGGGCGTTTTACCCATTGCGGTAAGCGAGATTATTATCCACTGACCTTGCAGCGGGCCGAACAGGTCACCAGTCACCGCTTGGTGGTCACCGGCAATGCGGCGCAGACCCTGCACCCAATCGCCGGACAGGGGTTTAACCTGGGGCTACGTGATGTGATGACACTGGCGGAAACTGTAGCACAGGCCAGCGCCGCTGGGCGAGATATTGGCGACTATGCGGCCTTGCAGCACTACCGTGAACGTCGCGGGCCGGATCGTCATAAAACCATCGCCATTACCGACGGGTTGGTGCGGCTGTTCTCCAATCAGGATCTGCCGCTGGTGGCTGCACGGAATATAGGATTAGCAGTCATGGATAATCTGCCATGGCTGAAACATCAGCTGGCCGGGCGTACCCTGGGCTGGGTAAAACGTTAAGAGAGAGTACTGATGCAGAGCTATGATGTTGTGATCGCCGGTGGCGGAATGGTAGGACTGGCGGTTGCCTGCGGACTGCAGGGCAGCGGGCTGCGTATTGCCGTGCTGGAAAAGACCGCTTATACCCCGACGCCGTTAGCAGATACCCCGTCGCTACGGGTGTCGGCGATTAACCGTGCCAGCGAAAAACTGCTCAGTCACTTAGGGGTCTGGCAGGATATTCTGGCGATGCGTGCCAGCGCTTACCACGGCATGGAAGTGTGGGAAAAAGACAGCTTTGGGCATATCCGTTTTGATGATCAACATCAGGGGATGACCAGCTTGGGGTATATCGTCGAAAACCAGGTGATCCGTCAGGCACTGTGGCAACGCGCCAGCCAGAGCAGCGATATCACCCTGATTACTCCAGCTAGCCTACAACAGGTCGCCTTTGGTGATAACGAAGCCTTTGTAACCCTGGAAGACGGCAGTATGTTGACTGCTCGCTTACTGGTTGCGGCGGACGGTGCCGACTCTTGGTTGCGGAAAAAAGCCGATATCCCGTTGCTATTCCGTGACTATCAGCATCATGCACTGGTAGCGAATATCCGCACTGAACAGCCCCACGATGCGGTTGCCCGGCAGATCTTCTACGGAGAAGGTATCTTGGCGTTTTTGCCAATGAGTGATCCGCATTTGAGTTCTATTGTTTGGTCCTGTGAACCGCAGCAGGCAGAGCGGCTGCGCGGCATGTCCGACGCAGAGTTTAATCAAACCTTGTCGGTGGCGTTTGATATGAAGCTGGGATTATGTCAGGTCGAGAGCGAACGTCAGACCTTCCCTCTAATGGCCCGCTATGCACGACAATTTGCCGCCCACCGGCTGGCACTGGTGGGTGACTCGGCGCATACCATTCATCCGCTGGCCGGGCAGGGGGTGAACCTCGGCTTTATGGATGCAGCTGAGCTGATCGGCGAGGTTCGTCGCCTTCAGCAGCAGGGTAAAGATATCGGTCAGCACCTTTATCTGCGCCGTTATGAGCGTAGCCGTAAGCACAGTGCCGCCACCATGCTGGCATCGATGCAGGGTTTCCGTCAGCTGTTTGCCGGTAATAACCCTGGGCTAAAACTGTTGCGCGATATCGGCCTGAAAATGGCAGATACGCTACCGGGGGTAAAACCGCAGTTACTGCAACAGGCGATGGGGTTGCATGATCTTCCCGATTGGCTAAAACAGCAATAATCCTCAATAGCCTGCCGATGTGGCAGGCTTTTTATTACCCACCAGTACTCCCGTTCGTTCCTTAGATAAGAAAATCCTGTTACGACAATCAGTTAACCTGCTGGCATACTGCTGTGTATAAGTTAATCGCTTTACCGGCTGAGCTCTGGTTATACTGCCAGAGTGATATCACACCGGCCAACGGCGGCGGACGTGTTTTGCGTTACGGGGATCGAGCTATGTCGTTATCTGATACCACTGCGCCCCGGGTCAGCATTGACCGGCACAGTGCCTTAATCGTTGTAGATGTACAAAACTGCTTTGTCACTGGGGGAAGCTTAGCGGTTCCCGGCGGCGAGACCATTATCCCGTTGATTAACCAGCTGGCATCCCAGTTCAGTCAGGTGGTTCTGACCCAGGATTGGCATCCGCACAATCATCTCTCTTTTGCGGCCAATCATGCTGGCAAACAACCGGGGGAGAGTATTGATACCGCCTATGGCCTGCAGCAACTGTGGCCGGTGCATGCGGTGTGGGAAACAGAAGGGGCGGCACTGCATGCTGATCTGGATATCCCCCACGCTGGGCTGATTATCCGCAAAGGTTGTGACCCGCAGATCGACAGTTACTCGGCATTTACCGAGGCTGATCGTACCACCACTACCGGCTTGGCCGCTTACCTGACAGCCCGTGGCATCACTTCGGTATTTGTGGTGGGGCTGGCGACAGACTTCTGTGTGGCAATGACCGCCATTGATGCTTGCCTAGCTGGTTTCACTACCACCGTGTTGGAGAATGCCTGCAAAGGTATCGATGTTCACGGCTCACTGGCGGCGGCCCGCGAGCAGATGCGCAATCAGGGTGTGATATTGGCTGACTCCTCAGCCATTCTGTGACGAGAGGAGACGATAATGAGGACATTAACTGAATCGACAGTAGAGACAGTGCCACAGCCACGAGCGCAGCGGCTAGAGATCCGTAATCTGACGGTCCGTTACGGCGAGATCACTGCTCTCAATGATGTCAGCCTGCAGGTGGAGGATGGCGAGTTTATCTGCATCCTCGGAGCTTCCGGTTGCGGTAAAAGTACTTTATTTAACGTCATTTCCGGGCTGTTACCGGCCACTTCAGGGCAAATCTATCTCGATGGCGAGGATGTCACCCGCAAGCCCGGGCAGGTCGGTTATATGCTGCAAAAAGATCTGATGCTGCCGTGGCGCACCGTGCGCGGCAACATTACCCTTTCGGCGGCACTGACTCGCGGCGTCAATGCCGCTGATAATCAACAGGCAGAAACCCTGGCCCGCCGTTATGGGCTCGGCGATTTCCTCGACCACTATCCCCATGCGCTGTCTGGGGGAATGCGCCAGCGAGTCGCGATGATGCGCACCGTCGCGGCCGGTAAAGAGGTGATGCTGCTGGATGAACCCTTCGGGGCGCTGGATGCACAGACGCGCTTCAGTATGCAGGAGTGGTTGCTGCAAATCTGGCGCGACCTGAAACGTACCGTGCTGTTTGTCACCCATGATGTCGACGAAGCCATCTTTCTGGCAGATCGCATTGTCGTGATGACCCCACGGCCTGGACGTATTGCCGAAATTATTCCGGTTACCTTGCCGCGGCCACGCACCCTCACTGATCTCACCGATGATCGCTTTGTTGCCTTGAAACGGCGCATTATGGGCAGACTCTATCAGGACGAACAGGCCGCAGGAGGTCAGCATGGGTGAGAAACCGTTATCCACCGGACGCGCCATCTTGGTATGGCTGGTCTCCCTGTGTCTCATTATCGTGGCTTGGCAGGCAGTGATCTGGATCTCCGGGTTACCAGCCTATGTGATCCCGTCACCGGCCAGTGCCTTTCATACCTTGCTAGCTAATGGTCAGCGCCTGAAAATTCTCACCGTACAGACCCTAAGCGAAACGGCCATGGGCTATTTACTAGGGGCGGTGGCCGGTTTTGTGTTGGCACTGGTGATGGGGCAGATTGCCCTGGTACGGCGGCTGATCATGCCAGCACTGATCGTCTCACAGGCGGTACCGATTGTGGCGATTGCGGCACCGCTGGTGATTATCTTCGGCTTTGGCATGATGCCGAAATTGATCATCGTTGCTTGGATTGTGTTTTTCCCTGTGCTGGTCAGCGTGCTGGACGGTATGGCCGGGATTGATCGTGACTTACTTAACCTAGCACGCTTAATGGGCGGTACACCGCTGCGGGTATTTCTCAAGGTGAAGCTCCCCGCCTGTGTCGGGCCGCTATTTTCTGGCCTGAAAATCGGTGCCACTTATGCCGTCACCGGGGCGGTGATCGGCGAGTGGACGGCCTCGGCCAATCAAGGGCTTGGCACCTATCTGCTGAGCGCCAATGCGCGCATGGATACCGCCGGAGTTTACGCGGCGATGATCCTGTTGACCGCCATTGGTGTCGGCTCCTTTCTGATTGTTCTCGGGCTGGAAAAACTGGCAACCCCGTGGCGCAGCCGTACCAAGGCCCCTTCCTATTTGCGTTAATACAGAGGGGCGGTGCCCCTCGTGACGTCCCTCTGACAGGAGTAATTACCGTGAAAGCAGCGATAACAGGTAGTCTAGTAGTCAGTGCATTACTTTGCGGGCTGAGTGCCGGGGTCGCCCGCGCCGACGCTCTGACCCCCATCCGGTTTGTTTACGATTGGGCCGGTGCCGATCATGAACTGATCCCGCTGGTGGTTGGACAGGAAAAAGGTTTTTATCAGCAGGCTGGGCTGGATGTAAAAGTGATTTTCCCGCCGGACTCCCAAACTACGGCGCGGATGTTGGCGCTAGGTCAGGCTGATGTCGGCCTGAATGCCACCACCGATGTAGTGTTTGCTGCCGATCAGGGCCTGCCGGTGATTGCTGTCGGCCTTTACTCACAGCATAACAACTGGGGGCTGTTTACCCGTCCGGGTGTACCGATATCGCTTAAGGATTTGAAAGGCAAATCCATCGCCATTTATACCGACTCTTGGAGCAAGGCGATGTTACCGTTTGTGCTGAAAGCGGCCGGTTTGCAGGAGAACGATGTTCGGCTGATTATCGCTCAGGACGATGACGTGCCGTTACTGCTCTCCGGGAAAGTGGACATCGCCACTAATACCAGCAACTTTCTGATCCCGTCAGTCGAACTGGCGCAGAGCAAAACCCCGGGCGCGTTGATCGGTAAACAGGCCGGAGTACCAGATGTGCCGGTATGGGCCTATACCGCCTCCACCCGCTATCTGCAGGAACATCCGGATACCGCCAAAAAATGGATGCAGGCTACCATCAAAGCCACCGAATGGGCAGCCGCCCATCCGCAGCAGGCGGCTGAAATGCTGCATACTGCCTATCCAGATAGTGGTTCTGTGGCCCTCAGTACCCGTGCTTGGCAGATCATTGCGCCGGACATGAAAGGCCCACAGGGCTATATGATGCAGAATGATGACAACTGGCTGCCGATCGCCCGCGCTCTTAAGGCGACCGGTCAGATCAACAGCGTACTGCCTGCCAATAAATACTATACCAATCAGCTTGTTAAATAATCAGCTAGCCTAAACAGCCCCTGTGACCTACTGGTCACAGGGTTGGAGGGAATATGGAGAAAATCATTATCGACTGCGATCCCGGCGTGGATGACGCGGTGGCGTTAATGCTGGCGTTTTCGGCTCCAGAGCGGTTACAGGTGCTGGGGATCACCACGGTGGCGGGCAATTTGCCCTTGCCGCAAGTGACCGAAAATGCACTGCGAGTACTGACGTTTCTGCAAGTGGAGCAGGTCGACGTTTATGCCGGGTGTTCACGGGCAATCTTTCCTGGGCCACCATTATACTCGTCGGTACACGGCGATGATGGACTGGGAAACAGTTCCTTAGCTGCGGCGAGCCGCCAGACTGCGACACAGCACGCCGTCGATTTTATTATCGATGCCGTGCAAGCCATGCCAGGGGAGATCACTCTGTGTATGCTTGGGCCGATGACTAACCTTGCACTGGCGCTGATTAAAACTCCGGAGATTGCGGGCAGTCTCAAACAGGTTGTCGCCATGGGCGGGGCGCTGTTTTGTCCGGGTAATATCACCCCGGCAGCGGAATTTAATATCGCCTGTGATCCCCATGCAGCGCAGGTAGTCCTCTCTTCGGGAGTGCCACTGACCCTTTACGGGCTGGATGTCACTCGCCAAGCGCTGATCACCCCAGAACGGCTGGCGGCACTGCGCCAATCGGGTTCCCGACAAGCTGAGGTGGCAGCAGAAATGCTGACTGCGTATGGCGCCGGCGATCCCTGTCTGCACGATCCTTGTGTGATTGCTGGCCTACTCGAACCGGACTGCTTTACCCTGTTACCGGCGCGGGTGGTGGTGGACTGTCAGCAGGGGATTAACTACGGCAGAACCGTAGCTTGGTCTGGGGCCAAATACCTGGCAGATAGCCAGCCAAACCTGCGGGCGGCCACCGCCATGGATGATAATAAACTGTTCCAGTTACTGACATCGGCACTGAGCCACTGATTGCACCAATTTTGTTCTTCGTTTGATTTATTCTAATTTTACCCGTGGCTTTGCCTTAGTTTTTCTAATCCTAAAAAACCTATTGGCGGAGTGATCTTATGGCGGGTAATTTTTTTTATGAGAAGCAGATCCTGAAAAAGAGCCAGTTTCAGCGTGGATCCCTGCGTTCCATCACATCTTTACTGTAGTGCCGCGTAAAAAACACCAAGCACTAATTTAGTGCAATGGCCGTTATGGCATTATTTCTCTTATAGTCAAAAAAATCATTCAATGGTAGATTTTTTAGTAAGGGTAACGTTTGCGCGGGCCGATTTTCCGCGAGCAGAGAACGGGACATAGGGCTTCAACCTCTTACTTCTGACAGGATGGTTATGACTCAGCACACCCCATTGTTTGACCAGCATCAGGCCTGTGGCGCGCGGATGGTGGATTTTCATGGCTGGATGATGCCACTGCACTATGGCTCACAGATCGAAGAGCATTTGGCGGTGCGTCAGGATGCCGGCATGTTCGATGTTTCCCATATGACCATCGTTGACCTCACTGGCGTACAGGCCCGTGAATTCCTGCGCTATCTGCTGGCCAACGATGTGGCGCGTCTTACCCAACCAGGTAAAGCCCTGTATACGGCGATGCTGAACGCCTCCGGTGGCGTGATTGATGACCTGATTGTCTACTTTATGACGGAAGATTTCTTTCGCTTGGTGGTCAATTCCGCTACCCGTGACAAAGATCTGGCCTGGATCGCGCAGCATGCTGCCGCTTACGGCGTTAGTCTCCAAGAGCGCCGAGACTTGGCCTTAATTGCTGTTCAAGGGCCACAGGCGCAGCAAAAGGCGCAGACCTTACTGACTGACAGCCAGCGCCAAGCGGTTGAAGGACTGGCACCGTTCTATGGAGTGCAGGCAGATGACCTGTTTATCGCCACCACTGGTTATACCGGTGAATGCGGTTACGAAATTGCCCTTCCGGCAGAGCAGGCGGCAGACTTCTGGCAGCGTCTGCTGGTCGCCGGTGTCAGACCGGCGGGACTGGGAGCACGGGATACCTTACGCCTCGAAGCAGGGTTGAACCTGTATGGTCAGGAGATGGACGAAGGGGTTTCCCCTCTGGCCGCTAATATGGGCTGGACCATTGCTTGGCAGCCGGAAGACCGTCAGTTTATTGGCCGCGAGGCCCTCGAATTTCAACGCCAGCACAGCAGCGAAAAGCTGGTGGGCTTACTGCTTAAAGAGAAAGGGGTACTGCGCAATGAATTACCAGTACTGTTCACCGGTGAAGACGGAGTGCAATATCAGGGGGTTATCACCAGCGGATCTTACTCGCCAACTTTGGGCTACAGTATCGCACTGGCCCGCGTACCGGCGGCCATTGGCGATCACGCGGTGGTACAGATAAGACAGCGTGAAATGCCTGTCAGCGTCTGCAAACCGGTATTTGTCCGCGCTGGCAAAGCGTTAGTTTAAAACTTTATTTCAGGAGAACAGTGATGAGCAATGTCCCGGCTGAATTAAAATACCGTGAAAGTCATGAATGGGTGCGTCAGGAAGCGGACGGTAGCGTGACCGTCGGTATTACCGAGCACGCACAAGAGTTGCTGGGCGACATGGTGTTTGTCGACCTACCCGACGTCGGGGCGAGCTTTGCACAGGGCGATGACTGCGCGGTCGCGGAGTCGGTCAAAGCTGCTTCAGATATTTATGCGCCGTTAAGCGGTGAGGTATTGAGCGTCAACGAAGCCCTGCGCGATCAGCCAGAGCTGGTGAACAGCGCCCCTTATACCGCCGGTTGGTTATTTACCCTCAAACCTGACAGCGACAGCCTAGACGGTCTGATGGACGCCGAGGCGTATAAAGCGTCTATCGATGAATAACTGACCGTGACATCCGGCGGTACGCCTGTTACCGCCGTTTCTGCCAGCAGGCCTGTGACGGCCTTGCTGCATGTTTCTAGCCCGATCCAGGACCTATCGCATGACCCGCACACTCAGCCAGCTTGAAAACCAACATCAATTTGTCGCCCGCCATATCGGCCCGTCAGCAGCCCAGCAGCAACAGATGCTGGAGACCGTCGGTGCCCGCTCATTGTCGGAACTGCTCGATGCGATAGTGCCAGCGGATATCCGTCTGCCGGAACCGCCAGCGGTAGGTGAGGCAGTCACTGAACAGCAGGCGCTGGCGGAGCTGAAAGCGATTGCTGGGCGTAATAAGCGCTTCAAATCCTGGATCGGCATGGGCTACAGTGCAGTGATCACCCCGCCGGTGATTTTACGTAACCTGTTGGAAAATCCGGGCTGGTACACGGCCTACACCCCTTATCAGCCGGAAGTTTCCCAAGGGCGTTTGGAAGCACTGCTTAACTTCCAGCAGACCACCCTCGACCTGACCGGTATGGACATTGCCTCCGCGTCGCTACTAGATGAAGCGACGGCGGCTGCCGAAGCCATGACGATGGCAAAACGCATCAGTAAGCTGAAAAATGCCAATAAATTTTTTGTCGCCGACGATGTTCACCCGCAGACACTGGACGTGGTGCGCACTCGCGCCGAAACCTTCGGTTTTGAATTGATCATTGACGCGGCAGAGCGGGCAGCTGACCATCAGGATTTATTTGGGGTACTGCTGCAATATTGCGGTACCCGCGGTCACCTGCACGATTACCGTGAACTGATTGCGCAACTGAAACAACGTAATATTGTGGTCAGCATGGCGGCCGATTTTATGGCGCTGGTGCTGCTGACCTCTCCAGGGGATCAGGGCGCAGATATTGTGTTTGGTTCCTCCCAGCGCTTCGGGGTACCGATGGGTTACGGCGGCCCACATGCCGCTTTTTTTGCCAGCCGTGATGCTCATAAAAGGGCGATGCCGGGACGGATCATCGGTGTTTCTCGAGACGCCAGCGGTCACCAAGCCCTGCGCATGGCAATGCAGACTCGTGAGCAACATATCCGCCGTGAGAAAGCCAACTCCAATATCTGTACCTCCCAGGTACTGCTGGCTAATATCGCCGGGATGTATGCGGTCTATCATGGGCCGCAGGGGCTGAAGCGTATTGCAGAACGTATCCATCGTATGACGGATATCTTGGCGACGGCCTTGCAGCAGCACGGCATCAACGTGCGTAATCAGCACTACTTTGACACCTTGATGGTGGAGGTGAAAGACAAAGCTGCCGTGCTGAAGCGCGCCGCGGAGGCTCAGGTTAACCTGCGCACCGATCTGCCTAATGCCGTCGGCATTACCCTTGATGAAACCACCGGGCGTGACGATCTACAGACGTTAGTCGCCATCCTGACGGGTGAACAGACAGACCTTGATATCGACGCGCTGGACCAACAACTTGCCAACGGCAGTGCCTCGATCCCCGATGCTCTGTTGCGCACCGATGCCATCCTGACCCATCCGGTGTTTAACCGTTATCACAGCGAAACGGAAATGATGCGTTATATGCATCAGTTAGAGAAAAAAGATCTGGCCCTCAACCAGTCGATGATCCCGCTGGGTTCCTGCACCATGAAACTGAATGCCGCGGCGGAGATGCTACCGATCACCTGGCCGGAGTTTGCGGAATTGCATCCATTCTGCCCGACCTCGCAGGCCGCCGGTTATCTGGAAATGATCGCCATGTTGTCACGCTGGTTGGTACAGCTGACGGGTTATGATGCACTCTGCATGCAGCCAAACTCGGGCGCGCAGGGCGAGTATGCCGGATTGCTGGCGATCCGCCGTTATCATGAAAGCCGTCGCCAACCAGAGCGTCATATCTGTTTGATCCCCGCCTCAGCCCATGGCACTAACCCGGCCTCGGCACAGATGGCCGGTATGTCAGTAGTGGTAGTGGCCTGTGACAAGCAGGGCAATATCGATCTCACCGATCTACGGGCTAAAGCAGAACAGGCCGGTGAGCAGCTGTCCTGTATTATGGTGACGTATCCGTCCACCCACGGGGTGTATGAATCTACCATCCGTGAAGTCTGTAATGTGGTGCATCAGTACGGCGGACAGGTCTATCTGGATGGCGCTAATATGAATGCCCAGGTGGGCTTGACCTCTCCGGGCTTTATTGGCGCAGACGTGTCACACCTTAACCTGCACAAAACTTTCTGCATTCCCCACGGTGGTGGCGGGCCGGGCATGGGGCCTATAGGTGTAAAAGCGCACCTAGCACCGTTCGTACCGGGGCACAGTGTGGTCCAGCTTGATGGGCTACTGACACGTGAAGGGGCGGTGTCTGCGGCACCGTTCGGCAGCGCCTCTATCCTGCCTATCAGTTGGATGTATATCCGCATGATGGGGGCAGAAGGGCTGCGTCAGGCCAGTTCGCTGGCGATCCTCAATGCCAACTATATTGCCCGCCGTCTGTCTGGGGCTTACCCGATCCTCTATACCGGTGAGCAGGGGCATGTGGCCCATGAATGCATTCTCGATATCCGTCCGCTGAAAGAGCAGACCGGCATCAGTGAGTTGGACATCGCTAAGCGACTGATGGATTACGGCTTCCATGCCCCGACCATGTCCTTCCCGGTGGCCGGAACCCTGATGGTGGAGCCGACGGAATCTGAAAGTCAGCAAGAGCTGGACCGTTTTATTGATGCGATGTTAGCTATCCGCCAAGAGATTGACCGTGTCGCCAGCGGTGAATGGCCAGCGGAAGATAATCCGCTGATCAACGCTCCGCATACTCAGCAGGAAGTGGTGGCCGACTGGCAGCACTGTTACTCCCGTGAGCAGGCGGTGTTCCCGGCAGGTTCACAGAATAAATACTGGCCAACGGTCAAACGGCTAGACGATGTCTACGGGGATCGTAATCTGTTCTGTTCCTGTGTGCCGCTGAGTGACTATCAATCATAACGGTTGTTAGCCTGACAATAAGCCGTCGTTCTTCAGGGAGCGGCGGCTTTTTTGTCTATGTGTCCCTGTCACCCGTAAGCCCGCTTACACGCTGGCTCCTCAACTGTCTGACACCGCAATCGAACACCCGGAGTAGACAGCAGCTTAGTGGCTCGCCACTACAGGTACAGTTTTCGTGTATTGTTGGCGTGATAGCTTTATGGGTTAAGCCCTATGACTGTGTTCATCGATAAATCCGGAGCAATAATGGTTTCGCTGAGTACCTCGCGGCTAAACATCAGGCCGCTGACCGAACAAGACTGGCCGTTTTTCCTGAGTCTTTACCGTGACCCGCAGCTAATGCGTTATATCTGTGACCCGCTAAGTGATGCACAGATCCGCCAGCGCTTTGAGGCGCGGCTGATACCTTGGCAACGGCACAGCGAACACTGGCTATGCCTGCTGGTCAGTGAGCAGCACAGTGCCCAGCCGGTCGGGGTAACTGGGTTTTGTCTACGGCAGGGGATCGGTGAGGCCGGTTTTATCTTCGCGCCTCAGGGGCAGGGCAAAGGGTATGGCAAGGGATCACTAATGAGTTTAACGCAGCACTTTTTTGAGCAGCAATACGGGCACCGCCTGTTTTGCCAAGTGACCGCCGGTAATGAAGCCTGTATCAGGCTGATGGCGGCATGCGGTTTTCGCCAAGAGGCGCGGTTACGACAAAATTTCCGGTTGGCAGGGCAGTGGTACGATGATTTGGTCTTTGCCCGTCTGGCCAGCGACCCGCAGCCGAACTGATGGATAAACCTGTTTGTCAGAGAATGCGGCCTTCAGACACAGCCATACATAGATTATTTTCAGCGTACAGCTGTACACTCAAAATAATCTTCGCTACGCTAGTCCTGCTTTATCCAAAAAATGTACAGAAATTAGGAAGTCTGCATGACACAACATCGAATCTTTCCGAAAGGCTATTCCCTCGGGGAAGAGGTCGCTAACAGCATCAGCCACGGGCTGGGGTGTCTGTTCGGTATCGTCGGTCTGGTCCTGCTGTTGGTCCGCGCAGTGGAGGACAATGCCGGGCCGATAACCATTACCAGTTACAGCCTGTATGGCGGCAGCATGATCCTGCTATTTTTGGCCTCTACGCTGTATCACGCCATTCCTTCGGCAAGGGCGAAACCTTGGTTGAAAAAGTTTGACCATTGCGCGATCTATTTATTGATTGCCGGGACCTATACCCCGTTTCTGCTGGTGGGGCTGAAATCACCGCTGGCTTACGGCTTAATGGTGGTAATCTGGGCGCTGGCACTGGCGGGGGTGCTGTTTAAACTGACCTTCGGCCACCGCTTTAAAATATTGTCGCTGGTTACCTATCTACTGATGGGCTGGTTATCACTGATTGTGATTTATCAACTGGCAACACGCTTATCGGCGGCCAGTGTCTGGCTGCTGGCCGCGGGGGGGATTGTCTACTCGCTGGGGGTGATTTTCTATGTCTCACGGCGTATTCCTTATAACCACGCCATCTGGCACGCCTTTGTACTGGGTGGGGCAATCTGCCACTTCTGTGCCATCTACTTTTATGTGCGCTAACACCGCTGTGGGCGAATAGAGGCCCCCCGCCTCACACTTAAACATCCAGCCCCCTACGGCGACATAATGCCGCCGTAGGGGGCTTAGTCTGGCGGTTCAGTCACGATCCATCATCACCACACTCTCAGTCATCACTGGCCAGCACAGTCCGCCACTTGGCAACACGCCATTGCTAGCTTTCAGTGATCAGTCGTTGCTTTCCAGTGAGTAAGGCAATGGCTGAATATTCAGCGAACCACTGTCATCACCTTCCGGGCGCAGGACCGCATCGGCTTCGAGGTCATTATTGAGGACCGCTTGCAGCGAGAGGGTACCGTCATCCAGTTTTACCGCAGCCAATACCGTGCCGGTCTTGCGCCATCTGTCTCCCATCTGTAGCTCAAGGGCATCACCGGCCTGCGGCACTGTGGTTCCTGCTCCGGCTAACCAGTAGAGCGCGCGTTTATTGGCTCCGCGGTATTTGGCTCGTGCCACCATTTCCTGGCCGGTGTAACAGCCTTTTTTAAAGCTGATGGCATCCAGCGCCTGCAGGTTAGTGGCCTGTGGAATAAATTCCCCGGCAGTCGCTGGGTCAATCACCGGCAGACCGGCTGCAATATCTAGTGCCAGCCACTGATGGCTTTCCGCCAACTGGGCATGATTCAGTTCCTGGCACAGAGATGCGGTGGTCTCTTCGCCAGCAATCAGCAGAAAACGCTCTGTTGGGGCTGGCAGCCACAGCAATAGGTTATCGCCGGCAATCACCCGTGGCCTATTACTGTCTGGCAACTGCGGGAAATGCGGGGCCAATGCTTCACGGGCTCCGGCTCCGGCGATGCCAGTCAGCATCCGGCTGTCATCGGCACTCAGAGTAACTTTGGCGAACACCGCATACTTTTTCAGTTGGGTGAGTTGCTGTTCACGAACCTGGCGACGCAGCAGATAGCCGTAGCCTTCGGTATCGTGAAACAGGCGTAGGCTGCTCCACATTTTCCCTTTGGCATCACAATGGCCTGCTAACCGGTGATCATCTTCGGCCAAGGCGGCGACGTCGAGGGTCAATTGCCCCTGTAAATAACTAGTACTGTCTTGACCGCGGGCGGTGACCAGTGCCCAGTCATCCAGTGCGATCACGGTCAGTGGCAGCGCTTCTGCGACTGCCGGGGGCGTAATTTTTGTCTCGGTCATAGGGCATCCTGTGGCTTAAGGGTATGTCTGCACACGCTGAACTGACTCAGCGTTAATATTAACAGCATTATTCACCAATCACTTCTGGCTGAAAAGAGTGAAACCACGCGCTTAATGCGCAACAACGGTGAATGCTTCGCGATACAGAGGGAATTCAGCGCTATCCGCAGGTTGTTGTTGGTGCATAGCGCTGTTTTAGCATAGACGGTTATGTCACTGCAGACAGGTAGGAGATGAAAGGTTGAGAGTTGCGAGTGGCTTTCGACACTGCCGAGGGCCGCTAAGCTGTTTTGTAGAACTAATGCGAGGCAGCCCGTAACTTTAACCTTTACGTAACCTCAGTACTCGCCGCCAGCACAGGTAAGGGATACACTTAGGCCTCTTGCGAACACTATTAAGGACTGATTATGCAACCACAAGCTCTACCCGCTATTGATGAGAAAGCACGTATTCAATGGGCGTGCCGTCGCGGTATGCTGGAGTTGGATATCGCCATTATGCCGTTCTTTAAATATGACTATGACTCGCTAAATGATACCGACAAGCAGACTTTTATTCGCTTGCTGGGTGCTGATGATCCTGATCTGTTTAACTGGATGATGGAACACGGTAAGCCAGCAGACCCTGCCCTCAAACACATGGTGGATCTGATACGTGAACGTAACCGACAGCGCGGTCCGGTGGCAGAGTGAACTAAAGCCATCACGTTTAGCCGCTCAAATTCAGTGGAGTGCCCAGGGCATAGTATTACTGGTGATCGTCGTCAGCCCGTGGTCATGGGCTTGGGGGCTAGGTAAATTGCTGGCTGCGGTGGTGGTCTGCCGAGAAGGTCAGCAAGCCCGACGGCGTTTCCAGCAGCACATTGGGCGTATAAGCCTTAATAATCAGGATATCTGGGAATGGCGTCAGCAACAGTGGCAAACACGCGGGCAACTGGGGTGGTTACCCTTTACGGTGCTGTTGTCACTGGAAAGTGAGTATGGCAAGCGTTACCGTTTTTGGCTGATGAAAGATGCCATGCCACAGGCCGCCTGGCGCGGGCTTAGGATGCACTGGTTTTATGGTCGCCGGAGTCGGCAGTAAACCCAGTTACAGTAGAGCTTCCATCTCCCCAAGGATCTGCTCACACCAGCGTTCGACACGTTCATCGGTCATTTCGAACTGGTTAACATCATCCAGAGCCAGACCAACAAAATGAGTTTCCCCCGGCAGTACGGCTTTCTGGCTGAGAAACTCAAAACCGTCGGTCGGCCAGTAACCGACAAAGCGAACACCCATAGGTTTCAGCAGATCATGGAGCATACCGAGTGCATCCAAGAACCATTCGCTGTAGCCAATTTGATCGCCCATTCCATACAGCGCCACGATTTTACCGTTCAATTGCAGGTCAGGGAGCATCGTCCATACCGCTTCCCAGTCTTCCTGAAGCACACCGAAATCCCAAGTCGGGATGCCCATGATCAACAGATCATAGTGCTGCATCGCTTCCACGGGACCGTCTTTCACATTATGCAGGGTGACTAAGTCGTCACCGATAAAATCACGGATTTTTTCCGCAACCATTTCGGTGTAACAGGTGCTAGAACCATAGAATAGGCCGATTTTCATACCAAGGGTGCTCTGTCATTTCTCAACTGCGATCTATGGTAACAGAAACGTTGGGTGAGCCGTCCAGCAATATTCCCCCGTTAAGCAGTAAGGCGTAATGCGGGGTTAAGCCTATTTGCTAGGCTCAATGGCATCTGGTACCTAGTACCTAGTACCTAGTACCTAGTACCTAGCAGTGTCTGATATTTCAGTGCGGGGCAGGGAAGCGACAGCAGAGGATTTGCAGACTTAAAGCGTTAAGCCGGTTAGTTAGCACTGTTGATGTCAAAAGTTGGCAACACTCCTGCAACAGCAGCCATAATCAAACAGAAAGCAGGCTTTTGGCTTATCTCTGCCAGCGAGAAGGTGGTTTTTCCCCATTTTGTTCCTTTTTCAGGCATAATAGCCGCCTATATCAGTCATAAACCCTGTCAGAACACGGAGTCACAGTGGCAGAACATCCGCAACATGACGAGAATTTGCAACGGGTTGAGCTCTTTCTGGATACCGTCTGGATCGAGCGTAACCTCGCAGAAAATACCCTGTCTTCCTACCGTCAGGATCTGCACCAGCTCACCGACTGGATGAAAACCCGCAATCTCTCTCTGCTCACGGTGACCGCTAGCGACCTGCAGAGTTTCTTGGCTGAACGCCTTGAACATGGCCGAAAGGCGAGCAGTTCCGCAAGACAGCTCAGTGCTATGCGCCGTTTGTTCCAGTACCTTTACCGTGAAAAACTGCGCTCTGATGATCCGACGTCGGTATTGTCATCCCCTAAATTGCCGCAGCGACTGCCAAAAGATCTCAGTGAAGCCCGTATCGAGCGGCTGTTACAGGCTCCTTCCATTGAGATCCCTTTGGAACTTCGCGACAAAGCGATGCTCGAACTGCTGTATGCCACCGGGTTGCGTGTCTCGGAACTGGTCAGCCTGTCCCTCAGCGATATCAGCCTGCGTCAAGGGGTGGTGCGGGTAGTGGGGAAAGGGGACAAAGAACGGCTGGTGCCACTCGGTGAAGAGGCGATCTACTGGCTAGAGCAATACTTGGAATATAGCCGCCCGTGGCTCACCAATGGACAGACACTGGATGTGTTATTTCCCAGTAACCGGGCTAGGCAGATGACCCGCCAGACTTTCTGGCATCGCATTAAACATTATGCCGTACTGGCAGGTATCGACAGTGAAAGCTTGTCACCGCATGTTCTGCGTCATGCATTCGCCACCCATCTGCTAAACCATGGTGCCGACCTACGGGTAGTGCAGATGCTGTTGGGGCACAGCGACCTGTCGACAACTCAGATTTATACCCATGTGGCCAATGAACGGCTACGTCAGTTACATCAACAGCACCATCCCCGGGCCTGAGGCAGGGGTGATAAAGGACATCAGCGTAATGAAAAAATCTCTTTTAGCAGCAGCGTTGTTTTGTGCCGTCTTTTCGGGTCTGGCGCAGGCAGATGACTCCGCCATTCAAAGTACTCTACAGCGGTTAGGCGTCAAAGTGACCGATATTCAGCCTTCGCCGCTGCCTGGCATGAAAACAGTGTTGACTGATAATGGTGTCTTTTATGTCACTAATGACGGTAAGCAGATGATCCAGGGGCCACTGTACGATGTCAGTGGTCCGCGTCCGGTCAACAGCACCTTCCGCCTGCTGGACAAAAAAGTTGAGCAGATGGTTCCGGATATGATCGTCTACAAGGCACCGAAGCAGCAACATGTTGTGACCGTGTTTACGGACATTACCTGTGGCTACTGTCATAAACTTCATCAGCAGATGGCGGACTATAACGCCTTAGGGATCACCGTCCGTTATCTGGCCTTCCCGCGTGAAGGGATGGGTGGCGACGTCGCCAAAGCGATGACCTCTGTGTGGTGTGCGGCTGATCGTAAAAAAGCCTTCGACGCCGCAATGGACGGTAAGACCCCGGCAGCTGCCACCTGTAATATCGATCTCTCCCGCCAATATCAACTGGGTGTGATGTACGGTATTCAGGGGACGCCAGCGATCCTTACCGACAGTGGTGTACTGATCCCAGGTTACCAGGGACCGCAGGAGTTGAAACAGTATCTCGACAGTCTCAAAGCAGGGCAGTAACTTTTGACAGCACAACAGGCTTCACAACTTCGCCGCCGCTCTTCCGACGGCGAATCCTCATTGCCGGCGACGTTGCCGGCTTTATTACGTCGGCTCTATCACCTGCGCGGGATCACCGCAGACAGCGAACTGGAGCGTGGTGCCGCCTCACTACTGCCTTGGCAACAACTGAACGGTATCGAAACGGCAGCGCAGATTTTACATCAGGCGCTGGCAAGCCAGCAGCGGATCCTAATTGTTGGTGATTTCGATGCTGACGGGGCGACCAGCACCGCATTGTCGATGTTGGCGCTGAAAGCCATGGGCGCGGAAAATATCGCGTTTCTGGTGCCCAACCGTTTTGAGGATGGCTACGGCCTCAGCCCGGAAGTGGTGGAGCAGGCCAAAGCCCGAGGTGCCGAACTGATCCTGACAGTGGATAACGGTATTTCCTCATACGCTGGCGTTGACTTGGCGAATCAGTATGGGATGCAGGTTGTAGTCACCGATCACCATCTACCGGGGGAAACCCTACCTGCGGCAGCCGCTATCGTTAATCCGAACCTGAATGATTGTGTTTTTCCATCACGGGCGCTGGCGGGTGTTGGCGTGGCTTTTTACTTGATGATGGCACTGAGGGTGCGGCTGCGTGAACAGGGCTGGTTTCAGGATCGGCCACAGCCAAATTTGGCAGCGTGGCTGGACTTGGTGGCATTGGGGACAGTGGCCGATGTGGTGCCACTGGATGCCAATAACCGAATTTTAGTGTGGCAGGGCTTACAGCGGATCCGCGCCGGAAAATGTCGACCCGGGATCCGCGCGTTGCTGGAGGTGGCTAACCGCTCGTCATCAAAGCTGGTAGCCAGTGATCTCGGTTTTGCCCTCGGTCCGCGCCTCAATGCGGCTGGACGTCTTGATGATATGTCGGTCGGGGTTTCATTACTGCTCACTGAGGATATTCAGCAGGCCCGTATGCTGGCCAGTGAACTGGATGCCCTTAATCAGACCCGTAAAGAAATTGAGCAGGGCATGCAGGCGGAAGCACTGAGCCTATGTGATTCTCTGGTGCAGCAGCATCAGGAACTGCCCCACGGCTTGGCGTTTTATCATCCGCAATGGCATCAGGGCGTGGTCGGGATTGTCGCCTCGCGTCTTAAAGAGCGTTTTCACCGGCCGGTATTTGCCTTTGCTCCGGCAGGGGACGGCACCCTAAAAGGTTCTGGTCGGTCGGTGGCGGGGTTACACCTGCGGGATGTGCTGGAACGCTTGGATACCCTTAACCCGGGGCTTATCCTTAAATTTGGCGGCCATGCCATGGCGGCGGGGCTGTCTTTGGATGAAAACCAGTTTGACGCCTTCCGTCAGGCGTTTGCCGAGATCGCCGCCGAGTGGCTGGATGCCAGTCAGTTACAGGGCGTGGTGTGGTCAGACGGTGAACTCAGCGGCAATGATATGACGTTACCGGTCGCCGAAATGCTGCGCGAAGCCGGGCCTTGGGGACAGATGTTTCCCGAACCGGTGTTTGACGGTAAATTCCGCATCCTTCAGCAACGGCTGGTGGGGGAGCGGCACCTGAAACTGATGCTGGAACCGGTAGACGGTGGGCCGCTACTGGATGGGATTGCCTTCAATATCGATACCCGCCTTTGGCCGGATAACAGTATTCGCCAAGCCGAAGTGGCCTATAAACTCGACATTAATGAGTTCCGCGGACAGCGCAATGTTCAGCTACTGATTGAGCATCTCTGGCCGCTAAGTTGAGTGGCAGTGTCCGTTTTCTGATTATCCCTTAAACAAAAGTGTTTCGCGGATGCTTAAGGGATACCCGAATCAGCCCCTTTCCGGTAGACTATATGGCCTTAATTATGCCATTAACCGTCCAACTAAAAGATATCTGAGCCATGTTTGAAATTAATCCGGTGAAAAATCGCATCCAGGACCTCACTGATCGCAGCCAGCTGCTTCGGGGGTATCTTTGACTATGATGCTAAAAACGAACGTCTCGAAGAAGTAAACGCTGAGCTTGAACAATCAGACGTCTGGAATGATCCGGAGCGTGCCCAGGCACTGGGTAAAGAGCGCTCTTCTCTGGAGGCGGTTGTCGGTACTCTGGACCAGATGAACCAGGGGCTGGAAGATGTTAACGGCCTGCTGGAACTGGCAATTGAAGCGGATGACGAAGAGACCTTTAACGAAGCCGTAGCCGAACTGGATGAGCTGGATAAAAAACTGGCTGAACTGGAATTCCGCCGTATGTTCTCCGGTGAATATGACAGCGCAGATTGCTATATCGACCTGCAGGCCGGTTCCGGCGGTACCGAAGCGCAGGATTGGGCCAATATGCTGCTGCGTATGTACTTGCGCTGGGCGGAAGATAAGGGCTTTAAGACCGAAGTGATCGAAGAGTCGGAAGGAGATGTGGCAGGGATTAAATCTGCCACCATCCGCATTTCTGGCGAGTATGCCTTTGGCTGGCTGCGCACCGAAACCGGTGTACACCGTTTAGTGCGTAAGAGCCCGTTCGACTCCGGCGGCCGTCGTCATACCTCGTTCAGTTCTGCGTTTGTCTACCCAGAAGTGGATGACGATATCGATATCGATATCAACCCCGCGGACCTGCGTATTGACGTCTATCGCGCCTCCGGTGCCGGTGGTCAGCACGTTAACCGTACCGAATCCGCAGTGCGTATTACCCACGTTCCCACCGGTACTGTTACCCAGTGTCAGAACGACCGTTCGCAGCATAAGAACAAAGATCAGGCCATGAAGCAGATGAAAGCGAAGTTATACGAGCTGGAAATGCAGAAGAAAAATGCTGAGAAGCAGGCGCTGGAAGATAACAAATCCGACATCGGTTGGGGCAGCCAGATCCGTTCTTATGTGCTCGATGATTCGCGGATCAAAGATCTGCGCACCGGGGTTGAAACCCGTAATACCCAGGCAGTGCTGGACGGCGACCTGGACCGTTTTATTGAAGCCAGCCTGAAAGCAGGCTTATAAGGAAACATCATGTCAGAACAACAACCACAGCAGGCTGATGCCATCCGCGAACTCAATAACGAACTGAAAAATCGTCGCGAAAAACTGTCTGCGCTGCGCCAGAATGGCGTGGCTTTCCCTAACGATTTCCGCCGTGACACTCAGTCAGACAAACTGCATGCTGAGTATGATGCCAAGGAAAACGAAGAACTGGAAGCGACCGGCATCGAAGTCAGCGTTGCTGGCCGTATGATGACCCGCCGTATTATGGGTAAAGCCGCGTTCGTAACCCTGCAGGATGCCGGTGGCCGTATTCAGCTGTACGTGTCCCGTGATGATCTGCCGGAAGGCTATTATAACGAACAGTTTAAAAAGTGGGACCTCGGCGATATTCTTGGGGCGCGCGGTAAACTGTTTAAGACCAAAACCGGTGAGCTCTCCATTCACTGTACTGAACTGCGTCTACTGACCAAAGCCCTGCGCCCGCTGCCGGATAAGTTCCACGGCCTTGCAGATCAGGAAACCCGTTACCGTCAGCGTTACCTTGACCTGATCGCCAATGAAGAGTCACGTAACACCTTCCAAATCCGCTCAAAAATTATGGCTGGTATTCGTCAGTTTATGGTTGAGCGTGAGTTTATGGAAGTGGAAACACCAATGATGCAGGTGATCCCTGGCGGTGCATCTGCCCGTCCGTTTATCACCCACCATAATGCGCTGGATATCGATATGTATCTGCGTATCGCCCCAGAGCTGTACCTGAAGCGTCTGGTGGTCGGTGGCTTTGACCGTGTGTTTGAGATCAACCGTAACTTCCGTAACGAAGGGATCTCGCCGCGGCATAACCCAGAGTTCACCATGATGGAACTCTATATGGCCTACGCCGATTACAACGATCTGATCGAATTGACCGAAAGCCTGTTCCGTACCTTGGCGGAAAAGGTGCTGGGTCATACCGCAGTGACTTACGGTGATCAGGTCTTCGATTTCGGTAAACCGTTTGCCCGCCTGACCATGCGTGAAGCGATCAAAAAATACCGTCCAGAAACCGAACTCAGCGATCTGGATGACTTTGATAAAGCGGTAGCCATTGCGGGCTCACTGGGGATCAAAGTGGAGAAAAGCTGGGGCCTGGGACGGGTTGTCACGGAAATTTTCGAAGAGACTGCCGAAAGCCAGCTGATCCAGCCGACCTTTATTACCGAATATCCGGCGGAAGTTTCGCCACTGGCGCGTCGTAACGATGAAAACCCGGAAATTACCGACCGCTTTGAGTTCTTTATCGGTGGACGTGAAATCGGTAATGGTTTCTCTGAGCTGAACGATGCTGAAGACCAAGCACAACGTTTCCAGGATCAGGTTAACGCCAAAGATGCCGGCGATGATGAAGCCATGTTCTACGACGAAGACTATGTCACCGCACTGGAGCATGGCCTGCCACCGACCGCAGGCCTAGGAATTGGTATTGACCGTATGGTGATGCTGTTTACCGACAGCCACACTATCCGTGATGTGATCCTGTTCCCGGCGCTGCGCCCGGAAAGCAAGTAAGTTCTTCTCTAAACCAGCCGGGCGATATGCCCGGCTTTTTTGTGGATTGATATCAGGAGTCTGAGCAGCCGGTTATTCCGATTTTTATTCAACCCCCCTTTCTGACACACCCGCAATCGCAGCCTAAGTTTGGCTCATCGATCACCCTCCTGAATAGGCCGTTGATACTGATCTTGAATTAAGAAATATCTCTGACGGATGATAACCTTGCCCAAGTCGCTTCTGGCGGTGTCGGCACCTTTCCCAATCTACGTCTTATAACATTGAGCTAGCGATTCTAGCGAAAAATTATTTAGCCTTTTCATAACCTTCGGGTATTTTTCTTATGAAAAAGCCATGCTACTAGCCTTGCCTCGTTGGCTGTTGGCTAAGACGTCAGTTTTTGTAAAAAACCAGGAATTTATCTATATCTTTAGCCCCAAGAATTACTGATACTCGAAATCATTCTCAGGATCAGCAATGTAAACAGTTTTTGCTGGCGGTAAGTAGAACCGTCAAAGTGTACTGGACAGTCCATTGGTAGCTGTAAGCCAAGGGCGGTAGCGTGCCTAATTACTGAGATAACCGTCTGTCATGACGAAGAATTCTCCATTACTGTTCACCCAGCCCGTGCGGCTTAAGCTATTTAACCGTCATACAGCATGTGGATGCTCACCCTGAGTAAGGCCTGAGTCAGTAGATAAAACAGGCTTTTTGGTGGAAATCATGGTTTACACTGCTATTATCAGCCGATTGGCGTGCCGGATGGCCGACAGTATTCACTGTTAAGCTTGCTTCCGGATCCATAGTTGTTAGCCAGTAGGGCCAGGCTGCCACGATGATTTCAATGATGATCTTTAAACTGTAACCGACGGGCGCTCACCGTAAGTGGCCCGGAGTGTCTTTCCATAAGTGATGATATAAATTGATGAAAACAACTGCACTGAAACTGACAGCTGCAGCGGCTCTGGTAGCACTACTGAGTGGCTGTACTATCGTCCCCGGACAGCATTTAAGCACCGGCTCTAAACACGTGGTCGAACAGCCGGACAGTAACACTGACTGGAATAAAATGGTCAATGTCTATCCGATGACCCCTGATTTGATCGATAAACTGAGACCGGCCCCGGTAATGGCGCAGCCTAACCCACAGCTAGACAGCTTACTGCGCAGCTATCAGTACCGTATCGGTCCCGGGGATGTGCTGATGGTCACCGTCTATGATCACCCTGAATTGACCAACCCAGCCGGGACTTATCGCAGCGCCAGCGATACCGGTAACTGGGTAGGTGCCGATGGTAATATTTTCTACCCTTATATCGGTAAAGTGCATGTCGCCGGCCGCACCCTTGATGAAGTGCGTGTAGAAATTGCCCGCCGCTTAGCGACTTATATTGAGAGCCCTCAGGTGGATGTGGCGGTCGCGGCTTTCCGTTCACAGAAAGCCTATGTGACCGGTGAAGTGAATAAGTCCGGTCAGCAGGCGATCACCAATGTGCCGCTAACGGTGATGGATGCGATAAATGCTGCCGGGGGACTGGCCGCCGATGCTGATTGGCGGCATGTGGTGCTAACCCATAACGGTACCGATCAAATTATCTCACTGCAGTCACTGATGCAGAAGGGCGACCTGCTGCAAAACCATCTGCTGTATCCTGGCGATATTCTGTATGTGCCGCGTAATGATGACCAAAAAGTGTTTGTGATGGGTGAAGTCGGTCAGCAAAGTACCCTGAAGATGGATCGTAGTGGCATGACCCTGGCGGAAGCGCTGGGCAGTGCCCAAGGGATTAATCAGCAATATGCTAATGCCTCCGGTATCTTTGTGATCCGCCAGATCCCTAAAGATAAAGACGGACGGATCGCCAATATTTATCAGTTAGATGCTAAAGACGCTTCTACCATGGTGCTGTCCACCGAGTTCCAGCTGCAGCCTTACGATATTGTCTATGTCACTACCGCTCCAGTGGTCCGTTGGGGCCGTGTGATTTCACAATTGGTACCGACTATCAGCGGTGTACACGATATGACCGAAACGGTCCGCTATATCAGGACCTGGCCATAATGTTTAACTCTATTTTAGTGGTCTGTACCGGTAATATCTGCCGCTCTCCGATCGGTGAGCGTTTACTAAGGCAGAAATTACCGAGCAAAAAAATTGATTCTGCCGGGGTCGGAGCCTTAGTCGACCATGCGGCCGATAACTCTGCTATCGCGGTTGCAGATGAGCATGGCTTGTCGCTGGAAGGGCATAAAGGGCAGCAGTTTACTGGCCGGCTGGGACGGCAATATGATCTGATCCTGGTGATGGAAAAACAGCATATCGAACAGGTCACCCGTATTGCTCCGGAAGCTCGAGGTAAAACTTTACTATTCGGCCATTGGTTGGGAAATAAAGAGATCCCGGACCCTTACCGGCAGAGTATGGAAGCATTTGAATTTGTCTATCAGTTACTGGAACAGTCTGCGACGGGCTGGACTTCAAAACTGGGTGGTTAACTTTTAGGAAGTAAATGCATGTCTTCGATAGTTAAAAATAAGCCGGTCACGCCGGACAGTGATGAAATCGATCTGGGACGGTTGTTGGGTGAACTGCTAGACCATAAAAAACTGATAATCAGTGTCACCGCGCTGTTTACGGTACTGGCCATACTCTATGCGCTGTTTGCCACCCCAGTCTATCAAGCAGATGCCCTGGTCCAGGTGGAAGAGAAACAGGGTAATGCCCTGTTAAATAGCCTCAGTCAGATGCTGCCGAACAGCCAGCCACAGTCGGCCCCGGAAATTGCGCTATTACAGTCACGAATGATCCTCGGTAAAACCGTCGATGACCTTAATCTACAAGCCCAAATTGAGCAGAAATATTTCCCAGTATTCGGTCGCGGCTGGGCACGACTCACCGGTCACCAGCCAGGTCGAGTGACCGTGGGACGTATTTATGTTGCCGCACAACAGGGTAAGGTTCCTGAACTGACTTTGACGCAGCAAGATAACGGCAACTATCGCCTAACCGGTGGTGGTTATAATTTACAAGGGCATATCGGTCAGCTATTAGAAGATAAAGGACTTTCTTTGCTGATAAACGATATTCAGGCACCGGTCGGTACAGCCTTTTCGGTTAATTATATTAGCTGGTTGAATGCGATTAATAATCTGCAACAGTCATTTAGTGCTGTTGATCAGGGCAAAGACTCTGGAATGTTAAATCTAACATTAATCGGCAATGACCCTGAGTTAGTTCAGCAGACATTACGCAGTATCAGTGATAACTATCTGGCACAAAATATTGATCTGCAGGCGGCCCAAGACTCTAAAAGCCTGCAGTTTTTGGATCAGCAGCTGCCACAGGTGCGTGCACAGCTGGACAGCGCAGAAGATAAACTCAGTGCTTACCGTAAGCGCAGCGATTCCGTTGACCTCAATATCCAAGCCCGTTCAACATTGGAACAGGTAGTAAACGTTGATAACCAGTTAAATCAGCTGACTTTCCGCGAAGCCGAAATATCGCAATTATATACCAAGGACCATCCGACCTATAAAGCCTTGCTGGAAAAGCGTAAGACCCTAGAACAGGAAAAGGCTAAGCTTAACCAACAGGTCTCCGGGATGCCAGCCACCCAACAGGAAGTATTACGCCTAAGCCGTGATGTGGATTCCGGTCGAGCGGTATATATGCAGTTACTGAACCGTCAACAGGAACTGAATATTGCTAAAAATAGTGCTATTGGTAATGTACGTATTGTTGATAATGCCATTACTGAACCAGCTCCGGTTAAACCTAAAAAGCAACTGATAGTACTGATTGGATTTGTATTCGGTATTTTTGTTTCAGTAGGACTAGTACTGCTACGAGTATTTTTACGTCGTGGTATCGACTCTCCGGAGCAACTCGAAGAAGCGGGAATCAATGTCTATGCCAGTGTGCCGGTTTCGGAATGGATGCAGCGTAGTGCACCTAAAATTAAATTAAAAGGGAATAAACAGGAAAATATCAGTTTTCTGGCGATTGATAACCCAGCAGATTTGGCCATTGAAGCGATCCGCAGCTTACGTACCAGCTTGCACTTTGCGATGATGGAAGCCAAAAATAATGTGCTGATGATTTCTGGTGCCAGCCCCGATGTCGGTAAGACCTTTATTAGCAGTAACCTAGCAGCGGTGATTGCCCAGACCGGTCAGAAAGTGCTGTTTATTGATGCGGATATGCGCAAAGGTTATGTGCATAAAGTGTTTAAGGCAGGCACCGAGCATGGACTATCAGATATTCTTTCCGGCAAATCCACTGCTGAGCAAGGGGTAAAAAAGGTCAGCGAAGCTGGGTTTGATTTTATCTCCCGTGGAGCTGCACCTCCTAACCCGGCAGAATTACTGATGAACCCACGTTTTGAACAACTGATCGATTGGGCGAGCCAAAATTATGACTTGGTTCTAATCGATACTCCGCCGGTATTGGCAGTCACCGATGCGGCCATTATTGGGCGTTATGCCGGGGCTAGTTTGGTAGTGGCACGTTTTGAACAGAGTACCGTGAAAGAAATGGAAGTCAGTATTAAACGCTTTGAACAGAGCGGTATTGAAGTTAAAGGCTGTATCCTAAATGGCATTGTGAAAAAAGCCAGCAGTTATTATGGCTATGGTTATAGCCATTACGGGTATTCCTACGATAATAAATAAAAATAATCAGCCCCTAATGGGGCTGTTTACCCTCCTAGATTACTGATCCTCATTATTAATTCTAATCTATAAACCTTTAACACTTTGTCCTAATAGGGCGTTGGTGAGGGAAATCATGACGCGTGTAGCACGTAACTTCTGGGTCAGTACCTTACTGATCTTATCAGACTTTATCGGTTTTACTTTAGCCATTTATATTGCTAAAGGGATCTTATTACTCAGTTTTAGCCACTTTAAACAACGTATCCCGGATATCCCTACCGAAGGCTGGATCAGCCTACACTGGGGGCTGGCATTTTGCTGCATTGGTTGGTTTGCCTTCCGTTTGCGCCATTACTTTTACCGTAAAACCTTCTGGTTTGAACTTAAAGAGATCCTACGGACCCTGATTATTTTCGCCATTTTTGAAATAGCCATTGTTGCCTTTGCTAAATGGTATTTCTCCCGTTACCTTTGGGTATTAACTTGGTTACTTATCCTGATTATGGTACCGGCTCTGAGAATGATTAGTAAGAAGCTGCTAGATAAAGCTGGATTATGGCAACGGGATACTTTGATTATCGGCAGCGGTAAAAATGCTATTGATGCTTACCATGCGATCACCAGTGAAAAAAACCTCGGTTTTCGGGTGATTGGCTTTATCAGTAGTGATCATACTGACACTGCGGTCAAAGAAATTAATGGAGTAGCAGTTAAGTACTATAGCAGTGACTGGTTATCGAAAAATATGGATAAACAGATGCAGTTTATCGTGGCACTAGAAAATGAACAGGCGGAGCTACGCAATAACTGGCTACGAGAAATGATGATCAAAGGTTACCGCTATGTGGCAGTGATCCCAACCTTACGCGGCATGCCGTTAGACAGTACTGATATGTCGTTTATCTTTAGCCATGAAGTGATGATTTTCCGCGTACATCAGAACTTAGCCAAATGGTCATCACGCTTCCTGAAACGATCTTTTGATATTATCGCCTCGCTGGCAATTATTACTCTATTATCGCCACTGTTACTGTATATTCGCAGTAAAGTGACCAAAGACGGCGGTCCGGCTATCTATGGACATGAGCGTATTGGGAAAAATGGTAAGCCGTTTAAATGCTTGAAATTCCGTTCGATGGCGGTTAATTCCAAAGAATTATTGGCTGAATTACTGGCTAATGATCCAGAGGCTAAAGCCGAATGGGACGAGACTTTTAAATTAAAAAATGATCCGCGGGTCACTAAAATCGGTGATTTACTGCGTCGAACCAGCATGGACGAACTGCCACAATTATTTAATGTGCTAAAAGGTGAAATGAGTTTAGTAGGGCCGAGACCAATCATCCATGAAGAACTAGAACGTTACCATGAACAGGTTGACTACTATCTTATGAGTAAACCGGGCATGACCGGACTCTGGCAGGTCAGTGGCCGTAGCGATGTCGACTATGAAACTCGAGTGTATTTTGACGCTTGGTATGTAAAAAACTGGTCGATGTGGAATGATATTGCTATTTTATTCAAAACGATAAATGTTGTTCTTAAACGTGATGGTGCATATTAATTAAAAAAGAGTAAGATATGAAAATAAACCTAAGAACTTTGAGAACATTCATTTTATTGATGTTATGCCCATTAGTTGGTGGCTTGGCAACAATTTTTTCTGTTAACAGAGAAAATAGGAAGAGTTCTATTTTTTTACTTTCTTTGTTTTCTGCTGTGATGGTTTTTTACGTTCCTCCATTTCAAGATTTATATCGAAGGTTTTTAGAAACATATAGTATCTACAATGCAAATACAAGCTACTCTAGTGTTATGTCAGGAGAAGTGGATGTTGTATTTTATGTAATGTCTCTGTTTTTTAAAAAAAATGGTATCCCATTTTTTTATATAAGTGTACTAGTTGTTTTTTCATCTGTTTGGAACCACCTCAACGCATTGTCAGTTATCTTGGAAGGCAAGAAATATAATGTTTCTAACGAAAGATTACTCTTCATTTTTTATTTTTGCTTCATTAATATTATTGTTATTTCGTTAGGAATTAGAATGGGGTGGGCTGTTTCATTTGCAGTAAGGGGAGTGGTATCATACTTCTTCATAGAGACAAGGAAATGGCGAACTTCGATACCGCTACTCTTATTTTCTGCACTAATTCATTTTTCAATGTTTTATGTGATTGCTATTTTTATAGCATCGAATTTTATAAAAATAAGTAAAAAACTCCTCCCAGTTTGTCTAGTTTTATCATTGGTTTTTGGGAAGACAATTATTCCTATAGTACTCGGGAAATTTGGCTTTGGAGGCTTGAGTGAATATGCATTGGATGGTTATATAAATAACTCCACATTCGCTAACCAAGGTGATAGCACACATGAATTTATAGTTTACGCTTATTACTATTTAGTTGTAGCGGCTATGACAGTATATTATTTCTTATTCTCTGATCGTAAGGATCATAAGTATACAAATTTTTTATGTATATATATATCTTCTTGTTTCCTTCTTTCTTCATTTTATGTGGCTTTTAATCGATATTTCGTTGAGACAGGGGTTTATTTTTATATTGTCGGTATTGCGAGTATGAATGATATTTATATTAAAAGGGCTAAATACCTTATATTACTACTTGCTGTTTTTAATCTGTCTTTTGCCAATATATATCTACAAAGAAGACCTATTTTATTCGGTAATATGTGGGTGTCTTTATTTAAACCGCCTGTTTTGTACGCATTTAGAACTGAAAAGGATTTTGAAGATAAATTGCAATATGTCAACTTAGATGGGAATTGGATCGGCCATGATATACAATAACTACAATTTTCTAAAGGCTCTAAAGATTTTAAGGTTTATATCGTATCGACTTTTTGGGAAAAAAAAGTTATTTAATTATATTAATGAATTGGTAAAGAATAGGATAAGAAAAGATTTTAGCCGTGGTGTACATAAAAGTAATAATAACCATATAGTAAATGCCTCTACCGGAACTGGAGTAAATACCATATGGGTATGTTGGCTACAAGGTGAAGCAAGGGCCCCACGTATAGTTGAAAATTGTATAAGATCTATAAGGAGGAATTCTCCAGACGGTTATAAAGTGATTGTTATAGATAATGATAACTATAAAAATTTTGTTGAAATTCCAGAAGAGATAACAAATAAATACGAGTCAGGTATCATAACCAAAACACATTTTAGTGATATTCTAAGGTGGTCATTGTTATCAATGTATGGCGGTTTTTGGATGGATTCAACAATTTATATAAATAGAAATATAAATTTCATTTCATCTATGGATTTTTTTACACTGAAAGAAAAAAATTATTCAGAGGAGTATATAACAAAAGGGCGTTGGAGTGGTTTTTTCATCAAATGTCCTTATAACTATCATCCGGCCAAATTGATATATAGTCACCTGATAAGATATTGGAAAGAAAATAATGAAATGATAGATTATTTCTTAATTGATTACATATTAGATTATGTATATGAAGAATCTATTGATTTTAGGAAAGATGTAGATGCGCTTCCTTATTATGGTGATTGTATATATAAGATAATGAATTCAGTTAACAATAATGAATGCAATGAATGCAATGAAGATATAGGGATATATAAGTTGTCTTATAAGATAACGACTGAAGATGAGGATTTAATACTAAAGCGAGTATCAAGCCTTATAGATAACTCAGGAGAACTCCATTGAAAGTATCTATTTGTATAGCCGCGTATAATGTAGCGGGGTTCATCGAGGATTGCCTTAATTCTATTATCGAACAGACTCATCAAAACTTTGAGGTTATAATAGTAAACGATGGGTCGACTGATGACACTGAAAGCATAATAAAAAATAAAATTAATTCTGATGAAAGGTTTTTACTTATCAATACAGAGAATGAAGGAGTTGCGAACGCAAGGAACATAGCACTAAAAAATTCCACTGGGGAATATATTATTATATTGGATAGTGATGATTATTTGGATAAGGAATGCCTTCAAGTTGCTATTGATAATATATCTGATAGTGACATTTTAATATTTAATTACAAGAAAGATGATGGTTTTAAAATAACTGAAAATAAGGAATTCCCTCAAAGATGCTTTGATCCTTCTTATGGGAATGTCGAAGGCCTCGCAATCGAAGCCATTGAGATTGAGCCAAATCCATGGGGTAAATTATATAAAAAAAATGTATTTGATAATATAGAATATCCAAGAGGTTTGTATTACGAAGATTATGCGGTTTTTTATAATATTTTGTCTGGAAGAAAAATAAAAATAATCCAAGACTGTTTGTATTTTTACAGGATTAGGAAAGGGTCGATCATGCGTTCATTTTCTAGAAAACATATCGATGATAAAGTAAAAATAATGAATAAGTTGAAGAGTGATGTTTGTGAGGATGAATTATCATATCACACACATAGTAAATCCTATATAGATTCATATAATTTCCACTTAGTATTCGTGACTGCAAATATAATATTCAACAGTAGGGATTCTATCAGGGATGGGGTTTTATACTTAAATGGCTTTATAGATCGAAATATTTTTAATTATAAAAACATAATCTCCTCCAATGTGTTATCAAAACAGGTTAAGTTTTTTTTGATTGCTTACTTAGTAAGCCCAAGGTTTAGCTATCTTCTGAAAATGTTTAGGAAGACTCTGTCGAGGTCATAATGGGAAATATGAATAAGGAAAACCCTTCTGTCGCAATAATTATGCCAGCTTATAATTCTGAGAACACAATCAGGAAGGCTATAGATTCAGTTGTACTCCAAACATATAAAAACTGGGTGCTCTATGTAATTGATGATAAGTCAACAGATGATACTTTGGATGTGATTTCAGAGTATTCTAGTTATGAGAATATAAAGATAATCAAAAAAGTAACTAATGGTGGTGCTGCCTTAGCTAGAAATTTAGGGTTAGAAAAATCGATAGAAGATATTATTTGCTTTCTTGATAGTGATGATGTTTGGCATAGTCGTAAACTTGAATTGCAAGTAAAAGAGATTACAAAGGGTGCAAGATTTGTTATCTCTGCATATAATTATATTTCTGATGGAAAAGTTAAAGTTAATTATAGTAAAGCAAATTTAACTAAAGATGATTTCATTAAAAAAAAATACAGGGTTTGTTTTTCCTCAGTTTGTTTTGTGAATGAAGAAAAGAAGCGAAAGTTTGAAGCTCTTGGTCATGAGGATTTCATTTTTTTGGTTGATCTTTTTGATTCCTATAATAGTTGTATTGTTTTGCCGGAAGTTTTAGTTGATTACTACGCTCAGAATGGTTCATTATCAAGTAATAAAATAGTTGCTTCTAAGTGGCACTTCCTAGCCTTAAGTTTTATGTTTACAAACAAGGTTAAAGTGATTTATTTGTTTTTATTTTATGTCATTAATTCATTTAAGTTCATGAGGTTAGTGAGAAAGAATAATGCTTAATATCGCTATAGTTATCAAGAGTGTCTACTCATATGCTGGTACCGAAAATATATGTAACTTCATGTCAGATTGCTTTGGTGCCGATCATAACGTAACAATATATTCTTTAGAAGGAGGAGGGACTCCTTTTTATCCTTTTGAAAAAGTTTCAGAAATAAAAAATTTAAGTAACAAAAAAAAACCCTTGATATCTTCTGTTATAGATATAAAAAAACGAAACTATGATATCGTCTATGTGATTAGTATGGGGAAGCTTAGCGTTATTTTTTCAATGTTAGCTTTAACTTTTTTGGATAAGAAAAAAACGAAGTTTGTAGCTTGCGAACATGTTGCGTATCAATCCTTTAGTCCTGCTGTTAAAGCTCTCAAAGGTATTTTTCTAAAGTTTTACGATAAAGTCGTGGTTTTAACCAAAGCGGATGAAAAAAAATACAAAGAATTAAATATTAACTCGCAGTTTATATCTAACCCTATCGAATATCATGGTTTATCAAAAAATTTTCGAACTAAAATAGCTTTTTCCGCAGGCCGTTTCAGCGAGCAAAAGGGATTTGATATGCTGATTGATATATGGAGCAAAGTGGTTGAAAGATCACCTGAGTGGAAGCTAATGATTGCTGGTGATGGGGATAAGTTTTCAGAAATAAATAATAAGATAAAAGCTTTGAACCTAAGTGAAAGTGTATGTTTATTAGGTAAAGTTACTGAGATGGAAAAGTACTATAAAAACTGTGACGTATACCTGATGACCTCGAGGTATGAGGGATTACCGCTTGTTTTACTTGAGGCTCAATCATGGGGAGTCCCTGTTATAGCTTTCGATTGTCCAACCGGCCCTAAGGAAGTCATCTCAAATGGTGTGAATGGATTTCTAGTCGATATGTTCAATATCGATAAGTATGCAGATCGAGTATGTTCCCTCGATGATGATAATATGTTTTTTAATTTGAGTGAAAACTCAACATCAAACTCGAAAAATTATGATTCAAATCTTATCAAAAGTAAGTGGCTTTCTTTAACGAGTGAGTTAATCGATACCGATCGAGGTAAATAAATTGAATGTTATATTTGGAATAATTTGTCATAGGCCAAGTGCTCCTTTGATTTATACTTTGCATAAACTTTCCAGTAATAAAAGCAATAAAATAATATTACATGTAGATAGTAAATCAAACTTGGATGAGTTTGATATACCCATAAAAGATAATATTGTTGTTGTACATAACCGTATTGATATTCATTGGGGTACAGTAACCCAAATAAATGCTACTTTAAATATTTTGAGTTTAGCTAATGAGTATGAATATGATTATTTTTTCCTGTTGTCCGGGGATGAAATACCAATCACATCTCAATCCAAGTTTCATGATTTCCTAATGGAAAATTCCGAGTTCGATTTTTTCGAGTTTCAAGGGGTTAATGATGTTTATGTCAACCCCCTCAATAGGGTGAAATATAGATATCCTGAATGGTATTTTAATAGAGAAAAAAGCTTACTCATGAAAGTTAGAAGTAGGTTGTTTAATGTGGTTAAGGATTTTTTTTATGAAAATAAAAAATTTTCAGATAACAAATATAGATTTCCTAAGCTATATAAAGGAAGTAATTGGTTTGGTGTAAAAAAAACAACAGCTCAATATATAATGGAGTTTATATCTTCTAACTATTGGTATCTTGAGTCTTTTGAACACTCATTCTGTGCTGATGAGGTCTTCTTTCATTCTATCATTAAAACTAACGAAAAAATATTAATATACAATGATCCCAAAATATCGTCTTCATCTTTAAGATATATAGATTGGAAGTCTGGACCAGAATTTCCGAAGGTGTTGGGTATAGCGGATGCTAAAAAAGTTAAGTCTAGCGGCTGCTTTTTTGCTAGGAAAATACCCCCAGCATCATCTGAAGATATTATTGAATCCTTCCAAGTCATGGAGTGAAAGTAAATGAATGTAGCTAACAATATTTTAAGGAAAATTAGATTTCCATTTAAGTTTTTTTATGCGGCGATCCAATACCTTTTTGTTTACAAAAGAGTAAGGAAAGTAGGAATAAGAAGTATACATGAGACATCTGAGTTTCTATTAAATAATCCAACTGTGTCGCTCGCTAGATTCGGAGATGGTGAGTTAGAAATGCTATCTTATAAAAATATTGGTTTTCAAAGTTATGATATAAAATTATCATTGGCTTTGAAGAATATTTTGTTAGAGGTGGAGAGTAATAAGAATTGCTTAGTTTGTATGCCTGATGGATTTAATAATACACGTTCAATGAACTTTGGTCCCGCATTATTCTGGTTTTTTCATAAGTCATTTTTTTTTAGGAAATATAGTGAATATCTTTCCAGTGAGTATTTATATGGCAATACATCAGTTACCCGGCCTTATAATGATTACAAGGTAAAAACTCAGGCAAAAAAAACATTTGATGACTTTAAACTTATTATAAAAGATTTGAATGTTTTGGTTGTTGAAGGTGCAGGCACAAAGTTGGGTGTAGGTAACGATCTTCTTAAGCAGGCTAAAAAGGTAATCCGGATCACAACTGTTAATGCTAACGCATTCAGTTTTTATAATGAAATATTTAACAGTATAGTTAAAAGAAAAAGTGAATATGATATTGTTCTTATTTCATTAGGCCCAACTGCTACCATTTTATCATTTGAATTAAGTAAACTAGGTATTAGATGTTTTGATACTGGGCATGTTGATATTGAATATGAATGGATGTTAAAAAATGCCAAGAAAAAAATAGCTATTTCGGGAAAGAATGTTAACGAAGCAGGAGTGATTTCATCATCAGAAAGTATTTTTATGAACAAAGTTTATGCATCTCAAATTATTGAGCATATTTCATAATTATAATTATAATTATAATTTTTATTTAAGGTTGAATTATGTTTGTGTTAATATTTAGAAAACTTAAAAATGCACACGCGCTAAAGAATTCTTTTTGGATGATGTCAGAAAAAATAGTTTCAATTTTTGGCTTGGTTTTTGTAACTTCTTTCGTCGCTAAGTACCTTGGCCCTACAAATTTTGGTAAGTTAACTTATGCAGCTTCTTTATTTGCTATAATAAGAGCTGTTGCTATGCTTGGTACTGATGATGTTATTTTTCAACGGACAAGTAGAAATGTGGTACTAGGGGAAAAGATAATTCATGCTACAAAAAAAACACGTGAGGTTATTTTTTTTGTTACAGGGTTTTCTTTGTTGTTATATATCTACACCACCGCTGATTATTTGACTTTTGTTTTTTCAATCTCTTCTTTTACTGCTGTTTATTTTTTAACTAAAGACGTATTTTCTATATATTTCAATGCTAGATTGAAATCGAAGGTAAATACTGTTTGTAATGTAAGTGGAGTAGTTGCCTCTCTCATTTTTAGATATTTCATAGCATACTTTAAATTTCCAGTTGAGTTTTTATCCATCCCTATTGTGTTAGTGACATTAATTCCATTTTCTCTTCGCTACATCTGGTTTAAAAGAGTGAGTTTACTTAACCGAGAAAAAATTCATCGGCGTGAAAAATTCATATCCGGATCTATGATACTTATTGGTAAACGCTTAGTGTTTTATACTCTTTCAGTAGAGATATTTACTAAGATATCTCAACTTTTCTTAGGTTATCACTCCAAATATGAGCTTGGGATATATACCGTCGCTGCTACTTTAGGAACAAGTTTTCATTTTGTTCTGAACGCTCTCATTTCATCATTTATGATTAAGGTATATAATGAGAGAGATATTAATATGGCTAGGAAGTTAGTGGCGAGAATTAATGGCATAATATTATCTATCTCCTTATTATGCTTGGTTTTTTTTGCTATTTTTGGGGGGGATATCATTTCATTGCTGTATGGAGATAAATATGATGGCGCTAATGAGATTTTAATCCCTATGGTTCTGGTGTGCCTCTTTTCCGGTCTCAGTACTGTTTCGGAAAAGTATATAATGAAATTCAATAGCTATGTGTATTTACAGCGTAAAACTAATGTCTTAATGGTTTTTAATATATTGGTGTCTTTTGCAATGATTCGTTACTTTGGGTTGAAAGGTGCAGTTTATTCTCTCCTGGCTACAGAAGTTTTATCAACTACACTCCTAAACTACTTATTCAGATCTGGTGAGATTTTTAAAATTCATATAAATACATTCAGTCCTAAAACTTATCTTAATTAGTTCTTTGCAATAAACCGCGTAGTTATAAATAATTTTAATTTTTTCCCAGCTACGGGTATTGTTTTATTATATTTTGGTATGTTTTTTTAAATTTCATTATATGTTATATTCAGTATCGTTTGTTATTGCAAAGTGATGCCCATCTCTGTCATGCATTAACAGTTACGTCACTTACAAAGATTGCAGGTTGCTGATGAACGTTTTGATTACAGGTGCGGCGGGTTTTATCGGATTCCATTTGGCGAACAGGTTGTTAACTGAAGGCCATACTGTTATCGGCGTCGATAACATGAATGACTACTATGATGTGGCGCTTAAGCAGTCGCGACTGGATAGGTTAAAACAGCATTCAGCCTTTACCTTTTATCAGACTGATCTGGCTGACCTTACTGGGCTGATGTCGGTGTTTGATAGCCATCCTTTGGATGTGGTGGTCAATATGGCCGCTCAGGCCGGGGTTCGTTTCTCTATCGAAAATCCGCAGGAATATTTGAAATCAAATATGCAGGGTTTTTTGAACCTGCTGGAGTGTTGCCGTAAGGTCAAGATCGGGCATCTAATCTATGCCTCTTCAAGCTCAGTTTATGGCCTTAATAAGAAGATGCCGCTGTCGACGGAAGATTCGGTGGACCATCCGGTGTCGTTCTATGCCGCCACCAAAAAATCTAATGAGTTGATGGCGCATACCTATTCGCACCTCTATTCCATCCCGACCACCGGTCTGCGCTTCTTTACCGTCTATGGTCCTTGGGGTCGTCCGGATATGGCGCTGTTCAAATTTACCAAGTCTATCTTGGCCGGTCAGCCTATCGATGTGTATAACCATGGCGAGATGTACCGTGATTTCACCTATATCGATGATATTGTCGAGTCTATGGTGAGGTTGTTGGATAAGGCTCCGCAACCTGATCCAAGCTGGTCGGTTGAGCAGGGTGGGGTGGCAAGCAGTTCAGCGCCTTACGCGTTGTACAATATCGGTAACAGTCATCCGGTGAAGTTATTGGATTACATCAAAACCTTGGAAGAGGCGTTGGGGATCAAAGCGCAACTTAATCTGATGCCCATGCAGCCAGGGGATGTGATGAATACCAGCGCCGATACTGCGCCGTTGTATCAGAAAATCGATTACAAACCTTCAACGCCGATTGATCGCGGGGTCGCTGAGTTTGTCCGCTGGTACAAAGATTATTATCAGGTCTGATCATTGAAAGAGCCTTAGTCTCGGTGAACTTATCGCGGCTAAGGCGATAACTTGTCCGTCGGTCCTCCCAACCGCATAAAATCCTCCAGTAATGATGGCTTAGTCAGCTTGGTTGGCGAACGGTATTTTCGTCCGTTGACCAAACCTTTTTTCTCCTCATTCTGCAACCACGCTGGTTGTGCATAATCTGCCTGCTTCTTGCTTCTAACCGCTTCTACCCCAGCTCCTCGTCACACTCTCCATACCCTTAGCTACCCCAAATCTTGCTGATCTGTCCGGCTCTGGGATCCTTGGGGGGCTAAACGAGTCCACTCGCCCAGGCTATATTTTTGGGTTGGTAAGTATTCCTGAATATTTTCATCTTTAAAATTGGTCAATTTTTCTGGTTATTAGGATAGGTATTTAAAAATAAACAGAATTGTTACCCACTTACTAGTTTATTAAAATTTAATTCATCAGGAGTATTGAACTTTAATCTGATGGCCGGGATTAATCTATGCTGAATATTTTGCGTTACCTCTCATTTATAAAAAACTCTTCCGCGTACAGGATCCCGACGAGGAGTTAATCCGCTAATGTGATCTGCGATGATTTATTTCGGGCAGAGAAAAATGTGGAAACTGATTAATCCAATTCAGCACTACAGCTGGGGAAGTAAAACGGCACTGACGCATTTATTTGGTATTGAGAACTCGACAGGGCTGCCGATGGCTGAATTATGGATGGGCGCTCATCCGCAAGGTAGTTCGCAACTGAATATCAACGGTGAAACCCTGACCCTGGAGCGTTTTATTCAGCGTGAACCCGAACGGTTACTTGGCCGACATCTGGCCGGAGAACATGCAAGGTTGCCATTTTTATTTAAAGTGCTGTGTGCCGAGCAGGCATTATCGATTCAGGTACATCCTGATAAAGCGGCGGCAGAACAGGGGTTTAGAGACGAAAATCAGCGAGGGATCCCGCTCGATGTCGCTGAACGTAACTATAAGGATGACAATCATAAACCGGAACTGCTGTATGCACTAACGCCGTTTCAGGGGATGAATGGCTTCCGGCCATTGAATAATATCGCCGCGTTACTGGCCCCTTTTTCGGCAACGGCTGCCCCATTCCGCACATTTATTATCTCGCCAGACGAAGCGCAGTTACGTCAGCTGTTGGGCTGGTTACTGACATTGCAGCAACAGCCCCTGCAGCGAGTGCTAAAGCAGCTTGATAGCCTCAGCCAGGCATCTCAACAACCTCCCTGGCCCACGGTTAGCCGATTATTAGCGGATTTTCCTGGGGATATCGGGGCCATAATGCCGCTATTGCTCAATCTGATTACGCTACAGCCCGGAGAGGCGATGTTCCTCAGTCCCGGTACTCCCCATGCCTATCTGCAGGGGAGCGGGTTGGAGATTATGGCTAACTCAGACAATGTGCTGCGCGCGGGGCTGACCTGTAAGCATATTGATAGTGACCAACTGCTGGCGCATACCCGTTTTTCCGGCCTTAGTGTGGCCGAATGCCGAGTACACCCCCGGGTACTGGACGGTGAAATTCGCTTTCCGGTACCGGTGGAGGATTTCAGCCTAGCGATCTTACCCTTAGACGGGTCTGTACACCTGTTACAACAGCGTGGCCCTCTGATTTTGTTCTGCATTCAAGGGAAAGTCAGCTGTGAGTCTGGTAGCACAATACTGATTTTGCTGCCCGGTGAGTCATTATTCGTGGCAGCGGACGACAGTCAGGTAGCGGTGTATGGCTATGGCGAAATAGCCATTGCCGGGGGGGCGATCGATAATTTAAAAATAAGATTTCTATCACAGAATTAATACTCTTTTCTCAGGAAACATCATATTACTGGACACGATGATGGCCGCTGAGATACCAGATTTTTTTGGTTATAAATTTTTCTTCTTAATAATATTAAAAGCTGAATCGATTAACCGATGTAACTGGAGTTCATCGAGTGTCGGTTTTTGTGATCGACTTAAATAATATGCCGATAAATTACCGTACTGCATCACATATTTTGTTTTTTTTAAGAAATAAAATAAGGGCGAAAACCATTCTCGTTCCTGTTGTATGCCTCGTTTCTGATCCACCCAGTGCAGCGACAGGATTTTAAAAAGTGTTGAGACGGAGGCAGCAGGTGACTATTGCTATTGTCATTGCTACGCACGGTTGGGCTGCTGAACAGCTGCTCAAAACCACTGAAATGCTGTTAGGTCAGCAGGAAAATGCTGGCTGGATCGATTTTGTTCCCGGTGAGAATGCCGAAAACCTGATTGAGAAATACCAGCAGTGTCTCGCTGGACTGGAGACCAGTGATGGGGTGCTTTTCTTGGTGGATACTTGGGGCGGTAGTCCGTTTAACGCTGCCAGCCGTATTGTGACCGATAAGGCTGATTTTCAGTTGGTCACCGGAGTAAATGTGCCGATGCTGGCAGAAGTGTTTATGGGACGCGATGATGGCCCGACAGTCAAACAGCTGGCTGCTATTGCCTTGGAAACCGGCAGGCAGGGGGTTAGGTCACTGAATAACGACTCGTCGCCTGTAGATGCGGTGGCAGCGACAGCTACTGCACAGACTCCAGCGGTCACCCCGATGTCAGCCAGTGATTATATGACCATCGCCTTGGCACGTATCGATGACCGGTTGATCCACGGCCAGGTAGCCACCCGTTGGACCAAAGAAACCAATGTGTCGCGCATTATTGTGGTCAGTGATGAGGTGGCTGCCGACACGGTACGTAAGACCCTACTAACCCAGGTGGCTCCACCCGGCGTCACCGCCCATGTGGTGGATGTCGCCAAAATGATCCGTGTCTATAACAACCCTAAATATGCCGGTCAGCGAGTCATGTTGCTGTTTACTAATCCGCTTGATGTTGAACGCTTAGTCGAGGCAGGCGTGAAGATTGTGTCAGTGAATATCGGGGGAATGGCTTTCCGGGAAGGTAAGGCCCAGGTGACTAATGCAGTGTCGGTGGATCAACAGGATATCGCCGCGTTCCGTCAATTGCATGACAGAGGGATCGAGCTGGAAGTCCGTAAAGTGTCTGGAGATCCGAAACTTAAGATGATGGATCTTATCAATAAAATCTCAGGGTAACAGCCCTTTAGCTAATGCTCGTTTAACTTCGCAGGAGAAGGTCAATGGAAATCACCACCCTTCAGATTGTACTGATATTTATCGTCGCCTGTATTGCCGGTATGGAATCGATCCTTGATGAGTTCCAATTTCACCGTCCACTGGTCGCCTGTACGCTAGTAGGAGCGGTACTGGGAGACATGAAAACCGGTATTATCATCGGCGGTACCCTAGAAATGATCGCGCTGGGCTGGATGAATATCGGCGCAGCGGTGGCACCGGATGCGGCACTGGCCTCGATTATCTCCACCATCTTGGTGATCGCCGGGCACCAGGGGATTGGTGCAGGTATTGCGCTGGCCATCCCGCTGGCAGCGACAGGGCAGGTACTGACCATACTGGTGCGTACTGTGACGGTGGCTTTCCAGCACGCCGCGGATAACGCCGCACGTAACGGTAACCTAAGCGCCATCACCCGAATACATATCTCGGCACTGTTTTTACAAGCCATGCGTATTGCTATCCCTGCACTGGTGGTGGCGGTCTCTGTTGGTACCAGCCAGGTGCAGCATATGCTTGAATCAATTCCTGAGGTGGTCAGTAACGGTCTGAATATTGCCGGTGGAATGATTGTGGTGGTGGGCTACGCCATGGTGATCAATATGATGCGTGCCGGTTACCTGATGCCATTCTTCTATCTGGGGTTTGTCACCGCCGCCTTTACCGACTTTAACTTAGTGGCGCTCGGGGTGATTGGCACCGTGATGGCGATTTTGTATATCCAACTTAGCCCCAAATACCAGCGCGGCGCAGCTGCCAGCAGTGCGACACCCGCTACCAATAACCTTGATAACGAATTAGACTAAGAGGTGAGTAACATGGTTGATTCCGTTGGTTCGACAGTAAAAAAACTCACCCCGAGTGATATTCGTGGGGTGTTCATTCGCTCGAATTTGTTTCAGGGGTCTTGGAACTTCGAACGTATGCAAGCGTTGGGTTTCTGTTTCTCAATGGTTCCAGCGATCCGCCGTCTCTATCCGGAGAACGATGAGGCCCGTAAGCAGGCCATTAAGCGTCATTTAGAGTTTTTTAATACCCATCCCTATGTGGCCGCACCGGTTCTGGGGGTGACCCTGGCGATGGAAGAGCAGCGCGCCAACGGGGCCGCCATTGATGACGGTGCCATTAACGGTATTAAGGTCGGGCTGATGGGGCCACTGGCCGGGGTGGGGGACCCGATCTACTGGGGAACCGTTCGTCCAGTGTTTGCAGCCTTAGGGGCCGGTATTGCCATGAGCGGCAGCCTACTGGGGCCACTGTTGTTCTTTGTATTGTTTAATATGGTGCGTTTGCTGACTCGCTATTACGGGGTAGCCTATGGCTATCGCAAAGGGGTCAATATTGTCAAAGATATGGGCGGCGGTTTCCTGCAAAAGCTGACCGAGGGGGCTTCGATCCTCGGGTTGTTTGTAATGGGAGCGCTGGTCAATAAGTGGACCCATGTGGATATTCCGGTGGTGGTTTCCAGTATCACCGATTCGACTGGCGCAACCAAGGTCACCACCGCCCAATCGATACTGGACCAGCTGATGCCGGGCCTGGTGCCGTTACTGCTGACCTTTGGCTGTATGTGGCTGTTACGCCGAAAAGTAAACCCTTTGCTGCTGATTATTGGCTTTTTTATTATCGGCATCGCCGGTTATGCCAGCGGACTGCTAGGTGTTTGAGTGTTTGACGGTGGGGGGCTCCCCTGCCGTTACTACCGGGGGGAATCATTATTAATGTAGATTGCATATAGGGTATAAATTGAGCGCAAAAAATTAAGACAAACTAGATCCTGATTAGCAGTTTATTTATGATTAAATTATTAATTTTATTTAAGTCTACGCAAATGTAGATAGCGCTGATAGGGGGCAACTTGTCTAGCGCGATAACCTTCTCTCGCTCTGAAAAACAGAAAAAGAACATAATTCATTTGATGGTTTAGGCTAGCGAAAGCACAATAGTCACCATTATTTTTTGTCTGAGCGACTGTGAATTTTGCCCTGCTGTGCTCACACCTATAACGGATTTCAGTACAATGAAAATTGCAATTGCCGGTACTGGCTATGTTGGACTTTCAAACGGTATTTTACTGGCGCAGCACCATCAGGTGGTGGCTTTGGATATTGATCCCCAAAAAGTTGAGAAACTGAATCGAAACGTTTCTCCTATCGCAGATCAAGATATTGAAACCTATCTGACAACTAAGGCACTGAATTTTACCGCCACCACGGATAAGCAGCAGGCTTACCAGGGTGCAGAATTTGTGATCGTCGCGACCCCGACAGACTACGATCCAGTGACTAACTATTTTAATACCCGCAGTGTCGAGTCGGTGATCAGTGATGTGTTGGCGATCAATCCGCAGGCGACCATTATTATCAAATCCACGATCCCGGTAGGCTTTACCCGCGAGCTGAAACAGCGGCTCGGTGTCGAAAACATTATCTTTTCCCCAGAGTTTCTCCGTGAAGGGCGTGCGCTGTACGATAACCTGCATCCATCACGGATTGTGGTCGGCAGCCAGTCGCCACAGGCAAAAGTGTTCGCTGACTTGCTGGTAGAAGGCGCCGAGAAACAGGATATCCCGGTGCTGTTCACTGACGATACGGAAGCCGAAGCGATTAAGCTGTTCGCCAATACCTATCTGGCGTTACGTATCTCTTATTTTAACGAGCTGGACAGCTATGCCGAGCATCATGGCCTCAACAGCCGTCAAATCATTGAAGGTATCGGCCTCGACCCGCGGATCGGTACCCACTACAACAACCCATCCTTTGGTTACGGCGGTTACTGCCTGCCGAAAGATACCAAACAGTTACTGGCAAACTATGAAAGTGTGCCGAATAACATTATCGGCGCGATTGTCGACGCTAACCGCACCCGCAAAGATTTTATCGCCGACAGTATCCTTAAGCGTCAGCCGAAAAAGGTGGGGATTTACCGCCTAGTGATGAAGTCAGGTTCCGATAACTTCCGTGCCTCGGCGGTGCAGGGCATTATGAAGCGACTTAAGGCGAAAGGGGTTGATATCCTGGTGTATGAACCGGTGCTTGATGAGCCACAGTTCTTTAATTCTCCGGTGACCCATGATGTGGAACAACTCAAGCAAGAGTGTGACGTCATCATTGCCAACCGCTTGGTCGATGAACTGAAAGACGTCAGTGATAAAGTCTATACCCGTGATCTGTTTGGAAACGATTGAGGATAGACTCAGTGCTGCCGGCCCAATGCCGGCAGTGTTTTGTTGTGCTGTGGTTTTCATCAGTGAGTGGGCAGTGTTACCGGCCACAGTTCTCGTCAGCCCTGGGTTACAGGCTGTAACACTTGGCTGAATGTGAAAAGGCGCACATCCATCTCTGCTGTCACTGCCCGTTGATCAGACTGGAAAGGTATTCGCCGTAGCGAGTTTTTTCTAGCCGTTTTGCCTGTTCTGCCACCTGCTCTACAGTGAGCCAGCTATTGCGATAAGCTATCTCTTCCAAGCAAGCCACTTTAAACCCTTGGCGTTCCTCAATAGTGTGAATAAATTGTGAGGCATCCAGCAGGCTTTCGTGGGTGCCGGTATCCAGCCAAGCAAAGCCCCTGCCTAGGCGTTCCACATTGAGCAAACCAGCCTCCAAGTACAGCTGATTAATACTGGTTATCTCTAACTCGCCGCGGGCCGAAGGGGTCACCTGTCTTGCCATTTCAGTGACTTGTGAGTCATAAAAGTAAAGCCCTGTTACCGCCCAGTTAGAGCGGGGAATGGCAGGCTTTTCTTCCAGCGATAGGGCGACTGTATGTTGGTCAAACTCCACAACACCATAACGCTGAGGATCTTTCACCTGATAACCAAACACTGTCGCACCAACTGTTCTTTCTACCACCGACAGCAGTTTGCTGCCAAAGCCTTGACCAAAAAAGATATTATCACCCAGTACCAGGGAACAGTTTTCACCGGCAATAAAATCTTCGGCGATCAGAAACGCTTGTGCAACACCGGCTGGATGCTGTTGGACTCGGTAGCTAAGCCGGATCCCAAACTGTTGCCCTTCGCCTAACAGCCTCTGAAAGGAGGGCAGATCTTCGGCTGTGGTGATGATCAGAATATCGCGGATACCGGATAACATCAGTACTGATATCGGGTAATAGATCATCGGTTTGTCGTAAACCGGTAACAGCTGCTTGGACACTCCTTGGGTAATGGGATAGAGCCTACTGCCGGTTCCACCGGCCAGCACAATTCCTTTCATGATCGTATCCTCATTTTTTCACGATATTTTGGCGTTGCCAGCCATCGTTTTTATCCTGAACCTTCTGCCACCATTGTCGGTTATTCAAGTACCATTCAACGGTTTTACGCAGCCCGGTGTCGAAGGTTTCCCTAGGGGTCCAGTGAAGCTCCGACATGATCTTACTGGCATCAATGGCATAACGTTTATCATGGCCCGGCCGGTCAGCGACAAAGGTAATCAGTTCACTATAACTGTGAGCCTCGGTGCCAGTGCAGGGGTGCAGCTCATCCAGTATTTGGCAGATCCTCTGTACAACGTCCAAGTTAGTGTGTTCGTTGTTGCCCCCGATATTATAGGTTTCACCCTGTTTACCCTGAGTGATCACCGTCCAGAGCGCTCTAGCATGATCATCCACATATAACCAATCACGTATCTGCTGACCGTCTCCATACACTGGGAGAGGGTTACCGTTAAGGGCATTAATGATGGTCAGTGGGATTAATTTTTCCGGATAATGGTGGGGGCCATAATTATTGGAGCAGTTAGTCACAATGACCGGCAAGCCATAGGTTCGTCCCCAGGCTCTGACCAGATGATCACTGGCAGCCTTGGAAGCAGAATAAGGACTACTTGGCGCATAGGGGGTATCTTCGCGGAAAAAGTCATCACGGCTGTGCAGGTCACCATAGACTTCATCGGTAGAGATATGATGGAAGATAAATCTGTGCTCTGACGGCTGGCGGACCGAGTGTAGATAATACCTAGCCGCCTCAAGTAAGTGGTAAGTACCGAGAATATTGGTATTGATAAAAGCCGCCGGTCCGTCGATTGAACGGTCAACATGGCTTTCTGCTGCCAGATGCATAATGGCATCCGGCTGGATTTCTGCAAGTAATCGGTCAACACCTGCGCGATCACAGATATCCAGCAGTTCAAAGCGGAAGCGCTTATCGTCGCTAACAGGGGCCAGTGAATCAGGATTACCGGCATAGGTCAGGCTATCAACAACGGTGACCTCAGCGCTGGTAGTATGGATCAGGTGGCGAACGACGGCCGAGCCGATAAATCCTGCGCCGCCAGTCACAATAATTTTCATGGTCATTATTCACTTAATACAGAATATGGCAGCAACGGGGTGCTGTTGCGGACTGAGAAATCTCAAACTATGCAGGCTCAGCCCGACCTTAAAAGCGTTGTGCTGATTGTCCCACACTTTTCCGCATAACCCGCATTTTATCCGCAAGCAGAGAGACGATCGCATCAGACGAGGATGATTATTCAACATGCGTAGCTATTCAGGAAGGCGGCGCAATGGATTTTGTGGGTTACTCGACGAGGGCAGCAGAGAGTGCGGTGACAACAACAGCAATGCCACCGCAGAGGGAATATTATGTTGTATGCAACTGACGATCCGCCAACAACTTATCGACATACAGGGTGTCTTGCGGTTGCTGCGCTTCGATGCGGGCGATGGCCTGACTGAATTGTGGCAGGTAGCGTTTATGGGCGTAGAGTAACTGGTCGAGTACCTGTCGGGCGGTATCTCCGCTGCGGATCAAAGGGTTGATGGTAAAGGCATGCAGGGCTGCGCCATAATCACCGCTGATTGCCGCTTCAATGACTGTCTGCTCCATCCCTTTCATGATCTGCAACATACCTCGTGCCGCCGGTGGGAACGCCCCCCAGTTCAGGGGTTCGGCACCGTGTGAGGTAATGACGGCACTGACCTCGGCAATACTGTCTGCCGGTAGGTCACTGAGCGCGCCGTTATTACGGGTACTGACCACCATAATCCGCCGACTGTCGTTGTAAATCGACTCAATCAAATCACAGGCCGCATCACTGTAATGGGCACCGCCACGCTCTGCCAGTTCGGCCGGTTTCTCTTTAAGGTCAGGGTTTTTATACATCTCAAACAGCCGTTTCTCGGTGGCTTTAACTACCTCAGCCCGGGTGGCGTACTTTGCAAAATCAGAGACCGAGTGCTCCAGCATCTGCTGCTCTAAATAATAATAGCGGTGATAACCGCAGGGCAGTAGGCCGAGATGTTTTATCATGTCGACGTTAAAGGGCACTTGGTGAATATTACGCAGCCCTTCATTCTGCTGGTGGCTGGCATAGATAGCCTCGATCAGTCTCTGGGTCTGTTCATTACCACGGGCATCCCAGACTCGGTGCCAGTGGAAATGGTTAAGGCCTGCAAATTTAAAGAACAGCGACTCTTCCGGCTGGTTCAGAAGCTTTTTGGCCTGTTCAATATGGCTGAACGGCACATTACACAGGCCGATGGTTTTTTCCCATTGCCCGCAGCGGATAGCAGCTTCGGTGACCATACCGGCCGGGTTAGTAAAGTTCACCAGCCACGCATTCGGGCACTGCTGGCGCATATCTTCGATAATTTGCAGGATCACCGGAATGGTACGGAAAGCCTTGAGAATACCCCCTGCACCATTGGTTTCCTGACCGAGAAAGCCGTGGGAAAGGGGAATACATTCATCCTTCTGCCGCGCTTCCAGCAGTCCGACCCGGAATTGGGTGGTAACAAAGTCCGCCTGTTTCAAGGCGGCTTTACGGTCGAGGGTGAGATGAATTTTCCATGGCAGGCCGGCAGCTTCAATCATGCGGCGGGCCAGGGTGCCTACAATTTCTAATTTCTCTTTGCCTTCCTCAATATCTGTCAGCCAGATCTCACGGATGGGCAGTTTATCTTGACGCAGGATCAGGCCTTCGATCAGTTCCGGGGTGTAACTGGAGCCACCTCCGATAGTGACAATTTTCATCGGGTATCCTTACTCTGTGAAGTGAATGAATCGAATTTACGGTATAGGCGGACAATTTCCTCGGCCATTTCACGGCAAAGTTGGGCGTTCATAATGTGGTCTTGGGCATGCACCATAATCAGGCTGACCGGCGTGCGACCACTGCCTTGGTCTTCGCCGATAAGCTGTGTTTGCGTCTGGTGACAGTGGTGGGCGGCTTCATCTGATTGGTGCAGAAAAGCCGCAGCACTCTCCCAGCGGCCATCGCGGGCTGCTTGAATGGCTTCCATAGCACAGGACTTTGACTCGCCGGCGGTGACAATTAAGCTGATGATAAGCTCTTCATTGATTTCCATGAGGATCGTTCTCCAAGGTTTCTGCGGCCAACAGACTGCGTTCGTAGATCCTGAAAAACGGGTAGTAGATCACAATCGAAGTAAAGATCAGCAGGATCGCCAGCAGGGCAGCATTGATATCCCAACCCGCCGCCCAGGCCGCACCGACCGGTGCCGGTGCAGTCCAAGGGACGATAGAGACAATATGTTCGATCAGCCCGTATTTAATGGCATACCAACCCAACAGACCATTAACCATTGGGCTGAGGATAAACGGGATAAAGAACAAGGTATTCATGACGATGGGTGAACCGAAAATCACCGGTTCGTTGATATTAAAAATTGCCGGAACCAGTGAGATTTTACCGATAGAGCGTAGGTGGGCAGATTTACTGCGTAGGTAGAGCAGTACCAAGCCGATGGTTGCACCGGAACCTCCCATCAGTACGAAGAACGCCCAGAAAGGCTCCACAAAGATACGATCTGGAGGTAGCCCGTTGGCCATATTGATCTGATTGAGACCAATGTTGGTCAGCCAAAAGGCTTGAAAGAAGCCACCGACAATGCTGGCTCCGTGAATGCCAGCAAACCACAGCATATGGCAGAGCACCACTGCCAGGATCACCGCCGGTAACGAATCAGAGGCAGAAAGCAGCGGATTGAACAATGCCATAATGGCTTGCGGGATCAGCATACCGCTTACCGCCTGTATTCCCAGGCTGAGGGGAAACAGCAGTAACAATACCAGTGTCATAGGGATCAACTGATTAAAGGATTTGCGGATATTGTCGGGAACCTGCTCGGGTAGACGAATACCAATATTACGTTGATGCAGCATCCGGCAGAGTTCGGTGACCAGCAGTGCAACAATAATGGCCGTGAAGATGCCGGTCCCACCGAGGTAAGTGGCTGACATCACGCCGTCTGTTAGCGGACAGCACAATAATAGAAACGCCCCCAGTGCCAGCAGGGCAATATTTAATTCCGCGAGTTTATAATGACGAGCGAGACAATAGGCAATGGCAGGACAGATATAGACCGAAATGATACCCATGGTCATATTATAAGGCGTCAGTAATTGCTGTTTATATTCTGCGGCGAACCACAGCCAGCCGCGGGCGAGGAAAAAGCGGTTATCTTCGGCAAAGGGTGGGTAGGCAAATATCAATACAAATGAACCGATGATCATAAAAGGCATCACCATGACGAAACCGTCACGAATGGCCATAATATGCCGCTGTGCGGCAATCTTCCCAGCCATTGGTAACATAACGGTTTCCAGCGAGGCAAATATCCTGCTGATAGCCATAATAACCCTCCGTGGTTATTCGAGTGCCAGGGCCGTTTCCAGCACTCTGTCACCGCGCATCATGCCGTAATCCAGGGTATTAATCACCGCTACGGGGATATTGAGCGGTGCCAGCTTCTCTTTCATTTCGGCCAATTTATATTTGATCTGTGGACCCAGCAGGCAGCAGTCACAGTGGGGCGTTTCGGTGTCAAACTCATTGATACTGATTGCGGTAATGTCCACCGAAAGTCCCTTTTGTTCGGCATATTTTCGCATACGGGAGACCAGCATACTGGTCGACATACCTGAGGCACAACACAACACGATCCGTTTCATGGTTGACATCCTGTTATCCTGAAAAAGGTGATGATTTCGGTTGCTGCATAGGTTTTATACCCCGGCGGATAAAAGGATTGTGTGCGGCTAATCACAACCAAAAATAACAAATCCAGAACCTTCGGATAAATGTCAGTATTCGCAAGCTACTTCAAAAATAAAGACTAAAATAGCCGAGCGTAGTAGGAGTAAATAGACAGAGTCAGCGGGGGGTTATATTAAAGATTATTAATCAGTGAAGGTGACGGCTTGGTCTTCTCAGCAAACGCTGAGCGGGGATGGAAACACTTTTGTTGCGAATGGCGCAATTATCCTTTGCATCCGCGGATATTTGTGGTTCCGCTCAGTTATGCTTTACTGACCGCTATCCGTAGACCGCCACTCAGGGTACTGAGTGGCGTTTTTTACGACAATAAAAGAATAACAGGAGTCGATACTATGCCCATCGCGTTGCTGGCTTTGGCACTCAGTGCCTTTGCTATCGGTACTACCGAATTTGTCATTATGGGGTTATTACCCGAGGTAGCGGGTAATCTGTCGGTGTCTGTTCCCGCAGCCGGCTGGCTGATCAGCGGCTATGCGCTAGGGGTGGCCTTTGGCGCACCGGTGATGGCGTTGATCACCGCTCGCTTGCCGCGTAAACGGACACTACTGTTACTGATGCTGATTTTTATCCTTGGTAACCTGATGTGCGCGCTGGCCGGTGACTATCACTGGTTGATGTTGGCACGGGTGGTGACGGCGTTATGCCATGGGGCATTCTTCGGCATCGGCTCGGTAGTGGCGGCCCGACTGGTGGCTCCGCATCGACAGGCATCGGCAGTGGCGCTGATGTTTACCGGCCTGACGTTGGCCAATGTACTCGGGGTGCCACTGGGCACCTGGTTTGGCCAATTATATGGTTGGCGGGCCACCTTTTGGGCGGTCAGTGTCATCGGTGTGTTGGCCTTTATTGCACTGTGGGTCAGCCTGCCAGCGGATCGGCAGGAGAAGCCAGTGGATTTGCTCAGTGAAGTGCGAGCGTTACGTGGTGGTAAACTGTGGCTGTCGTTGCTGACCACTGTCTGGTTTTCTGCCGCTATGTTTGCGCTGTTCAGCTATATCGCGCCGTTGTTATTACAGGTGACCGGTATTAGTCAGCGAGGTGTTAGCTGGACCCTATTTTTGATCGGTGCTGGGCTGACGGTGGGAAATACCCTAGGGGGACGTCTGGCAGATCGTAATCTTCGCCTTAGCCTGATATTAAGTTTCAGCCTGCTGACGCTACTGTCGCTGTTATTTCGCTGGACCAGCCTGACGGTAACCTTGGCAGAGATCACCTTGTTTCTGTGGGCGATGGCGGCATTTTCTCTGGTGCCTGCTTTACAGATTAATGTGGTGCGCTACGGTCAGGACGCCCCGCATTTGGTCTCAACCTTAAATATTTCTGCCTTTAACCTCGGTAATGCCCTAGGGGCTTGGCTGGGAGGCGTGATGATTGCCAGCGGAGCCGGTTTAGCCACCGTCCCATTGATGGCGGCAGCGCTGGCGCTGGCAGGGGTGATCACCACCCTGATGATTTTCCGTCGACCGGTAGACCGTCATCTCGGTTCTGACGCCAGAGAACCTCGCCGCGATCAGTGCTGATGATGCTGGGCTTCAATCTCGGTGATTAACTGTCCGGCCTGTTGGTGCAGATGACGAATAAACGCCCCGCTTAACGAAGAGGCGGGGCGGTGCAGCGGGCGGATCAGACTGACGGTAAAGGGCACGCTGATACTGAAAGGACGGATCACTACTCCCTGAGCGGTATAGTCCAAGGCAGTCAGCGGGTTAATAATCGAAACCCCAACACCGGCCCTGACCATGGCACAGACCGAGGCTGCACTGTGAGTTTCCATTCGCAACTGGCGGTTAACCTGATGCTCCTGAAACAACCGGTCAAGTAACTGCCGATAACTGTCTTCCCGGGACAGGCTGATAAAGGGTAAGCCGCTAAAATCCTGTGGGGTTAATCGCGGTTTGTCCGCCAGCGGGTGGCCAGCCGGTAACACACAGACTTCGTCTACGGTCAGCAGGGGGATCAATTCGGTTCCCGGTGGTTGCTGGCGGGTTTCGGTCAGACCGAGATCGTAACGTTGGGCTGAGAGCCACTCTTCCAACAGTGGCGATTCACGGGGAATAATATTCATAGTCACCGAGGGATAACGTTGCAGAAACGGTTGGCACAACGCCGGCAGTAACGATTGGCTGAACGCCGGTAAACAGGCTACAGACAACTCCGCTTGGTGAAAATCCCGCAGTCCTTCTGCGGCTTCGCGTATCCGCTCCATGCCATACCAGCTGCGCTCCACCTCCTCGAACAGACGCAGTGCCTGTACTGTCGGTTGTAAGCGCCCACGTACCCGGCTGAATAGGGTGACACCGAGCTGTTGTTCAAAACGGGCCAGTTCGCGGCTTAAGGTCGGCTGGGAGGTATGAAGAAACTCAGCGGCCTGGGTCAGATTTCCCCGAGTCATAATGGCGTGGAAAATTTCGATCTGACGCCAGTGAATTTTTTGCATGGACAAGGCTCGTTGCGACAGGATCCCCTGCCTGAAAGCAGGGAGCCCGGTAAGTAAGTCCCTGCTCAGTAATAGAGCAGGGGAATATCAGAACATGGTATTGCTGTTCGCCGAGGTGGTCGGGACATCTTGCACCGAGTCCCAATGCTCGACAATTTTGCCGTCTTTCACACGGAAAATATCCACAATGGCACGGCCACGGTCACCCGGTTTCGCTATCGAGTGGACCCGCAGGAAGACGCGATCACCGTAAGTGCCGTACTGGCTGATCTCTGAACGGGCCTGCGGATTGGCCTTAAAGTAACCAGCGAAGTAATTCACAAAAGGCGCTCGGCCGTCCGGCACATGGGGATTATGCTGCTTATAATCCGCAGCTAGGTCGCGGTCAGCGGCTTTCAGATCATGCTGCGTAAAAAACTGTTGGTAGAAGTTATACACCAGTTGCAGGTTTTTATTTTCCTGAGCCAAGTTCCGTGCCGGACTATGGTCGGTGGGCGCCGGTAGTGGCTTGCTGGGACCGGCAAAGGCCGCCAATGGGCCAAGTAATCCGGCTATCAGTACCAATACTTTCTTCATCACTGCTCTCCTGCTGTGCCAATGTCGGGAAATAATGTGTGGCGCTGGCGACCCTCGTGGCCGCACGGCGACCGCACAGCTTCAGTGTAGCCGAAAAGTCTGGCTATCGACGCCGTTGGTTTAATGTATATCACAAATGAATAGGTATACGATAAAATGATATTTTTCAATATAGCAAGGCTGTGGCTTACTGACACGCTGATTACAGGAGAATGACACTATTATGCCACGCCCGCTGACTACCACTGACACTGCCCTTAACCGTAAACATCTGCTACCGCTGACTCAGCGTTACACTGGTCCTTTCTGGGCTTATGATGCCGAGGTTATCCTACAACAGATTGAAAAACTGCGGGATTTTGATGTGATCCGTTTTGCGCAGAAAGCCTGTTCGAATATCCATATTCTGCGGCTAATGCGTACCGCTGGGGTGCGGGTAGATTCGGTGTCGCTGGGGGAAATTGAGCGCGCGCTGGTGGCTGGTTATCAGGCCGAAGGGGACGAGATTGTGTTTACCGCCGATGTGCTGGATATCCCTGTGCTGCAACGGATCGCCGAGCTGAAAATTGCCGTCAATGCGGGCTCCATCGATATGCTGCATCAGTTGGCAGAGGTTTCTCCTGGCCACCGTGTCTGGTTACGCATTAATCCAGGCTTTGGTCATGGTCACAGCCAAAAGACCAATACCGGCGGGGAAAACAGTAAGCACGGGATCTGGTATCAGGATCTGGAAGAAGCATTGCGGGTGATTGCCGAAAAAGGCCTGACCCTAGCGGGGCTGCATATGCATATCGGTTCCGGCGTCGATTACCAGCACCTGCAACAGGTCTGTGATGCGATGGTGGCACAGGTGATAGACAGCGGGGCAGATGTTCACGCCATCTCTGCTGGCGGCGGCTTATCGATTCCGTACCATTATGGTGAGGAAGAGATCGATACCCGTCACTACTACAGCCTGTGGAACCGCGCCCGTCAGCAGATTGCGGAGCACCTCGGCCATCCAGTGACCTTAGAAATTGAGCCGGGCCGTTTCTTAGTAGCTCAGTCAGGGGTGTTGGTCTCGCAGGTACGGGCGGTTAAAGATATGGGCAGCCGTCACTTTGTGCTGGTGGATGCCGGTTTCAGTGATCTGATGCGGCCGGCGATGTACGGCAGCTATCACGAGATTTCGCTGATGAGCGCAGCTGAACGCCAGACCGATGAGGATCCCCTGGTGCCGACAGTGGTCGCCGGGCCGCTGTGCGAATCCGGAGATGTGTTTACCCAGAAAGAGGGCGGCACTGTCGACCCCCGTCCGTTACCAGCTGCACAGGTCGGCGATTACTTGGTGTTCCATGATACCGGTGCCTACGGGGCGACGATGTCATCCTGCTATAACAGCCGCCCGATGATCCCTGAAGTGCTATTTGAACAGGGCGTGCCAAGGGAAATCCGTCGTGCGCAGACCTTCAGTGAGTTACTGGCGGCAGAGTTGGATGCCGGTCAGTAAGGGGTCACTCGCCGGGTCAAACCGGCGATATCTGTTTACAAGGGCCGACGGAATGGCGGATCACCAGAGTCGGATGAAACAGGTTGGTGATGGTGGGTAACGGCTGTTTTTTCGACAATGCCAGTGCTAGCGATGCCGCCTGCTGTGCCATGGTCACTACTGGGTAGCGGATGGTGGTTAGCCTAGGGCGCACATAGCGCGATACCAGTACATCATCAAACCCCATCAGCGACATCTGCTGCGGGACCTGAATGCTGTTATCGTTTAACGCCGCCAACGCTCCTGCCGCCATCGAGTCATTATAACAGGCGACTGCACTAAAACTTTTCCCCATCCCCAGTAGGCTAATCATCGCTTTTTCACCGCCGGTTTCATCCGGTTCACCGAAAGCCACAAGTTGCGGGTTGTCCGGTAAATGATGATCCTGCAAGGCTCGGTGATAGCCGGCTAAGCGATCGCCAGCATCGGAAATGGCATGATCTGAACAGATAAAGGCAATATTTTCATGGCCCTGCTGGATAAGATGCCGGGTCGCCAGCCAGCTGCCGTAATTATCGTCCAGCGCAATACAGCGTGATTCGAAACCAGGCAGCGTGCGGTTAATCAACACGACCCCCGGGATTTGGGTCATCAGTGCGGCCAGTTCTGCATCCGGAATTTTTTTAACGTGCAGCACCAGCGCTTCACACTGATGGCGGATCAACTGCTCGATGGCCAGCCGTTCCTGCTGCTCATCGTGGTATCCGTTACCAATCAGTAAGAAGTTACCGGTTTGACGGGCAACTTCATCCACGGCTTTGACCATCACGCCGAAAAACGGGTCGGCCACATCCGCTACAATCAGACCAATGGTGGCAGTGGTCTGCTGTGCCAAGGCGCGAGCATTGGCATTAGGCTGGTAGTGCAGTTGCTGCACGGCATCGTTGACCGCCTTACGAGAGGCTTCACTGGCTTTAGGGGAGTGGTTTAATACTCTTGAGACAGTGGCAACTGAAACGCCGGCAAGCTTAGCAACATCTTTAATGGTAGCCATTTCAGTATTCCGGGTGAGTAGCAGATCCGGGAAGTGTTACGGAAAAAACCAGAGACTGCAAGCAGCATCACGGCTAATCCTGGTCGTTTTTCACTTAAACCAACGGTCCGCAAGGCTTGGGACGCCTGAGGTAGCCTGGGAGACGTGTGGGGATTAGTTGCGAAGAGGGCAGTAAAAGGCACTCCAAAAGTAATAACAGCGTAAATAGCTACTTACATTTTGCCAGCAATTGTTGCGTTTGTCTGGTAGAGAAAAAAGTTGTTCGGCTGCTAAGTTAAAAGTCCCAGAGGTATTGATGGGTGAACATCAAGAAAATTTTGATTACACCGACCTGCGCAGATGTGCAGGTTTTTTTTGCCTCCAGTTTCTCATTTCTCTGATGCCCCTGATATGCTATCACTGTGCCGTAATAGGGACGATTACCAACTGATACACACTTTCGCTGTGATTTTGGGGGTTAATTCATTATAAAACATCGTCAGTTTGCCTAATTTATCTTACTTCAGCGGAATGTTATGCCCCGGATAAAAAAGATACTGGGAAAAGACCAGATCAATACCACCTTCAACCCTTTCCGATTTCGCCTAGTATGCTTGGGTGTCGTATGCTGTCTGGCTTTTCTACTATTGCGGGTCGGTGATCTGCAATTGCTCGATCATCCGATGCTGGAGCGCCAAGCAGACCAGCGTTCTTTGCGTACCGTGATACTGCCCACCAACCGCGGTACCTTATTAGACCGTAATGGCGATACCTTGGCTTTGAGTGTGCCGGCACGAGATATCATCGCGGACCCCTTGAAAGTACTGGAAGCAAACCCGAATTTTTACAGTCCTAAATGGGCCTATCTGGCTTCAGCGCTGAATATGCGTCCAGAGCAGTTGGCCGCGGAGATCACTGCCAATCCGAAAAAACGTTTCCTCTATTTGGGCCGTAAAATTGAGCTGGGTATCGCTAAAGATATCGCCCAACTGCGCCTGACAGGGATCACCTCGGTGTATGATGACAGCCGTTTCTACCCGATGGCAGATGCCGCGGCACCGTTAATCGGCATTGTCGGTGCCGATAACACCGGACTTAACGGAATAGAGCACAGTTTCGATAAAATCTTGCAGGGTGTGCCGGGTAAAGAGAAATACCGCCAAGATGGTCAGGGGCATATTATTTCGATGCTTAGCTACCAGCCGCCCTCCCAGCCGCCGAATGTGCAGTTGAGTATCGATAAATTTATTCAGTACACCATGTACAGCAAATTGCGTGATGGCGTGCTGCTGAACAAAGCGGACTCTGGTGCCGCCGTAATGGTGCGGGTCGATACCGGCGAAGTCTTGGGGATGGCCTCCTATCCGTCCTACAACCCGAATAATTATGATGATGCCACACCGGTACAGATGCGTAACGTGGCGATTAACGACAGCTTTGAGCCCGGCTCGACAGTGAAACCGCTGGTGGTGATGGAAGGTTTACAGCGCCATTTGGTACGTCCAGATTCAGTACTGGATACCACTCCTTATGTGGTGAATGGGCACTTGATCCGTGACGTCGGTAACTGGCCGCGACTGACTATGACAGGCATCCTACAGAAATCCAGTGATATCGGGGTTTCACACATTGCCCTGGCGATGCCAGCTGAAGTGTTAGTGAATACTTACCGTTCCTTTGGTTTGGGCAGACCGACCGACCTTGGTCTTACGGGGGAAAGTACTGGTTACTTCCCGCTGCACCGTCAGCGTTGGGCCGATATTGAACGTGCTACCTTCTCCTTTGGTTACGGGCTACGTATCACGCCGCTGCAGATGGCGCGGGAATATGCCACCCTCGGCTCTTTCGGGATCTACCGTCCGTTGTCGATCACCAAAGTGACGCCACCAGTTGAAGGACAGCGGGTCGCCGACGAGGATGTGGTGCGCAGCGTGGTCCATATGATGGAAAGTGATGCATTGCCTGGTGGCTCTGGGGTGCGTGCGGCAGTGCCGGGTTATCGTCTGGCGATTAAAACCGGTACTGCAGAAAAAATGGGCAGCAATGGCAAATATGATGGCGGTTATATCAACTATACCGCGGGAGTGGCTCCGGCGAGCCATCCGGTGGTGGCGTTGGTGATTATGATCAACCACCCGACTGCTGGTGCCCACTTTGGGGGCTCGGTGGCCTCACCGATCTTCGGCAATATTATCGGCCCAGTGCTTAAGTATATGAATGTGGCCCCGGATGCGTTGTATAACGTCAATACTCCGGTCACTACGCCGTAACCTGAACCACTGCCCTGAAAAGGGCAGTGGTTTTTTCTTTCTCACGCTGTTTTTATGCAGAAATCTTAGCTGATAGTGATCTCACCCGAGCATTAGCTATCCTCTTAACAAAACTCTTACGTTTTACCGGTAGAAATATAATGCCGCGAGTGCCCATAATTGGCTAAGCGTCCGAAATATTGACTTGATTGCACAACGATTCTGTCTGCGTGTGTCCACTTCCTCTGATAACCACGAAATCCGATGACTAAAAACACTGAAAAAACTGTTCGTTCTCACTGGCTGCGATGGTTGCTTGTTGCGATTTTCTGTCTGATTGTTGCCGGGGTTATCTGGCGGGTGTGGTTTTCCTCGCCAGCGGGAACTGGAATGCCAGGCCCCGGTGGCCGTCACGGCAGACCCGGGGCGGGGGCGACTACCTTGGTGCATGCCGGGGTGGCTTCACAGGCGAATGTGCCGGTTTATTTGACCTCACCAGGCACCGTGATCCCCAATGCTAGCGTCACAGTGACCAGCCGTGTCGATGGCGAACTGCAGAAAGTCTACTTTACCGAAGGACAGCAGGTGACTGCCGGTCAGCTACTGGCGCAGATTGATGATCGCAGCTATCAAGCATCTTTAGCCCAATATGAAGGGGCACTGCAACAAAATAAAGCCTTGCTGACCAGTGCTCGCCTGACTCTGGCGCGTTATCGAAAACTCTATGCAGAAGATTCTTTGGCAAAACAGGATTTGGAAAGCCAAATGGCGACCGTTGGGCAGTACAGCGGTGCGGTCAAAGAAGATGAAGCGCAGATCAACAGCGCCAAAGTGAACATCAGTTACTCACGTATTACCGCGCCAGTCAGCGGCCGGGTAGGGTTACGTTTGGTTGACCCGGGGAACGTGGTCAGTGCGTCCTCGACCTCGCTGGTGACCATCACCCAGATGCAGCCGGCGGCCGTTACTTTCAGCGTGCCGCAGAGCAATATCCCAATGCTGGTTAAAAAGTTGCACCACGGACAGGCCATGCCTGCCACGGCCTTTGATCAAGATGGGAAAACCGTGCTGGCACAGGGGGAAGTCCGTTTTATCAGTAATGAAATCGATACCAGCACCGGCAGTGTCGAAATGAAAGCCATGTTCCCGAATACCAATGAGGCTCTGTACGCTAACCAGTTCGTGGATCTGCGCCTACAGACTGAAACTCTCAATCAGGCGACGGTGATCCCCGCTGAAGCACTGCAGCTTAGCAGCGACGGTAGCTTTGTGTTTGTGATCAACACCGATAATACCGTCACCCGTCGCAGTGTCAGCGCCGGACCGGTGTACGGCAGTGACCAGCAGGTGATCCTCAGTGGGGTTAAACCAGGGGATAAAGTGGTCACCGAAGGGATTGACCGTCTGACGACCGGTGCCAAAGTCTCGGTGGTCTCAGAGAATGAAACTGAGGCGGCGAGTGGCAGCGATACCTCTAAAGCGAACCCACAGGCGAAGCAGTAATGAATCCTTCCAGGCTGTTTATTCAACGCCCGGTCGCCACCATTCTGCTGATGACCGGTATTTTACTGTCCGGGATCTTCGCTTACCGTTTTCTGTCGGTATCTGCGTTACCCCAGGTCGATTATCCCACCATTCAGGTGACCACTCTCTATCCTGGGGCCAGCCCGGAGGTGATCTCCACCTCTGTGACTGCGCCGCTGGAGCGTGATCTTGGCGAGATGAGTGGCCTTAGCCAGATGACCTCCGAGAGTTCCGGCGGCTCATCGATCATTACTTTACGCTTCGGGTTAGACACCTCCCTCGACGTGGCAGAGCAGGATGTGCAGGCAGCGATTAACTCCGCGGACAGCCTCTTACCTTCGGATCTGCCTAACCCGCCGACCTATAAAAAGGTCAATCCGGCGGATACGGCGGTGATCACTCTGGCAGCGACCTCCAATAACCTGCCGTTGAGCCGGGTTCAGGACTTAGTGAACACCCGTATCGCCCTAAAATTGGCGCAGATCAACGGAGTGGGGATGGTGACTCTGGCAGGGGGGAATCAGCCAGCCATCCGCGTTCAACTGGATCCCACGGCACTGGCGGCCCATGGTCTGACCCTGTCTGACGTCAATACTCTGATCAATAACAGCAACGTTAACGGTTCTAAAGGCGGCTTTGACGGTCAGTTTCACTCGGTCACCATTGATGCCAATGACCAGCTACGCACGCCAACGGAATATGGCAACCTGATCCTCACTTGGCAAAATGGCTCGGCATTACGTCTCAAGGATATCGCCACCATTACCCAAGGGGCAGAAAACCGCTTCCAGTCAGCGTGGGCGAATAAGCAACCGGCTATTATTGTTAGCGTGCAGCGTCAGCCCGGCGCGAATGTTATCCAAGTGGTCGATAGCATTAAGGATCAGATCAAGACTTTGCAGTCGGCGTTGCCGGATGGGGTGAAGCTGAGCGTGGTCTCTGACCGTACCCAGACCATCCGTGCCTCTATCCATGATGTGCAGTTTGAACTGCTGCTGTCTGTAGCCCTGGTGGTGATGGTGACCTTCCTATTCCTGCGTAACCTTTCTGCCACGCTGATCCCCAGTGTGGCGGTGCCGTTATCGCTGGTCGGTACCTTCGGGGTGATGTACTTGATGGGCTTTAGCCTGAATAACCTATCACTGATGGCTCTTACCATCGCTACCGGCTTTGTTATCGATGATGCCATCGTGATGGTAGAGAATATCTCTAGACGATTGGAAGAGGGCGAGCCGCCGCTGCAGGCCGCACTGAAAGGCTCCCAGCAGATCGGTTTTACCCTGATCTCTTTGACGTTCTCGCTGATTGCGGTACTGATCCCGTTGTTATTTATGGGGGACGTGGTTGGGCGCTTATTCCGCGAATTTGCCATTACTCTGGCGGTCTCTATTCTGGTGTCTCTGGTGGTATCATTGACCCTGACGCCGATGCTGTGTGCCTACTTACTCCGTCATCAGCCTGAGGAAAAACAGTCACGCTTTGCCCGTAAAGGCGGCGAATTTTTTGAGCGGATCATCCGTGGTTATGACCGTCTGCTGACGATAGTCCTGAATCATCAGAAAATTACCCTGCTGGTGGCACTGGCGACTTTTGTGCTGACAGCCCTACTATATGTGCTGGTGCCAAAAGGCTTCTTCCCGCCGCAGGATACCGGCCTGATCGAAGCCACCACTATTGCCTCTCAGGATATCTCTTTCCAAGATATGGCGAAGCGTCAGCAGGCGCTGGCAGATATCGTACTGAAAAATCCGTCAGTGGAGTCGTTGACCTCGACTATCGGTATCGATGGCACCAACACCAGCCTTAATAGCGGCCGCTTTCAGATCAACCTCAAGCCTTTCTCTGAGCGCAGCGACAGCGGTGAACAAGTCGCTAAGCAGCTCCAGCAAGCCGCCCGCCAAGTGCCCGGTATCAGCCTGTATATGCAGCAGGCGCAGGATCTGACCGTCAATGATCAGGTCACCCCAAGTCAGTATCAGTTCACACTGGCGTCACTGGACAGCGAAGATTTGGTGAAGTGGACGCCACAGATCGTCGCCGCAATGGCTAAGCGGCCGGAGTTTAACAGTGTGGTCAGTAATCTACAGGATCAGGGACGGATTGCTTATGTCGACCTGGACCGGGACAAAGCCTCACGGCTGGGGATCACTGCCTCAGACGTCGATACAGCCCTGTACAATGCATTCGGACAGCGTCTGGTCTCGACTATTTTTACCCAGTCCAACCAGTATCGTGTGGTGCTGGAAGTGGCTCCGCAATACCAAGCCAGCCCGAGTGCCCTCGGTGATATTTATCTGAAATCCTCGGTGACGGACAGTAGTTCGTCGTCCGATACCACCAGTACCACTAGTAGTAGTTCTACGGATAAGGTGACAGACAGTGCCACCCGTAGCGGTATGGTGAAACTGAGTTCGATTGCCACTATTCATCAGCGGCTTGGCTCGCTAATGAATATGCGCTTGAACCAGTACCCGGCGGTGATGATGTCGTTTAACCTCAATGACGGTTATTCCATTGAGCAGGGGCAGCAGGCGGTCAGCGAGATCACTCAGCAGCTTAAGCTGCCATCCTCGATCACCTTGGCATGGCAGGGGGAGGCCTCGGCCTTTAAAAATGCGACCGGAAACACCCTATGGCTGATCCTGGCTGCGCTACTGACCATGTATCTGGTGCTGGGGATCCTCTATGAGAGCTTTATTCATCCAGTCACTATCCTGTCGACACTGCCCTCGGCAGCGATAGGCGCATTACTGGCACTGTTACTGACCGGTACTGAATTTAGTCTGATCGCCTTGATTGGGGTGATCCTGCTGATCGGTATCGTCAAGAAAAACGCCATTATGATGATCGATTTTGCGCTAGAGGCTGAAAATGAGCAGCGTTTGTCGCCGCGTGACGCTATCCATCAGGCTTGTCTGTTACGTTTCCGACCGATACTGATGACCACCATGGCAGCGTTACTGGGGGCGTTACCGCTGATGCTCTCTAGCGGATCCGGTTCGGAATTACGCCAGCCGATGGGGCTGGTGATTGTCGGTGGCCTGATCGTCAGTCAGGTCCTGACCCTGTTCTCGACCCCGGTAATTTACCTGTGGTTTGATGGACTGTCGCAGCGCGGTAAACGCATTATTCAGCGTCGTCGTGATGCCAGTAAGGGGGCGTCATGAATATGACCCGGCTGTTTATTTTCCGGCCGGTCGCAACAGTATTGCTAACCCTAGCAATACTGTTGCTGGGAGGATTGGGCTACCGACTATTGCCGGTAGCACCACTGCCGCAGGTGGACTTTCCGACCATAATAGTCAGCGCCAGCTTACCAGGAGCTAACCCAGAAACGATGGCCGCGACGGTCGCGACTCCGCTGGAGCGGACGCTTGGACAGATTTCGGGTGTCACCCAGATGACCTCCAGCAGTTCCCAGGGCTCGACCTCGGTCATCTTACAGTTTGACCTAAGCCGTAACATTAATGGTGCGGCGCGAGATGTACAGGCTGCGATCAATGCATCACGCAGTTTGCTGCCCAGCAGCATGCCGTCTTTACCCACTTACCGTAAGGCTAACCCTTCGGATGCGCCGATTGTGATGTTAGCCCTTACTTCGCCGAGCCGTGCCCCTGGAGCGCTCTACGATCTGGCGGAAAGTAAAATCGAGCAGGTACTATCCCAGGTGAAAGGGGTCGGTGAAGTGTCGCTGATGGGCAGTGCGCTGCCGGCGGTACGTATCGACCTGCAACCAGAGAAGTTGACGCAGTATGGCATCTCACTGGATGCAGTACGCAGTGCCGTGGCGGATAGCACGACTAACTTGCCAAAAGGGATTCTAGAGGGCAAAAATTTTGCTTGGTCTATCGACAGTAACAGCCAGTTAGAAAGCGCCGCCCATTATCAGAACCTGATTATCCGCTATCAGAACGGTAAAGCGGTTCGGCTGCATGACGTGGCAACGGTGTATGACAATGTCCAAGATAAATACAGTGCTGGCTATTTGAACGGTAACCCGGCGGTGATGATTGGTGTCACCCGTCAGGCTGGGGCAAATATGTTGCAGACCATTGATGCTATCAAAGCGCAAATCCCGGCGCTACGGGCTTCACTGCCAGCAGATACCTCCCTCAAGCTGGTGATTGACCGTGCTCCGACAGTTCGGGCCTCGCTGTATGACACCGAAGAGACCTTATTTACGGCCATGCTGCTGGTGATTGCGGTGGTATTCGTATTTCTGCGTAACTGGCGGGCGGTGCTGATCCCCGCATTGGCCTTACCGGTCTCTCTGGTCGGCACCTGTATGGTGATGTACCTGCTTGGTTACAGCCTGGATAACCTGTCACTGATGGCGATTATTATCGCCACCGGATTTGTGGTCGATGATGCGATTGTGGTGCTGGAAAATATCATGCGCCACATTGAGGCGGGTTTAGGACCGTTCAGGGCAGCAATACGTGGAGCCAGAGAGGTCAGTTTTACCGTCCTGTCGATGACCGTATCATTGATTGCCGTGTTTATACCGATACTGTTGATGGGCAGTATCGTCGGTCGGTTATTCCGTGAGTTTGCGGTCACACTCAGTATCTCGCTGGTGATCTCGATGTTTGTCTCCCTGAGTCTGACACCGATGCTCTGTTCCCGGCTGCTGAAACGCCAGCCGCCGGTAGCCCAGCGTCCACATCCGCTATTTCGTTGGATAGAAACACAACTGAACCGTCTACTGGCCGCCTATAGCCGTGGTTTATCCTGGGTGATGGCCCATCAGAAACTGACCATGTTCAGCTTGTTACTGACGGTGCTTCTCAACCTGTTCCTCTATTCGGTGGTGCAGAAAGGTTTTTTCCCTAATCAGGACACTGGGCTGTTGATGGGGATGGTGCGGGCCGACCAGAATATCTCTTTTCAGGCCATGAAACCGAAAGTGAAGCAGTTTACTGAGCTGATAATGGCTGATCCGGCAGTAGAAGATGTGATGTCCTCTACCGGTGGCGGCCGTTTTGGCTCGCGCAATACCGCCAGCTTTTTTATCCGTCTGAAAGATTACAATCAGCGCAGCGCTACGGCCACGGAGGTCGCGAACCGCTTGACTGCCAAAGCCAGCCATGTGGCCGGGGCGCAGATGTTCCTGATGGCGGCACAGGATCTGCATATTGGTGGGCGCAGTGCAAACGCCACCTATCAGTACAGCCTGCAAGCGGATGACCTTGATCTGCTGCGTACCTGGACATCGAAAGCGGCGGCGGCGCTGCGAGCATTGCCAGAATTGACCAGTGTCGATTCAGATTCGCAAACCGGCGGCCAAGAGGTAATGATCACTATCGACCGTGACCGCGCCAGCCGATTAGGGGTGAATGTCAGTATGCTGGATACCCTACTGAACAATGCGTTTAGTCAGCGACAGATTGCGACCATTTATAAAACCCTGAATCAGTATCATGTGGTGATGATGCTACAGGGCAGTGATACCCAAGACCCGTCAGAACTGAAAAAACTGTATGTGATCAATGACAGTGGCGACCGAGTACCGCTGTCTGCCTTTGCAACCTTCAGTGGTGGTAATGCGCCGTTATCCGTTAACCATCAGGGTCAGTCGGCCACCAGTACCCTGGCTTTTAACTTGGCGGATGGGGTATCGCTGGAGCAAGCACAGGCTGCCATTAAGGTGGCGATGGCAAAAATTGGGTTACCGGATACCATTCAGGCCGGTTTCCAGGGCACCGCAGCTGCCTTCAGTGAATTGACGGCCACCATGCCGTGGTTGATCCTAGCGGCGCTGGCGGCGGTTTATATCGTGTTGGGGATGCTTTATGAAAGTTATGTGCATCCGCTGACCATACTATCGACACTGCCTTCCGCCGGGGTGGGAGCACTGTTATTACTGCTGCTCACCAATACCCAACTTACGGTGATTGCGCTGATCGGTATTGTTTTACTGATCGGTATCGTCAAGAAGAACGCCATTATGATGATTGACTTCGCACTGGAGGCTGAACGTAAGCAAGGACTTACCCCACAGCAGGCGATTACCCAAGCCTGTATCCAGCGTTTTCGGCCGATTATGATGACGACCCTAGCGGCGTTTTTCGGCGCACTACCGCTGGCGCTGGGCAGTGGCGGCGATGCTGATCTCCGCAGTCCGTTGGGGATCGCCATTGCCGGTGGATTGGCGCTGAGTCAGTTGCTGACCCTGTTTACTACGCCGGTTGTTTATCTCTGGCTGGACCGGTTAAGCCGGGCGACGAAACGACAATGGCACCGCCTACGGGCCTGAGGAACCTGATTGATGAAAACACTAAAAACACTGACTCCTATCTGCTTGGCGCTGCTACTCAGTGGCTGTATGGTCGGTCCGGATTATCATCGTCCTTCGGCAGATGTGCCGCTGCAGTATAAAGAGGCTAAAGGCTGGCAACGAGCGACGCCATTGGATGCGCAGCCGAAAGGGGAGTGGTGGCGGGTGTTCAATGACCCAGAGCTGAACCTCCTGATGCCACAAGTGGTCCTATCGAACCAGAATATTGCGATGTATGCGGCGCAATACCGTCAGGCGCAGGCGCTGGCGGCGCAGTCTAAAGCAGCTCTGTTTCCATCGCTGGGGATCAGTGCTGACTCAACCCGTTCGGGATCCCATACCAACAGTCGTCCGGTGACCCGAACGGTGTCTAATAGTCACTCTGCAGAGTTGACCGCCAGTTGGGAAGTGGATCTATGGGGACGGTTACGCCGTCAACGTCAGGAAGATCAGGCCAGTGCCTCAGCCAGTGCGGCAGAACTGGCTAATGCTACCTTGAGTGCTCAGTCAGAACTGGCTCAAGACTACTTTCAGCTACGTTTCCTTGATCAGCGTATCGCCCTTTATCAGCAGAGTATTACGGCCTATCAAGGATACCTGCGGGTGATCACTAATCAGTACAACGCTGGAAGTGTCGACCGTGGCACTTTGGCACAGGCTCAGATGCAGTTATCCAGCACCCGTTCTACCGCCCTCGATTATCAGTGGCAACGGGCACAGCTAGAACATGCCATTGCCTTACTGGTCGGTAAGACCCCGGCACAATTCTCGCTTCCCCCGGCTCCGCTGCAGGCGAGCTTACCGCAGATACCGGTCAGTGTGCCGGGCAGTCTGCTGCAGCGTCGCCCGGATATCGCCTATGCAGAGCGCAATATGGCCGCGGCCAATGCTGCCGTCGGTGTCGCCATTGCTGGCTATTATCCGGACCTGACCCTCAGCGCCAGCGGCGGTTTCAGCTCCTCGGTATTACATAACCTGTTTAGCTTACCGGAGCGGGTCTGGTCGTTGGGGCCATCACTGAGTGGCACGGTGCTGGATTTCGGCGCAACCTCCGCCAGCGTCGAGCAGGCCAAGGCGTCTTATGATGCCAGCGTGGCCAGTTACCGTCAGGCAGTGCTGACGGCCATGCAGGATGTGGAAGATAACCTAGTGGAACTCAATACGCTGCACCAGGAAATTGATGCCCAGCAGCAGGCGACACAGGCGGCCATCGATTCTGCCCGCGTTACCCGTAATCAGTACAATGCTGGCATGATCGACTACCTGGATGTCGCGACCACCGAAAACAGCAGTCTTAGCGCCCGTCAGAGCCTGATCTCCCTGCAAAGCAGTCAGTGGCTGACTAGTGTGGCGCTGATCGCCGCCTTGGGTGGCGGATGGGACAGTTCGCAACTGCCGGATGCCCCGTCCAATAGTCATCCCTCTCAATAATTCTGCCTACTTCTGTACCGTAAAATCGGCAGACCAAAGCGTCTGCCGGTTCACAAAGCCCAAAAAAAATCAGACATTTTGCCGTCGGTAATTGTTTCGCAGGAAACAAACGTGTTTAATCCTGCCCATTACTGTCTGAAATTTAAGGAGAGGGGATGACTGGATTTTTACGTGGACTTTGCCGGCTGTTTTGGCGGGTCAGGGTTCACGGGGATTTATCCTGTTTGCACCAAGATAAATTGTTGATCACCCCGAATCATACCTCTTTCCTGGATGGTATCTTGCTGGCGCTGTTTTTACCGGTAAAACCGGTGTTTGCTGTCTGGTCAGGGCTTTCTGATCACTGGTATATGCGCATTGTTCGCTCGATGGTTGAGGTAGTGCCCCTCGATCCGCTGAAGCCGATGTCGGTGAAGCACTTGATTCGATTGATCAATCAGGGACGTCCAGTGGTGGTGTTCCCGGAAGGGCGGATCACGGTGACCGGTTCACTGATGAAAGTCTATAGCGGCGCCGGTTTCCTAGCAGCTAAAACCGGGGCGACGGTGGTACCGGTACGTATTGAAGGGGCTGAATTCAGCTGGTTTGCTCGGCAGTGGGGTAGCGTCAAACGGCGGCCATTCCCTTCTATTCAGTTGCATATTCTGCCGCCGACCACGCTACCCATGCCGGTTGCGGCCAGTGCCCGTCAGCGGCGTGTGTTGGCCGGAGAACACCTGCAGCATATTATGATGGAAGCTCGGATGGCAGCCCGCCCTCGGCAAACGTTGTTTGAGGCCTATCTCAGTGCCATGCACCGTTATGGCCGAGGGACGCCCTGTATCGGTGATGTATTTACTCCAGCGGACAGTTACCAGGGCTTACTGAAAAAGATGCTTGGTGTGGCCCGGCTACTGGAAAAACACTGCCCGCCCGCGGCGACGCCGGGGTTGTTACTGCCAAACGCGGCAGTCACTCCGGCGGTAATTCTCGGCGCGGTGATGCGTGGCCGGACACCCGCGATGCTTAACTACTCAGCCGGTGTTCGTGGCCTACAGGTTGCCGTGGATGCGGCGCAGATCACCACCATTTTTACGTCGCGACGCTTTCTCGAAAAAGGGAAGCTGACGGCGTTGACCGAGCAACTGACGGGGGTGAACTGGGTTTATCTGGAAGATCTCAAAGGCAGTCTGACGGCAGGTGATAAATTGTGGATCCTCCGTCACCTGCTGCAGCCACTCAAGGCCCAGACCGCGCAGCAGCCGGAAGACGCGGCGATGATCCTCTTCACTTCCGGCTCAGAAGGGGCACCTAAGGGAGTGGTCCATAGCCACAAAAGCCTGTTGGCGAATGTGGAACAGATCCGTACCGTAGCAGATTTCCACCCCGGGGACAGGTTTATGTCCTCGCTACCATTGTTCCACGCTTTTGGCCTGACGGTAGGCTTATTTACCCCGCTGATGACCGGTGCCGAAGCCTTACTCTATCCAAGCCCGCTGCATTATCGTGTGATCCCTGAACTGGTGTATGACCGTAACTGTACCGTGTTGTTCGGCACCCCTACCTTTTTGGCACAGTATGCCCGCTTTGCCCATCCTTATGATTTTTCAAGGGTCCGTTATGTGGTCTCCGGTGCTGACCGCCTGCCAGAGTCCACACAGGCACTCTATCTGGAAAAATTTGGCCTGCGGATCCTCGAAGGCTATGGTGCGACCGAATGTGCGCCGGTATTATCGATAAACGTCCCGTTGGCCGCTCGCCCTCATACTGTTGGGCGACTGTTACCGGCCATGGATTGTCGGTTGATCTCAGTGCCGGGTATCGAGCAAGGGGGACGATTACAGGTCACCGGTCCTAACCTGATGAAAGGTTATCTACGTCATACCGCGCCTGGGGTGATTGAGCCGCCGGTGGCCGATAACGGCGAAGGGGGGGAACAGGCTGGCTGGTATGATACCGGCGATATCGTCAGTTTTGATGATGATGGTTTTTGCCAGATCCAAGGGCGCGTAAAACGTTTTGCTAAGATTGCCGGTGAAATGGTATCACTGGAAGTCGTTGAACAGCTGGCGTTGCAGGCTTCGCCGGACTATCAGCATGCGACAGTGGTGAAAGCGGATCCCCAACGCGGAGAAGCATTGGTGCTGTTTACCACCGATCCACAATTACGCCGTGAGTCGTTGCTGGAAGTCAGTCGCCGTAGCGGACATAACGAGATGAGTGTGCCGCGGGATATCCGCTTTATTGCTGAGTTACCGCTGCTTGGCAGTGGTAAGCCCGATTATCAAGAACTGAAACGACAGCTGACTGCCGACACCGACAGTCAGGCAGGAGCAAGCGATGGGTCAAAGTAGTCACGTTATCCCTCCTAATGCTGACGGGCTACGGCCGGTATTATTGGCTCAGTTTTTCTCAGCGTGCGGCGATAACGCGTTGTTGTTTGCCACCTTGGCATTGATAAAACAGGATGGTTGGGCGAGCTGGACACAGCCGTTGCTACAGATGGTATTTGTGCTGGCTTATATTGTCCTCGCCCCTTTTGCCGGACAGATTGCCGACAGCTTTCCCAAGGGGCGGGTGATGATGGTTGCTAATGCCCTAAAATTGATTGGTGCCGCACTGATTACCATTGATGTGAACCCTTTCATCGGATACGGGCTGGTGGGGATCGGTGCTGCCGCGTATTCTCCGGCGAAATATGGCATTCTCGGTGAACTGATGGACAAACAGCGTCTGATCCGTGGCAATGGTCTGATGGAGAGCTCGACTATTGTGGCAATACTGCTCGGTTCGCTCAGCGGCGGTGTGCTGGCAGATTGGCATGTCTCTACGGCGCTGCTGTTATGCGTGATTATTTATGCGGTGGCGGTACTGGCCAACCTACTAATCCCTTCATTACCTGCCGCCTTGCCGTCCCCACAGTGGCACTGGCGTAAAATGCTGACTAGCTTTCGCAGCGCCACCCTGACCCTATGGCAAGACAGTGAAACCCGTTTTTCGCTGATCGGAACTAGCCTGTTTTGGGGGGCGGGCGTAACATTGCGTCTGCTCTTGGTACTTTGGGTGCCAGTGGCGCTGGGGATCACTGATAACAGCACGCCATCACTATTGAATGCATTAGTGGCAGTCGGCATCGTCGGCGGCGCTTTGCTGGCAGAGAAGTTAATTACCTTGAGCAATACTCGGCGCTGTATGCCCGCAGGTTTGTTGCTGGGCATCGTGGTGATCCTGTTTACCCTGACTCATCATATCTGGAGCGCAGGTTTCTGGCTGATCCTGACCGGCTTATGCGGTGGCATATTTGTGGTGCCATTGAATGCATTATTACAGGTGCGCGGCAAAGAATCCGTGGGGGCAGGGGCTGCTGTGGCGGTACAGAACCTTGGGGAAAATGTGGCCATGCTAGGAATGTTAGCGCTGTACACCTTGGCGGTGAAAGCAGGGCTGCCTGCGGTAGCGACTGGCTGTGCTTTCGGCGGTCTGTTCGCAGTGGCGATTGCGGTGCTGTGGATGTGGCAGCGGATGCAAGTAGCAAAACGCTGAATGGCCTGTCCCTTGAGGACAGGCCGTAGACCGACTTAAGGGGCCGGATAGGTAAAGCGGCGATGAATGGCTTCTAACTCCGCCATGATTTCTTCATTTAGCGTCAATTTTTGACTGTCGATATTGATCTTCAGCTGCTCCAAACTGGTCGCGCCCAGTAGCGTACTGGCAACAAACGGCTGTTGGCGGACAAATGCCAGCGCCAACTGTGACGGATCTAGGCCGTGTTTCTCCGCCAACCCAACATAGGCTTCAATCGCTAAGCACGACTGTTCGCCGGAGTAACGGGTAAAGCGGCTGAACAAGGTGTTACGGGCACCCTCAGGTTTACGACCGTTGAGGTATTTCCCACTCAGGGTGCCGAAAGCCAGCGATGAGTAGGCCAGTAATTCCACACCTTCGTATTGACTAATTTCCGCCAGACCCACTTCAAAACTGCGGTTCAGCAGGCTGTAAGGGTTCTGAATGCTGACAATTCGTGGTAGATCATGCTTTTCTGCCAGCTGCAGATAACGCATCACTCCCCACGGAGTCTCATTCGAGACCCCGATATAGCGGATCTTACCGGCACGTACCTGTTCAGACAGGGCTTCAAGGGTTTCCAGCAGCGTTACTGGGACATTTTCATCGGTGTATTCATAGCCGAGACGGCCGAAGAAGTTGGCTGGACGTTGTGGCCAGTGTAATTGATATAAATCGATATAATCGGTGTTCAACCGTTGTAGGCTGGCATCTAAGGCTGCACGGATATTTTTGCGGTCCAGCGCCTGGCCGGGACGGATAGAGGCATCGTTACCGCGCACCGGGCCTGCCACTTTGCTGGCCAGAATAATCCGCTCGCGGTTGCCGGTTTTTTTCAACCAACTGCCGATATATTTTTCGGTCAACCCTTGGGTTTCAGGGCGTGGTGGCACCGGATACATCTCTGCGGTATCAATCAGGTTAATGCCCTGACTGAGGGCATAATCCAGTTGCTGGTGGGCATCTGCTTCGCTGTTCTGTTCGCCAAAAGTCATAGTACCCAGCCCCAATCGACTCACTTCTAGGGAACTGTGGGGAATGCGATGATAGTGCATTGCTTGCTTCCTTTTGTCGTTATAAGTTTAAGAAAATCTACACTCCCCCTTAGCGCAAGTCCAGAATAAGGGCAGATGGTCCCAGGATTAGTCGTAACAGAACGGGGAAGCGGCGATAAGGCTACGGGGAGTCAGCGGCAGAGGAGAGCCCCGCAGTCAAAAACGGCACTGCGTAGTGACAACAGCAGCGGTTAGCATCAGTGGCTGTAGTTATTAGGTGAACCGCCTGTTAGCGCTCAATAATGCCTGAGATCTCATCACTATTAATCAGCTTATGTTCACCGGCTTCATCAGTATACCCGAGTAACCCAGTTTCGCTGTCAATCTCTGGCTTACCGTCGGTCATAATCATCTGTCCGTCTTTGGTCGCCATTACATAATGGCTGCTGCAACCGGCCAGCAGCAATGTCCCTACCAGTAGGCCGCAGCCTGTGGCTATCTGTAACCTTTTCATGGCGCTCCTCAGCACTGTTCTCCTGATCGTCAGTATAGTAATAAATGATTTATCGTCAGTAGACAAAGGGGAGCGGTCTTAAAGTGATATTACAGGGGAAATATCCGGCGTATTCTGGCATAGAGGGCCTATGCTACGCCGGATGGAGGTTATCCGTGGGACTTTTTCTTTTTACCACGCAGTAGATTCAGCATTTCTACGGCCATTGAGAAGAACATGGCAAAGTAGATATAGCCTTTAGGGATCTCAATGTGCACGCTTTCCAAAATCAGGGTAAAACCGACCAGGATCAAAAACGCCAGCGCCAGCATTTTTATGGTCGGATGACGGTCAACGAATTCACCAATGGCTTTGGCCGCAAACATCATCAGCACTACCGCCACCACGACGGCTGCCATCATAATAAATAGATGGTCGGACAGGCCGACAGCGGTGATCACTGAGTCGAGGCTGAAAATAATGTCCAGCAACATAATTTGCAGGATCGCTCCGGCAAAAGAGTGCACCTTACTGTCATGGGCGGTCTCGCCCCCTTCGATGGTTTCATGAATTTCGCCAGCGGATTTCCAGATCAAGAACAGTCCTCCACCCAGCAATATCAGGTCGCGGACCGAAAAATCATGGCCATAGAGTGTAAACAGCGGATGCGTTAAGCGTACCACCCAGGCAATTGAGGCCAGTAATGCCAGACGCATGAGCATGGCGGCTACTAGGCCAAGACGCCGAGCTTTATTCTGTTGCTGTGCGGGGAGCTTAGCCACCACCAAGGACAGAAAAATAATATTATCGATCCCCAGTACTACTTCCAGAACAATCAGTGTTCCGAGCGCCAACCAAGCGTTGGGATCCGCAATCCACTCAAACATATCGATATCAATCCTAAACGAAAACTAAACAAAGAGTATAACCGGACAGGATTAAACCATTGTAGTAAAAATTTACAATAAAAAATGGCGTGCCAATAATGCGCCGGTAAAGGTTTTTTTCAGATAAAAACCACGGGGCAGGGTCATTATTGGTCTGCCGTCTGGGCCAATCGCATCTGTTAGGGCTTTGCGGTTTGCCGCTTTGGGGCGGATTTGCAGGTACTGGCCATGTCGGGCCGTGATTTTTTCTACCTCGCCCAGCACAATCATATCCATCAGTTCCTCCCAGTCTGCCCGTAACTGCTGCTCTTCTTCAGCGGACGGGGTCCACAGCAATGGACTACCAATCCGACGGCTCCCCAAGGGTAATGCACGGTCTCCTTCCACGGGGATCCACAGCACCCTTGAAAGTTTGTACCGTAAATGGCTGTTCTGCCAGTTAACCCCGCTGTTACCGGTCAGAGGGGCGACACAGACAAAGGTGGTTTCCAGCGGTTGACCGCGGCTGTCGACCGGAATAGTTTTCAGTTCGATGCCCAGATGGGCGAAATCCTGCTCTGCTTTACTGCCGGCTGTAGCCCCCAGGTGTTGTTCAATAAGGGTACCTACCCAGCCTTTATCTCGGCGTAAGTCAGCGGGGATAGGGAGCCCCAACGCTGCTGCCAGTTCGGATAGCGATTGTCCAGCCAGTGCAGTGGCCCGCTCCATTAAGATAGCTTCATTTTCCGGCGGTGGAACGGGAGCGCAGGGATGGTACATAACACCTCTTTTGGTTGGTTAAAAAGCATACGGCAATGTGGGGCAATTAATTGCTTATAAAACGCTGGGGGGATAAACGCAATAATAGCATGATTACTCTTACTTTTTTATCCCACTCTGGTCTGTATCAGCGCAGTGGATGCCGGGTTATACCCCTTTGTCATCGACAATAAACAGGATTATACGCAGAGTTATCCACAGAAAAATGGGATAACTGTGAATGAACCTGACTACTGGTTCGATTTACAGCCTTGACTTTACCTTCTTGTGTCATTTTTTTGCGTAGGGTGGATAACATATCACCATAAACTGTGGATAAAAATACCGTTGGTTGTTTTTTGCGCATTGCGTTAAGTGGTGGCGAGCGCAGGTCTACTTGTAGGGGGGTAGATACTGTGAGATTTACATTAAGGTTATGATTTTAATATGAAAGTAAAGCATCCCCTGAAAGGGGGGGAGAAATGGTTGATCGTGATTATTCAGGGAAATCCCGTGTTCTACACAAAGCTATCCACAGAAAAGGTGCATAAAATTCCCCTTGAAGAGGGCTCTCTGTTTATAAGTAGGTACTTTTTTGTGAGTTATCTTCAATTTATTCTGACAAAAGGCGCTCAGCCAATGGTTTACCGCCTGTAAGGAGTATGAAACAATCAGGCTATCTGAATATAGCTTTGAGGTAGTCTGGTGATCGATGATGATGGCTACCGCCCGAATGTTGGGATTGTAATCTGTAACAGGCAAGGACAGGTTCTGTGGGCCAGGCGTTTTGGACAACACTCTTGGCAATTTCCCCAGGGAGGCATTAATCCCGGAGAGACCCCGGAACAGGCGATGTATCGGGAATTATACGAAGAAGTCGGGTTACATCGTAAAGATGTACGGATCATTGCCTCAACCCGTAACTGGTTGCGTTACAAATTGCCCAAACGTTTGGTGCGTTGGGATACCCGGCCGGTGTGTATCGGCCAGAAGCAAAAATGGTTTTTGCTGCAACTGCAATGCCATGATGGTGCGATTAATGTTCAGGGCAGCAGCACACCTGAATTTGATGGCTGGCGCTGGGTAAGTTTTTGGTATCCGGTGCGACAGGTTGTCTCTTTTAAACGGGATGTTTATCGTCGTGTAATGAAAGAGTTTGCCACGGTAGTCATGTCTGCTCCGGAAAATGCGCCGCAACGCAGTCCACAGGCAAACCGCAGAAAGAGAGGATAGTGCATGGCGCTGATGCTCACCCGGTTACGTGATATTGTTGAGAAGGTGGCCAGTGCGTCGCGGCTGAATGATGCGCTGGAAATACTGGTCAATGAAATCTGTCAGGCCATGGAAACGGAGGTCTGCTCCGTCTACCTTGCGGATCATGAGCGTCAGTGTTACTACCTTATGGCGACCCGCGGCCTGAAAAAACCCAAAGGTCGCACTATTACTCTGGCATTGGACGAAGGGATTGTCGGCTTGGTGGGACGTCTTGCCGAACCGATTAACCTCGCCGATGCCCAGAGTCACCCCAGTTTTAAATTTATTCCCTCAGTTAAAGAAGAAAATTACCGTTCCTTCCTCGGTGCGCCGATTATCAACCGCCGCCAGCTAATGGGCGTGCTGGTAGTCCAGCAGCGTGAACTCCGCTCTTTTGATGAATCAGAAGAGTCCTTTCTGGTAACCCTGGCGACCCAGGTCGGTACTTTACTCTCGCAGTCGCAGATAGGTCAGCTGTTTGGCGTGTTCCGCCAAAGCCGTATCCGTGCCATTGCCGCTTCGCCGGGCGTAGCCGTTGCACCGGGCTGGGTGGATCATATTCAGCCAACACTGGAACAGGTGACTCAGGCCTCCACCCTGGATACCGGACAGGAGCGTGAGCGTCTGTTGTTGGCAATGAGTGAAGCCGGCGATGAGTTTCGCCGCTACAGTAAGCGTTTTTCCAGTAGCGTACAGAAAGAGACGGCGGCGATTTTCGACCTTTACTCGCATCTGCTCAGTGACCCACGCCTGAAAAAAGACCTAATGGCTGAAGTGGAGCGGGGCTCGGTTGCCGAGTGGGCCGTTAAAACGGTGATTGAGCAGTATGCCGGACAGTTTGCCGACCTGAAAGATGCCTACCTGCGAGAACGCAGTGGCGATATCCGCGAACTGGGTCAGCGACTGTTATTCCATCTTGACGACAGCTTACAGGGCGCCAATACCTGGCCGGAAAGGTTCGTGCTGGTGGCCGATGAGTTAACGGCCACTGCTCTGGCGGAAGTGCCGCCGGAACGCCTAGCCGGAGTGGTGGTACGCGACGGTGCTGCTAACTCCCATGCAGCGATCCTCACCCGGGCAATGGGGATCCCGGCGGTGATGGGGGCGGATATCCGCCCTGAACAGCTAAACAAACATCTGCTGATTGTGGATGGCTACCGCGGTGAGTTATTGGTCGATCCGGAACCGATCCTGATCAAAGAGTATCAGCGTCTGATCCGCGAAGAAAATGCCCTCAGTGAAACTGCCGAACGGGTCGCCGAGCAGCCCGGGGAGATGAAAAGCGGAGAGAACATTCATATCCTGCTGAATGCAGGGCTGAGTGCTGAGCTGGAACAAGCCATGGATAAGCGGGTAGACGGTGTCGGGCTGTACCGTACCGAAGTGCCGTTTATGCTGCAAAGCGGGTTTCCCTCTGAAGAGGAGCAAGTTGCTCAGTATCAGGGCATGTTGCAGGTGTTCAACAACAAACCGGTAACGTTGCGCACCTTGGATATCGGCGCTGATAAGCAACTGCCGTATATGCCGATCAGTGAAGAGAACCCTAGCCTCGGCTGGCGGGGGATCCGCCTAACACTGGATCAGCCGGAAATCTTCCTGGTACAGGTCCGTGCCATGCTGCGTGCCAACGCGGCCTCCGGAAACCTGAATATCCTGTTGCCGATGATCACCAGCGTCGATGAAATCGATGAAGCCCGTAAATTGATTGAGCGTGCCGGCCACGAAGTGGAAGAGATGCTCGGTTATCCGATCCCGCGTCCTAACGTCGGCTGTATGATCGAAGTGCCGTCGATGATTTTCCTGATCCCGCAGGTGGCCCGTATCATCGATTTTATCTCGGTGGGGACCAATGACCTGACGCAGTATCTGCTGGCGGTGGACCGCAACAATACTCGGGTTGCTAATCTGTATGACTCACTACATCCGTCGGTACTACGGGCTATCTACCAGATTAACCTCGAAGCGCGCCGCCATAACTTGCCGGTCAGTGTCTGCGGGGAAATGGCCGGGGACCCGATGAGCGTTCCGCTACTGACCGGTATGGGGTACCGTCATTTGAGTATGAATGGCAAGAACGTACCGCGGGTGAAGTATCTATTACGTCATCTTGAGTGTAATGAAACCGAGCAACTGGTAGCGCAGGTGTTACAAGCCAGTACCGCCAGTGAAGTACGCTATCAGGTGGCAGTCTTTATGGAGCGTCGCGGCCTAGGAGGATTGATCCGCGGCGGCCGTTAACGGCTCATGCTCGTTTACAATTAGCAACCTCTGTGCGGACTGCCTGTGATACTATGCGCAACGCTTTGTACAGGAGTTGCCGGTGAAATGGTTTTGCCGGAACAGACATTCAGATAGAAAGAATAATGGTGAAAGATGACTAACGGATATCTTGCTTTTCCAAAATTTGACCCGGTGATTTTTTCTATCGGTCCGGTATCGCTTCACTGGTACGGCCTGATGTACCTGATTGGTTTTATCTTTGCCATGTGGCTGGCAGGACGTCGTGCCGACAAGCCTGGCAGTGGCTGGACACGTAACGAAGTCGAAAATCTGCTGTATGCCGGTTTTCTTGGGGTGTTCCTCGGTGGGCGTATCGGTTATGTGTTGTTCTACAACCTGCCGCTATTCTTACAAAATCCCCTCTATCTGTTTAAAGTCTGGGATGGCGGGATGTCATTCCACGGCGGTCTGATCGGTGTCATTATTGTGATGCTGGTGTTTGCACACCGTACTAAACGTACCTTTTTCCAAGTTTCTGATTTTATTGCACCGTTGATCCCTTTCGGGCTGGGTGCGGGGCGTCTGGGTAACTTTATTAACGGTGAACTCTGGGGGCGTGTGGATCCTAGCTGCCCATGGGCGATGCTGTTCCCGGGATCACGACAGGAAGATCTTGCATTGGTGGTTACCCATCCTCAGTGGCAGCCATTGCTGGATAAGTATGGTGTCTTACCGCGACATCCGTCACAATTGTATGAACTGCTGCTGGAAGGGGTGATCCTGTTTATCATCCTCAACCTGTTTATTCGCAAGCCACGCCCGCTGGGAAGTGTATCGGGTCTGTTCCTGATTGGTTACGGCGCTTTCCGGATCATCGTTGAATTCTTCCGTCAGCCGGATGCCCAGTTGGGCCTGTTTGATGGGGTGATCAGTATGGGACAAATACTCTCTATTCCGATGATCTTAGCCGGTGTGATTGTTATGATTTGGGCTTACCGTAAAAGTCCGCAGAAACAACCGGGTGAAGTAAAATGAAACAGTATCAGGAACTGATGCAGAAAGTGTTAAATGAAGGCGCGGCCAAAGATGACCGCACCGGAACCGGCACCTTGTCGATTTTCGGTCATCAGATGCGCTTCGATCTGCAGCAGGGCTTTCCGCTGGTCACCACTAAAAAGTGCCATATTCGCTCGATCATCCATGAGCTATTGTGGTTCCTGAAAGGGGACACCAATATTGCCTACCTGAAAGAGAATAAGGTGACTATTTGGGACGAATGGGCCGATGAAAATGGCGACCTGGGACCGGTCTATGGCCGCCAATGGCGCAGTTGGCCAGCGGCTGATGGTCGTCATATCGACCAGATCAGCGAAGTGATCCGTCAGCTCAAAGAAGACCCGGACTCACGGCGCATTATTGTTTCCGCGTGGAACGTTGGCGAACTGGACAAGATGGCATTGGCACCTTGCCATGCGTTTTTCCAGTTCTATGTGGTCAATGGTCGTCTGAGTTGCCAGCTGTATCAGCGCTCTTGTGATGTGTTCCTCGGCCTGCCGTTTAATATTGCTAGCTATGCACTGTTGGTACATATGGTGGCCCAGCAATGTTCACTGGAAGTCGGTGATTTTGTCTGGACCGGTGGTGATACGCACCTGTACAACAACCATCTGGAACAGGCGAATCTGCAACTGAGCCGTGAGCCGCGTCCATTGCCAACGCTGAAGATCAAGCGTAAGCCGGACTCTATCTTTGATTATCAGTTCGATGATTTTGAGATTGAAGGCTACGATCCGCATCCGGCCATCAAGGCACCGGTTGCGGTCTAAACGACTCTATTGGTAACGCGAACGGCAGTGCTATCCAGCACTGCCGTTTTTATTTGTGCATCACTCCGCTAAATATTAATTCCCGCTGCAATACACCGCTGCTTTTCCCAAGGCTGCCCGCAGTTTTGCTGCTTATACGTATCCGTCTCTGATGCCTTTTGTCAGACTGCCGACATGATGAAATCCTCCGTGACGAACAGCCAGGGATTCACCCTGACTGAGCTAATGCTGGTACTGCTGCTCACAGCCTTACTGGCGACCAGTGGCCGCTTGATGTGGCAGGATATTCGCCAGCAATTGCAGTTGACGGAAACCGCCACGCAGTTACAACTTTTCCTGATTGGTGTACGGGAATATGCCAATAGCCGTAACCGGGATCTGACCTTGCGGGTGATAACCACCGACAGTGGCTGGTGTGTAGATGCCAGGCCTGACCCGATTACTGCCCCTTGTAACCGCCGCGGGCGTCTGGTGTGGCAGGCACCCTATCCGGATATCCGATTACTGTCGGTAAGCGGTGAGCCGGGGTTCTTTGGCCGCCGTAACTTGGCTCGCGGGGGTAACATTGCGTTTGGGCCAGCACAAGTCCCTTGGCGTATAGTGGTCTCCTCGCGGGCAAGAATACGGATCTGTCAGGAGGCCTGTTAATGAGCAGTGGTAAGAAATGTCCGCAACAAGGGTTCAGCCTGATAGAGATGCTGCTGGCATTGCTGATATGTAGTCTGCTGTTTCTTAGCGCAGCCCGTTTTTTTCCGTGGTTATTGAATAACAGCGCTCGGTTGCAGCAGCAGATTGTTCGCACTCAAGAGGTCAGACAGTTGCTGCTGACACTGGAAAAATACCTGCGTCGGGCGGGTTACTGCGAACAGCCCCCCTGTGTGGGGCCGGCGTTGAGCATCAGCCCGACAGGGGAGTGCCTGTTGGTGCGCCTGCAATCACGTCGCTATGTGGCGGGAGGCGTCTCAGGTCCCCTGATAAACGACAGCTATGGCTTTCGCCTGAATAACGGGCAGATTGAAGTGCGACGGGGGGCCGACAGCTGTGTTGGGCAGGGCTGGGAAAGTCTTACTGACCCGCAGCGGCTACCGATCACGGCATTACGCTTTCAACGTCAGGGGAACCTACTGGGGGTAGAAATTGGTACCGCTAATGACGATAAACTGTCTTTCGCAGAGAGCTACTGGATCCGCGGAGAAAACCTGTGAACGCGCGTGGCAGTTCGCCGTTACTGATGGTGATGATACTGCTACTCGCAGGGGGCGCGGTATTGCAGATTAACGGTAAGTTATTGATGTCCGCCACAGTGAGGATCAACGATGAATACCAGACGCTACAAGGGTTCAGTGATGCACAAACGTCCTTGGCCCAAGGACTGCAACTTCGTTGGCCGCAGCAAAAAGGCTGGCAGTGTCGTCAATTACCCCCTCCCGGTGGCCGAAGCTGCCTGTACCGACAAGGTCTGCAACAGGGCATTTTACGGGGTGAATCTCCTGACGGTGAAAAGGTACTGTGGCGACGGGTTAGCTGGCTGGCCGATACGGATGATGACCAAGCGCAAAGCGGTCGCATCCAGGCACTGCCCGCGGGCTGGAGTGACCTCTGTCCGCTGGCGGATGAACGGTTGTGCCGACCCGCCGGACGCGGGATTTAGCCTAGCAGAATGTCTGGTGGCGCTGGCATTGCTTTCTCTGGGGATGGTGGCCCTCGGTCAATATCACCGACAGCTGGTCGATAGCCTGCAGGTACAATGGGCACACCGTAATACCCTGCTGGCTGCGGCGCAAACACTGATTGGCAAGCCGGTTACCGGCTTTGACAGCCAACTTATCGCACAGCCGCAGCAGGGAGGATGTGTGCTGCTCATCGCCAAGGCTTCAGGTCCACGCGGGCGGCGGGCACAGCTGCAGCAGCTGAGTTGTCCACGACGCTGACGTAATAAGTTACGGCTAACACTTGCAACCGATGGACGAGCAGGTAGAGTGACCAGGCAAAGACGGCCCCCGTCGCAGGAGAGAGTATGTTCAGGGTTTATCATTCAAATCAGTTGGATATTTTAAAAGATCTGACCGCACATATTATCCGGCTGCAGCCCTTAGCGGATCCGCTGACTAAAGAGGTGGTTCTGGTGCAGAGCCCGGGTATGGCGCAGTGGCTACAAATGTCGCTGGCTGAGCAGTTTTCCATTGCCGCCAATATCGAGTTTCCCCTACCGGCTAGCTTTATCTGGCAGATGTTTGTCACCGTGTTACCGGGTATCCCCAAACAGAGTGCTTTTAATAAAAGTGCCATGAGCTGGAAACTGATGGCATTGCTACCGGAGATGCTGCCGCAGAAAGCTTTTGAGCCTTTACGCCACTATCTGAATGATGACGATGATAAACGCAAACTGTTCCAGTTATGTAGCCGCATTGCCGATCTGTTCGACCAATACTTGGTCTATCGTCCTGACTGGCTCAATCTTTGGCAACAGGAGCAGTCTGTTGAAGGCTTAGGGGAGGCGCAGTCATGGCAGGCTCCCTTATGGCGGGCGGTGGTGGAGTACACCCATCAACTGGAGCAGCCGGAATGGCACCGTGCCAACCTGTATGCCCGCTTTATCGAGACCTTAGAAAATTGTGACCAGCCGCCGCCTGGCCTACCGCCACGGGTATTTATTTGCGGTATTTCGGCGCTGCCGCCGGTCTATTTACAGGCCCTGCAGGCGCTGGGGCGTCATATCGACATTCACCTGTTGTTCACCAACCCCTGCCGTGATTATTGGGGTGATCTTCGTGACCCGGCTTTTCTTGCTAAGCTGCAAAGCCGTCAGCGTCAACTGCACCGTTCGCAGGATACTCGACCGCTGTTCCGTGATCCTGCGGGGGCCTCTTCGCTGTTTTCTGAAAGTGGTGAGCAGCAACTGACTCAGCCGTTGTTGGCGTCCTGGGGTAAGCTGGGACGTGACAACCTGTTGTTACTGGCACAGATGGATGCGTTGGATAATGAAATCGATGCCTTCGTCGAGCCGGGCCATGACAACCTGCTGCATAGCCTGCAGCAGGATATTCTGACCCTCGAAGACCACTCGGTAATGGGACTCAGTGCCGAAGAGTATGAAGACTGTAGCCGTCGGCGTCTGCTAGATCCACAGGATGAATCGCTGGTACTGCGGTCCTGCCACAGTCCGCAACGTGAGGTGGAGGTGCTGCAGGATTACCTGCTGTCGCTAATGGAAGCGGACCCGACCCTGAAGCCGCGCGATATTATTGTGATGGTCTCGGATATCGACAGTTACTCGCCATTTATTCAGTCGGTGTTCAGCGATGTGAGCCGTGAACGCTATTTGCCGTTTGCGATCTCCGACCGTAAAGCGACACGCGCCCATCCGGTGATCCAAGCCTTCTTACAACTGTTATCACTACCAGACAGCCGCTTTACCTCTGAAGATATTCTGGCACTGCTGGAAGTGCCCGCATTGGCCCAACGTTTCGCCATCGATGAACAGGGGCTGCGTACCCTGCGCCACTGGGTAGATGAATCGGGGATCCGCTGGGGATTGGATGACAGCAGTGTCAGTGACCTGGCACTGCCGGTCACCGGACAACACACTTGGCAGTTTGGCTTGAAGCGCATGCTACTCGGTTATGCACTGGAAAGTGAGCAGGGCGATTGGCAGGGGATCCTGCCTTATGATGAATCTGCCGGTCTGTTAGCGGAATTGGCGGGGCAGCTTGCCGAACTTCTGTACTGCTTATCGTTATGGCGGCAGCGTCTGCGGCAAGCGATGACCTTGGCGGAATGGCAGCCTTGTTGCCGAGAAATGATCGACATGTTCTTTAGCGGTGATACCGATAGCGAAGCTGCGCTGGCGATGATCGAAGAACAGTGGCGTCAACTGCTAGAGCAGGGCACGGCGGCCAAATATCAGCAGTCGATCCCGGTGACCGTGTTACGGGATGAACTGCGTGGCCGTCTTGATCAGCAACGTATCAGTCAGCGTTTCCTGGCGGGACAAGTCAATTTCTGTACCCTGATGCCGATGCGTTCGATCCCGTTCCGCGTGGTCTGCCTGCTGGGAATGAATGATGGGATCTATCCACGCACCTTGATCCCCTCCGGCTTTGACCTAATGCACCAGTCGCCGCGCCGTGGCGACCGCAGCCGTCGCGATGATGACCGTTATCTGTTTCTGGAAGCTTTTATCTCAGCCCGGGACCGCTTTTATATCAGCTATATTGGCCGCAGCATTCAGGATAATGCCGAACGGCTACCGTCGGTATTGGTCAGCGAACTCTGTGAGTATATTGCCCAGAGCTTCCGTCTGCCGGGCAGTGAAGGGCTTAATGTCGATCAGAGCGCCCAGCAAGTCCAGGCGCATCTACTGCATCAGCACAGCCGTACGCCCTTTGCCGCAGAAAACTTTGCTGCACAGGCCCGCCAGCACAGTTTTGCCGGAGAATGGTTACCGGCGGCGTTGGGCCAAGGGCTGCCGCCATCACCTTTTGTGCAACCGCTCGAGCCCTATGTGACCGAGGAAATCGCTGTCGATGAGTTATTGCGTTTCTGGCGGCATCCGGTAAGGGCCTGGTTTAACCGGCGGCTGGGTGTTAATTACTTAGCTGAGGAAGACCAACTGCCGGATACCGAGCCGTTTGAACTGGATAACTTACAGCGCTATCAGATAAACCGTGAACTGCTCAATACCTTGGTCAGTCAGCAGGACAGTGAACAGTTTTTCAGTCGTCAGCGCTTGGCGGGGCACTTACCCTACGGCGCATTTGGCGCACTGTTTCGCGAAAAGCAGCTTAGCGAAATGCAGGCTATCGCTGCCCGGGTCAGCGATCAGATCGCCGAAACTCGTACCCTAGAGGTCGACCTGCCGCTCTCCGTTCGGCTCACTGGTTGGCTGAGCGGTGTACAGGACGACGGCCTGTTACGTTGGCGACCGGGAGAGTTGAACCACAGTGACGGATTACTGCTGCATATTGAACATCTGATTTGTTGTGCGCTGGGTGAGGGGGGCATCAGCCGGATGTATGGGCGTCATGATAGCTGTTGGCGCTTTATACCGCTGCCTGCTGCCGAGGCGTTGCAGCAGCTTCAAGGGCTGGTGGACGGTTATCTACAGGGAATGAGTAGCCCGCTGTTGTTGCTTAACCGCAGTGGCGGTAGCTGGCTGAAAACCCTGCTGACGGCAGATAATCAGTTAAGTGACGACCCGCAGGTTCGTAGTAAAGCATTGCACAAGCTCGCCGACAGTTGGCAAGGCTCGGTGCTGGTCCCGGGAGAAGGGGACGACCCTTACCTGCAACGTCTGTGCCCGGAACTGACGGAACAGGCGGTTGCTGACATTTGTATGGCCGCTGAACGCTGGTATCTGTCGGTGATCCTTAGCCATGTGCCGGAGTAAGCCACAGATGAGCCTGACTAACCTGATGAGTATTAACTGATGAATGTGCAACAGACTGAAGCCCTGGACCCGTTAGTTCTGCCCCTACAGGGAGAAAGACTGATCGAGGCTTCTGCCGGTACCGGAAAAACCTTTACCATTGGTCTTCTTTATCTGCGCCTGTTACTGGGGCTTGGCGGCGAGCATGCCTTTCCGCGGCCGTTGAGCGTCGAAGAGATTTTAGTGGTGACCTTTACCGAAGCGGCCACCGCAGAGCTGCGTGGACGTATCCGCAGCAATATCCACGACCTACGGGTAGCCTGTCTGCGCCAGCAGGCCTCCGCGACGCCGTTGCCTTCACTGTGGCAAAGCTTGCTGGAACAAATCAGTGACCTGCAACAGGCCGCAGAATTACTCCTGGCTGCCGAACGGCAGATGGACAGCGCCTCGGTGTATACCATCCACGGCTTCTGTCAGCGTATGCTGAATATGAATGCCTTTGAATCGGGCATGCTGTTTGAGCAACAGCTGGTGGAGAACGAACAGGCGCTGCTCAGTCAGGCGGCGGCGGATTTCTGGCGACGTTATTGCTACCCGTTATCTGAACAGGCCGCGCGTGAAGTCCTGAGAGTGTTCAGCGGCCCAGAGCATCTGTTGGCCTCCCTGCAACCTTGGCTACAGGGGGAGATGCCAGCCATTGTTCCGGCCCCCGATGATAACGAAAGCCTGAGTGAGCGGCATGAAAATAACATAGCGCAGATCGCTCGGATCAAGCTGGCCTGGATCGAGGCATCTGAAGATCTTCTGCCACTGATCCAGAATTCGGGGGTGGATAAACGCAGTTACAGTGCTAAGCACCTTCCCAACTGGGTCACCGCCGTCAGCGAGTGGGCACAGGCCCCGGTAGAGGATTATCTGATCCCCAAAGAGCTGGAACGGTTTCGGCAATCGGTCCTCACAGAGAAAACCAAAAAAGGGGAGGTCCCACAGCATCCGCTATTCAGCCAGATAGACGACTTTCTGCAAACACCGCCGGGGCTGTATGACTGTTTGGTCTGCCATGGCTTGCGTGAAATCCGTGTCTCTTTGTCAGCACAAAAACGTCAGCAGGCGTTGCTCAGTTTTGATGATTTACTGAGTCGCTTTGATCACGCCCTCGGCCAACAGGCTGGGCAAGCACTGGCCGCTTCTGTACGTCAGCGCTACCCGGTGGCGATGATCGATGAATTTCAGGATACCGACCCGCTGCAATACCGGATTTTCCGTGCGATTTATCGCCAGCAGCCGGAGACAGCGATGCTGTTGATCGGTGACCCTAAACAGGCTATTTACGCGTTTCGCGGCGCCGATATTTTTACCTATATTGGTGCGCGTAACGATGTCAGCGCACACTATACGCTCGGCACCAACTGGCGCTCTTCCCCGTCAATGGTCAACAGTGTCAACCGGTTGTTTTCCGGTAGCCAGAACCCATTTATCTTCCAACAGATCCCGTTTTTGCCGGTGGCCTCTGCCACCAAAAATCAGTCACTACGGCTGGAGTTTGACGGCGACACTCAACCGGCGATGCGCTTCTGGATCCCACACACCGAAGGGATCAAAGTCAGTGACTATCAGCAGTTGATGGCCCGCCAGGCCGCTGCCGATATCGCGCGCTGGCTGACCGCTGGGCAGCAGGGAACCGCCTACTTTGTCGATGGGCAGCAGCGGCGAGCGGTAACTGCGGCAGATATCACCGTATTGGTGCGCAGTCGTCAGGAAGCGAGGTTGATCCGCGAGGCGTTACAAAATAAAGGTATCCACTCGGTTTATCTCTCCGGGCGTGATAGCGTCTACCAGACCGCGGAGGCGCGGGAGTTGTTGTGGCTGTTACAGGCAATCCTAGCACCGGAGCAGGAGCGTTTACTGCGTACCGCATTATCGACATCAGTCATGGGGCTCAGTGCCGCAGAGTTGGAAGCGATCAGTCAGGACAGCGATGCCTGGGATGCGATGACCGATCGTTTTGCTGGCTGGCAGCAACTGTGGCGTAAATCGGGGATTTTACCGATGCTGCGCCAACTGATGATCCGCCAGCAATTGGCCGAAAACCTACTGGCCTGTGAGGGGGGAGAACGGCGGTTGACGGATATTATGCATCTCAGCGAATTGCTACAAGAAGCTGCGGCAGAGCTGGACAGCCCCCATGCACTGGTACGTTATCTGTCGCGGCAGATCCTGAGGCCGGATCTTAACGGAGGCAACCAGCAGCTACGCTTGGAAAGTGATCGTCATCTGGTGCAGATCGTGACCATCCACAAATCCAAAGGTCTTGAATATCCGCTGGTGTGGCTGCCGTTTGTCGCCGCCTATCGTCCCACCGATGCCGCTCTCTACCATGATCGTGATAGCTTCGGTGCGGTGCTGGATCTGAATAAGCAACCCGACAGTTTGCTCCTTGCCGAAGAAGAGCGTCTTGCGGAAGATTTACGTCTGCTGTATGTGGCGCTGACCCGCTCGGTATGGCACTGCAGTATCGGTATCGCGCCGTTATTCCGTGGTAACCGCAAACTGGAAGGTCAGACTGATCTGCACCATAGTGCCATCGGCTATCTGTTACAGAAAGGGGAAGCACTGACCGCTGAGGAGTTACGTCACTGTTTGGCAGATATTTGCGATAACGACATTGCCGTGCAGATCACCGAAGACAGTGATGTGCCGTCGTTTAGCGATAGTCGTCCGGCGGACCCGCAACTGAGTAGCCGCCGGGTCACACGGACACTGAATGATTTCTGGCGAGTGACCAGTTATTCGGGGCTGCAGAAACATCACAGCAGTCGCTGGTCAGAGATGATGCCTGGCTTTGATATTGATGCGGCGGGAGAGCAGCAGTCCGCCGAGCCTACCGCACTTACCGCCCATGATTTCCCGAGGGGCGCTGGCCCCGGCACCTTTATGCATAGCCTGTTTGAGCAACTGGATTTTACCCAACCGATAGATGAAGGCTGGCTGGCAGAGCAGGTCGCCGCTTACGGTTATCCTGAATATTGGGTGCCGGTGCTCAGTCATTGGTTGACCCAGGCGTTGAGCACGCCGCTGTCTGATCAGGGACTGAGCCTGTCGGCACTGTCACCGCAAGAGATGCTGGTGGAAATGGAGTTCTATCTGCCTATCGGCCAGTTACTGCAACCGCAGGCCCTCAATGCCATGATGCAGCAGTATGATCCGTTATCGGGTCAGGCCCCGGCGGTGGATTTTCACCAAGTAAAAGGCATGCTGAAAGGCTTTATCGACTTGGTGTTCCGCTGGCAAGGGAAATATTATTTACTGGATTACAAATCTAACTGGCTAGGGGAAAACAGTGACGCTTACACCCCAGAGGCCATGGCGCAGGCGATGATCGACCATCGCTACGATATGCAGTACCAGCTGTATACCCTGGCCTTGCATCGCTATCTGGGCCACCGTATTGCCGATTACGATTATCAACAGCATTTCGGGGGCGTCTATTACCTGTTTCTTCGCGGGATGGGGGGCGAGTCCGCAGGCAATGGGGTGTTCTTCACCCGTCCGCAACCGGAGTTTATTCAACAGTTAGACCGCCTGTTTACCGGCACAGAGGGTGACCATGAGTGAGTTTGAAACGTTACTGAAACAGGCGCAAGAGCTGCAAATGTTCCGTTCCCTCGACCTACGCTTTGCGGAACTGGTAGAAGAGGGGCACAGTGCTGCCCGACGCCTGGCGGCGGCGTGTGTCAGCAGCAGTACCGGTGAAGGCCATGTCTGTTTACCACTGTCGCTGTTATCACCGCAGGAGCTATTTTCAGGCCGTCAACAGATGCTGGCCGAAGCATTATGGGAGGCTGCTGAGGCACCCCGCACCGCAGCCGGATGGCTTACGATGCTCGAAGGCTGGTCAGCCCTGAGCCGCGACGCTCAACCAGCACCGTTGGTACTCTCTGCGGAGAAACTGTACCTGCACCGTATGTGGTTCAGTGAGCGACAGGTCGCCGATTTTTTCTCAGCCGGTCAATCCTCAATCCCGGGGGATGCGGGGCAGGTCCGGCAGGTTCTTGACCGGCTGTTTGGCGCAGAGGGAGATAACGGGCAAAAGGTTGCCGCCGCCGTGGCACTGACCCGTCAATACTCGGTGATTTCCGGTGGTCCGGGAACCGGTAAAACCACCACGGTTGCCCGGCTACTGGCGGCGTTATTACTGCTGGAACCCACGGCGCTGCGTATCCGCATGGCAGCGCCTACCGGTAAGGCCGCGGCACGTTTGACGGAGTCTTTAGGGAAAGCCCTACAGGCGCTGCCGGTTGACGCCTCCTTAAAAGCCCGTTTTCCCGCGGAAGCGACCACCCTGCACCGTCTGCTGGGGGCCCGTCCAGCGACCCGTAAGTTACGTTATCATGCCGGTAACCCGCTGCACCTGGATGTATTAGTGGTGGACGAAGCTTCAATGGTCGACCTCACCATGATGGCAGCGCTGACAGCAGCGCTACCGCCCCACGCTCGGGTGATCTTTCTTGGTGACCGTGACCAGTTGGCTTCGGTGGAAGCGGGGGCGGTACTCGGTGATATTTGTCGTAATGCCGAATATGGTTACAGCGCATCCCGGGCGGCAGAGCTAAATGCCCTGACCGGTGCTAGCCTTACTGGTAAAACCATTGCCGAGGCACCGACGGTGCGGGATAGCCTTTGTCTGCTTCAACACAGTTACCGCTTTGATGCCAATTCGGGTATCGGTCAATTGGCGGAGGCCGTTAATCACGGAGATGTCCGTCGTGTGGAAGCTGTCCGTCAGCAGGGGTTCGGTGATATCCGTCTGTTACCGCTCTCCTCGAAGGAGCAGTGGCAGTCAATGCTAGAGGATATCAGCGCTGGGTATGCACCAGTGTTGGAAAAGGTGAAACAGCGCTGTGATGCAGCGGAAATACTGCGAGAGTTCGGTCGTTACCAGTTACTCTGTGCGTTGCGGGAAGGGCCGTTTGGGGTCAACGGGCTTAATCAGCGTATCGAGCAGCGTCTGCGCCAGCAGGGACGTTTACCCCCAGTAGGAGGGGCGGCTCATCTCTATCCAGGACGGCCACTGATGATCACCCGTAATGACAGTTCGCTGGGACTATTTAATGGAGATATCGGTGTGCTGCTGTTTGATGATCAACAACAACTGAAAGCCCACTTTATGTTGCCTGATGGCAATATTAAAGCGGTACAGCCGAGCCGTCTGCCGCCCCATGAAACGGCTTGGGCGATGACCGTCCATAAGTCGCAGGGGTCCGAGTTCGAGCATACCGCGCTGGTGTTACCGGCACAGTTCAGTCCAGTGTTGACCCGAGAACTGGTTTACACGGCGATCACCCGTGCGCGTCGGCAGCTGACCCTCTACAGTGATGAGCAACTTTTCAGCCGGGCGATACGTTCCCGCACCCGCCGACGTAGCGGATTAAGTGAACAACTGCGCAGAGAAACCTGAGTCTACTTGCAGAGGTCCCATTGTTAGGGACCTTTGCGGCAGGATCACACTAGGCTTAGCATCAGCACTTTAGAGCGACGCTGATAGTTGTACATTTTCTTTTTCGTTTCCGGCAGGGATTCGATGTCCACCGGCATAAATCCGCGTTCTTGGAACCAGTGGATACTACGGGTCGTCAGGACGAAAATTTTCTCAAGCCCCATGGTTTTTGCTTGCTGACAGATATGCTGCAGCAGCAATTCTCCCCGTGAAGAACTGCGGTATTCCGGGTGGACCGCCACACAAGCCATCTCACCGATTTTCTCATCTGGGAAAGGGTAGAGTGCGGCACAGGCAATAGTGAGATTATCGCGAACCACCACGGTGAACTTACTGATCTCCATCTCCAGTTGTTCGCGAGAGCGGCGTACCAAGATCCCTTGTTCTTCCAGCGGACGGATCAGTTCTAGGATACCGCCAATATCATCGATAGTGGCTTTACGGATCTTCTCGGCAGACTCCATTACCACCTGGGTACCGATACCGTCACGGGAGAACAACTCCTGTAACAGGGTTCCGTCTTCCAGATAACTGATCAGGTGACTGCGCGGCACTCCGCTGCGGCAGGCTTGGACCGCACCGCGTAGGAATCGTACTGTACCTGATAGGTATTCACCTTGTCCGGCAAAATGATCAATATGCGCTTGCGCTTGGTCAGGAAACATTTCGGAAATGATGCGACCATTTTCATCACTGACGCCCTGTTCGGAACAGAAACCGATCATTTTTTCTGCTTTCAGCTTAATGGCGACCTGAGTGGCAATCTCCTCAGAGGTGAGGTTAAAGCTTTCACCGGTCACTGAGACCGCTACCGGCCCGAGCAACACGATGGCATTGTTATCTAATTGACGATGGATCGCGGCATGATCAATGCGACGAATGCGCCCGGAATGGCAGTAATCGACCCCGTCATCAACACCCAATGGCTGGGCAATAATGAAGTTACCGCTGACCACATTAATATGAGCACCCTGCAACGGCGTATTGTTGAGACTCATGGATAGACGGGCAGTAATATCTAACTGCAGTCGACCGGCGGCCTGCTTTACCAGTTCCAGAGATTCCGCATCGGTGACACGGGTAAATTTATGGTAACGCGGCTCTAGGTGGTGGTCGGCCAAGTTAGCATCAATCTGTGGGCGTGCTCCATAAACCAGTACCAGACGGATGCCGAGGCTATGAAGTAATCCGATATCGTTCACAATGCCGGAGAAGTTAGCATGTTCGATCGCTTCTCCACCCAGCATAATGACAAAGGTCTTGCCGCGGTGGGCATTAATGTAGGGGGCGGTATGACGAAAACCCTGAACTAATTCGGTACTACGTTCCTTCACAGCAATCTCCGGGTGAATTGTTATTCGCTTTTTATGTATTTTTATTCTTTTATGCAGGCCATTGCAAGTCTGATTGTTAAATAACCTTACTTCACTCAGGGCACAGGGAAGGCTTCGGTAAGGGTGAATACTGTACAGAGGACAGGGGAAGGCGGGAAGATCACCGAGAGAAATACCTGGTTGCGAGCCAGTCATAAAGGAAGATTGCTGGATAACAGGCATAAAAAAAAGCTTATCAAAAAGATTTTGATAAGCTTTCTTATTGGTTGCGGGGGCCGGATTTGAACCGACGACCTTCGGGTTATGAGCCCGACGAGCTACCAGGCTGCTCCACCCCGCGTCCGTGCTGTTACTGCTTTATATTGTATTGGTTGCGGGGGCCGGATTTGAACCGACGACCTTCGGGTTATGAGCCCGACGAGCTACCAGGCTGCTCCACCCCGCGTCCGTACAGATACTATTTCACATTATAATTGGTTGCGGGGGCCGGATTTGAACCGACGACCTTCGGGTTATGAGCCCGACGAGCTACCAGGCTGCTCCACCCCGCGTCCGCGATATTACTGGTACTGCTTAATGTGAATTGGTTGCGGGGGCCGGATTTGAACCGACGACCTTCGGGTTATGAGCCCGACGAGCTACCAGGCTGCTCCACCCCGCGTCCGTGGATGCGCACTATACTCTCCATAGCTTCTGATGCAACCCATTTATGAAAAAAAAGTGAAAAATCGCTATAGGGTGCTGGTTTTTGCGCCAGTTTTCTTTTTTTATGTAAATCAGAGGCGTGCATCCTGTCGACGATTTAAATCTGACCCGGCCTCTGCTATCTTCGCCTCAGATAACTCAGCGAAGGCAACCTAATGAAAGGAAAATGGGCGAAGTATGCACTGACGGGTGCATTTCTGGCATTACTGGCCGGATGTTCCTCAAAACCCACAGATCGCGGACAACAATATAAAGACGGCAAACTGGAACAGCCTTTTGCTCTGGTAAATCAGCCTAATGCGCAGGGGACGCCGGTGAATGCCCGCGACTTCGCCGAGCAGGTCCGGCAGATCCAGGGGGCGTCTTCTGGGTTGTTCAACCGCAATAGCACCACTTACCGGGCCATTGAACACTGGCTGGTGGCAGGGGGAAATACTCGGCAACTGCGGCAGTACGGCCTGAATGCTTGGCAGATGGAAGGTACTGACAATTACGGTAACGTTCAATTTACTGGTTATTATACCCCGGTGATCCAGGCCCGTTATACCCGCCAGGGCGAGTTTCAGTATCCGATCTACCGGATGCCGCCGCGTAAACGCGGGTACAAATTGCCAAGCCGTGCAGAGATTTATGCGGGTGCCCTGAGCAATCGTTATGTCATTGGCTGGAGTAATTCATTAATCGATAACTTTATGATGGATGTTCAAGGCAGTGGTTACGTTGATTATGGTGACGGACGGCCTTTGACCTTCTTTGGTTATGGCGGTAAAAACGGTTGGGCTTATCACAGTATCGGTAAAGAGCTTATCGATCGTGGGGAAGTGAAACGCGAAGATATGTCGATGCAAGCCATCCGTGACTGGGCGCAGCAGCACTCTTATACAGAGGTGCGTCAGTTACTGGAAACTAACCCGTCGTTTGTGTTCTTTAAACCGGAAGAGTACACCCCAGTTCGTGGCGCCAGTGCAGTGCCTTTAGTAGCTAAAGCCTCGGTGGCTGCCGATCGGGCACTGATCCCACCGGGTACCGTTTTACTGGCAGAAGTGCCGCAATTGGATAATAAAGGCAAGTTTAACGGTTCCTATAAAATGCGTCTGATGGTTGCCCTAGATGTCGGTGGGGCAATTAAAGGACAACATTTCGATATTTATCAGGGGATTGGGCAAGAAGCTGCCCACTTGGCTGGTTTTTATAATCACTATGGGCGCGTCTGGGTGTTAAAATCAGCCCCCGGTAGCGGGCTGATAACCCGTTAAGGTTGTTACTGAACATCCGCTGAACGACAGTAAAGCCAGCCTCCCGAGGCTGGCTTTGTTTCGGTGGTGAGAGAATAAAGAGGAATTATGCCGGAAGTGACTGAAGCCTGGCGTCAGCGGTTTGGCGGTACAGGTAGGCTGTATGGCCAGCAGGCGATGAAGTGGTTTGCAGATGCTCGGTTCTGTGTGGTGGGGATCGGTGGGGTGGGTTCCTGGGCCGCCGAAGCCTTGGCCCGTACCGGTATCGGCCAGATCACGCTTATCGATATGGATGATGTCTGTGTGACCAACACTAATCGCCAGATCCATGCATTACGTGGCCATGTGGGCCAATCAAAGACAGCGGTCATGGCAGAGCGACTACGGCAGATCAATCCGGAGGCGGAAGTGGTGGCGATTGACGATTTTATCACCCCACAGAATGTGGCGCAGATGCTGGACCAAGACTTTGATTATGTGATCGATGCGATTGACAGTGTGCGGCCAAAAGCGGCGCTGATCGCCTATTGCCGACGCAATAAAATTCCGCTGATCACCACTGGTGGTGCTGGTGGCCAGATTGACCCCACGCAGATATCGGTGGTGGATCTGGCGAAAACCATTCAGGATCCGTTAGCGGCTAAACTGCGTGAGCGGTTGAAATCTGATTTTTCGGTAGTAAAAAACAGTAAGGGAAAACTGGGGATTGATTGCGTCTTCTCGACCGAGGCGTTGGTTTATCCTCAACCGGACGGATCGGTATGTGCCTCACGCAGTACCGCCGAAGGCCCTAAACGGATGGATTGCGCCGCCGGTTTCGGGGCGGCCACCATGGTGACCGCCAGTTTCGGCTTTATCGCAGTGTCCCACGCACTGAAGAAATTTATTGCCCGCAAACAGCGTCAGGCAGACAGCGCCGCCTGATGGATCGCCGCAGCCAAGGCTTCTAGCCCTTGGCTGCGGCTCGCACTGAGCTGATCTTGCAGCCCTAATGTGGCGAATATCGCCAGTTGATCGCTGTGTGTAATCTGATCGGGGGTTTTTCCTTCACTGACCGTCAACAGTATGGCCAGCAGTCCTTTCACAATTCTTCCTTCACTGTCGCCGTAAAAATGCAGTCGTCCATCGTCCAGTCGCTGGCAGCCGAGCCATACTCGGTTTTCACAGCCGCTAATTTCGATCTCGGCGCTCTTCAATGCGTCCGGCAGCGGCGGTAATTTTCGACTGAGTAGCATCAGCTGGCGGTAACGCTCTTCCCAGTGGCTGAACGCGGAAAATTCCTGTAACAGGCTGGCTTCAGTGATTTGATCGCCAAAAGGATGGGGGGCAATAATGGCACTCATCGTGTTACTCACTTAACAAAGAAACTGCCGTGGTGACGGCATTCACCAAGGCATCAACGTCTTGGGCATTATTATAGGCCGCAAAAGAGGCCCGTAAACAGCCATCAGGATAGCCTAGGGCGGCCATCAGCGGCTGGGCGCAGTGTTGGCCCGCGCGGATAGCAATATTCTGCTCTGCCAATAGGGTCACAATATCGGCCGGATGAATACCGTCAACCGTAAAGGAGAGCAGTGAGCTGTGCTGCTGACGAAAACTGCGGAACCCCGGCAGTTGTGCCAGACGCTGTTCGGCCTGTTGCGCCAGTGTCTCACTCCACTGTGCCGCGGCACGCAGATCGATCCCCTCGAGAAAATTAAGGGTTGCGGCAAAACCACAGACGCCGGCAATGTTGGGTGTCCCTGGTTCGAGGCCCTGTGGAGCCGGTAGGGCACTGAATCCGTCAAAGCTGACCTGGTCGATCATCTTGCCGCCGCCCAGCCAAGGTGTCATCTCATCCAGACATCTTGGGCTGACATAGAGCACGCCAAGCCCGGTCGGTCCATACAGCTTATGGCAAGAAAAGGCATAAAAGTCGGCTCCCAGTGTCCGCATATCCACCGGCTGATGGACGATCCCCTGGGCTCCATCCACCAGCACCCGTACGCCAGCAGCCTGGGCCGTGGCAATAATGGCGGTTAAGTTCGGCATTAGGCCGGTGACATTCGACATCTGACTGATTGCCAACAGCCGAGTGCGGGGGGTCATCAACTCAGAAAGTTGCTGTTCATCCAAGCATCCGTTGGCATCTGTCGGCCACTCGCGGACCCGAGCGCCATGCGCCTGTGCCACCATTAACCAAGGGATCAGGTTAGCGTGATGTTCCATCCCAGTAACCAAAATTTCATCGCCTGGTTGCAGGCGGGGTGCCAGCCAGCTATGAGCAACTAAGTTAATCGATTCAGTTGTGCCTTTGGTCCACAGTACCTGTCGAGCATCTTCGGCACCGATAAACCTAGCCACCTGCTGGCGGGTATGTTCATACTCGGCGGTAAGTTTGCGGGCCTGACGGTGCTGACTGCGGTGGACCGTGCCAGCACTGTGGTAAAATTCCGAAATAGCGGTGATCATTGCCTGCGGTTTTAATGCTGTCGCAGCACTGTCGAGATAGACATCATCACCGGTCAGGGCAGGGAACTGTTGCCGGAAAGCCGCGGCATTAAAACCATTCATAACATTCTCTTGTCAGATAAATTTAAGATAAGACTGAAATCAAACTGGCCGCTGGCAAATAGCAAAATTTGTCATATGCTTTATTGGCAGGCTTCAAACACGTAACAGCATGATGTTGATGACCCCAGTCTATAGGGTACAACACGGACTGCGTTCGCGCAGGTTAGCTGACAGTTTAAGGTATTCTTATCTGTAGGAGTAATAAAATGAAAAAACAACTTGCAGCAGCATTCGCCGTTTCCGCTCTGGTTTTCACCCTAGCAGGCTGTTCCTCTAACTACGTGATGCACACCAATGATGGTCGTACTATCGTAGCACAGGGCAAGCCTTCAGTGGATGATGATACCGGAATGATTGTCTACAAAGACAGCAATGGCATTAAACAGCAGATTAACCGCGCTGACGTGAAAGAAATGACAGAGATGGGTCAGTAATCTCCCTGTTTTCTGGCAGCTGTGAGCCTTCATGGCTGCCTTTCCTCCCAGACTTTCCTGTATTTCCTCCCCTTGGCTTATTGCTTAATTATGCCTTTATTATCACTGCTTATGCATAAGTAGGATCTATCCCAAAAAAACGCGCAAACGATTGGCTTTCGGATAAGCTGGCTTTATTACAGGCTGTCCTGCGTTAGCTTCCTACAGCAGCATAATCTTCGGCATTGAATATTTTAGGCAAAAAAAAGCACCGCTAGAAGCGGTGCTGAAAAAATATAAACTATGGACAGACAGGGTATATCACAGGAAATAAATCAGGTCTGAACAACAGACCAAATGCAAACACAACATCACCACCCAAAGCCAAAAGCCACTGATATGAAGGGTCAGTCGCTTTTCGTTCCGGCTCAGGAAGTGCGTGAACTATAGGTATTTGCTGGCGCTTCCTCAAGGGACAATTTATAATGCCTCGGATAAAAAAAACTAATGCCTGTTGGCGATAGCCGTCAGGTCTCTTTCGCTGATATCTCCGGGAACAGAAATGTCGAAACGCCTTCCGCCGTTAAATGCCCTCAAAGTCTTTGATGCCGCGGCCCGCCACCTGAGCTTTACCCGAGCTGCTGAAGAACTCTTCGTGACACAGGCTGCTGTCAGTCATCAAATTAAATCTCTGGAAGATTTTCTGGGACTGAAACTGTTTCGCCGTCGTAACCGTTCATTGTTATTGACCGAAGAGGGGCAGAGTTACTCGCTGGATATTAAAGAGATTTTCGCCTCGCTGAATGACGCGACCCGCAAATTACAGGCACGCAGTGCCAAAGGGGCCCTGACGGTCAGTCTGTTGCCGAGTTTCGCTATCCAGTGGTTGGTGCCCCGGCTCTCCAGTTTTAATCAGGATTGCCCGGGTATCGATGTGCGTATCCAAGCGGTGGATCGCGAAGAGGACAAGTTAGCAGACGATGTGGATGTGGCCATTTTCTACGGTCGTGGTAACTGGCCGGGCCTAAGAGTTGAAAAACTGTATGCCGAGTACCTGCTGCCAGTCTGCTCGCCAGCGCTGCTGGCCGGTGAACATGCACTGAAGAGTCCGGCGGATCTGGTGAACTTTACCTTGTTACATGATGCCTCCCGTCGCGATTGGCAGAGCTATACCCGGCAATTGGGTTTGGGAGAGGTCAATGTGCAGCAGGGACCGATTTTTAGCCATACCGCTATGGTGTTACAGGCGGCAATCCATGGCCAGGGTATTGCGTTGGCGAATAACGTCATGGTGCAGAGCGAGCTGGAAAGCGGGCGGCTGGTGTCGCCATTTACCGATGTTTTAGCCAGTCACAACGCTTTTTATCTGGTTTGTCATGACAGTCAGGCAGATCTGGGTAAAATAGCCGCTTTCAGGCAGTGGATCCTGGCAAGGGCTGCCAGTGAGCAGGAAAATTTCCGCTTCCGTTATGATTAGCAAGACACAACGTCGCCAAGAGGATGAGGGATCCATTATGTCCAGCCGTAGCAAGTTACTCTTTGTGGCGATCAGCGGATTTTTGCTGGTAGCTTTTGGGGCCTTTGGTGCCCATGTACTCAGTAAAATCCTTGGTACTCAGGAGATGGCGTGGATCCACACCGGGCTTGAGTACCAAGCTTGGCATACACTGGCAATCTTGGGGTTATCCTGTATTCGGCCAGCCAGCCGCTGGTTTGAGCGTAGTGCCGGGTTATTGGCATTAGGTGTGGTGTTATTCAGTGGCAGCCTGTATGCGCTGGCGCTGACACACCTGAAGTTTTGGGTATTTATTACGCCGCTTGGAGGTCTATGCTTCCTGGCGGGATGGTTATTGATGTTGATTGGCGCTCTGCGTCTGAAACAAAGGGCAGACTGCCATGAATAAAGTTTTACTCTATTGTCGTACTGGGTTTGAAAAAGAGTGTGCAGCGGAGATTACCGCCCGTGCCACCGCACTGGAAGTGTTCGGTTTTGCCAGGGTGAAAGATAACTCTGGATATGTGATCTTTGAATGCTATCAGTATGAAGATGCTGACAAGCTGATCCGTAGCATCCCGTTCCAGTCGTTGATTTTTGCCCGCCAGATGATTGTAGTCGGCGAATTACTGCGCGATCTGCCGGCCGAGGATCGAGTAACACCGATCACCGGTATGCTGACCGGGGCGGTGGAGAAGGGCGGTGAACTGCGCGTTGAAGTGCCGGATACCAACGAAGCCAAAGAGTTACTCAAATTCTGCCGTAAATTTACTGTGCCGTTGCGGGCGGCACTGCGTCAGGCCGGGATCTTGCTGAACTATGAAAGTGCAAAGCGTCCGGTGGTGCATGTCTTCTTTATCGCTTCCGGTACCTGCTATGTGGGTTATTCCTACCCAGAGAATAACTCGGCGCTGTTTATGGGGATCCCGCGGCTCAAGTTTCCAGCCGATGCCCCAAGCCGCTCAACGCTGAAATTGGAAGAGGCTTTCCATACCTTTGTACCACCGGATGAGTGGGACGAACGCCTGGGCAGCGGCATGTATGCCGTGGATCTGGGGGCCTGCCCGGGGGGCTGGACCTATCAATTGGTGAAGCGCAGCATGATGGTCTATGCCGTGGATAACGGTCCTATGGCCCCGTCACTGATGGATACCGGGCAGGTTATGCATTACCGCGAAGATGGTTTTAAATTCCGTCCACCGAAAAGTAACGTGACTTGGCTGGTGTGCGATATGGTGGAAAAACCGGTTCGGGTCGCCTCGCTGATGACTGACTGGCTGGTGAATGGCTGGTGCCGCGAGGCGATTTTTAACCTCAAGCTGCCAATGAAAAAGCGTTATGAAGAAGTGACACAAAACTTGCAAATGATGCAGGAGCGGCTGACGGAAAATGGGATTAACGCGCAGATCCAAGCGCGCCATCTCTACCACGATCGTGAGGAAATTACCGTGCATGTGCGCCGTATCTGGGGGGCTACCCCTGGCCGTCGCGATGAGCGTGACTGAGGGTTACTCCCCGCTCGGTTGATAACGTAAGCTGCTTAAATTGCCCTGTAAGTCCAGACCGGTAGCCAGTGTGGCAACCTGTCTGGACAGCAGGGCAATCTGTTCTGCCCCTGCCAATTTTTTCTGCCATTTCTCTGGTAGCTGTTCATTGTGCTGGAACACCGCTTCCAGACTGCCGTACTCGGTGATCAGTTCCGCCGCACTTTTAGGCCCGATACCGGCCACGCCTGGGATTTTACTACTACTGATGCCACACAGTCCCCAATAATCGGGTAATTGCTGCGGCGTGACGCCGTATTGCTGACGGATAAAGGGGACATCCAGCCAACGTTTCTGAAAGTAATCCCGTATCCGAATGTCCGGCGCCAACAACTGACAGTAGCCTTTATCGGTCGAGACAATGGTAGTCTGATGCCCCGCCTGTGCCATTTTCGTCGCTAAGGTCGCCGCCAGATCATCCGCTTCGTCTTTGTCGGCATGCCAGCAGCGGATCCCTGACTCGGTGAACAACTGCTGTAACTCCGGCATCATCTGACGCAAATCGTCTGGCATTTCTGCCCGTCCGGCTTTATAGCCGGCCATCAACTGATGACGCCAACCTTCACGCTGCTGGGGGTTATCAAACACCGCCACCACATGGGTCGGTTGGCTATGTTGCAGCAATTGATGTAGCGCAGAGCGGATACCGGTGCGGCATTGGGTACCCTGTACGGCATGGATACGGCGGATTAGGTTAAGGGCATCGATAATCAGTAAGTGCAAAGTCATCATGGTCGGCAGGTCAGGGGAAACGCGGTTAGTCAGCAGAGAGTTACCGGCATTACGCCGGTAACTCTCCGTGTTATTTGATGATTTCGTAGCAGGGAACGTAGGCCGTGCCCGGCAGCTTCATGCGGTGCTGGGCGATAAAGCCCTGCAGCATCTCATCCATACGGTGCATGATATCGGCATCACCGTGAATTTTAAACGGCCCGTGATTGCGAATTTCCCGAATGCCAAACTCTTTGACATTTCCGGCAACGATCCCAGAGAACATTCGCCGTAGGTCAGCGGCCAGTTTCTCCTTTGGCTGATCCTGATTAAGATTGAGCGCAGACATGTTGGCATGGGTCGGCTGAAACGGCAATTGCAGGTCAGGTTCAATATGCAAGGACCAGTTAAAGCTGTAGGCATCACCGGTCTGACGACGATATTCTTTTACCGCGGGCATCGCCTGTTTGATGGTTTTTGCCACTTCCGCTGCATCATCAATAATGATTTGATAATGACGGGTGGCTTCCTCGCCGAGGGTATTCACAATAAAGTCATTGAGGACGCGGAAATAATCAGCGCTTTCTTTCGGTCCGGTTAGGATCAGCGGCAATACTTGCTGCCGATTCTGCGGGTGCATCATAATGCCAAGCAGATAGAGTAATTCTTCGGCCGTGCCGACCCCCCCTGGGAAAATAATAATGCCGTGTGCGATACGCACAAAGGCTTCGAGGCGCTTTTCGATGTCCGGCATGATGATCAGCTCATTGACCAGCGGATTCGGTGGCTCTGCGGCAATGATGGATGGCTCGGTCAGCCCGATAAAGCGGCTATCACGGTAACGTTGTTGTGCGTGGCCGACTGCTGCCCCTTTCATCGGCGCTTCCATGACTCCCGGCCCACAGCCAGTACAGATATTCAATTCACGCAACCCTAACTGGGTGCCAACATCACGGCAATATTGGTACTCGCCGGCATTGACCGAGTGCCCCCCCCAACACACCACCGTGTTCGGCAGTTCACCGACATGCAGGGCCCGAGCGTTTCGCAGAATCGAAAACACCATATTGGTGATATACGCTGAATCTTTTTGCGCCGGTTCACGAAAGCGCGGCGAATGATTCAATTGGCCGGTAACAAACAGAATATCGCGTAATACCGCGAACAGGTTGGCTTGCAGTGAGCGGATAATCTGCCCATCGACAAAGGCATTTTCTGGCGGATTAATCAGTTCAAGTTTTACCCCACGCTGGCGGGGCAACACATTGATATCAAAATCGGTAAACTGGGAGAGCAGTTGCTGACTGCTATCAGTCTGACTGCCGGAGTTCAGCACGGCCAGCGAGCAGTTACGGAATAACTGATAGAGATCACTGCTGGCGGTTCTTTTCAGCATATCCACTTCCAGTTGCGAAAGCAGATCCATGGCCCCGAGAGGGCTTACGTGTGTAATCAAGAGAACTCCTTATTCCCCGCAGGGGGACTGCAACTTCACACAGCGCGGGTAACTCATTACCGTGACGCCGGTTCCCTGTCCGGTGCTGTCTGACAGCGACCGGTCATTCAGAGTATCGTCGGCGTACGGTTTTTCACAAGCATTAAGTGTGTACAGCTGTGAGCAGAGCAGGGAGCTGGGCGTTACTGACGGGCTAAACGGGCTACCGGAGCGTCAAAAGGTACATTGCTGCGCCACGGATTAATATCTAATCCGCCACGGCGGGTATAACGGGCGTAAACAGTTAGGGCCTGCGGCTGGCAAAATTGCAGTAAGTCATTGAAGATACGCTCCACACATTGCTCATGGAATTCGTTATGCTGCCGGAAAGAGAGTAGGTAACGCAGCAGGGCTTCGCGATCAATACGGGGTCCGCGGTAACGGATCATTACCGACCCCCAATCCGGCTGCTGGGTGATGAGACAATTGGATTTCAGTAAATGGCTGACCAGAGTCTCTTCGACAATTTCCGTGGAAGTAGCCCCTGACAGTAGGGAATTATCAAAGCTATAGTTATCCACGGTGATCGGCAAATCATCAATGCACTCACCGTCGAAGGCGCCGACGGCTTCACCCTCCACATCGCTCAGGCTACACAGCCTGACCATGACCTGCCCTTGTGCACAGCCACTGAGATCCTGTTCCAGTGTCTGACGGACGGTTTCACGATCGGCAAACTTGGTCTGATTGAAGCTATTTAGGTAGAGCTTGAAGCTTTTCGATTCGATCAAATTCAGGCTGTTAGCGGCCAAGGAGACATAGCCGATCGCCACTTGAGGAACACCCTGTGGGTTCAGCCAGGAGAGCTCATAGAGCGTCCAAAGATCTTCGCCGCTAAAGGGGAGGTTATCTTGATGCAGAGCCAGCGCATCACGGTTGAGGCTGCGGGGCACCGCTTGCAGTAATTCTGGGGCATAATGCTCGATATAAGCAGTTTTTTTGCCCAGAGTCAGTCCCTCTAGGGCCTGATGTTGGTCATAATAAGTCATAGGAGTACCACGAAAATAAAGTGTTGTGCTCAGTGTACCCTATCAGAGATGAGAAAATGAATGATGCAGCATAGCTTAGATGCGATACATAACTTTACCCGCCGCTTCTGTGATAGTTGGCAGCAGCAAACCGGTCACCTACCGGTCAGTATCGGCCTGGCAGATATCGACTCCCCCTGTGTACAGCAGCGAGCAGAACACGGGGTTTATTGGCTGCCACAGCCTTTTACGCTGCCAGCTCACCTCGACGCAGTAGAGCGTGGTGTTGAGATAGCACTACAACCGTCAGTGGTGGCTTGGTATACCGCTCAGTTTGCAGCGGATATGGCGGTTTCCTTTCGTGGTCAGTCTATCACTCTGCTGCAGGTCTGGAATGAAGAGGATTTCCAGCGGGTCCAAGAGAATCTGATCGGTCATCTGGTGATGAAACGCCGGCTTAAACAGACACCGACCTTGTTTATTGGCGCCACCGATCATGACACCGAAATTATCTCTGTCTGTAATCTCACCGGAGAAGTGATCCGCGAGGCGCTAGGCAGCAAAAAACGTGAGATCCTCAGCGAAAACCTAGCAGACTTTCTGGCTGAATGTGAAATCGTTATTGTGAAATAACGGATTACGGTAAAAATTCAGAGAAACGCTCTGTTTCTTAATTTGATCTGGATCAAGAAAACCTAATATTGTCTCAAATTTGTATTTATATAAAGCTCCCTGCTTTCAGGTAGTTACTGTTAAAGTTGTTGAAATATAACGTTTAATAAGATTTTTACAGTAAAAATTTCGTTGCGAAAAGTCATTACTCTGACAAAATACGCATCACTGGCAGGAGGCCATGGACGTCACAGGTTTTCAGGATGGAAACTGATCAGGGACGGTGGTATCAGTACAGGATGTTCGGATACCCTAAGGTTGTTTCAGGATGAAGTAACCGGCTCTTATGGGCAAAAAACCTTCACCAGAAGGAGAGTCGCAGTTGTGGAGTAATTGTGGCGCTAAGGACCAGATAACCGGTCAGGATGACTGGTGACTACTGATAAAGTCCTGTGAATGCAGGGAGCACTAATGTAGCCGGATTGCTGCTAACGGATTGGGAGTACTGTTTTTACAGTACTCCCTTTTTTTCGTGCCAGCCTTTTTGCTGCGATAATGGTATGCTGACGCGTTTTCATCCGTAAAAAAGGAGACAGTCAGTGGCTGAACATCACCTCGTCCGGCTGCGCTTGTCGCAACTAGAACAGATCCTGCGTGATCACGAACTTTGGCAGAGTTCCCCCCCAGCAGAAGAGGCCTTGAAAAGCGACCAGCCTTTCAGCCTTGATACCCTTGAGCCACTCGAATGGCTGCAGTGGATTTTTATCCCGCGCATGACTCAGTTGATGGATGCTGGACGGCCGTTACCGGTTAATCTAGCCGTGGCCCCTTATTTTGAAATGGCGCTGCAACCACAGCTTAACGTTCGTCCGGTGTTGCTGCTGACTCTGTCGCAACTGGATGGCCTTTTTATACAAGAAACTCGTTAATGCTTGAAATCATCTATCAGGACTCATGGATTGTCGCTGTCAATAAACCGGCCGGGATGCTGGTCCACCGTAGCTGGCTGGACCGCCATGAGACGGTTTTTGTGATGCAGACTCTGAGAGATCAGTTAGGGCAACATGTGTTTACCGTACACCGGCTCGACCGCCCGACGTCAGGGGTGCTGTTGTTTGCTCTCTCCTCAGAGGTGGCCCGGCAACTGTCGCAGCAATTTGAACAGCATCAATTACAGAAAACCTACCATGCTATCGTTCGTGGCTGGTTAGAACAGGCGGGCACCCTTGATTATCCGCTGACCGAAGAACGAGATAAAATCGCTGATAAACACGCCAGCGAGGTCCGTGAGCCGCAGGCGGCGGTGACCCACTATCAACCGTTGGCGAAAGTGGAAATGCCGGTTCCCATCGGGCGTTATGATAGCTGCCGGTATACACTGATGGAGCTGGCCCCGGAAACCGGGCGTAAACATCAGCTGCGACGTCATATGTCACACCTGCGTCACCCGATAATCGGTGACACAAACCACGGTGACTTGCGCCAAAACCGCGGTGCGGCACAACACTTTGGTATCAGTCATCTGATGCTGCACGCCTCTCGACTGACGTTGAACCATCCGGTGACCGGCCAGGCACTGCTCCTCGAAGCGGGATTAGATGGGGTTTGGCAACAGGCGTTACGACATTTTGGTTGGCAAGATCAGTTAGCCGAGCTGCCGCGTACCGCGACTGTGACAGACAGCGAAATAGGGGAGGCCTAATGGCACGCATTGGTATCTTTATCGGTACGGTCTACGGTAATTCACAATTGATCGCCGAGGAGGCTCAGCCCCTGCTGGAGGCCGCCGGCCATCAGGTGGAGCTATTTGAAGAGCCTACCCTTAGCAACTGGCTGGAAAATAGCCTTGAGATCCATCTGATCATTACTTCAACCACCGGACAGGGCGATTTCCCGGACAGTATTGCCGGGCTGTATAACAGCCTTCGTACCGAACACGGTTATCAGCCGCAACGGCGTTACGGCATTATTGCCCTCGGTGACAGCAGTTACAGTGACTACTGTGCTGCCGGTCTAGCGTTTGATCAGTTGCTGCAGGAGCACCAGGCTCAGCGTATCGGCGAGGTATTATTGGTGGATGCCCAGGAAACCCCTCTGCCGGAAGAGGCGGCGTTACCTTGGTTACAGCACTGGATCACCGTGTTGTAATCTTTTTTGGCACTCAACGATGTCGGGCAGCACGGAATAACCGTTGTTGCCCGTTTTTTTGCGCCCGAGTTGGGTGTCGCAGCGGCCCTCGGGCAGTGAAAAAGTATTCATGAATGTTATGATATTTAAGATATTTATGTTTTTTAGCTTTTTCACACCACAACCGCGCTGTTTTTCCGTATCATTGTCTTCAGAATATTACCGGATAGAGGAAACCTTGCCATCTTACTGGCATTTTCTCTGTCACAGTACGGGAACCAATGACCGATGGTGCAATTTTACTCTTCTGCCAAGCGAGCGGCCCCGCGTAAAGAGCTGACCGTGACCATAGAAGCTTTGGATGGCTTCGGGCAGGGAGTCGCCAAACATCAGGGTAAGACCCTATTTGTCGCTGGCGCACTGCCGGGGGAAAAGGTACAGGTACTGCTCAGTGAAGATAAGCGTCACTATGCGCGTGGCAAGGCGACGCGTATTTTAACTCGCAGTCCTGAGCGCCAGTCTCCTGTTTGCCCCCACTTTGGGGTGTGCGGCGGATGCCAGCAGCAACATGTCAGTGAAAAGTTACAACAGCAGAGTAAGCGTGAGGCCCTAGAACGCCAATTGAGCCATGCCTGCGGCCAGCCGCTGCAGGTTGATGAGATCATCCGTGGTGATAGCTGGCACTATCGGCGGCGGGCGAGACTGAGCTTGCGTTGGGATCCTCGGCAGCAGGTTTTGGAGATGGGCTTTCGCCGTCAGGGCAGTAATGCCATCGTTAGCATCGCGCAATGCCCTGTGATGGTGCAACCCCTCAGTGAGTTGCTCCCAGAGATCCAAGCTTGCTTGAGTGACTTAGAGGCGGTCCGGGATCTTGGACACCTTGAGCTGGTGCAGGCTGACAACACTCGGGTGATGGTGTTACGCCATTTAAAACCCCTCTCTGCAAGCGACCAGCAAAAACTGGAACGATTTTCGCAAAGTCATCAACTGACACTCTTTTTTGCACCGGACAGTGACAGTCTGCAACTTCTATGCGGGGAAATACCTTACTATCAGTCGGATAAGCTGAAGCTATACTTCAGCCCGCAGGATTTCATCCAAGTTAACGATAAGGTGAACCAGCAGATGGTGGCGACTGCGCTACGTTGGCTGGACCTGCAACCGGGAGATCGGGTCCTTGACCTGTTCTGTGGTATGGGGAACTTCACTTTACCGCTGGGAAGAGTGGCAGAAAGTATTGTCGGGGTGGAAGGTGTCAGCGCGTTAGTGCGTCAGGGCACCTATAATGCACAGCAGAATGGGATGCAAAATGTCACTTTCTGGCAGCATGATTTAGACCAAGACGTCAGCGGACAGCCCTGGGCTGAGCAAGGGTTTACCAAAGTCTTGCTCGACCCGGCCCGTGGCGGCGCTGCAGGAATACTGTCCCATATTATCGCGTTGGCACCACAGCGGATTGTCTATGTGTCCTGTAATCCGGCCACTTTAGCACGTGACAGTGAACCTTTATTAGCCGCAGGATATACCGCGGAACAGGTGGTGATGTTGGATATGTTCCCACATACCAGCCATCTGGAATCTATGGTGCTTTTCAGTAGACCTTAAACGATCGGACGCGTCATTATTCAGGAGAAGATATGGTTGCGGTAAGAAGTGCGCACATGAACACGGCGGGTGAGTTTGACCCGGAGCAGTGGATAGCGAGTCTCGGGATTGCCAATGAGCAATCCTGTCAGCGACTAGCAGACTGCTGGCGTTATTGCGAAACCGAGACCCGCCATCATCCTCTGCAGCCGATGCTCTTATGGCGCGGTATTGAGATGGTGGAAATCCTCTCCGAACTGAGCATGGATAACGATACCCTGCGCGCCGCGTTGCTGTTCCCTCTAGCCAATGAAAATGTGGTCAGCGAAGAACAACTGGAAGAGCGGTTCGGTAAGGGGATTGTTTTTCTGGTGCACGGCGTGCGCGATATGGACGCCATTCGCCAGCTTAAAGCGACCCACAATGACTCCATGGCCTCTGAGCAGGTGGATAATGTCCGCCGTATGCTATTGGCGATGGTCGAGGACTTCCGTTGTGTAGTCATTAAACTGGCGGAGCGGGTCGCGCATCTACGTGAAATGAAAGATGCGCCAGAAGACGAACGGGTGCTGGCCGCCAAAGAGAGCACCAATATCTATGCGCCGCTGGCCAACCGTTTAGGGATCGGTCAGCTGAAATGGGAGTTGGAAGACTACTGCTTCCGCTATCTGCATCCAGACGAATATAAACGTATCGCCAAATTGCTGCATGAGCGACGCGTCGATCGTGAACACTATATTGATGACTTCGTTAATAATCTGCGCCAGGAAATGACCCGCGAAGGGGTCCGCGCCGAAGTGTATGGCCGACCTAAACATATCTACAGCATCTGGCGTAAGATGCAGAAAAAATCCTTGTCCTTTGACGAACTCTTTGATGTCCGTGCGGTACGTATCGTTGCGGAACGTTTACAGGATTGCTATGGAGCCTTAGGCATCGTCCATACTTTGTATCGTCACTTACCGAGTGAATTCGATGACTATGTGGCTAACCCAAAACCCAACGGTTATCAGTCGATCCATACCGTGGTACTGGGGCCGCAGGGCAAAACGGTGGAAATTCAAATCCGTACCCGACAGATGCACGAAGATGCAGAGCTGGGGGTGGCAGCACACTGGAAGTACAAAGAGGGGCCGGGGGTCAGTAGTGCCCGCGGTGCCGCCGGTCATGAAGAGCGTATCGCTTGGCTGCGTAAGTTAATTGCGTGGCAGGAAGAGATGGCTGACAGCGGCGAGATGCTCGAAGAGGTCCGCAGCCAAGTTTTCGATGACCGTGTCTATGTGTTTACCCCGAAAGGGGACGTTATTGACCTGCCTGCCGGCTCAACACCGTTGGATTTTGCCTACCATATCCACAGTGATATCGGCCACCGTTGTATCGGCGCCAAAATCAGTGGTCGCATCGTACCCTTTACCTATCAGTTACAGATGGGCGACCAGGTTGAAGTCATCACCCAAAAGCAGCCGAATCCGAGCCGTGATTGGCTGAATCCTAACCTCGGCTATATCACTACTAGCCGTGGCCGGGCCAAAGTGCATGCCTGGTTCAGAAAGCAGGATCGCGATAAAAATATCCTCGCAGGTAGGCAGATCCTCGACAGCGAACTCAGTCAGATGGATATCAGCCTTAAAGAGGCCGAAAAGCTGCTGCTGCCGCGCTATAACATGACCTCGATTGACGAGGTGTTAGCCGCGATCGGTGGGGGCGATATCCGTCTTAACCAGATGGTCAACTTCCTGCAGGGCAAACTGAATAAGCCCACCGCAGAAGAGCAGGATCGTGAAGCACTGCGCCAGCTGACACAGAAATCTCACAGCCATCAGCAAAGCGGTAAAGACAGTGGTCGTGTGGTGGTTGAAGGTGTCGGTAATCTGATGCACCACATCGCCCGCTGCTGTCAGCCCATCCCTGGGGATGATATTGTCGGTTTTATTACCCAAGGGCGAGGGATCTCCATCCACCGTGCCGACTGTGATCAACTGGCTGAGTTGACCAACCATGCGCCAGAGCGCATTGTCGATGCGGTGTGGGGCGAGAGTTACTCTAGCGGCTATTCGCTGGTGGTTAGAGTGGTCGCCAACGATCGTAGCGGCCTATTGCGTGATATCACCACCATTTTGGCCAATGAAAAAGTGAATGTCCTCGGGGTGTCCAGCCACAGCGACACCAAAAATCAGCTGGCGACCATCGATATGGATATCGAAATCTATAATCAGCAGGTATTGAGCCGCATTTTGGCCCGCCTCAACCAGTTACCTGACGTCATTGATGCAAAACGCCGTCACTGAGTTTACTCCGGTATCCGTCGCCCCGCGGCGGAGACCTTTATCCCCTCGCGAGACCCGTTTATGACCCCAGCAGAACCCGCTATTACCCGTTTGATCACCATTATGCAGCAGCTACGTGACCCGCAGCAGGGCTGCCCATGGGATAAACAGCAGACGTTTGCCAGTATTGCCCCTTACACCCTCGAAGAGACCTATGAGGTTATCGATGCGATCCAGCGTGGCGATTATCGCGATTTGCGCGAAGAGCTGGGAGATCTGCTTTTTCAAGTGGTGTTCTACGGTCAGATGGCCGCCGAGCAACAGTTATTCGATTTTGAGGATATCTGTCAGAGTATTTGCGACAAGCTGGAACGCCGCCATCCGCACATCTTTGCCGCCGTTCAGACAGAGGATGTGGCAGAGATTAATCAGCGCTGGGAACAGCTTAAGCAGCAGGAACGGGCTGAGAAGTCGATGAATTCCGCGCTGGACGATATCCCTCGTGCGATGCCGGCGCTAATGCGCGCCCATAAAATACAGAAGCGCTGTAGTAATGTCGGGTTTGACTGGAATGAGACCGCACCGGTGCTCGCTAAGGTCCATGAAGAAATTGCGGAAGTGATGGAAGAAGCCAACAGGGCGGTGATCGACCCGCAGCGATTGGAAGAGGAGATTGGTGATCTATTATTTGCCACGGTAAATTTATCTCGTCATCTAGGCAGTAAAGCGGAAATTGCCTTACAGAAAGCCAATGACAAATTTGAAAAGCGTTTTCGTCAGGTCGAGGCGATTATCGCCGCTCAGGGACTGACCATGCCCGATGCCAGCCTAGAGCAGATGGAAGCTGCTTGGCAGCAGGTCAAGCAACAGGAAAAGGCCTAACCTCACGATAGGTTTCGCGACAGGACGGCGCTGACGCATCGCACCGTCCTCTGGCATCACAGAGAATCAATACTCTGCTTTTTCACCAGGAGCAGGAACAAAGGTCGGCTCACCTTTCACCCCTGAATAGGTCAGCAACAATACCGTTTCTTCTGGGCCGCTGACACCACGGTGAATATCACCCACTGACTCGGCAAAAGCCTGTCCCTGTTTGAAGGTTTCGGATTTCCCAGAGGCTCTGTCCTGCAGGGTCAACTGGCCCTTAAGCACGTACCCCGCATTAGGGAAGTTATGCTGGTGCCAAGGGAGAGCCGAATTCGCCGGAATAGTCATACGGATCACGGTCAATTCAGGCCGTTGGGTCGGGTAGTGCACGTAGGGTTTATTGTTCCAAGATGACTGGCTTTGAACCAGAATATCGGCTTTACCGGATACCGTTGGTGGATCTGCTGCCAGAGCCAGTGCTGATGTTGATAATAATGCAGTAGCAAGTAGCGACAGGGTAAGTTTCGATCTCATAACAACCTCTCATCACAGTTATCCTGAATTTCACTATAGTCCGGCGGTGAAAGAAGTACCTATCACTAAAAAGTGGCCTCCAGTATTCACTTTCTGATTCATTAGTTATTCTTAATAATATCTTCGATGCAAGTCAGGCGATGAACTCGGAGGGGGAAAGAGTACAGATTTCCGACTCTCCTCTGTGAAAATAGACAGAAAGCTGAAAAAACACCGTTCTTAGAAAGCTAACTCGTTTCAGCTTTTTGCCAAAAAGGCTGAAAAATGTGATGAAAATCAACAATTGCTGGCACAGATTCACGTAAGGTGTCGGTTAAGCAGAGTGAAGAGTAAATGAATCATCAATTGTCGCCGAGAAGGCTTTCGGGTATACTATTTTCCCGTCCTGGTGATTCCACCGTCTTTAAACCTTAACTCTCAGGTTCAGCATGACAACGAACTATATTTTTGTGACCGGCGGGGTCGTATCCTCTCTGGGTAAAGGCATTGCTGCAGCCTCCCTGGCAGCTATTCTTGAAGCTCGTGGTCTGAAAGTGACCATTATGAAGCTCGACCCTTATATTAACGTCGATCCAGGCACCATGAGCCCGACACAGCATGGTGAAGTCTTTGTCACTGATGATGGTGCAGAAACGGATCTCGACCTGGGCCATTACGAGCGTTTTATCCGTACCCGGATGTCCCGCCGTAATAACTTCACCACCGGCCGTATTTACTCCGAAGTCCTGCGCAAAGAGCGCCGTGGTGACTACTTGGGTGCCACGATCCAGGTGATCCCACATATCACTAATGCCATCAAAGAGCGCATTATTGAAGGCGGCGAAGGCCACGATGTGGTACTGGTTGAAATCGGCGGAACCGTCGGTGATATCGAGTCACTGCCGTTCCTGGAAGCGATTCGCCAGATGGCCGTCGATGTTGGTCGTGAGCACACCCTGTATATGCATCTGACGCTGGTTCCTTATATGGCGGCGGCAGGTGAAGTGAAAACCAAGCCGACTCAGCACTCGGTCAAAGAATTACTGTCTATCGGTATTCAGCCAGATGTGCTGATTTGTCGTTCAGACCGTGCAGTCCCGGCCAACGAACGTGCTAAAATTGCCCTGTTCTGTAACGTGGCAGAGAAAGCAGTTATTTCACTGAAAGATGTCGACTCTATCTACAAAATCCCCGGTATGCTGAAATCCCAGGGGCTGGATGAGTTTATCTGTAAACGCTTCAACCTGAGCGCGCCACAGGCGGACCTGTCTGAGTGGGAACAGGTGATTTACGAAGAAGCCAATCCGGGCGGTGAAGTCACCATCGGCATGGTCGGTAAGTACGTCGAACTGCCAGATGCCTATAAATCAGTGATTGAAGCACTGAAGCATGCGGGCCTGAAAAACCGCGTCACCGTGAATATCAAGCTGATCGACTCTCAGGATATTGAAACCCGTGGTGTTGAGCTGCTGGGTGGTCTGGATGCTATTCTGATCCCAGGTGGCTTCGGTTCCCGTGGTATCGAAGGGAAAATCATGGCGGCACAGTATGCCCGTGAGAACAAAATCCCTTACTTAGGCATTTGTCTGGGAATGCAGATTGCCCTGATCGAGTTTGCCCGTAATGTGGCAGGTATGGCGGACGCAAGTTCTACCGAGTTCGATCCGGGTTGTAAATATCCGGTGGTTGCGCTGATCACTGAATGGCGCGACGAAGAAGGTAACGTGGAAGTCCGTGATGAGAAGAGCGATCTGGGCGGCACTATGCGTCTGGGTAGTCAGGCCTGCCAGCTGTCTGATGATAGCCTGGTGCGTCAGATGTACGGCTCTGATACTATCGTCGAGCGTCACCGTCACCGTTATGAAGTGAACAATCTGTTACTGAAGCCTATCGAAGCCGCAGGATTACGGATTGCCGGTCGTTCCGGAGATGACCAGCTGGTAGAAATCATCGAAAATCCGAACCACCCGTGGTTTGTGGCCTGCCAGTTCCATCCGGAATTTACCTCGACCCCGCGTGATGGTCACCCGCTGTTTGCAGGATTTATTAAAGCATCGGTTGAGCATCAGAAAAGTCTGGCGAAGTAAGCTTATCACTGCAACGCGCGAACTTTTCGCGCGTTGCTTGTCTTAGGATTAAGAAGTTTTAGCTTAACTTGTACTGAGGAAAAACGAATGTCCAAAATCGTAAAAGTCATCGGTCGCGAAATCATCGACTCACGTGGTAACCCGACTGTTGAAGCAGAAGTGCACCTGGAAGGTGGTTTCGTTGGACTGGCCGCGGCTCCTTCTGGCGCTTCCACGGGTTCACGTGAAGCACTGGAACTGCGTGATGGCGATAAATCTCGTTTCCTGGGCAAAGGGGTCACTAAAGCCGTTGCTGCCGTAAACGGCCCAATTGCTGACGCGGTCACTGGCAAAGATGCGAAAGACCAGGCGAATATCGATAAGATCATGATCGAGCTCGACGGTACCGACAACAAATCCAAGTTCGGTGCTAACGCCATCCTGGCCGTCTCTCTGGCCGTGGCCAAAGCCGCAGCAGCCTCTAAAGGCCTGCCACTGTACGCACACATTGCTGAGCTAAACGGTACTGCCGGTAAGTTCTCTATGCCGCTGCCGATGATGAACATCATCAATGGTGGTGAGCACGCCGACAACAACGTCGATATTCAAGAATTTATGATCCAACCGGTGGGCGCTGCCAGCATCAAAGACGCGATCCGCATCGGTTCTGAAGTGTTCCATCACTTGGCGAAAGTGCTGAAGGCGAAAGGCCTGAATACCGCCGTCGGTGACGAGGGCGGTTACGCACCTAACCTCTCTTCTAACGCCGAAGCACTGGCAGTGATCGCTGAAGCGGTGAAGGCCGCCGGTTACGAGTTAGGCAAAGATATCACCCTGGCGATGGACTGTGCCGCCTCTGAGTTCTACAACAAAGAAACCGGTAACTATGAACTGAAAGGCGAGGGTAAAACCTTCACTTCTCAGGAATTCACTCATTACCTGGAAGAGTTGACCAAAGAGTATCCGATCGTCTCGATTGAAGATGGTCTGGACGAATCTGACTGGGACGGCTTTGCTTACCAGACGAAAGTACTGGGCGACAAGCTGCAGCTGGTCGGTGATGATCTGTTTGTGACTAATACTAAGATCCTGAAAGAAGGTATCGAAAAAGGTATCGCAAACTCCATCCTGATCAAATTCAACCAGATCGGTTCACTGACCGAAACCCTGGCCGCGATCAAAATGGCGAAAGATGCCGGTTACACTGCCGTGATCTCTCACCGCTCCGGTGAAACCGAAGATGCGACTATCGCTGACTTGGCGGTAGGGACTGCTGCGGGCCAGATCAAAACCGGTTCAATGAGCCGTTCTGACCGTGTTGCTAAGTACAACCAGCTGATCCGTATCGAAGAAGCACTGGGCCACAAAGCACAGTTCAACGGACGTAAAGAGATCAAAGGCCAAGCATAACCGCCGCTGCTCTCTGTGTCTTAAGCCTCTTGGGGAAACCCGAGGGGCTTTTTTGTGTCTGTAAAAACTCCCCCCCGCCCTCCTAATTTCGGCAAACCGCCCCGAAAGTGCGCTCTAAAGGTATCGGACATGATCTGATCGGCAGGATCTGCAATAATAGCCGATTATTGAACCGTTCAGACTGAGTGAGTGATGCAGTACCCGATAAACGAAATGTTTCAGACCCTTCAGGGCGAAGGCTATTACACCGGCGTGCCGGCCATTTTTATCCGTCTGCAAGGCTGCCCAGTAGGATGCAGTTGGTGTGATACCAAGCATACTTGGGAGATGACGGCAGAAAATGAAGTCCCGGTGGGCGATATTCTGGTGAAAACCGTGGAAAGCGAACAGTGGGGGAATGCCGAAGCGCTCACCATCCTGAAGATGATCTTTGATCAGCAGTGGACCGCTAAGCACGTGGTGATCACCGGTGGTGAGCCGGCCATCTATGATTTGCGTCCGCTCACCGAGGCACTAGAAGCCTTCGGCTACAGCTGTCAGATCGAAACCAGCGGTACCCACCCGATCCGTTGTTCCGAACAAACCTGGGTCACTGTCTCACCGAAAGTGAATATGCGTGGCGGTTACGATGTGCTGTTACCGGCCCTGCAACGCGCCAATGAAATCAAGCATCCGGTGGCTCGCCAGCGTGATGTCGAGGCGTTAGAGGCACTGCTATCACAACTGGATGATGAGAAGTCGCGTATCATTGCGCTGCAGCCAATCAGCTGTAAAAAAGAGGCGACAGAACTCTGCATTGCGACCTGTATCGAGCGTAACTGGCGTCTGTCGATGCAGACCCATAAATACCTGAATATTGCCTGAGTTATTCGCCTGTTGGCAGGTGCGGATCACTGTGCGATCCGCCCTGTTATCCGCGATAGACACAACCGGCGGTGCAAGTCTCTTTGATCATCACTGCACTCAGCAGTGGCAATTCTGGCTTCATCTTCTGCCAGATCCAGGCTGCCAACACTTCACTGGTCGGGTTTTCTAATCCGTCAATCTCGTTCAGATAATGATGATCTAACTGATCATACAGGGGCTTGAAGCGTGCTTTCAGCTCAGCGAAGTCCATCACCCAGCCAGTATGCGGGTCCACTTCGCCGGTAATTTCTAAACGAACCAGAAAAGAGTGCCCGTGAAGGCGACCGCATTTGTGTCCTGCAGGAACATGCGGCAGATAGTGAGCCGCCTCGAACTGAAATTCTTTAAATAGCGTTGTAACAGACATAATTTACCCTGGTGATTAAAGCCGCAGATTCTACCGCAAAACCACAGATATCTCACATTTTTCCCGACCTTTTACGCTGCAACCGATCCCATTCTTCTGTTATAGCCCGTCGGCGTTCTACTTACCACTTTTAGTGGTTAATAATAGTTATAAAACCCGTTAGGTAATTTGGTTATGTGATATGCACAACCTGTCTTTTACGGGCATACTCTCTCCGTTAACCTTACAGTCTGTATTTCTTTTTTCTTTTTCCGCCGATGATACTGGAATCATAAACGTAATGACCAATCAGGCCCCTCAGCTTCCGCTTTCGGCGGAACAACTCACACAATTGCAATCTGCGACTCAGGATTTCTCTGTTACGCAACTGGCATGGCTTTCCGGCTATTTTTGGGGACGTATCAGTGGTGATCCCCAGGACAATACGGCTTCCGCCCTGACGGCTAAGACCCCGCAGGCGGCAGCCCCGACGCCGACCGTCACGCTGTTATCGGCCTCTCAGACCGGTAATGCCCGTCGTTTGGCGGAGCAGGTCCGTGATGATCTACTGGCCCATGACATTGCGGTGAATCTGATTAACGCCGGTGACTACAAATTCAAGCAGATCGCCCAGGAAAAATGGTTGGTGGTGGTGACCTCTACCCAAGGGGAAGGTGAGCCACCAGAAGAAGCGGTCGCGTTACATAAATATTTGATGTCGAAAAAAGCCCCTAAGCTGAATGAGACCGCCTTTGCGGTGTTTGGCTTGGGTGACAGCTCCTACGAATTTTTCTGCCAAGCCGGTAAAGACTTCGACCAACGTCTGGCTGACCTCGGCGCAGAGCGTCTGTTGGATCGGGGTGATGCGGACGTCGATTATCAGGCGGCGGCGGATGCTTGGCGTGAGCAGGTGGTAGCGACCCTTAAGCAGCGTCTGCCAGCCTCTAGCGCCAGTCAGGTGTCTCAGGCGGCGGCGGGTGCCAGCGATGAAATCGACAGCACGCCATACACTAAAGAGCAGCCACTGGTGGCGACGCTCTCCGTTAGCCAGAAAATTACCGGTGACGACTCACAGAAAGATATCCGTCACTTGGAAATTGATCTCGGTGAATCCGGTCTGCGCTATACCCCGGGCGATGCCTTGGGGGTCTGGTTTGATAACGACCCGGCATTGGTTCAGGAACTGCTGGATCTGCTGGTGCTGGATGGCAGCCAGAGCATCAGCCTGAACGGTGAACCGCTGCCGCTGGCACAGGCCTTACAGAAACACTTAGAACTGACGGTGAATACTGCACAGATCGTCGAAAAATATGCACACCTGTCCGCTAACAGTGAACTGTTGGCGTTGGTCGGTGACAAAGCCTCGTTACAGGCTTATGCCCAGCAATGGCCAATTGTCGATATGGTGCGCCACGCACCGGCAGAGCTGAGTGCGGAACAACTGACCGAACTGCTGCGTCCTCTGACGCCACGCCTGTACTCGATTGCCTCTTCTCAGGCAGAGACCGCCGATGAAGTGCATATCACGGTCGGTGCCGTGCGTTATGAAATTGAAGGCCGTGAGCGTACCGGTGGGGCTTCAGGCTTCCTAGCAGACCGTCTGGCTGAAGATGAGGAAGTGCGGATCTTTATCGAGCATAACGATAACTTCCGTCTGCCAGCAAACCCACAGGCACCGGTGATTATGATCGGTCCAGGTACTGGGATTGCACCGTTTCGTGCCTTTATCCAGCAGCGCGACAATGACGGTGCTGAAGGTAAAAACTGGTTATTCTTCGGTAATCCGCACTTCACTGAAGACTTCCTCTATCAGGTTGAATGGCAGAAATACGTCAAGGATGGCGTGTTGACCAATATTGACCTGGCCTGGTCTCGTGATCAGCAGGAAAAAATCTATGTGCAGGATAAGCTGCGCGAGAAAGGGGCTGAAGTCTGGCGCTGGATCCAAGATGGCGCCCATCTGTATGTGTGTGGGGATGCTACCCGCATGGCCCGCGACGTTGAGCAGGCGCTGATCGATATCATTGCTGAGCATGGTCAGATGGACCCAGAGTCAGCGGACGAATATTTGAGTGAGCTGCGCGTAGCGCGCCGTTACCAGCGAGATGTGTACTAATGAGTAATCAAAATCCCGGCCCGTTAGTGGTGGAAGGCAAACTGACCGATGCAGAGCGCCTGAAAAAAGAGAGTAACTTTCTGCGTGGCACCATCACTGACGACCTGACCGATGGTCTGACCGGTGGCTTTCGCGGCGATAACTTCCTGCTGATCCGTTTCCACGGCATGTACCAGCAGGATGACCGTGATATTCGTGCTGCCCGTGCTGAGCAGAAGCTGGAGCCGCGTCATGCCATGATGCTGCGTTGTCGCTTGCCTGGCGGGATCATCACGCCACAGCAGTGGCTGGCGATCGATAAGTTTGCCACCGACAAAACCCTATATGGCAGCATTCGTCTGACCAACCGTCAGACCTTCCAGTTCCACGGTATTCTGAAAAAGAACGTGAAGCCGGTACATCAGATGCTGCACGAAATCGGTCTGGATGCCCTGGCGACAGCCAATGACGTTAACCGTAACGTGCTCTGCACCTCTAACCCGGTGGAGTCTGAACTGCACCAGGAAGCGTACCAATGGGCCAAGCGTATTTCTGAGCATTTGTTACCTCAGACCCGCGCCTATGCGGAAATTTGGTGGGATCAGGAAAAAGTTGCCACCACCGATGTTGAGCCGATCCTCGGTGAAACCTATCTGCCGCGTAAATTCAAAACTACGGTAGTGATCCCGCCGAACAATGATGTCGATTTGCACGCCAATGACATGAACTTTGTGGCGGTGGCCGAAAACGGCAAGCTGGTAGGCTTTAACCTGTTGCTGGGCGGTGGCTTATCCATCGATCACGGTAACAAAGCGACCTATGCCCGCACCGCCAGTGAGATCGGTTTCCTGCCTTTAGACAAGACGCTGGACGTGGCCGAAGCGGTTGTAACCACGCAGCGTGATTGGGGTAACCGTACCGATCGTAAAAACGCCAAGACCAAGTACACCCTTGAGCGTGTCGGTGTCGAGGTGTTTAAAGCGGAAGTTGAGAAGCGTGCTGGCCTGAGCTTTGAGGCGATCCGTCCTTACGAATTCACCACCCGTGGTGACCGCTTTGGCTGGATCAAGGGTATTGATAATCAGTGGCACCTGACCCTGTTTATCGAGAATGGCCGTCTGCTCGACTATCCGGGCCGTCCGCTGAAAAGCGGTATTGCCGAGATCGCCAAAATCCACACAGGGGATTTCCGCCTAACGGCCAACCAAAACCTGATTGTCGCCGGTGTTTCGGAACAGAATAAACAGGCTATCGACGATCTGGCCCGCCAACACGGCCTGATGGAATCGGTCACGGCACAGCGTGAGAACTCCATGGCCTGTGTTGCTTTCCCGACCTGTCCGCTGGCGATGGCCGAAGCTGAGCGCTTCCTGCCATCCTTTGTCGGGCATGTGGAAGGCATCATGCAGCACCATGGCGTCGGTGACGAACATATTGTCCTGCGTGTCACCGGTTGCCCGAACGGTTGTGGACGTGCACTGCTGGCAGAAGTTGGATTGGTGGGGAAAGCGCCGGGGCGCTATAATTTACACCTTGGTGGTAACCGTATCGGTACTCGCATACCGCGTATGTACCGTGAGAATATTAACGAGCAGGAAATTCTGTCGATCCTCGATGAATTGATCGGCCGCTGGGCCACCGAGCGTCAGCCTGAAGAAGGCTTCGGGGACTTTGTGATCCGCGCCGGTGTGATCCGTCCGGTTCTCGACCCGGCCCGTGATTTCTGGGAATAACGGAGGTAAAGATGTCTCTTGAGTTATCTGAACTGAAAAAACTGGATAAAACCCAGCAGCAGCAGGCACTCAGCGAGGTGAATCAGCAGCTGGAAACCCTGACTGCGGAACAGCGTGTCAGCTGGGCGCTGGAAAACTTGCCGGGTCAGTTTGTACTGAGTTCCAGTTTTGGGATCCAGGCGGCGGTCTGTCTGCATCTGGTCACCCGTCAGCAGCCGGATATTCCGGTGATCCTGACCGATACCGGCTATCTGTTCCCGGAGACCTATCAGTTTATCGACAGTCTTACCGAAAAGTTGAAGCTGAACCTGCAAATATTTAAAGCTAAAGAGTCACCGGCTTGGCAGGAAGCTCGCTACGGCAAGCTGTGGGAGCAGGGCGTTGAGGGGATTGAGCAATACAATACCTTGAATAAGGTTGAACCGATGAATCGTGCACTGGAAAGCCTGAATGCCGGTACTTGGTTCGCCGGCTTGCGCCGTGAGCAATCCGAAAGCCGCGCGCATCTGCCGGTACTCTCTGTGCAGCGTGGAGTGTTTAAAATTCTGCCGATTATCGATTGGGACAACCGCCAGGTATATCAGTACCTGAAACAGCATGGACTGGAATACCATCCGCTGTGGGAGCAGGGTTACTTGTCGGTTGGCGATACCCACACTACCCGTAAATGGGAACCGGGTATGGCAGAAGAAGAAACCCGCTTCTTCGGCCTGAAGCGTGAGTGTGGTCTGCACGAAGGTTAAATGCCTATGCCGTACAGTGATGCTGTACGGCATTTTTTATGGCTGTCCCGATCCCGCCAGTAGCGGGGGTATATTCCATTCAGTTACTGCTCATTCCAAATCGACATTTCAAACCTGCGTCAGCAGTCGTATAGTCAATAATATTCTAAGTTAAGAACAATAAGGTGCCTGTGGATTACCTTCCCCTGTTTGCAGAGCTCTCCGGCCGACCCGTGCTAGTGGTCGGCGGCGGAGAAATTGCTGCACGTAAAATTAGCCTGCTACGCCGGGCCGGGGCGCGCATTTCTGTCGTAACCCGCGAATTTGGCACCGAACTGAATGCCCTGTATCAACAGCAGCAAATCAGCTGGCTGGCAACGGAATTTGAGCCTTCGCAGCTGGATAATGTCTTTCTAGTGATCGCTGCGACCAATGATAATGAACTGAACCAACATGTCTATGATGCCGCGCAACAACGTCATAAATTTGTGAACGTGGTCGATGATCAGGCACGTTGCAGCTTTATTTTTCCGTCGATTGTCGATCGTTCACCGTTGATTGTGGCGATCTCTTCGGCGGGCAAAGCCCCGGTACTGGCACGTTTCTGGCGCGAAAAACTGGAGGCATTGCTGCCTTCAAGCCTGGGAGAGGTCGCGCGTATTGCCGGAGAATGGCGTGATCGTGTTAAGCAGACCTTGCCGGATGTCACTCGTCGTCGTTATTTTTGGGAGCGGTTATTCAGTGGCCGTTTCTCCGCCTTGATTGCTAGCGGACAGATTGAGGCGGCCCAACAGATTGCTGAACAGGAGCTCAACCAGCAGCAAAGCCCACAGGGTGAGATTTACTTGGTAGGCGCAGGGCCGGGTGATCCAGGGCTACTGACGCTACGCGGATTGCAGGTGCTGCAACTCGCGGACGTGGTGCTTTACGATTATCTTGTCAGCGATGAGATCCTCGACCTGACACGCCGCGATGCGGAACGTATCTGCGTCGGCAAGCGCGCTGGTGCTCACTTGGTGATCCAAGATGAGACCAACCGCCTGCTGGTTAAATTGGCACAGGAAGGCAAACGGGTGGTGCGGCTAAAAGGTGGTGATCCCTTTATATTCGGCCGTGGTGGGGAAGAGTTGCAGGTGGCAGCTCAGGCCGGTATCCCTTTTCAGGTGGTACCAGGGATCACCGCTGCCTCCGGTGCAACGGCTTATGCCGGTATTCCGTTAACCCACCGCGATCACTCTCAGAGTGTACTGTTTATTACCGGCCATTGCCGTCCGGGTAGTGAACTGGACTGGCCATCGCTGGCCAGAGCTCGGCAGACACTGGCGATTTATATGGGGGCAGTCAATGCGGAAACCATTAGCCGCGAACTGATCGCCCATGGCCGTGATGGCTCGACGCCGGTGGCCATTATTAGCCGCGGGACCCGTGCCGATCAACAGGTGCTCAAAGGCACTCTCGCCGGATTGAATGACCTGGCGCAACAGGCCCCGTCTCCGGCATTACTGGTTATTGGTGAGGTGGTTCTATTACAGGATCAGCTTGCCTGGTTTCAAACTTCATCTGCGCAGGATAACGATACCCTGCCAATGCCCCCTTCTGTTTGAGGAAAGTTGTATGGATCAGAAACGATTGACTCATCTGCGCCAGCTGGAAGCAGAGAGTATTCATATCATCCGTGAGGTGGCTGCTGAGTTCAGCAACCCTGTGATGATGTATTCCATTGGTAAAGATTCCTCAGTGATGCTGCACCTGGCCCGCAAAGCCTTCTATCCGGGAACCTTGCCATTCCCGCTGTTGCATGTGGATACCGGTTGGAAATTCCGTGAAATGTACGAGTTCCGTGATCGCACCGTGAAAAATATCGGTGCCGAGCTACTGGTACACCGTAATCCGGAAGGTGTGGCAATGGGGATTAACCCCTTTGTTCACGGCAGTGCCAAGCATACTGACATTATGAAAACCGAAGGTCTGAAACAGGCCCTGAATAAATACGGTTTTGATGCCGCCTTCGGCGGTGCTCGCCGCGACGAAGAGAAATCGCGCGCTAAAGAGCGTATCTACTCGTTCCGTGATCGTTTCCACCGCTGGGACCCGAAAAATCAGCGTCCGGAGTTATGGCACAACTATAACGGCCAAATCAATAAAGGCGAGAGCATCCGTGTGTTCCCGTTATCGAACTGGACCGAGTTAGATATCTGGCAGTACATCTTCTTGGAAAATATCGAAATTGTTCCACTTTACCTGGCAGCAGAGCGTCCGGTGTTGGAACGTGACGGGATGCTGATGATGATCGATGATGATCGTATCGACCTGCAACCTGGCGAAGAGATCAAAAACCGCATGGTGCGCTTTCGTACCCTCGGCTGCTGGCCACTGACCGGTGCCGTGGAATCTCAGGCAGAAACTTTGCCAGAGATTATCGAAGAGATGCTGGTTTCGACCACCAGTGAACGCCAGGGCCGAGTGATTGACCGTGATCAGTCAGGCTCTATGGAACTGAAAAAACGCCAAGGATATTTCTAAGGAAACCGCCATGAACGAAGTATTAGCACAAGAAATTGCCGCTCAGGGGGGCGTAGAAGCCTGGCTGACCGCTCAGCAACATAAAAGCCTGCTGCGTTTTCTGACCTGCGGCAGTGTCGATGATGGCAAAAGTACCCTGATTGGCCGTCTGTTACATGACACTCGTCAGATTTACGAAGATCAGCTGTCTTCACTGCAAAACGACAGTAAGCGTCACGGTACCCAAGGCGAAAAATTGGATTTGGCACTGCTGGTGGATGGCTTACAGGCAGAACGTGAGCAGGGCATCACTATCGATGTGGCGTACCGCTATTTTTCGACCGAAAAGCGTAAGTTTATTATTGCCGATACCCCAGGCCACGAGCAGTACACGCGGAATATGGCAACCGGTGCTTCAACCTGTGACCTGTCGATTCTACTGATCGATGCCCGTAAAGGGGTACTCGACCAGACCCGTCGTCACAGCTATATCTCCACTCTGCTAGGGATCAAACACTTGGTGGTGGCAGTCAACAAAATGGACTTGGTCGATTTCCAAGAGCAGGTATTTGAGGATATCCGTCAGGATTACCTCGACTTTGCCAGCCAGTTGCCGGATGACCTGGATATCCGCTTTGTGCCACTGTCTGCACTAACCGGCGACAATGTTGCCAGCAATAGCGAAAACATGCCTTGGTATACTGGCCCGACGCTGCTAGAAATTCTGGAAACCGTTGAGGTGATCCCACCGACTGCCGAGCAGCCGATGCGTTTCCCAGTGCAGTACGTCAACCGTCCTAACCTCGATTTCCGTGGTTATGCTGGGACTTTGGCTGCCGGTACAGTGACCGTCGGTCAAAAGGTCAAAGTGCTACCGTCCGGAGTCAGTTCCTCTATCGCTCGTATTGTCACCTTTGATGGTGATCTGCAACAGGCGTCGGTGGGCGAGGCGGTGACCTTGGTGTTGAATGATGAAGTGGACATCAGCCGTGGCGATCTGCTGGTGGATGCAGGGGAAACCCTGAACGCGGTGCAATCTGCGGAAGTGGAAGTGGTGTGGATGGCTGAGCAATCCCTGAAAGCGGGCAGCTCCTACCAGATCAAAGTGGCCGGGAAACAGGCCCGTGCTACCGTTGACCGTATCTTGCATCAGGTAAATATCAACACCCTAGAAACCTCAGAAACTGATGAGTTACCGCTCAATGGTATCGGTCGTGTGGTCCTGACGTTTGACGAACCGATGGTCCTGGATAGCTATCAGCAAAACCCTGTCACCGGTGGACTGATCTTTATCGATCGTCTGAGCAATGTCACTGTGGGGGCTGGCATGGTGTCTGCACTGCTGGAAGATGACACGGCCAGCGCCGGTTCAGCATACGGTGCCTTTGAACTGGAGTTAAATGCCCTGGTTCGTAAGCACTTCCCACACTGGGGTGCCCGTGATCTGACCGGAGGCCGTTAATGGCCTCCCATGATGAAAACGTGGTCTGGCATGCGCACAGCATCACCCGCGACGACCGTCAGCAACGGCAGGGACATCGCGGTGGGGTCATCTGGTTTACTGGGCTGTCTGGCTCCGGTAAATCGACCCTGGCGGATGAGGTCGAGCAGCGCCTGTTTCAGCAGGGAGTGAGTACCTTCCTGCTGGACGGGGACAACGTCCGCCATGGACTGTGCCGGGATCTCGGTTTTAGCGATGCAGACCGTAAAGAAAATATCCGCCGTGTTGGCGAAGTGGCGAAATTGATGGCGGATGCTGGCTTGCTGGTATTGACCGCGTTCATTTCGCCGCATCGCAGTGAGCGGCAGATGGTCAGAGAGTTGCTGGAACCAGGACAGTTTATCGAGGTATTTGTCGATACCCCTTTGGCAGTATGCGAAGCCCGTGATCCGAAAGGGCTGTACCGCAAAGCCCGTGCGGGGGAATTGACCAATTTCACCGGTATTGATGCCGTCTATGAAGCGCCGGAGCAACCGGAACTGCATCTTGACGGAGAACAATTGGTTACAAAACTGAGTGATGAAATCATCGATCTGCTACGTAGGAAAGATATTATCGATCTCTGAGATTACAGGGCGGTTTTCAGCCCTGTAACGAGTTAACAGGATCGCTATGCAGAACGTCACTCCATTACTTACCAGACAACCCGTTCCCCCCGAAGATCGAGGCGGTGCCTCACTCTCCGGTGGAGTGATCGGGCTGTTTGCCTACCTTTTCGCGCTGATTACACCGTTTTTCTACTTCGGTGCCAGTGTGCTATTTTTCTTTCTGTATACTTGGCCTTTCTTCCTGGCATTGCTGCCGGTGTCTGTGATTGTTGGGATTGCACTGAGTATTTGGCTGAATCGTCGGCTAGTGCTGACCTTGCTGTTTACCCTCCTGATTGTGATTTGTTGTTTCTGGCTGTTATTTTCTTGCCTTGCCGGGTGGAATTAACCGGTTTTCTAAGGCTTGCAGTGGCTGAAATGACCGTCAACAGCCATACTCACCGCCATATTTCATACAGAATTATCATCAAAAGCACGACATTTTGGCTGACGCAGTGGAGTCCGGCGAAAAGTTATGGGATGATTGAGCGGTTTTTCAGGGGGCTGGGATGGGAAAACTGACAATATTGTTACTGATTTTACTCGGCTGGTTACAATACTCATTGTGGCTGGGTAAAAACGGTATTCATGATTACACCACGGTGGATCAGGAAGTCGCGGTACAGCAGGCGAGTAACGCAAAACTAAAATCGCGTAATGATCAGCTGTTCGCGGAAATCGATGACCTGAACGAAGGTTCTGAGGCCATTGAAGAGCGGGCACGTAATGAGCTAGGAATGATACGTCCTGGCGAAACGTTCTATCGTCTGGTGACAGAGCAGAATAAACACACTGCACAATCTGCGGTACCAAACCAACAACAATAAAAGACCACAATGAATAGCACCGTATCCTTTCCGGATGTGATTGCTGTCGTTCCGGCTGCCGGTATCGGTAGCCGGATGCAATCCGATCGTCCGAAACAGTACATGACTATCGGTCAGCGTACTTTGCTTGAATACAGCATTGCCTCGTTATTCAGTCATCCAGCCATTACCAAAGTGGTCGTCGCGTTACATCCACAGGATGATCAGTTTCTGACCTTGCCGTTGGCGGCAGACCCACGAGTGATCACCGTAATCGGTGGTGATACCCGTGCAGAGTCGGTGGCGGCCGGTCTCGGCGTGATTAACGATGCTGACTGGGTGCTGGTTCATGATGCCGCCCGGCCCTGCCTACACCCGCGGGACTTAGCACGCTTAATCGCCCTGACCGCTGAAAGCCCTGTCGGCGGGATCCTGGCCGCCCCGGTGAATGACACCATGAAACGTGCCACCGCGGATCGCCGTGATATTGCCCATACGGTGGACCGTGAATCGCTGTGGCATGCACTGACGCCGCAACTTTTTCCACGGCAACTGTTGATTCAGTGCTTAAGCCGAGCGATGTCCGACGGGGCGGAAATCACTGATGAAGCCTCCGCCCTCGAATACTGCGGTTATCACCCGCAACTGGTGCCTGGACGCAGTGATAATATTAAGGTTACCCGTCCTGAAGACCTGGCACTGGCAGATTTCTTTTTAACCCGCAGACAGACAGAGGAGAACCCCTGATGCGTATCGGTCATGGTTTTGATGTTCACGCTTTTGGCGGAGAAGGTCCGCTGGTCATCGGCGGAGTGAGAGTTCCTTTTGAGCAGGGCTTCCTCGCCCATTCAGACGGTGATGTGGCGCTGCACGCACTGACTGACGCATTATTAGGCGCGGTCGCGATGGGGGATATAGGCAAACTGTTCCCAGATACCGATCCGGCATTTAAAGGTGCCGACAGTCGTGGTCTGCTGCGTGAAGCATGGTCACGGATCCGTGAAAAAGGCTATCAGATTGGTAATGTCGATGTGACACTGATTGCTCAAGCACCCAAGATGTTACCGCATATTCCGCAGATGCGGGTCAATATTGCTGAAGATCTCGGTTGCCATATGGACCAGGTTAATGTGAAAGCCACCACTACCGAAAAGTTAGGCTTTACTGGCCGTGGCGAAGGTATTGCCTGTGAAGCGGTGGCGCTACTGACCAAGGTGTCTGCATGACGCTCAGTGAACTTCACTATTTGCACGGTAAACCACAGGCCAGTGGTGTGCTGCGTGCCAGTGCCGATGACTTCCGTGTTATTGAGGACTTAGGTTATTCCCCAGATGGGGAAGGGGAGCAATTGCTGGTACGGCTACGTAAGACCGGCTGCAATACCCGTTTTGTTGCCGATGCGCTGGCTCGCTATCTGAAAATTCCGGCCCGTGAAGTGAGCTTTGCCGGCATGAAAGATCGCCATGCTGTCACAGAGCAGACGTTTTGTCTGCGACTGCCCGGTAAAGAGATGCCGGACATGAGCGGTTTTAGCCTCGAAGGCTGTGAGATCCTACAGGTGACTCGCCATAAGCGTAAAATCCGTACCGGTGCGCTGGCGGGCAATGCGTTTAGTCTTGTCTTGAGGGAGATCAGTGACCGTCAAGCCACAGAGGCGCGGTTAGCGCTGATCCGCGAGGCCGGTGCGGTAAACTATTTCGGCGAGCAGCGTTTTGGTCGCAATGGTCACAACTTGACGATGGTCGATCAGTGGGCGCGTGGCGAGATCACCGTTCGTGATCGGAATAAACGCAGCCTACTACTTTCTGCGGCGCGCAGTGCTATCTTTAATCAGGTAACCAGTGCGCGACTGGCGGCACAGGGGGATCTCCAGACACTGTTACCCGGTGACTGTGTCCAACTGACCGGACGGGGCAGCTGGTTTGTGGCGATCCCTGAAGAGATGGACGATATCCGCCAGCGCCTCGACCGCCAAGAACTCCGTCTGACTGCGCCGCTAGCCGGACGAGGGGAGGTGGGGCCTAGAGAGCAAGCACAACAGTTCGAGCAACAGATCCTTGACCAGTATCCGCAACTGTTGACGCTACTGTGTAACGAGAAAACCGATGCTGCCCGCCGCGCCATGCTGGTGGTCCCGCAAAATATGGTCTGGCAATGGCTGGATGATGCCACGCTGGTCCTAGAATTTTGGCTACCAGCAGGTAGCTTTGCCACCAGTGTGGTCCGTGAACTACTACAACAGGGAGGTGCGATTGAGGATCTTGCTGAGTAATGACGATGGCGTATTTGCGCCAGGGATCCAGACGCTGGCGACGGCACTCCGTCGCATGGCGGAAGTACAGATTGTGGCACCTGACCGCAACCGCAGCGGGGCCTCTAATGCGCTGACTCTTGAAGCGCCACTGCGGACATTTACCCATGGTAACGGGGATATCGCCGTGCAGATGGGCACCCCCACGGACTGTGTGTTTCTGGGGGTCAATGCGCTGGTGCAACCTAAACCCGATATCGTGGTCTCAGGCATTAACGCTGGGGCGAATCTCGGTGATGATGTGATCTACTCAGGCACGGTGGCCGCGGCGATGGAGGGCCGTCATCTGGGGCTGCCAGCCCTAGCAGTGTCACTGTGCGGACAACATCATTATGAAACCGCGGCGGCGGCGACCTGCGCTATTTTGCAGGCACTACAACGTGTGCCATTACGTACTGGACGGATACTGAATATCAATGTGCCTGATCTGCCTTTATCAGAGATAAAAGGTTATCAGGTGACCCGTTGCGGTCGCCGTCATCCGGCAGACCAGGTAATCACCCAACAGGATCCTCGTGGCGAAACCATTTATTGGATCGGACCTCTGGGGAGCACCTTGGATGCGGGGCCAGGTACCGACTTTGCGGCGATTGAGCAGGGATATATTTCTGTGACTGCCCTGGATGCTGACCTGACCGCACATCGTGCTCAGGAAAAACTGGCAGACTGGCTCAACCAGGCCGAGGTGGCATTGCCATGCTAAACAAACGCATTGAGATGTTGCTGGAACAACTGCGTCGGCAGGGGATCAGCGATGAGCATATTTTACGTGCCATCGCTGAGGTTCCGCGTGATCATTTCATTGACGAAGCGTTTGAACATAAAGCCTGGGACAACAATGCGTTGCCTATTGGCTACGGGCAGACCATTTCTCAGCCCTATATGGTGGCGAGAATGACCGAGTTGTTGGGGTTAACCCCGCAATCACGGGTGCTAGAAATCGGCACAGGATCCGGTTATCAGACTGCGATACTGGCTCATCTGGTGGATCATGTTTATTCTGTTGAACGAATCAAGGGATTGCAGTGGCATGCCAAACGGCGGTTGAAGCATCTCGACTTGCACAACATCTCTACCCGTCATGGTGACGGCTGGCTGGGATGGCCGTCGCGAGGTCCATTTGATGCTATTATTGTGACCGCGGCGCCACCGGAAGTCCCCGTTGAGCTGTGTAAGCAGCTGAATGAACAAGGGATAATGGTTTTACCGGTCGGCGAAGAGCAGCAGGTTTTGCGAAGAATTCAGCGCAGCGGTGACACCTTTAGCGATGATGTGATAGAGCCGGTGCGTTTTGTCCCATTGATTCAGGGGGATCTCGCCTGACAGGCGACTCCTCACTATTACAGGTTGCGATGTCTGAGGCTGACCGGAATGTCAGCCTCAGCCGCCTTTTCTCTGGCTGTACCGGCGTTCACAGTTGAGGCTGTCCGGTAGGGCCATACCTTTTCCTAATGTATTCCGGGGGATCGATGAGCACGGGAAGCACGCTTTTTCAGTCATTTCCACTACGCCGTCTGGCGACTTTAACTCTGGCGGCTATTGCCCTCGCAGGATGCAGTTCCGGCGACAATGCCGGTGCACCGATTTCGGCGATCAATGGCAGTGCCGGGGGACACCGTTCTACCGCAGAGAGCAACAGCGTTACCCCGGCACCAGTGATTAATAATACTGTACCAACAGGCCCTGGCAGCAGTATGTCGGTAAGCCCACAGCGAGAGGTTGTGTCACAACCTGTTACACAATCCAATATTCAGACACCAGTCCAGACTGACAACGGGCATATCGTCTACAACCGCTCTTATGGGAATATTCCCAAAGGCAGCTATAATGGACCAACCTACACCGTAAAACGCGGCGATACCCTGTTCTATATCGCTTGGATCACCGGTAATGATTTTCGTGATCTCGCCCAGCGTAACAATGTTGCCGCGCCCTATGCCTTGAGCGTCGGGCAGGTTCTTCAAGTGGGTAACAGTAGCGGACAACCTCTGACCGGAAATAATGCATTATCAATCGCTGATTCCTCTCAGCAAACGACATCTCAATCGGTTAAACCTATAGCACGCCCGGTTGCGCAGCAACCTGTTATTACGTATTCTGATGATTCAGGTGACGAAACACACAGCACCGTAAGCAGTGGAAGTAAGCTGTTACCGTCGAAATCGCCGGTGGTAGGAAGTGCCTCCGCACCCATTACCGCACCGACAACTCCGCCGACAGCTAGCAGTACCTCTGTCAGTTCAGCACCTATTACCACCTGGCGCTGGCCGACCGAAGGCCGGATCATAGACAACTTCTCCGCAGCGGAAGGCGGCAATAAAGGTATCGATATTGCCGGGACACGAGGTCAGCCAGTGCTGGCGACAGCTGCCGGTAGAGTGGTATATGCCGGTAATGCTCTCAGAGGGTACGGAAACTTGATCATTATTAAACATAATGATGATTATCTGAGTGCTTACGCCCACAACGATACGATGCTGGTCCGCGAGCAGCAGGAAGTCAGCGCCGGACAGAAAATTGCGACCATGGGGAGCACAGGAACCAGTTCCACCAGACTGCATTTTGAAATTCGTTACAAAGGAAAATCCGTCAATCCGCTACGGTACTTACCGCAGCGATAGCTGGCAGAGCTGAGATGGCTCTGCCCGGGATAAGGGGAGGAGCCATTGATGAGCCGGAACACACTTAAAGTTGATGAGTTACAAGAAGATGCTTTTGACGAGAATGGCAATGAAGTTTTCGATGAAAATGCACTGGTAGCAAATGACTCTAAAGAAGACAACGCAGCTGATGAAGAAGCGCTGTCTCAGGTAACCACTCAACGTGCATTGGATGCGACACAGCTCTACCTTGGGGAAATCGGATTTTCTCCGTTACTGACTGCAGAAGAAGAGGTGTTCTTCGCACGTCGAGCTTTACGCGGTGATGTGGCAGCACGTCGTCGTATGATTGAAAGTAACCTACGCCTGGTAGTGAAAATTTCCCGGCGTTACAGCAATCGCGGACTGGCCCTTCTGGATCTTATCGAAGAAGGTAACTTGGGTTTAATCCGTGCGGTTGAAAAGTTTGACCCTGAAAAAGGGTTCCGTTTTTCAACGTATGCAACCTGGTGGATCCGTCAGACCATTGAGCGGGCAATTATGAACCAGACTCGTACTATTCGTCTGCCGATTCATATTGTTAAAGAGCTGAATGTCTATCTGCGTACCGCCCGTGAACTGGCCCATGTGCTGGATCATGAACCGAGTGCCGAAGAGATTGCTGAACAACTGGATAAACCGGTTGATGATGTCAGCAGAATGCTGAAATTAAACGAACGAATTACCTCTGTTGATACTCCGTTAGGAGGGGATTCAGACAAGGCACTGTTGGATATTTTGTCAGATGACAATGACACCGGGCCTGAAGATCGTACCCAGAACAATGATATGAAACAGAGCATTGTGAAATGGTTGTACGAATTGAATCCGAAACAGCGTGAAGTTCTGGCCCGCCGCTTTGGGCTGCTGGGCTATGAAGCCGCGACACTGGAAGATGTCGGGCAGGAAATTTCTCTGACCCGTGAACGTGTCCGCCAAATCCAGGTGGAAGGTTTGCGTCGGTTACGAGAGATCTTACAGGGACAGGGTCTTAGCATTGAAGCTTTGTTCCGCGAGTAACAGGATGTTATCGCGAAACGGACCGTTTTCAAGGATGAGATAAGAGAGCAGCCTGTGTAAACAGGCTGTTTTTTTTTTGTCTATTCCCCGATCCGCCGTATCTACTGGCGGCCAGGGAGACCGACTAGACCAAGTTTTTCAAACGATACAACCATTCCAGCGCCTGACGCGGGGTCAGACTGTCCGGGTCCAGGGCTTCCAACGCTTCTACCGCTGGGGAGACCTCAGCACTGAGCAGCGGTAATTGAGGGCCTTGCGTAGACTGCGCAGGCTGTTGCGCTGACAACACTTCCAGTTCCCGTAACTTCTGGCGGGCACGTTTAATCACATCTTTAGGCACACCTGCCAGTGCCGCGACGGCCAACCCGTAACTTTTGCTGGCCGGTCCCTCTTGCACGCTATGCATAAAAGCAATGCTGTCACCGTGTTCAGTGGCGTTGAGATGGACGTTGACGACCCCTTCCAGATTTTCGGGCAAAGCTGTCAATTCAAAATAGTGGGTCGCGAACAGGGTCATTGCTTTGATCCGGTTTGCCAAACTTTCCGCACAGGCCCAGGCCAGGGACAGACCATCATAGGTTGAGGTACCGCGGCCAATTTCATCCATCAGCACTAAGCTATTTGCGGTGGCATTGTGCAGAATATTCGCGGTCTCGGTCATCTCCACCATAAAGGTAGAACGGCCGGAAGCCAGATCATCCGCAGCCCCGACACGGGTAAAAATACGGTCGATGGGGCCCAGTGTGACCGCTTCTGCCGGGACATAGCTACCGGTCCAAGCCAGCAGCGCAATCAGGGCCGTCTGGCGCATATAGGTACTTTTACCGCCCATATTTGGGCCGGTAATGATCAGCATCCGCCGTTGTGGTGACAGCGCCAGCGGGTTAGCAATAAATGGCTCTTTTAAGACCTGTTCGACCACGGGGTGGCGGCCCTCACGCAGGCTGATCCCTGGCGTTTCCTGTAGCTGGGGGCAGCAGTAATTTAAAGTCAGTGCGCGTTCTGCCAAGTTGGCTAAGACATCCAGTTCCGAGAGCGCAGCTGCACTGCGCTGTAGGGCTTCGAGATGCGGCAGTAGCTGATCGAACAGGGCATCATACAGTTGCTTCTCCAAGGCCAAGGCTTTGCCTTTGGAGGTCAGGACTTTATCTTCGTATTCTTTCAGCTCAGGAATAATATAACGTTCGGCGTTCTTCAGGGTCTGACGGCGTACATAGTGCATCGGCACCAGATGGCTCTGCCCGCGACTGACCTGAATAAAGTAGCCATGGACCGCATTAAAGCCGACTTTGAGGGTATCCAGCCCCAGCTTTTCACGCTCACGGATTTCCAGTTTATCCAGGTAATCGGTAGCGCCGTCGGCCAGCGCCCGCCATTCGTCCAACTCTTCATGATAGCCGGGGGCGATCACCCCCCCGTCCCTGACCAAAACTGGCGGAGTTTCAATGATGGCGCGTTCCAGCAACTCACGCAGCTCTGAGAAATCACCACTCTGTTGGGCCAGTTTATTCAGCCCCGGGCTACTCACCTCTGCCAAGCAGTGCTGGATCTCAGGCAGCTGACGGAAGGCATGGCGCATCCGTGCGAGATCACGGGGACGCGCCGTTCGCAGCGCCAGACGTGCCAAGATCCGCTCGAGATCACCGACTTGGTGTAAAAGTGGCTGGAGATCGTCGCTGATCTCTTGCAGTTCAGCGATAGAGGTTTGCCGTTGTCTGATGATATCGGCATCACGCAGCGGCATATGCAGCCAGCGTTTCAGCATACGGCTACCCATCGGTGTGACGGTTTTATCCATCACCGCCGCCAAGGTGTTATCGGTGCCCCCGGCCATATTCAAGGTAATTTCCAGGTTACGGCGGGTCGCCGCATCCATAATAATCGTATCCTGCTGACGTAGCATACTCAGCGAACGAATATGAGGTAAGGAAGTGCGCTGAGTATCGCGGGCATACTGCAATAAGCAACCGGCGGCAGGTAAGGCCAACTGCGCCTGCTCGACCCCAAAGCCCCGTAAATCACGGGTGCCAAATTGCAGGTTAAGTTGCTGACGGGCCGTGCTGATATCAAACTCCCAAATAGGACGGCGACGCAGCCCACGACGCCCCTCAACCAGCGCCATCGCGCTAAAGTCCTCAGGATAAAGCAGTTCAGAGGGATTGGTACGCTGTAGCTCTGCCGCTAAGGCTTGCTCATCCTCCGGTTCGGTCAGCAGAAAGCGACCCGAACTGATATCCAGGGTGGCATAACCAAAGCCCTGACCTTTTTGGCTGTGATAGACCGCAGCCAACAGGTTATCCTGTCGCTCGTTGAGCAGGGCTTCGTCACTGATGGTGCCGGGCGTGACAATGCGCACCACTTTGCGCTCTACCGGCCCCTTGCTCAGTGCCGGATCACCGGTCTGTTCACAGATAGCCACTGACTCACCCAACTGCACCAACTTCGCCAGATAGCCTTCAACGGCATGATAGGGCACTCCCGCCATCGGGATCGGTTGTCCGGCGGAAGCGCCGCGTTTGGTCAGTGAGATATCCAGTAACTGCGAAGCCTTACGGGCATCATCAAAGAACAGTTCATAGAAATCCCCCATCCGGTAGAACAGTAAAATGTCCGGATGCTCGGCTTTTAGCCGTAGGTACTGCTGCATCATCGGGGTGTGGGAATCAAGGTTCTCTAAGGTACTCATAGTGTTGAGATGTCCATTACTTTAAATGAGAGCGTTAAGCGATTTTATGATTATGATGGATTATCGGCTTAAGTCGCCGGGTCTTATGAATTATCCGCCAAGCACTGCACAGTAAGCAGTTATCGGCCGCTAGAATGATCCATAAGTACATGCCGCGTATGATAACGGAGAGCGCTGGACAGGAAAACCAGTGACGAGTCGGTTTTACGACAGTGCTCGAAATAAAGGACATTTCACGGTGATGCCTAATCGCTGAGCATCTGGCGCGATAACGGGCTATCTGGCATTGTTGGGAAGCCGCATCACCAATAGTTATTCAGCCGCGTGAAAAATGGGCTTAACTCTGACAGTATTATCATCAATAAAGCAAGCCACCGCCCTGACCAAACTACCGCTTGTTCTCGGTTTTGTCCTCGTTATCTCGCCAGCCGTTAAGGTGGTCACTGCTGTAAACCCCTACACATTGGTGGTTCGTCTGTAAGCGGGAAGAGCAGGCCGTAACTGCTTGCGGTTACGCTGTGCAGGCTATTAAATCCCCTTCGTTAACAGCGACCACCGCGGGTCGTATCTCTCCCACGCTCTGGTTACATCTCATTCCCTAAAGGTTTTATTGTTGGTGGGTCACGACAGATGACTTTATTAGTGAAAAAATCTTAATTGGTTTTCTTCGTTCGACTAAATAACTGCAACTGTGATCGGTTTCGGGTCTTTGTTCTGCCGTTGTGTGTAGAGTGCTTCAAGTTGCAAGGAATGCACAGTTACAACGCGAAGGATAAAGCGATGACAGTAACTGTTCGACAGGATGTGCCTAACACACCGAACACCCCGCAGCGTGGCCTGCTTATTGGCAATATCCCCCGAAAACTTAATAGCCTCAGCTAGTTAGGTTCGACTCCTATTATCGCCCTCATTTCGTTATGCAAAACCAGACTTTTCTCGGAGGGAATTTTTCTCCTATTTTATTGCGTAGGTGTACGGTAAGTGAGCAAATCATTAAAGATTATAAGGTTACTGATGGATACAGTAGAAGAGCTGAACGGAACGTACTTTTATGCGGGAAAATCGAATCTAAGTGCTGCCGAACTTCTGTTTATGATTTTTTGTGAGAATACCGCCAGCCAGTTTGGGATCGGTGTTGCGGATTTTGGGGCAGTCGTTGCCCTTGTTGCGGGAAGAAATAATTTAGGGACGAGGGGGAAATTTGCCAATACGACAAAAGGAACCTCTTACGCTTCAAAGGCTGCACGAGCTGTTTTTAAGAAGAATAAATTCCCCTTTGGTCTCTCACTTCCGACCTGGTTAGGAGGTTATACACCCTGGACGGCTCGTCGTGTTATGGTTCGTAACATTGCGTCGTTTGTTGGCCGTTCAATTCCCTTGATTGGTCAAATTATACTTGCTTCTGATGTGTCGCAAATTGCCTACCGCACACTACTCGATTACAACACCTTAGCACGGGGCAACGATAAGTTATGGTAGAGAGTATCGAACAGCGCGTTTATGAGCTTGTACAACCTTATGCTGGCACGTATCTGTTCACCATTAAGCAGGTGAAGCTAACCCCTGAAACTGATCTCGATACCGATTTAGGTATTGATGAGCTTGAAGCCGAAGATCTCATGAATGAATTTTTCGAGAAACTCAACGTTGAGCGCGACAACTTCAAGATAGAAACCTACTTTCCCAATCTCCCTTTTTCATGGAATCCGTTCAAGAAAACGGAACCCGTACCCGTTCCAGATTTTACTATCGGTATGCTGATCGAGTCAGCTAAAGCTGGGAAATGGTTGTACGACTAATAGCAAGGAGCTTAATAAATGGCTGTACCTGTTCACCTCATTTTAAAAGACGATGGCGGTTCTCAGATTATGGGATCTTGTGATGTTCACGGACGTGATGGAAGCATAGAGTTACGCAGTTTGCAGCATGGCGTTGTTATTCCAACGGATCCCCTCACTGGTAAAGTTACAGGTAGCCGTCAACACTGCTCTTTTAATTTCACCAAAGAGATCGATAGTTCATCACCTTACCTGTTTAAAGCAGTTGCAACAGGCCAAACACTTAAAAGTGCTGAATTTCAGTTCTACCGGATTAATTACAGTGGGCAAGAGGAAATTTATTACACGATCACTTTAGAAAATGTGAAAGTGGTTAGCCATAGCCCTGTTATGCACGATACCCGCAACGTAACAGGTACAGGACATATGGAAGATGTTTCCTTGAGCTATGAGAAAATCAGCCATCTTTATCAAGACGGTAACATTCTTCATTCTGATGCGTGGAACGAGAAGAAACAAGCCTAACCGCATAAACAAAGGGGGCATTGCGCCTATTCGATTATTCATCCACATCATAAGTAAATGTAGCTAGCTGCCTGTCATCGCCGGAATCTGCTCTGATGTTGCGAAGCGCGAGCGCTAAACCATTATGGGTAAAATACTGCAAGGTGAGTAAATTGCACTCAATAGCACTTTGCACGGGCTTTGTTGAATAAATCAGATTTCGGGTAAGTATCTCCGTAGCTGTTTGTTTTTTCAGGCAGTACGCACGTTTTCAAGTATGCCTGCCTTGGTTATTTTGTATTCAACTGCGGGAAAAACTTTTATAACTCTGACAGTATTATCATCAATAAAGCAAGCCACCGCCCTGACCAAACTACCGCTTGTTCTCGGTTTTGTCCTCGTCATCTCGCCACCCGTTAAGGTGGTCGCTGCAGTAAACCCCGACATATCATTGATAGTTCAGTCTGTTAGCGTGAAGAGCACTCCGTGAGTGCTTGCGGTTACGCTGTTCAGGCTTATTGATGATCTAAAATCCGATTCGGTAACAGCGACCACCGCGGGTCGTATCTCTCCCACGCTCTGGTTACATCTCATTCCCTAAAGGTTTTATTGTTGGTGGGTCACGACAGATGACTTTATTAGTGAAAAAATCTTAATTGGTTTTCTTTGTTCGACTAAATAACTGCAACTGTGATCGGTTTCGGGTCTTTATGCTGATGTTGTGTGTAGAGTATAT
>NZ_ATMI01000002.1 GCF_000439375.1 Tatumella saanichensis
AGTTAAAGCTGACTGGTAAGCCGCATTCTTTCATGAAGAGTGTCGTGGACAGGTCCACGACAGCCAGACGGGTTCGTTGCTGCTAAATTGCAAAAAGCAAAAACCCGCCGTAGCGGGTTTTCACAGAAAAAGTTGAAGCTGACCGGTAAGCCGCATTCTTTCATGAAGAGTGTCGTGGACAGGTCCACGACAGGCAGGCCACGCAGTCTTTTTTCGGAAGCAGAAAAGCAAAAACCCGCCGAAGCGGGTTTTTACAGAAAAAGTTGAAGCTGACCGGTAAGCCGGGTTCTGTCGTGGACAGTCATTCGTCTAGGCCAGCAATCGCTCACTGGCTCAAGCAGCCTACCCGGGTTCAGTACGGGCCGTACCATGTGAACCCCTATTTGGCCTTGCTCCGGGTGGAGTTTACCGTGCCACGGACTGTTGCCAGCCGCGCGGTGCGCTCTTACCGCACCCTTTCACCCTTACCTGATCCCGTAAAACGGGCCATCGGCGGTTTGCTCTCTGTTGCACTGGTCGTAGGCTTGCGCCTCCCAGGCGTTACCTGGCACCCTGCCCTATGGAGCCCGGACTTTCCTCCCCTCCGCCCGTCTCCCCGAAAGGACGACGACGAAGCGGCGACTGTCTGGTCAGCTTCGGCGGCGGATGATAGGGCATTTGCCACCGTTTGTCACGCGTCTTGGGGATCTTCCTGTTGATCAAGGGCATAACGGTAGAGCGCATTTTTCTTCACACCGTGAATTTCTGCGGTCAGGGCGGCCGCTTTTTTCAGCGGTAACTCGCGCTGTAACAGCCCCAGGGTGCGCAGGGCTTCCGGCGGCAGAGCTTCTGCATCGGCATGATAACCTTCAACAATCAGCACCATCTCACCCTTACGGCGATTGTCATCTTCCTGTACCCAAGCCAACAATTCTGCTACCGGCGCACCGTGGATATTCTCCCACGTTTTGGTGATCTCCCGGGCCAGCACTACATAACGATCCGCCCCCAACTCCTGCACCATATCGTGCAGGCAATCTATCAACCGGTGGGTAGATTCATAAAAAATCAGGGTTCGTGGTTCCTGAACCAGTGCCCGTAGGGTGTCACAGCGTCCTTTGGTTTTAGCCGGCAGAAACCCTTCGTAACAGAATCGATCAGAAGGTAGCCCAGCAGCGCTTAGGGCGGTGATCGCCGCACAGGCTCCAGGCAACGGCACCACTTTTACCCCTGCCGCACGGCACTGGGTAACCAAGTGATAGCCAGGATCGTTAATCAGCGGAGTACCGGCATCGGAAACCAGCGCTATACTTTGACCAGCCTGTAAGCGGCTTATCAGATACTCTGCTTTCTGCTGTTCATTGTGATCGTGGAGTGCGAACAGGCGCGCATTGATTGCGAAATGTTGTAGTAACATGCCAGTGTGGCGTGTATCTTCTGCGGCAATCAAGTCTGCATTTGACAGAACCGTCAGCGCACGTTGTGTGATATCGCCCAAGTTCCCGATAGGGGTTGGGACAATATAAAGCGTGCCGGCAGAAATCTCTGTCTGATCGTTTTGTTTCATTGTTTCATCCGAATTGCCGATTTAATATTAGGCGTTCTGAAAAAAACATAACCGGATACCGTATGCTTCTTTCAAAAGTGAATCGTCGTAAAGCAGGGCGTTTTGTTCCTGTCGTTCTGGCCGGGTTAATCCTGGCGGCCTGTAGTACCCCTCAGGCACCTCAGACCCCGCCAGTCAATCTTCAGGGGCCTCAGACGGGCAGCTCTGCTTTCTATCTGCAACAGATGCAGCATAGCAGTGATGATAGCAAGACCGACTGGCAATTACTCGCAATCCGCGCGTTAATCAACGAGGGGAAAGTGGCTGATGCCGGCAAACAGCTCAGTGCATTGCCACAGTCTCTGACCGCGACGCAGCAGCAGGAGCTCAGTTTACTGAAAGCGCAGTATGCGGTATCTACCCATAACAGTGTCGCCGCGATGCAGGCCCTGAAAACGACGGATATCAGTCAGTTATCCGCTGATCAGAAAAACCGTTATTACAGTACGGTGATTGCCGCCACCGGCTCACAGCCGACACTGGAAACGGTACGGGCCTATATTGCCCGCCAGCCGTTGTTGACCAATGGTGCTGAACAGCAGAAAAACATTGATGCCACTTGGCAGGCTCTGCGTACCATTCCACAGCAGCAATCCAGTAATTTCATGATCAATGCCAATGAGAATGTACTTCAGGGTTGGTTGGATTTGCTCGGTGTTTATGAACGCAGCAACAGTGATCAGGATGCATTGAAAGCCGGTGTGAAAGACTGGCAGACCCGCTACCCAGATAACCCTGCCGCCGCGCACTTACCTGTTGGTCTGCTGCAAAGCATGAATATGACACCGGCTTCGACTAATACCATTGCCTTATTGCTGCCACTCACCGGGCCTGCAGCGGTATTCTCGCAGGCTATCGAACAAGGGTTTGAGGATGCTCGTAATGGCGTACTCGCACAGAACAACGGTGCCGTAAATACTGCCCCAGTAGGCAGCGCCAACGCGCCAATCAGTGCCATGTCACCGGCACCTACTACCACGGCACCGACTAACGGTAGCAGTAACGGTGCTACTGAGACCAACGCAGCTTCTGGCGCGGCGGTCAGCCCGTCAGCCACGTCTTTACCGGGCACTCCAACTCAGGCACCGGTGAGCACGGCCAATGCCGCCCCTGCCGCGACCCCGCCTGCAACCGCAACACCGGTGACGTCAGGGGCGGGTATTCAGGCGGCACCGGCGAATAACCAAGCTCAGATCAAAGTGTATGACACTAACAGTCAGCCGGTGGCGCAGCTTCTGCAGCAGGCACAGAGTGATGGTGCGACATTGGTCGTCGGTCCACTGCTGAAAGAGAATGTGCAGTCTGTCGCAACAGCGCAAACACCGTTGAATATCTTGGCCCTCAATGAGCCAGATGGGCTACAGAATCACCCTAATATGTGCTATTTCGCGCTGTCACCGGAAGATGAAGCCCGTGATGCCGCTAACCATATGTGGGCACAAAATAAACGTATGCCGTTGCTGCTGGTACCGTCCAACAACTATGGTAACCGTGTCGCCGTAGCTTTCACCCAACAGTGGCAAAAACTGGGCGGCGGCCAGGTCGATGAACAGACTTTTGGCTCGGTTGCGGATCTCAAAGCGCGGATTAACAGCAACTCTGGCATCTCAATGACCGGTACCCCGGTGACCTTGCCATCCGCTTCGACGTCATCGTCTGCAGTGTCAGTTGCCGGTATGACCTTTGATGCACCACAGACTGCACCCGCTAGCAGCGGAACGGCCAGTGGTCCAATCGATTCTGTGTATATCGTGGCGAGCCAAAGTGAACTGGCGCTGCTAAAACCGATGATCACCATGAGCACTGGCTCTCGTAGCACTATCGCGCTTTATGCCAGCTCGCGCAGCGCCCAGTCTGGGGCAGGTCCTGATTTTCGTCTGGAAATGGATGGCCTTCAGTTCAGTGATATTCCTCTGCTCTCTGGCGCCAACCCGGCCCTGATGCAACAGGCGGTGGCGAAGTTTAATAATGACTACTCACTGGCCCGTCTGTACGCAATGGGTGTCGATGCCTGGACCTTGGCGAATCACTTCAGTCAGTTGCGTCAGAGCAGCAGTTATCAGATAAATGGCAATACTGGTATTCTGAGCGCCAGTCAGAATTGTGTGATCAACAGGACGTTGTCATGGAACCAGTATTCTCATGGGGAAATTGTGCCGGTACATTAAGCCGGATACTGACCGGCGGGTGGTATGAGCGCCGTGCTCGGCGCTTTCTCCAGCAGGCCGGTCTGAAATGGGTTGCCGGTAATGTACGTTATCGTGGCGGTGAAATTGACCTGATAATGCGCGATAAACTGTGCTGGGTATTTGTCGAGGTCAGGTACCGACGCAGTGCGCATTTCGGCGACGCAGCGGCCAGTATTACCCCCCATAAGCGCCGTTGTTTGCGGCGCGCAGCGGCAGTCTGGCTGTCCGCACGGCAACAAAGTTTTGCGACAAGTGATTGTCGTTTTGACATCATTGCAGTCACAGGGAATGAACTGCAATGGCTGCAAAACGCCTTCGATACCGATGAGTAATTACCAGGTGGTACTGTGCAGGAAAGAATTAAAGCATGTTTTACTGAGAGCATTCAGACGCAGATAGCGGCAGCCGAAGCCTTACCGGATGCGATTTCCCGGGCGGCATTGACGCTGGTTCAGTCATTACTAAACGGGCATAAGATCCTGAGCTGCGGTAATGGCGCTTCGGCGGCCAATGCACAGCATTTTACGGCCACCATGATTAATCATTTTGAAAATGAACGCCCCAGCCTACCGGCAGTCTCACTCAGTGCGGATAATATTATGCTGACCGCCATCGGCAACGACCGGCAGCATGACGAGATCTATGCCAAGCAGGTCCGGGCGTTAGGCCAGGCCGGTGATGTGTTACTGGCGATCTCCACCCGGGGTAACAGTCGTGATATCGTCAAAGCGGTAGAAGCCGCAGTGACCCGTGATATGACCATTGTGGCCTTGACCGGTTATGACGGGGGAGAACTGGCGGGCTTACTCGGACCTCATGATGTTGAAATACGTATTCCTTCGCACCGCAGTGCAAGGATCCAAGAAATGCACATGCTGACGGTTAATTGCTTGTGTGAGCTGATCGATAACACGTTATTTCCTCAGCAGGAATAATTAAGGAGTCTTCATGAAAATATTTTCAGCGTTAGCGCTGGTGCTGGCTGCCCTAATGCTTCAGGGATGTGCTGCTGTTGTGATAGGAAGTGCGGCGGTTGCGACAAAATCGGCGACTGATCCACGTACCGTGGGAACGCAGGTTGATGATGGAACCCTAGAGTTGCGTGTTGCTAATGCCTTAGCCACTAATGCCCAAGTAAAAGCGGCCCACGTGAATGCGATGGCTTATCAAGGCAAAGTACTACTGACCGGCGAAGCGCCGACTCAGGCAGTGGCGGATACCGCCAAAGATCTTGCCGCGAAGGTGGACGGGGCCGTTGAGGTGTACAATGAAATCCGTATTGGACCAAATGCCTCTTTGGGCACCTCGTCGACGGATACTTGGATCACCACCAAGGTTCGTTCACAGTTGCTGACCAGTGATAAAGTGAAGTCGTCAAATGTTAAAGTGACGACAGAACAAGGTGAAGTCTTCCTGATGGGGCTAGTGACAGCCCAGGAAGGACAGGCTGCGGCGGAAATTGCCAGTAAAGTCAGTGGAGTGACTCACGTTACTACTGCATTTACTGCGCCAAAATAACCTGACCCGAGGCAGCCGCTCAGGCTGCCTCGTCATTTTCTCCGCAGTCAATCAGCAGTATCTGTGTCTTTTCGCGGGCGACAATCGTCAACATTGGTTCTTCCCTTACCAACAACCCATCACCACATTGCAAAGACTGCGATGACTGAGGGGTCGTGACCGTCAGTCCCCCAAACACCGATTGCAAATAACAATGATGACCACCGATCTGTAGTTGGCGGGTTTCCCCAGGTACGCAGGTGATCTGGCTGATGTGGATTTGCTGACGCAGTTGTAAACTGTCGTCCTGCCCCTGTGGTGAGGCAATCAATACGCTTTGTCTATTTTCCGGCAGATGGCGCTGTTGTACGGCAGGCGCATTCTGCTGCGGGCAGGTGGCCAACCACAGCTGTAGACGAACCAGCTCTTGTGTCTGGCTAGCATTGCTTTCCTGCCAAATACTGTTGCCGGAGGCTGACAATAGCAGAGCATCGCCGGCAGCGGCGTGGGCGATTTGCCCATCATAGCTGCGGTATTCCGCTTCCCCTTGCAGGATCAGGTTTAACACGTCGACTTTAGGGTAACTGCGCGGCTGGAAAGTGGCCCCCGGTGCCAGCACTTCCTGATTAAGAACCTGCAGGTGACTGAAACCGAGTAATTCCGGGTCAAAGTAATGGCCGAAAGAGAAGCTGTATCGGGCCTTCAGCCAGCCGTAATCAGCGGTCCCGCATTTTTCTGCCTGTCGTAAGGTTAACATTGCGCCTCCCGGAATGGTTACTCTCATTTATCTTAAAGGGCTGGACGATGGATTGTTAGCCAGTTAATCTGCCTGCTCTGTTCAAATTTACTGAAAGAGACTCTGATGGTGAGAGAGCGGGCATTGACTCTGGAAGCGCTACGCGTGATGGATGCGATCGAACGCCGTGGCAGTTTTGCGGCGGCGGCGGACGAACTGGGTAGAGTCCCCTCGGCATTGAGCTATACCATGCAAAAGCTTGAAGAAGAGCTGGATGTGGTGCTTTTTGATCGCTCCGGTCATCGAACTAAATTTACCAATGTTGGTCGTCTGCTGTTAGAGCGGGGACGGGTACTGCTGGAGGCAGCGGATAAGCTGACCAACGATGCCGAAGCACTGGCCCGAGGTTGGGAAACGCAGCTCACCATCGTTACCGAAGCGCTAGTGCCCTGCGAACACCTGTTCCCGCTGGTAAATCGACTGGCGGAAAAAGCCAATACGCAGCTTTCTTTACAGACTGAGGTCTTGGCCGGTGCTTGGGAACGTCTTGATCAGGGTAAAGCCGATATTGTCGTGGCCCCGGCCATGCATTTTCGGACTTCAAGTGAAGTGAATACTCGCAAGCTTTATAGCATGATGAGTGTTTACGTAGCCAGCCCAGACCACCCGATCCACCAAGAGCCAGAGCCGTTATCGGAAACCACGCGGGTGAAATACCGTGGGATTGCGGTGGCAGATACTGCCCGTGAGCGGCCGGTCATCACCGTACAGTTACTGGATAAGCAGCAACGTTTGACCGTCAGTTCGCTGGCCGATAAACGTAAAGCCCTATTGGCAGGTCTTGGGGTCGCAACCATGCCCTGGCCATGGGTGGAAAAGGATGTTGCTGAAGGCCGCCTTAAAGTGGTCAGTCCGGAGTACAAAGGGGAAATTAACATCATTATGGCGTGGCGACGCGACAGTATGGGGGAAGCCAAAGCTTGGGCACTGCGCGAAATCCCACGCTTGCTGACCAAATACCAAACCTCTGCTTTATGGTGAGTGAACGGGCCGTATAAGCGGCCCGCCAGGTGATTATAGGGCATCTCGTTGGTGCGGGGCCAACCAATCATGGACCGGCGGACAAGGCAAAATACCGTAAGGATTAATCTGGCGGTGGCTAGCGTAATAGTGTTGGCGAATGTGCGCCAAACTGACGGTACTGGCAATGCCTGGCATTTGATAAACATCCCGCAGAAAGTCGTACAGTGCCGGATAATCGACGATCCGCCGTTGCTGGCATTTAAAGTGTGTCACATACACATCATCAAAACGAATCAAGGTAGTCCAAAGGCGGATATCCGCTTCGGTCAGCTGGTCACCGGTCAGATAGCGCCGAGTGGTAAGTAATGCCTCGGCTCGATCCAAGCCAGCAAAGACGCCACTGACTGCTTCATCATAGGCTTGCTGGGTCGTGGCAAACCCTGCTCGGTAAACGCCGTTATTGATCTGTGGGTAAACCCAGTCATTGATGTCATCAATCTCTGCCCGCAAAGCGTCAGGGTAATAATCAGTATTCTCCGCCCCGCAGGCTGCAAAGGCGCTGTTGAGCATCCGCAGTATATCGGCGGATTCGTTGCTGACGATGGTCTGCTGTTGTTTATCCCACAGTACCGGCACCGTGACGCGGGTAGTAGCCTGTGGGTCAGCTTTGAGGTAGAGCTGATAGAGATAATTCAGGTGGTAGTTGGGGTCACCCTCCGCGCCGGGAAAGTCGCGGTCAAAGGTCCAGCCATTTTCCAGCATCAGAGGATGAACGGAGGAGACCGTGAACACCTGCTGCAGCTGTTTTAATTCACGCATTAATAGGGTTCGGTGTGCCCACGGGCAGGCCAGTGATACATACAGATGATACCTGTCTTTTTCGGCGCGAAAGCCACCTTGGCCGGTCGGGCCAGCACTGCCATCGGCAGTGACCCAATGACGCCACTGAGACTGAGAGCGGACAAACTTACCGCCACTGGCTTTGGTGTCGTAGCCGACATCTAACCACTTACCTTGCTGAAGCATTCCCATGAAGTTCTCCTGAAATGGGGGAGTCTAAGGCAATACCAAATAGGTGTATCGCGCCGCTCAGGGTGCGATAAAAAAACAGCCAGCGCGTGGCTGGCTGTTCGATGACTCATTTAATGGCGGGGTAGCGCTTTGCGGATCATTCGCCAACTGCTCCACAGGCCGAAACCTCGTTTCGCCCAGCGGACTAGAAATTTAGGATGACGCAACGACCAAGCTGCCGCGATGCCGCTGCCGACCACGATATAACGGCGCAGGCCAATTACGGTATGCCACAGACTGTCATAGCGGCTGGTCAGCCGGTACCAGTCGCGTTCACTGGCTTTCAGATCCAGGCGTTGCTGCTGGATTTCCTCTAGCAACCGCTGCTTACGCCGTTCAATATCGCGACGGCTCATGACTGGCGATCCTCCAGTAATTTACGGTCGGTGGACAGTTCATCGCGAGAATGACGCAACAGGGTTGAACGCCGTGACTTCACGATGACCCATATCCCCATGATCAGTGCCAAGGCAAATAATACGCCGGTAGTGATACCGATGGCCATCAGACGATACTGCGGGTCAACGGCGACAATCACCAAGATCATTAGGCTCATCAGACCAAATGCGGTAAACAGCATGGTCAGCCCGACCAGCATTAACATCTGAACCAGATTGGCCTTTTCCTCTTCCAGCTCAACAATTGCCAGACGCACGCGCGTCTCAACAATGCTGACCAGAGTGGTGACCATGCGCTGACCGACGCTGATAATGCTTTTGCCCGGCCCTTCGTTGTGTGGAGTATTATCCATAATTATCGACGGGAAATTAGGATGCCGAACACCACACCGATAGCGGCACCAATACCGACACCGTGCCAAGGGTTTTCCTGCACATAGTCATGGGCTTTCTGTGCCGCTTCGCGGGTGGTTTCCGCCACTTGCTGGCCGGATTCGCCCAAGCTACCCCGGGCAGATTTCAGCGTCTCGCGAGCTTTTTTATGCAGTTTGTCGACTTCAGTTTTGGATTTGCTGCCAGCACCACTCAATACTTCTTCCAGTGTATCTGCCAGAGCAGACAGTTCAGCGCGCAGGTCCTTAGAATTTGGAAGATCAGCCATTTTAAATTCCTTATGATGAATGTGAGTTGGTTCCGTTTCCACAAATAAACGGGATGCTGTGCATGTCCTGCTATCGGGCCGCAACAGCCTGTACGCGGCAATCCCTGATAAAGTCGGTGACTGACAGGGGGCAGATTCAGTGCACATTTTCTGACTGTTTTACATAGTTATATGAGTATAGATAGCCTGGCGGGAAACTTCAAAGTTACCTCCAGACAAAGCCGGCGCTCACGGCTTCGGGGAAGGGATCACTGAGTCGAGTAGTCGGTGGTAAGGATATCTTTAAGGATGGATTCAGCCTGCGAGCGCTGGCTTTCATCCTCCAAGCAGATCACCAAACCGTCTGCTGCCGGAATGATACTTTTGATCAAAATACCCTGTGAGGTTAACTGCTGGTAGAGATAAAAACCGTCTGGCAGGCTAGCGCCTTTCTGAGTGATGCGGATACGCAGTACCGGATTCTCACGGCTGAAATCCGGTACTAGGTGGCGGCTGGTCATGGCAGCCAGCAGAATTAAGGTGATGGCAGGCAACAGCCATGGGCGGGCGATGCGGTGATGCCATTGCATTACAGTGGCTTGCCCCCTTGCTGAGAGCGTTTACGCCATAATACGTATAACGATCCAAACAGGCCAAACACCAACAACACTAAGGGCAGTAACATCAGACAAAACATCAGCTGATCTTCATATTTCTGGAACAGCGGCGTTTTCCCCAGCGCAAAACCGGCACTGGTCAGGATAAGTACCCACAGCAGTCCACTGATCCAGTTGAAGAATTGAAAGCGGGCACTGCTCAAACCAGAAATTCCGGCAATAGTCGGCAGCAGGGTACGCACAAAAGCAATAAAACGGCCCACCAGCAGGGCCGATAGGCCGTGGCGGTGGAACAGACGGTGGGCTCGTTCATGGTATTGTGCCGGCAGATGGGACAACCATTTTCGGACCAACGGCGTATTACTGAGCCATCGTCCTTGGATATAGCTGACCCAGCAACCGAGGCTGGCGGCCACCGTCAGCACACAGAGTGTCAGCGGAAAACCCATGGTACCTTTTGCAATCAGCACACCCACTAGGATCAGTAAACTGTCCCCAGGTAAAAAGGCCGCGGGGAGCAGACCGTTCTCCAGAAACAAAATAACGAATAAGATGCCGTAAATCGCCCACACCAGTGAGGGATCGGCCAGTGTTTCAAAATCTTGTTGCCAGAGTGCATGCAGTAAGGCTTGTAAGGTATCCATCAATGGTTCCTGACCCTCATAGTAATTCCCAGAAGAAGTCTTAAAGATAACGCATTCCCACGAACTGGGGGGATGAATTCGCCGACTTCTTGACAGCGCCCTGAGGCCTGGTGGCAGGCATGACAAAGGCGGAATAAGTGTAACAAATAATTATCAGTGACAATATACCCGACAGGGGCTCTGCTCAGGGTTTTCGTCAGTCTAACGCCAGTAAATCGCAATATTTACAAGGACTGACAATTGAAGGGAAATCAGAGTGGGCCAGCAGGTGGAGACAGGAACATGGGGAGAGTCGATGACCCTCCCCATGGGGTGTTTATTCGACGACTTTGTCAGCTTCAGCCGCGATGTTAGCATCGGAAGTCGCTTTTGCGGCGGCCTCTGCTTGGCAGACCGCTGCCGTGAACAGAATATCAGTGGAAGAGTTAAGGGCGGTTTCTGCGGAATCCTGCAGCACACTTATCAGGAAGCCAACCGCCACCACCTGCATGGCTGTATCATTAGGAATACCGAACATATTACAGGCTACCGGGATCAGTAATAGTGATCCACCGGCCACACCGGATGCACCACAGGCGCACAGTGAGGCGACCAGACTCAGCATCACCGCAGTCGGTAAGTCGACGGCGATATTCAGGGTATGGACCGCCGCTAATGTGAGAACGGTAATGGTCACCGATGCTCCAGCCATACTGATATTCGCGCCGAGTGGGATAGACACGGAGTAAGTATCCTCATCCAGATTCAGGCGTTTAGCAATAGCCATATTGACTGGAATATTGGCGGCAGAGCTGCGAGTAAAGAATGCGGTCACCCCACTTTCCCGTAGGCATAAGAACACCAACGGATAAGGGTTTCGCCGGATTTTCCAATACACCAGCATCGGATTGACCACCAGGGCCATGATCAGCATACAGCCCAGCAGTAGGGCCAGCAGTGAAGCGTAACTCCACAGAGCTGCGAAACCATTGGTTGCCAGAATTGAGGCGACCAGTCCAAAAATACCTATCGGTGCACAGCGAATGACTTTGCGTACCAGCCAGGTTACCGCAGCAGAGAGATCATTGAGGACGGTTCGGGTGGTGTTGCTACCGTGGCGGAATGCCAGTCCTAGGCCAATCGCCCAGACCAGGATGCCGATATAGTTGGCATTCAGCAGTGCATCCAGCGGGTTCACCACAATGCTCAGTAGCAGGCCCTGCAGGATAGCCTCAATGCCGCGTGGCGGGGCAATCCCCTGATGAATATCATTCAGGCTGAGTTGTTGCGGGAAGTGGAAGCTGGCGACCACGGCTACGACGGCCGCGAAGAAAGTGCTTAATAGATAGAGGGTAGCAATAGGGCGGATACTGGTTTTCTGCCCTTTGGCATGGTTAGCAATTGAGGAGATGACTAGCACCAGCACCAGTATGGGTGCTACCGCTTTTAGGGCTCGGACAAATAGCTCTCCTAACAGGCCTATGGCCTTTGCGCTGTCCGGAGAAATGATCGCCAGCAGGATCCCTGCCAGCAAGCCGATGATGATCTGTCCAACTAGATTGCCCGAGGTCAGCCAACGCATCGCTCGATGAGAAGTTTTAGTCATAGTAATTTTACTTATTTTTTATGGCGTTATCTTTCTTAGTCCGGCGATACCGAGCGTAAGAAACTGTGTGTCGCCCGAAAGTATAAGTAAAACCTATTGAGAATAAAGCAGAAATCCCCGAGTGGAATTTTTCCCGAGACAGAAAATGACAAAAATGATGATATTGATAGGATAAAATCAGCAAGTAATTAAAACAGACGAAATTATACAGGGGGATTTCATTCCCCTGTAGTAAATAATGTTATTGAAAGTTTTGTTCAGTGCGACGGTTTTTCCAGTGATTAATCGCCAAGGTCACCAGTAAAACGCCAGCAATCACTAACAATGAGAGTGCCGTCGGAATATGCCAGAGATCCAGCAGCAGCATTTTGATGCCGATAAACACTAATATCACCGCCAGCCCGTATTTCAATAACGAAAACCGTTTCGCGATCCCTGACAGCATAAAATACATGGCTCGCAGTCCGAGGATAGCGAACAGGTTAGAAGTTAGAACAATAAATGGGTCGGTGGTGACCGCGAAAATCGCTGGAATGCTGTCCACGGCGAAGATTACATCGCTAAGCTCCACCATAATCAGTGCCAGAAAGAGTGGTGTGGTGTAGCGCACGCCCTGCCGGTAAACAAAAAAGCGCTCACCTTCTAAGGTATCGGTGACACGCAGACGCCGACGCAACCAGCGTATCAGGGGCTTATCACTGGGTGAACTGTGGTCACTGCCACCAGGCAGCGCCATTTTGATGCCGGTTATCACCAGCAAAGCACCGAACAGGTAGAGGACCCAACTGAACTCGCTGACCAACCAACTGCCGGCGAAGATCATGGCGGTGCGCAGAATGATGGCACCTAAGACGCCGTACACCAGTACCCGCTGTTGCAGGGCAGGGGGCACCGCAAAGTAACTGAACAACATCAGCCAGACAAAGACATTATCCACTGCCAGCGCTTTCTCTAGCAGATACCCGGTGAGGAACGACAAGGTTTGGGCAGAGGCCACCTCTGCTCCGGCGTGCATGCGCAGATAGCCCCACAATGCGGCACTGAATGCCAGCGAGAGCAGTACCCAGACCAACGACCAGATAGCCGCCTGTTTAAAGGTCATTCCCCGCTGACTGCGCCGCCCCTGTAGACACAGGTCGAGCACTAACATCACCAGTATCACTACCACAAAAGCACCCCACAACAGAGGTGTGCCTACAGTCTGCATATTTATATCCTCAAATAAAAAACAGCCGGAGTCAGAAGACAGCGGCTGCGTTATTGCATCATAAGCAAACCTTACCTTCCGGCAAGGTCTCACTCACAACGCCGGATATCCGAGTTGCCTGACGACCGGTTGCGCAAACAACGTAATGACGATCGCTCAGCTTTGAAGTTACTCCCCTTTGCTTTTTAAGACTGGCATGTTCTGTTGAAAAATCAAGATACGTTATGAAATATATGGACATATTAAGGTGATGATTGGCACAGTTCTGGCTACAGATTGCCAGCAACTGGCTGGCGACATATCATAACCCCTTGTCTGTTTTGCCCCGGGGATACCGTGAAAGACACCCGACACGCACTTAACTGGAGTGCATTACTGATTGCGCTCCCTGCAGGAGTCGCGGGGGCGATGGTCACCCTTGGCTTCCGCTATACCCTAGAGTTTTTTAACCAACTGGTGTTTGGTCGCAGTGATGATATCACCCGAGCGATGCATGTCTGGCCATGGTTTGTCTGGCCACTGATCGTCGGTACAGGCGGTGTTATTGCCGGTCTGTTCCTGCGCTATGCCGTCAGTGTGGAAAAGACGCAATCGGTCAAAACCGACTATCTGGATGTGATCAATGCTCGGCTTGATGCGGTACCGACTCGGACGTCGCTGTTCCGGGCGTTCTCCTCTATTGCCAGTATTTCTAGCGGTGCCTCGGTAGGTAAAGAGGGGCCGATGGTGCAGTTGTCTGCGCTGTGCGGCAGTATCCTTGGCCGGTTGGTACCGGCTGCCCTGCAACTGAAAAACACAGACCTGGTGGCGATGGCCGCGGCGGCGGGACTGGCTTCGGTGTACCATGCGCCGCTGGCCTCGGCGATTTTTGTTGCTGAGGTGGCCTTTGGTATTTCTGCCTTGCAACGGCTGATCCCGTTGGTGATCGCTGCCGGGACCTCGGTGATGACCATGTGGCTGCTAGGCTACCGCTCCCCTTTATATCCCTTGTCTGATGTACAGTTTGTCATCAGTTTCTCCAGCCTCGGGTGGGTGATTGCGCTGGGCGTGATCGGTGGTCTGACCGGAGCCGGATTTATTACTCTGGCGGGACTGAGTAAAAAACAATTTGCCCGTATCCGTTCATTGCCTTGGCGACTGGGCGTCGGCGGCCTCTTGGTGGGCGGACTGGCGATTATCTCCACGGATATTTTGGGCAATGGCTATGATGTGATCCTTAATATTTTTCGCGGCCAGTATCTGTTTAGCGGCCTGTTACTGTTGCTGGTACTGAAACTGTTGGCGACCTGCTGCTCTATCGGCTCCTCAGCGGTCGGCGGGATGTTTACCCCTTCGCTATTGATTGGCGCATTGCTCGGTGCGCTGTTTAATGTATTGGCGGCCCAGTTGGGGATCGGTATCGAGTCGGGCTGGTTATATGCCGCCGTCGGCATGGGTGCAGTGCTAGCGGCGATCAGCCAAGCTCCACTGATGGCGATGCTGATGGTGATGGAGATGACCCTCAACAGTAGCTTACTGTTCCCGTTGATGATTGCCACGGTGCTGGCAACCATGGTGACCTATCGCCTTCAGTCAGCGGCGACTTATCCGTTGATCACCACTCACTTCTCGCGGGCAGAGGCCAAGTTCGATTTTGATAATACGTCCATTGATGAACTGATTATTCCCGGCGCGGCGGTATTGCCTGGATCGGCGGTCAGTGATGCGTTGGCGCTGAGTTCATTGCGTCGAGAGCGCTATGTGTATGTGATCAACGAGAGCGGGCGTTTCCTCGGCGTGGTGTCGGTACATGACATTGCCGCGGGGGTACTGGCGCAGAAAATCACTCCGGATTCGCCGGTCAGTGAAGTGATGGACCATGAGTTTCCTTTTGTTTGTCAGCACCAGAGCCTGCGGCAAGGCTGGGAGGCATTTGCCCAAGTGACGTTGGAGCGTCTGCCGGTACTGACTAATGAGACTGATCGCTACTTTCTCGGAGCACTGACCAAAACCAGCTTGGTGCGCAAAGCGGAAGCTTTTCTGTGAGCTGGTGGGGAGCAGGCAGTTGGGTTTATACGCTAAAGCCAGTATACTGCGCCCCTTTTCTGCACCCCCTGCTGAACCTGATCTGACCGGAGCCATCATGACCCTATTCGAAATGAGTGATTATTCACTTACCCTGCACCGTTTCCCGCGTACCGGTGATGATAATGCGCTACAGGCCTGGGATGCGGCGGATGAATATCTGTTAGATCAGGAGATCCCCACCGGTCCTGTGTTTGTGCTGAATGACAGCTTCGGAGCGCTGACCTGTGCACTGGTACAGCAGGGACGTCAGGTCTGGAATATCAGTGATTCATTGAACAGTCAGCAGGCAGCCGAAAAAAACCTAGCAGAAAACCAGTTGGACAGCAGTTTGGTGACCTATATCGATAGCCTGTCGGCATTGCCAATTACTCCGGCGGCCGTGCTGATCAAAGTCCCTAAAACCCTAGCGTTATTGGAACAGCAACTGGGTATGCTGCGCACGGTGATCACTGCCGAGACCGTGATTATCGGCGGTGCAAAAGCCAAAGATATCCATAACTCTACCCTGGCACTGTTTGAACGTATTATCGGTGACACCCGCACTTCGCTTGCGAAGAAAAAGGCTCGGCTGATTTTCAGCACCCTGACGGTTGAGCAGGTGAAACTGCGGGAGATTACCCTCAGTTGGCCGTTGGAAGGCACCCCGTATGTGATCCATAACCATGCCAATGTGTTCTCCCGCCAGTCGCTGGATATTGGGGCGCGCTTCTTTATGCGTCATCTGCCGCGAGGGCTGAGTGGTGACATAATCGACTTGGGGTGTGGTAATGGGGTAATTGGTATGACGGCGCTGGCATTGAACCCGGATGCGCGCATGCACTTTGTCGATGAATCCTGGATGGCAGTGGCCTCAGCGCGCCTGAATGTTGACACCAACCTCGGCCATGAGCGTGAGCGTTGTGAGTTTACGGTCAATAATGTGCTAAGTGGGTTTGCTGCCGACAGTTACTCGGCGGTACTGTGCAACCCGCCGTTCCACCAGCAGAATGCCATTACCGAGCACGTTGCATGGCAGATGTTCCGAGACGCTTTCCGTTGTCTGCACTACGGCGGTGAACTGCGTATCGTCGCGAACCGGCATCTTGACCATCAGGCCAAACTGAAAAAGCTGTTTGGTAACTGTGAAGTGGTTGGCTCTGATAGCAAATTTGTGGTGTTGCGCTCAGTGAGACTGCGCTAACAGGCTGTCTGCGGGGGATGTGACAGCCCCGCAGATGCTGCGACCTACTTTATGTGCCTGGCTGGGGCTGATGACCAATCCATGAAAAGCGTAACTGATAGCCTTCGTCAGTATGGGTATTGCGCCGGTAACTTGAGCCGGGGCTAGCCATACAGTAGGTACAGTACTTCAGATTATCGATGTGCGTCGCGGGTACCCCTGCGCGGATCAGCATGGCGGTTGCCATCGCCGGCAGATCCAACCAAAAACCGGGCTGAGTGATCGGCGCAGTTTCACGCACAGACGCTGGGTTTGACCGTGGCTGTGACGTGTGCGGTTCCGGCAGGCCCACCCATAGACATCCTTAATCTCATCGCCCCTCGCCGAACCGGCTTGCTGAAAGGTCGCCAGCGCCGTCTGTAATAGTCTCCTCAACCGCCTCGCCAAAAAGGGATGCTTTCGAGCCAAAAGCAGCATAAAAACTGGGCGCAGTGATCCCTTTCCCCATCACCGCTTTTAGTTGCGCAAGTGATGTATCCTCATAGCCCTGCTCCCAGAAAAGATGAATTGGCGCTATAACTGCGTTATCTCTCTCATTGCCTTGGTCTGCCTGTTCTCATCGTGTTGCCCCCCCTCAATATATACTGATCGATATAAAAAATGTTGACAGCCCGAACTTGCGAAGACAATATATGTACCGATCGATACAATATTTAGCAAAAATATCCACCACGATAAGCCCATATTCAAAGAAACATATAAATTAAAGGTTTATTTGATATGAAAGAAATTAAAGCTGATGGGACAGAAAGGTTACCCGTTCTGACGTTACTGGCACTGGCGATGACCGGTTTCATCTGTATATTGACCGAAATGATCCCTGCGGGGCTTTTGCCCAGCATAAGTGCCGGTCTTAATATATCCCCATCTATTGCTGGGCAGATGGTTAGCGCTTATGCGGCGGGTTCACTTCTGGCCGCCATTATTCTGTACACCTATCTAGCCCCTTTCCTGTATCAGTCAGGCCTTTCATCTAGCGTGGATGTTGTTCTGCTGGTTTTTGGCCTGTCAGCAATGGTCGGAATTTTCATGACAGGAAAAATGGTTGGCTCCGGCCTGGGGATCGCCGTGCTGCTTTCACTTTCAGTATTCACCCTTGTTTCAATCATCTTTGGTATTTCTTCCACGTCCCTTGTCGTGATTTATCTCGGAATAGCTGCCTGGGGCCTCACGTTCGGAGGCGCAGCGACATTACTGCAAACAGCCCTGGCAGATACCGCGGGTGAGCATGTTGATATTGTGCTTTCGATGAATGTTGTGACCTGGAATAGCGCTATCGCTCTAGGTGGTCTTATTGGCGGGCTTCTGCTTAGACATGAAGGGGCCAGCTCTTTACCTTGGGCTCTGGTTACCCTGTTGATCGTTGTTCTGATTATTGGCTTTCGTGCCAAGAGCCATGAATTCCCCGCAGGGAGCCGTCCTTCTTAAGCCATTTAACTTTATTTTTCAGGTGAGGGTCGATTGAACCTCACGTTATTTTCTTATCAGAGGTCTTAAAAATGAGTATCACGGAAAAGTTTACCCGCAACGCACCGTTCAGTTCTGACATGGTCAGCTCAATGGCCGTAGCTTCAGCACAGCCCGAAGAGTTCCCGTTACCGCAGGGGTTTTATAGTGGATACGAGACTATCGATGGGGTTCAATTGCATTATGTCAAAGGAGGGCAGGGCCCACTGGTTTATCTTGTTCATGGGTTTGGGCAATCTTGGTATGAATGGCATCAGTTGATGCCAGAACTGGCAAAAACACATACCGTAGTGGCTGTCGACCTGCCGGGTCTGGGATTGTCACAGCCGCCTGCCAGTTCGTATACTGGTGAGGATGTATCTGAATATCTTTATAAACTGGCAATTAACTTTAGTGGCGATAAAAAGTTCTCGCTTGTTGCCCATGATATCGGTATCTGGAACACATATCCAATGGCGGTAAAACACCAAGATAAAATAAACAAACTTATCTTTATGGAAGCACCAATCCCGGATAAACGTATGTATGATTTCCCTGCATTTTCTCCTGAAGGGGAATCGCTGGTATGGCACTTCAGTTTTTTTGCGGCCAAACAGCAACTGGCTGAAAAACTGATTAAAGGAAACGAAAAATTCTTCCTGACTCATTTCATTAAAGAACATGCCAGTAATAAAGAGGCTTTTACACCTAATCTGCTTGATATGTATGCAAAGTCTTATGCGAAACCGCATACTCTTACGGCGTCGTTCGAATATTACAGGGCATTAAATCAGTCTATTGAACAGAACAAAACGCTGGCTAAAGAGAAACTTACCATACCAGTGATGGCCATTGGCGGTGGTGGGCATGGCGGAATGGGACAGTTCCAGGTCGATCAAATGAAAGAATATGCAACGAATGTCGAAGGACATGTATTGGCTGGAGGTGGGCACTGGCTACCCGAGGAATGTCCGACCCAGTTGAATCCACTGGTTGTTAAGTTTATTAACGACCAATGATAGTCTCCTCTGTTTTCCATAAAAACTACGCTGTCGCGTAGTTTTTTTATCTTTAGGTATTTTCGGTTGAAGGTTAGATTTTAGCCTTAACGTACAATAATTTCCGATGTCCAAACGGTCCCCAATCAGCACCGGCAGGCCGTCTGCGGTGTAGACCACTACCGGCCGGCCATAACGGCTAAAGATTCCATCAGAAACCCCTTGCTTGGGTGGGTAATTTTCTTCTGCTTCACTGATCAGTGGGGTGTGACGCTGTTGTCCCCCTAGCGGGGGCGGCTGGTGGGCGCACACCCGATGGCAGAAATCCATGTTCAACCCAGTCCAGGGCATTAAGCAGAATCGACTGGCGAGCGTCAGGGGGCAGAGCAGACATAGGGATTTCCTGTGATAAGGTGGCGGGGCAGTATTTGCATTTTTCATCAAGATACTGTGATATTCAGGAGCGGGTCAATGATGACAATTCACAACAAAATAATGAGGATAACTGATGAATAAGCACTTACTGATGAGCTTACCGGCATTGGTGGTTTTAGGACTGACCGGCTGTGCCAGTAATAATAATGCCCAACAACGCCTCAATGATCAGACGGTCACGGCAGTGAACTGGACCCAGCAGTCCGGTGAATATCAGGCACTGACCTGGCAGGCCTTTAATCTGGCCACTCAAGCCTATGATCATGCGGCTTCCCTGACCGGCAAACCTAAAGCGGTGATTGTCGACCTCGACGAAACCATGCTGGATAACAGTGCCTATTCTGCTTGGCAGGCGAAAACCGGTCAGTCATTCAGTGATAAAACCTGGTCAGCGTGGACCCAAGCGCGTCAAGCCCGCGCTATTCCTGGAGCGGTAGAGTTTGCCCGCCACGTCGACAGTGAAGGCGGGACGGTGTTCTACGTTTCCAACCGTGATCAGAAAGATTACCAAGCGACGGTGGATAACCTTAATGCTCTCGGCTTCCCGGGGGTTAACCAGAACACTCTGCGTCTCAGCACTGATACCAGCAACAAGCAGGCACGTTTCAACCAAATCCTCGCCTCTGGCGTGAATGTCGTGCTGTATATCGGTGATAATCTAAATGATTTTGGCGGAGCGACTTGGCATCAAGATAATGCAACCCGTCGCGCCTTTGTCAGCAAGAATCACCGGCTGTTTGGCACTCAATTCATTATTTTGCCGAATGCAGAATACGGTGACTGGGAAAGCGGTTTGGCTCCAGGCTATAACAAACTGACAGACCAGCAAAAAATTGAGGTGCGTGAGCAGCAACTGCGTGCCTGGGACGGTAAATAATTCGGGTATCTCTTTGTCGGTGCTCGCCCGAGTACCGACATTTTTTCTTAACTGTTGATGTAAATTAATGTTAATCCTGCCAGAATAGTGCTGTTTTTAAGGAAAAATCTTATATCTGATCTATGGCTTGTGCCTGACACGGGACAGCGGTGACAGACAGGTTAACCGTTGAACAAGAGTGGAGCCCGAACCATACAGATATTTTCAGACAGTACATCGCCCGGCAATGGTTCAGCATATTAACAGGACGCTTCATCCCTACGAAACGATGACCTCCAGCGCTGACAGACATCTGGCCGGCGACAGTGGGGTAATTTGCATGACATTTAGGCTATTCAGTGAGAAAAAGAAAATTGCCAATCCGGTGATTGTATTTGTATTAACCCTGCTTCTTTGTTCATTGGGTAGTAATATGCGATTACCGATGGTGCTGTCACTGTTCTGGATCGTCAATGCTATTATTGCAGGCCTATTTCTGCGTAAACCCTGGCTGCATACCCTGCCTAACTATCTTGCCTGTTATGCCGGCATGGTCGCCAATGATTTTCTGTTTTCCGGCTGGGCGATGGCCTCGTTCAGCGTCAACCTCGCCAATATCATTTTTATCTTTATCACAGTGATGCTCCTCAGCCGTCTGCCTCCTTATCAGACCGGACAGGCCAATATACGTAATGTAATGATGATCCTACCGATCTGTTTACTGGCAGCGTTGGTCTCCGGCTGCTGGGGGGCGATTTTCTCTACAGGTATCACCGATGGTCAGGTCTTCTGGGTAACATTAAGTGCTTGGACCAGCGAGCAGTTCTCCACTGGGATCCTACTGCTACCGTTAATGCTAACCTTTACCCTAAAAAACAACTATCAATGGCGATTTAGCTCACTGCTGCCGTTAGGCACGGTCATTTTTCTGCTGATGATGGCAGTGATGTTCGGTGGGCCGGGCAGTCTGTCGATCCCGTTACCAGGGCTTATCTGGTGTGCACTGATCTTGCCGCTATCACTGACCTGCTTAATCACCTGTCTGATCGGCGCCATTGAGATCATACTGATTTATATGAATATTATTAGGGTAGGTTCCGGATTTATTCATTCTGATCTCACTCCGCTTGTCTCTATCCGCCTAGGAATTGCGGCGCTGGCGTTGGCGCCGTATATGGTGGCGTTAAGTATGGATGCCATCCGCAAGCTCAACAGTCAGCTGGCGATCCGTGCCAATTATGATTTTCTGACTCGGTTGCTGTCCCGCGCCGGTTTGTTTGACAGCCTCAGTAGCCAGCCTTTTATCCGTAATGGCACCCTGGGGCTGATCTTGCTGGATGTGGACTTTTTTAAATCTATCAACGACAACTACGGCCACGATGGTGGCGATCAGGTATTACGGGAAATTGGCCAACGGCTGAATAAGCAGATCCAACCCCACGAACGCTTATCGCGCTTCGGAGGTGAAGAGTTTGCTCTCGTGATTTTTGGCTGTGATGAGGCTTATCTCTATGTGCGTGCAGAAGCGCTACGTCAATGTGTGGCGGCGACGCCTTTTGCTCTGTCCCAGGGGGCGATCAATGTTACTGTTAGCTTGGGAACAGCAGTGGAAATTGCTGACTGTGATAACTCGTGGATCACGGTGATGAACCGCCTGGTGACCCGGGCGGATAAAAATCTGTATATCTCGAAACGTAATGGCAGGAATAAAACCTCCCCGGCCTGGCTGGAGATCGGCCAAGCCGGGGTGGTTAGCCTTTAGTGGTCAAAGGCGAGGGTCATTTCGGTATCTTGTTGATGGCGTTCGAGCGCCAATTCAATCAGACGGGTGATCAGATCCTGGTAACCGAGGCCGCTGGCCTGCCACAGTTTGGGGTACATACTGATATTCGTGAAGCCAGGTAGGGTATTGATCTCGTTGATGATGACCTGATTATCGGCGGTCAGGAACACATCAACACGGGCCATGCCACAGCACTCTAGGGCGCGAAATGCCTGCAGGGCAATATCACGAATATGGTCATCCATCTGCGCGTCCATCTGCGCCGGTACCACAACTTGCGCACCCTGTTCGTTAATATATTTGGTCTGGTAGGAGTAGAACTCGTCACTCAGGACGATCTCACCACAATGGCTGGCTTGTGGCTCATCATTGCCCAGCACCGCACACTCGATTTCACGTCCGACAATCCCTTTCTCAATCAGTACCTTGCGGTCATAACGGAAGGCTTCTTCCAGCGCAGGCTGGAACTCTTCCAGATTATGGACTTTGCTGACACCGACCGATGACCCTTGATTAGCCGGTTTGATAAACAGCGGCAGACCCAGCTCGGCAATGACGGCTTCTGCATTAATCTCATGTTGGCGGCTGCGGTGGGCGGTGATGAAGGGAGCGACCTGTAATCCGGCATCCCGTAATAGCCTTTTTGCGACTTCCTTATCCATACTCACCGCTGAACCCAGTACCCCGGAACCGATGAATGGCAGGTTGGCCATACGCAGCAGCCCCTGCAGAGAGCCATCTTCCCCTAGCGTCCCGTGGACAATAGGGAATATCACATCGACCTGCGGCAGCGACGTCGACTGGTGACGTTCAATCAGTTGCTGTTGCGCCTGACCAGGCACCAGCGCAACTTTCTGTGAAGATGCGGTTAATGCTATCTGTGATGGATCGGCGGCGTGCAGCAGAAAATCAGACTGCTGGTTAATCTGCCAGTGTCCCTGCTTATCAATCCCCAGAAGTACAACTTCAAATTTCGTTTTGTCGATGGCATCAATAATATTCTTGGCCGACTGTAAAGAGACCTGATGTTCAGCCGATTTCCCGCCAAAAATAATTCCTACACGTTGTTTTGTCATTCTGGTTTGCCTGAATAGCCTGGTACAAACCGACAACATACCATGCAGCGCAGGGGGACAACAGTGTTGCTCGTGATTCGGCGGCAGGTCAGACATTTTTCAGACAACGTAATTCCCTATTATTTATGGGCCCATTCCCGCAGCAGATTGTGGTAGAGGTGTAGTAGCGACACACTGACTTCTTGTACGCCCGTATTTTGATTCAGCTGGCGGATATTATCATCCAGTGAAATCAACATTGCTCGTTGCCTGTCATCGCGGATCATCGATTGGATCCACATAAAGGAGGCCAATCGTCTACCGGCGGTCACTGGTGTGACAGCGTGCAGGCTACCGGAAGGATAAAGCAGCATATCTCCGGCAGGCAGTTTTACCCGGTGCTCACCATAGGTGTCTTTAATCACCAGTTCACCGCCTTGGTATTCGTCCGGCTCTGATAGAAATAGGGTGGCGGAGATATCGGCACGCAGCCATTGATCGCCTTCGCGGCGCACGGCGCCATCGACATGAAAACCATAGCTGCCGCCCTGCTGATAACAGTTAAACAATGGAGCCGACAGGCCGACCGGTAAGGTGGCAGAGAAAAACGGCGCATGGCTGTTCAGCTTGTCTGACAGATACTGCTGTAGCGCCTGATAGTCGTCGCTGCGGGTATCGACCTGCATATTCGATTTTACCGCGGCACCTTGATGACCGGTGGTCACCCGACCATCGACCCACGGACAGTTAGCCAATTTTTCCCGCAGCCAATTTACTTCCTGCGGGGTCAGCAGACCGGAGAGAGTTTGCATCATTATGTTAGTTCCTAGAAATCGCCACCTGATCAACAGGTGGCGGGTAAGGCATTAGAAATGGACGTTTGCGGTCAGCATCCAGCTACGTTCCGCCCCTGGGTAATAGCGATAGCCGCTTTTATTGATAGACGCCACGTAGTGGGTATCAAATAGGTTATAGACATTCAGTTGCAGGTCGAGGTTCTGGGTCACCCGGTAACCGGCCATGGCATCGGCTACCCAGTAATTGTCGGTTTTGTTCGGGGTACCGACGGCACCATCAGACCCGCGATGCATGCTGCCAATATAACGTGCCCCAGCACCGGCGAGCAGTCGCTCGGTCAGCTGATAGGTGGTCCAACTGGTAAAGGCATGTTTCGGGGTATAGCTGAGGGCTGAAGAGCCGTCGTTGCTAACCGTCGTCCCGGATTTCACGCTGGCGTTCTGCAAGGTATAACCCAGCATCAGTTGCCATTTATCAGTGATATTACCGCTGGCGGTCAGTTCATAGCCCTGGACTACTTTACGGCCGGTCTGCACATAATTGAGGGTGGTGGCATCTTGTGTCACTTCATTACGGATATCCGTGCGGAACAGGGCTGCGGTCAATAGCAGCCTGTCATTAAGCAGGTTCCACTTGGTGCCCACTTCAGCGTTAGAGGCCTTCTGTGGCTGGAAATCGGTGCGGTTGGCACTGTTGCCGCTGCCACTCTGTGCCAGCTGGAAGTTACTGCCCCCCGGCGGCTGTTGTGACACGCCGTAGTTCACATATAGATTACCCTGTGGGGTCAAGCGATAGAGGGCACCGGCTTTCCAGTTAAACAGGGTACCGGATTTGGCCGTGTCTACGGTGGTTACCGGGGTGCCGGTCGCTACGCCTGCGGGACAGCTAATAGCCCCTCGCCCAGTACCGCCGCAGGCGGTGGCAGAGTCGTAGGTGGTGTGATAATTATCGAGGCGCACGCCACCGTTCAGTTCAAACTTCGGTGTTAGGGTCAGGGTATCGAAAGCGTAAATGCCTAAAGTGTCGGTACTACCGTTAGCATTCGCACCGCTACGGGTCAGGCCGCTAATCGACAGATCACTGTCTGGATGATAAATGTTCACCGCCGGTGCCGTCAGTGACTTGAGGCCATAGCTGGTCTGGGTCTCATGGGTCAGTTCGATACCGGTACTGATATCGTGGCTGACGGGGCCGGTATCAAAACGCGAGGTCAGGTTAGTCTGGTTAGTGACGATTTTATTGACCACATCTTTGGTATTGATCAGCCGCGACCACGTCCAGTCCCCCGGGTCGCTGGAACCTTGGGTATTGATTTGGCTATTACCGCCCATGATCGCCGTCAGCAGGTATTTCTGTCGAGTTTCTGACCAGCGGGTGGTGTTCCGTATTGTCGTGTTATCTGAGAAATCATGCTCAAAGCGCAGGGTGGCGGTGTCACTGGTGGAGTCATCAAAATCGGAATCGGTACCATAATAATTATGGGTGTTGACCTTACCGCTATGATTCAGTGCTTCAAAGCCAGCCGGGGCACTGTAGCCAGGCAGGCCAACGGTCGGGATGCCACCATCTGGGGTGCTGTGCTGGTGTAGGTGTTCATAATTCAGAAACAGTCGGGTCGGTGTATCCAGACCAAAGGCCAATGACGGCGCAATACCGTATTTTTCATGGCCGATACGATCGCGGCCTGGGGTATTGCCCTTATCGCCCATCAAGTTGATACGAAAGGCACTGTTATCGCTAATCATCTGGTTATAGTCGGCGGTGACACGGCGCTGCGAGCCACTACCATAACTGAGTGACCCGTCGATGCCAGTATAAAGGCCCGGCTGCTTAGAGATACGGTTGATCGAGCCGGACGGGGCGCTGCGTCCATAGTCAGAGCCGGAAGGACCTTTGATCACTTCAACACTTTCGGTGTTGAAAGTATCACGGCTGGTGGAGCTCAGATCGCGGATACCGTCCAGATAAATACTGTTAGAGGTATCGACACCGCGCATATAAATGGCATCGCCGGTAGAGGTACTGCCATTTTCACCAGCAAAGAAGGCCCCTGCACCGGCGACGTTTTTCAAGGCATCGGTGAGGGTAGTGGCATGCTGTTCCTGTATCACTTTTTCCGGCACCACCGTGACAGTGCGGGTGGTATCGGCCAGTGGTTGGTTAAATTTGGGATCAGCAAGCAGCTGTGGCACATACAAGGACGGTAGCGTACCGTTAACCACCAAGGTGGGCGCGGCTGTATCGGCCGTTTTGGGTGTCGCGGTGCTCTGCTGCGGGGCGGTGGTGGTCACGGCAGCGATTGCCGGTGTCGATAAGCCGACACAGAGACTGGCGAATACTGACAGAGAACTGGACACGGGGAAAGACGGCGCAATGGTATGTTGTTTTTTCACGAAGTGTAGCCCTTACTGCTATACGCTAATGAGAATTGTTATCATGATCATTCGCATTATATATTTTTTTAGGATCAGGTAAAGGGATGTAAACAGATATGTCAGGAAAAGCCAGTCAGGGCAGGTGGCGAGGGATAGGGCAGAGAAAAATCTATAAAAAAAGGGCAGCGAAAGCTGCCCTTGAGAAGATCTATAGCGATTATTTACGCATCGGCTCGGTACGGGCTGGCGCGTCACCGGCCACATAGTATGGCGCGGTACTGCGTGGCAGCGGCTGACGGCCACGGATCACATCGGCCATTTTCTCACCGATCATGATGGTGGTGGCGTTTAGGTTACCGGTAATGATTTCCGGCATAATGGACGCATCTACCACGCGCAGGCTCTCCAGACCATGTACGCGACCTTCTGCATCCACAACGGCCATCTCATCGTTACCCATTTTGCAGGTACCACAAGGGTGGTAGGCGGTTTCTGCGTGGGTACGTACGAACTCATCCAGCTGCTCATCGCTCTGGCAATCCATGCCTGGGCTCAGCTCTTCACCGCGATACTTATCCAGCGCTGGCTGGTTGATGATCTCACGGGTCAGGCGGATACAGTCACGGAACTCCTGCCAGTCCTGGTCATGAGACATATAGTTGAACAGGATCGACGGATGCTCATGAGGGTCACGGGATTTCAGCTGTACACGGCCACGGCTCGGTGAGCGCATGGAGCCGACGTGACACTGGAAACCGTGTGCTTCGATAGCATTAGTCCCGTTATAGTTAATCGCTACTGGCAAGAAATGGTACTGAATGTTTGGCCACTCGAACTCTTCACGGCTACGGATAAAACCGCCCGCTTCGAACTGGTTGCTAGCGCCGATACCGGTGCCGTTAAACATCCACTCTGCGCCAATTTTCGGCTGGTTCCACCACTTCAGGGCCGGATACAGAGAGATCGGTTCTTTACACTCGTACTGCAGGTACATTTCTAAGTGGTCTTGCAGGTTTTCACCGACACCCGGCAGGTCATGGACCACAGGGATGTTGAATTTCTGCAGCAGTGCCGCTGGACCAACTCCTGAACGTTGCAGGATCTGTGGCGAGGCGATCGCCCCGGCAGACAGCAACACTTCTTTCCGTGCGGTGGCACGAATCGGCGTTTTGCTGTCACCCTGCAGGTATTCCACACCGACGGCACGCTTACCTTCGAACAGAATCCGGTCGGTGGCCGCATGGGTCACAATAGTCAGATTACTGCGTGATTTGGCCTGGTCCAGGTAACCACGGGCAGTACTGGAACGACGACCGTTTTTGGTAACGGTACGATCCATCGGGCCAAAACCTTCCTGCTGATAACCGTTCAGGTCATCGGTGCGCGGATAACCTGCCTGAACACCGGCTTCGACCATCACATCAAATAACAGGTTTTTACCTTCTTTCGGCGTAGCTACGCTGACCGGGCCATCACCACCATGGTAGTCGTTGGCACCGATATCGCGGGTTTCCGCTTTACGGTAATAAGGCAGACAGTCTGAATAGGTCCAGTTTTCAAGACCTGGTGCTTTCGCCCAGTTATCCAGATCCATGGCGTTACCACGGATGTAACACATACCGTTGATCAGCGACGAGCCGCCCAGACCTTTACCACGGCCACACTCCATGCGGCGGTTGTTCATATGCGGCTCGGGGTCGGTTTCATAGGCCCAGTTATAGCGCTTACCCTGCAGCGGATAGGCCAGTGCCGCAGGCATCTGGGTACGGAAATCCGCGCGGTAGTCCGGGCCGCCGGCTTCCAGCAGCAGGACTTTTACGTCTTTATCTTCGGTCAGGCGGGTCGCCAGTACGTTACCGGCCGAGCCGGCACCGATTACAATATAATCAAATTCCATCATTATTCCTCAGGTTGGATGCTTAAAATACCGACTGGAAGGTTTCCAGTTCGACCTGAACAGATTTCACCCGGGTATAACTTTGCAGTGTCATTTGGCCATTCTCACGGCCAATCCCTGAATGCTTGTAGCCGCCAACCGGCATCTCAGCCGGAGACTCTCCCCAGGTATTGATCCAGCAAATTCCGGCTTCCAACTGGTGGATAATGCGGTGTGCGCGGTTCAGCGAAGGGGTTACTACGCCGGCCGCCAAGCCAAAATCAGTGTCGTTAGCACGACGGATCACTTCTTCTTCACTCTGATAACTCAGAATGGACATCACCGGTCCGAAAATTTCTTCGCGGACAATTTCCATATCATCGGTGCAATCGCTAAATACGGTAGGTGCCACCCAGGCGCCGTGATCAAAGTCAGCACCGGACAGGGTGTCACCGCCACACAGCAGTTTCGCGCCACCTTCAATGCCAGAACGTATAAAGCGCATTACGTTATCGCGATGGGCAAAGCTGACCAATGGGCCAAAGTTAGTGGCCGGATCCTGCGGGTTACCGGCTTTAATGCGGGCAACACGCTCTAGGACCTTCTGCTCAAACTCAGCTTTCAGGGCGGCAGGGACGAACACACGGGTACCGTTGGTGCAGACCTGACCGGAGCTGTAGAAGTTGGCCATCATGGCGATATCCGCCGCCAGATCCAGGTCGGCGTCATCACAGATAACCAGCGGTGATTTGCCGCCCAGTTCCATGGTCACTTCTTTAAGGGTAGATCCTGCCGCATTGGCCATCACTTTACGGCCGCTGACGACGCCACCGGTAAAGGAGACTTTATCAATGCCAGGGTGTTCGGTCAGCGCCTGACCGGTCACTGGACCGGTACCTGGCAGAACGTTAAATACGCCTGCCGGGACACCGGCTTCGGTATAGATTTCCGCCAGTTTCAGCGCGGTCAGCGGCGTGACTTCGCTCGGTTTAAAGATCATGGCGTTACCTGCTGCCAGTGCCGGTGCCGATTTCCACAGGGCGATCTGGATCGGGTAGTTCCAAGCACCGATAGCCGCGACCACGCCTAAGGGTTCACGGCGGGTATAGGCAAAAGAGGTGTCACGCAGTGGGATCTGGATCCCTTCCAGCGTGGTCGCCAGACCGGCATAGTATTCCAGCACATCGGTCCCGGTGACGATATCAACGGCTTCGGTTTCGCTTAGCGGTTTACCGGTGTCCAGGGTTTCCAGGGCTGCCAGCTCATCATTACGCTCACGAAGAATATCGACGGCTTTACGCAGGATACGGGCGCGTTCAACGGGGGTCAGTGCCGCCCAGGCTTTTTGTCCTTCGCGGGCAGCGGCGACCGCCAGATCCACGTCTTCTTGGCCGGCTTCATGAACATCGGCCAGCACTTCACCGTTGGCGGGGTTTACCGTCTGAAACGTCGAGCCGCTGCGGGCAGGTACATAGGCACCGTTGATATACAGCAACTGTTCTGCGAATCGTGACATCGTTTATTCTCCGTCAGTTAATGTTGTTTCCGCCAGCTGTTGGCGGATAAATTGGGCCGTGAGTTGTTTAGCAATCTGCTGGTTAAACGGCTTACCGCTCAATGCGGCGCGTAACCAGATGCCATCAATCAGGGCGGCTAATCCATAGCCTGCAGTGCGTGCCTTATCCCTCGGCAGTTCACGGCGAAATTCGGCAACCAGTGTTGAGAGTAGCCGGCGGCTGCTGGCAACCTGCAGCCGGTTCAGCATGGGTTGATGCATGCTGCTGGCCCAGAAATCCAGCCAGGCCTTCATTGCGGCACTGTGTACCTGCGTGTCATCGAAGTTACCGTCAACAATCGCCGACAGGCGTGCCGCCGTCTTCTGTTCAGGAACTTGCCGTAGCCGTTCTAAAATCGCGATACGTAACTGCGTGGTGATGTCACGCATCGTGGCTTCCAGCAATCCGTTCTTATCACCAAAGTAATGACTGATGATGCCGGTAGATACGCCGGCGCGTTTGGCGATTTGCGCAATGGTGGCGTAATGCAGGCCAACTTCGTTAATCGTCTGCAGGGTGGCATCGATCAACTGACGCCGCCGAATGGGTTGCATACCAACTTTGGGCATACTGTTAACTCCCAACTTAATGATAGACCATATTAAAACTTTTTTTGATTGATTGTTCAATATAAAAAAGAAAATTGTTATGCTTAAGGGAATGCAGCAAGGAATTATTGCTACGGAAGGCGGCTGTGTTAGCTGGCAAAGGAATGCTTTATGTTCTAAAAACAGTAGTCCCTGGTGAGAAGTTATCAAAGACGCCACCGGAGGTATCAGTGGGAAAGGCTTCCTACTGCTATTGTTTCCATCGTTAAGTTAACCCGAGGTAACTCATGAGCAATCCGCCTGCGAGTGAAAAAGACAAAATCAACCCTGTGGTGTTTTACACCTCCGCTGGGCTGATTTTGTTGTTTTCCCTGATGACATTTTTCTTCAGTGACGCATCTGCAAGAATTATCCAATCCGCCGTAGACTGGGTATCGGCGACCTTCGGCTGGTACTACATGCTGGCAGCCACGCTATACATCGTATTTGTCTTGTATATGGCAACCTCCCGTTATGGTGCCATCAAATTAGGACCCGAACACTCGAAACCTGAATTTAGCCTGATGAGCTGGGCCGCGATGCTGTTCGCCGCCGGTATCGGTATCGACCTGATGTTCTTCTCGGTCGCCGAACCGGTAACGCAGTATATGCAGCCGCCGCAGGGCAGTGGCCAGACGCTGGAAGCCGCCCGTCAGGCGATGGTCTGGACGCTGTTCCACTACGGTGTGACCGGTTGGTCAATGTATGCCCTGATGGGGATTGCGCTGGGCTACTTTAGCTACCGCTATAACTTGCCACTGACCATCCGTTCCGCGCTTTATCCAATCTTCGGTAAGCGGGTCAACGGACCTATTGGTCACACGGTAGATATCGCCGCGGTGGTGGGAACCATCTTTGGTATTGCTACCACCCTGGGTATCGGTGTGGTACAGCTGAACTATGGTCTTAACGTCTTGTTCCATATTCCAGACAGTTTGGGAACTAAAGCGGCGCTGATCGTGCTGTCGGTAGTGATCGCCACTATCTCGGTGACTTCTGGGGTGGATAAAGGTATCCGTTTCCTGTCGGAACTGAACGTGCTGCTGGCACTGGGGCTGATCGTCTTCGTGCTGTGCTTCGGTCACACCAGTTTCCTGTTAAATGCACTGGTACTGAATGTCGGTGACTACATTAACCGTTTTATGGGCATGACTCTGGACACCTTTGCTTTTGACCGTCCGACCCAATGGATGAACAACTGGACGCTGTTCTTCTGGGCCTGGTGGGTTGCTTGGTCGCCGTTTGTCGGCCTGTTCTTGGCACGTATCTCTCGTGGACGTACCATCCGTGAATTCGTGCTCGGGACCCTGATCATTCCTTTTACCTTCACCCTGTTATGGTTGTCGGTGTTCGGGAATGCGGCACTCTACGAGATCATTCACGGTAACGTTGCTTTTGCTCAGGACGTGCTGCAGCACCCAGAGCGCGGTTTCTATAACCTACTGGCACAGTATCCTGGCTTCACCTTCAGTGCGTCGGTAGCCACCATTACCGGTTTGCTGTTCTATGTGACCTCTGCGGACTCCGGGGCACTGGTTCTGGGTAACTTTACCTCGCGCCTGAAAGACATTAACAGCGATGCACCGAACTGGATCCGTATCTTCTGGTCCGTCGTGATCGGGGTACTGACCCTGGGCATGTTGATGGCTAACGGGATTTCCGCGCTGCAAAGTACCACGGTGATTATGGGACTGCCGTTCAGCTTCGTGATCTTCTTTGTGATGGCAGGCCTGTATAAGTCCCTGAAAGTGGAAGATTACCGTCGTGTCAGTGCCAGCCGTGATACCGCGCCGTATCTGGCCTCTGCCAATGACCGTCGTAGCTGGAAAAAGCGTCTGTCCCGTCTGATGAACTATCCGGGAGCGCGTTATACCCAGGAAATGTTGGACAATACCTGCTTCCCTGCGATGCAGGAAGTGGCCAAAGAGCTGGAGTTGCGCGGTGCGCAGGTGGTCTCTGAAAGCTTGCCACCGGAAGGGGATGAAACCCTTGGCCATCTGGCCCTGACGGTGAACTTGGGTGAAGAGCAGAACTTTGTCTATGAAATCTGGCCGCAGAAATACTCGATCCCAGGATTTACTTATCGTGCACGCAGCGGTAAGTCGAGCTACTATCGTCTGGAAACTTTTTTACTGGAAGGTAGCCAGGGTAACGATTTAATGGACTACAGTAAGGAGCAGGTGATCATTGATATCCTTGATCAATATGAACGCCATCTGAACTTTATCCATTTGCACCGGGAAGCGCCGGGAAATCACATCAATTTTCCTCACCTCTGAGGAGCATTGACCCGACATCGATAACGTCGGTCGTCTCCCACAGCGGGGCCATTCGGCCCCGTTTCTTACGGTTTCCTGTGTTGCCTGTCCTGTGAACTGCATCAGGGAGATGTAATGCAAAAAATCCTCAGTACCTTTCTGCCGTTGTACACCACCACATTGCTGATGCTGCTGGGATCCGGCCTGCTGACGACCTATGTTTCATTGCGTCTGGCGCATGAGCAGGTGAGTGGCACGCTGATTGGTCTTATTACCGCAGCGAACTATATCGGACTGGTGGTTGGCGGCAAGGTTGGTCACAACCTGATTGCCCGTGTTGGTCATATCCGAGCTTATGTGGCCTGTGCTGGTATCATTACCGCTTCGGTGATCGGTCACGGCCTGACCGACTATGTGCCGGTGTGGATTGTGCTGCGCTTTATCATCGGTCTATGCATGATGAGTCAGTATATGGTGCTGGAAAGCTGGCTGAACGATCAGGCAGAGTCTGATCAGCGCGGCGTGATTTTTGGGCTATATATGGTGGCGACCTATCTCGGATTGTCGGCAGGGCAGATTATCCTGACCGTGGAAACGGGTTTTGGCATGGTGCCGTTACTGATCGTGGCACTCTGTTTTGCTCTCTGCCTGGTACCGATAGCGCTGACTACCCGAACCAAAGTGCAGCCGATGTCACCGGCACCGCTGGAACTGGGTTACTTTCTGAAAAATATCCCGAAAATTTTGGTGATTATCCTAGTGGTTGGCATGGTGATCGGTGCCTTCTACGGGATGGCCCCGGTCTATGCAAGTCAGATGGGCTTATCCACCTCACAGACCGGTGTGTTTATGGCGGCCACCATATTTGCCGGGCTGGTGGTGCAGTTCCCGCTGAGCTGGTTATCAGACCGTTATCAGCGTAGCCGCCTGCTCTACTTTGCGGTGATCCTGTTTGCGCTGGCTTCGCTGCCGCTGGCGTTTATGAAGCACCTTAGTTTTGCTGCCATTATCGGAATTTCCTTCGTGGTCAGCATGATGCAGTTTGCGCTTTATCCGCTGGCGGTGGCGATGGCCAATGATCGCATTGTGGCAGAGCGTCGTGTCTCCCTGACTGCCTGTCTGCTGATGTCCTACGGCATCGGTGCCAGTATCGGCCCGTTATTGGTCGGTGCGGTGATGCAGCCACTGGGCGGCAATATGCTGTACCTGTTTTTTGCACTCTGTGGGGCGATGATCATTGCGCTGACTTGGTTCAGAAGTCCGGTACCGAAAGCGATGCGTGATAATCAGGTACCGCACGTGCCGCTGACCGATGGTCTGGTGAGTTCGCCGCTAACGGCGGCCTTGAACCCAACCTTGGATGAAGAGGATATCCAGAATAGCATGGTCAATACTGACGAGGAGTTCCCGGCAGCGGAATCCCCTGCTGACGGAGAGCCGAGTGAAGCTCAACAGGCTGGCCACGGTGACAGCCTGTCAGAACCGCATTCAGATGCGGCGGAAAGTACTGAGGCTGAGCAGGAGACACCGGTCTCACGGCCCCCACCGACCATTCCTTAAGGCCATATCGACGTGCTGGCCGGGGGAGTATTTCTCCTCGGCCACGCTTTTTTCTGCTGCCATAAAGGGCGGTTTCGGCACAGTCTGCGGCCGTAAAGTTATTCTTAATTCATCATCAACTTCTTTATAAATATTCATTTTCAAACAGTAATAACAGGGCGTATGGTGTCAGCATTCCCGAGAAAATGAACGCCGTAAGGATCTGTTATGACCGATTATGCATTATCCCTGAACCCCACCACCGGTGAAGAAATAGCCCGTTATCCTTTCCAGAATGACGCCGACATCGAAGCCAGCCTGCAACGCAGTGCGACAGCGTTAAGCGAATGGCGTCTCAGCAGCATGGAGACCCGTGTGGCGGTGCTGCGTAAACTGGCAGAAACCCTGCGTGAGCGTTGCCAAGAACTGGCGGAAATGATGACCCTAGAAATGGGTAAACCTATTGCTCAGGCCCGCGGCGAAGTGAACAAATGTGCTCAGGTCTGTGACTGGTATGCCGAGCATGGCCCAGCGGTTCTAGCCGCTCAGCCGACCCAGGTTGAAAACCAGCAGGCGTGGCAGGAATTCCGTCCACTGGGCATTATCCTTGCGGTGATGCCGTGGAACTTCCCGTACTGGCAAGTGCTGCGCGGTGCTGCAGGTATGCTGCTGGCGGGTAACACCTATATCCTGAAACATGCGCCTAATGTGATGGGCTGTGCCACCCTGATGCGCGATGTGATGGATTCTGTTGGTTTCCCAGCAGGCACGTTTGAGTTGTTGAACGTGGATAACGACGGTGTTTCTACGTTGATTAAAGACCCACGTGTGGCGGCAGTGGCTGTGACCGGTAGTGTCCGTGCCGGGGCGGCGATTGCGACCCAGGCGGGAGCGGCACTGAAGAAAACCGTACTGGAACTGGGCGGCTCCGATCCTTTCATCGTGTTGGCCGATGCTAACCTCGACGAAGCGGTTAAAGCGGCAGTAGTCGGTCGTTACCAGAACACCGGACAGGTGTGCATGGCGGCGAAACGTTTCATTATCGAAGCCTCCATTGCGGAAGAATTCGAAGCTCGCTTCACTGCCGCCGTTAAGGCCCTGAAAATGGGTGATCCGCTGGACGAAGCTAACTACCTGGGGCCGATGGCACGTTATGATCTGCGTGACGAACTGCACAATCAGGTTCAAGAAAGTCTTCAGCAGGGGGCCCGTCTGGTGTGCGGTGCTGAGAAAGTGGAAGGTGTAGGTAACTACTACGCACCGACTATCTTGGCCGATGTAACGGAATCAATGACGGTTTTCCGCCAAGAGATCTTTGGCCCGGTCGCAGCACTGATCACCGCCAAAGATGCGGACCACGCGCTGGAATTGGCGAACAACAGTGAGTTTGGTCTGAGCGCCACGGTATGGACGGCTGACGAAGCGGTAGCCGATCACTTTGCGGCGACCCTGGAAACCGGAGCAGTGTTTATCAACGGTTACGGTGCATCTGACCCACGTGTCACCATCGGTGGGGTGAAGAAAAGCGGCTACGGCCGTGAGCTGAACCACTTCGGTTTACATGAATTCTGTAACATTCAGACCGTATGGCGCAACCGCCGTTAATCGCTGAAATAGGCCCTGTCATTGACAGGGCTTTTTTAACTGTCTGACCCGTTTGCCGGGCGCAGCCGGCACAGTCCGGCATTGATCAGGCACTGACGTAATAAGTTAAACGCCGTAAAGATCTGTTTTTCATCTACGCAGGCATATCCTAGTAGTAATCCCCGCTTTTTCTGACGATGCATATAATATTGCGATAATGGCCGGACACTGACTCCTTTGCGCAGAGCATCGCGGGCAATCGCCACATCATCACTTTTATCCGGTAAGGTCATCACCAGATGTAACCCCGCATCATGCTGATAGGGGGGCATAAACGCCTCTCCCAGATAGCGCTGGATCAGACCCAGTAGAAATTTGCGCCGTTGGTTATACAACAGCCGCATACGACGAATATGGGCGGCATAGTGGCCTTGACTGATAAACTCAGACACCGTGCGCTGCATCAGCAGGTGGCCGCCACGGTACAACTCGGCCGCCGCGGTGCGCAGCGGTGCTTGTAAGTTTTTCGGCACCACCAAATAGCCGATACGCAGCGCCGGGTAGAGGGTTTTACTGAAGGTGCCCATATAGAGTACCGGCGCATCCTCCTCTAATCCTTGAAGAGAGGGATAGGGACTGCCAGAGAAACGAAACTCACTGTCATAGTCATCCTCAACTATCCAAAAGCGATGACGGCGGGCCATGGCCAGCAGCGTTTGTCGACGACTGAGGCTGAGATGTCCCCCCAGCGGATATTGGTGCGATGGCGTGACAAACACCAGTTTTGGGGCAGGTCGACGGGCGCTAATTTCAGGGATGATACCTTGATCATCGACCGGTACCGCATGGACATCCAGTCCATTCATCCGCAGTAAATTTCGAGTTCCCCAATAGCCGGGCTCTTCAATCCATACCGGATCAGATTGATCACAAAGAACCCGCGACACCAGATCGACTGCCTGGTGGATCCCTTCAGTAATGATGATCTGATCCGCATCGGCACGTATCGAACGCGCAACGCGCAGGTATTCCGCCAGAGCCTGACGCAGATAACGACATCCTCCCTCGTTACTGTAAATCAGCTGTACTGGGTCCGGTTGTTGACTCAGTTTGGCTTGGATCTTACTCAGGGTTTTATGGGGGAAGGCGGTCACATCCGGCGCGCCAGCGACAAAGGCCCCCCATTGAAAAGGGGAGGCGGTGGCATAGCCGAGCAACGCCGCGCCCCGCGAGGAGAGACTAGGGGGCAGTTGCTGCTCACCAGCGGTCAGCCCATCTGGCAAGGCGCTGTTTAGGCAGAACTCCGGCAGGGTTTTTGCCACCCTAGTGCCGCTGCCGGTACGCGAGGTGACATAGCCCTCCGCCAGCAGGCTGTCGTAGGCATTCAAGACGGTATTACGGGACACTCCTAGCTCTTTCGCCAGGTCGCGGGTTGACGGCAAACGTGTCTCTGGGGGAAAAACCCCATCAATTATGGCCTGCTGTAATGCCCGTAACAGCCGCTGATGCAGTTTCCCGTGACTGTCGAATTGCAGGCGCTCCAACAGGTGATCCGCGTAAAGTGTTCGCAATTGGTACCTTCATTTAGATAGTAAATGGCACTAGAAACTACCCTAATTGGCAGGATAAATAAATGGAGTTTTATCACAAGAAAAGAACCATCAGATTAACGAGGCAGATACACCATGAGTGACGCAACAAACTCCCTGAACCAACGCAAGCAAAACGCTCTGCCACGTGGCAATGCCGTGATGTGCGACTGGTATGCCAGCAAAGCTGAAAATGCGACCCTGACCGACACCGAAGGCCGTGATGTCATCGATTTTGCCGGCGGTATCGCGGTACTGAACACCGGCCACCGTCATCCGAAAGTGGTTGCGGCGGTAAAAGAACAGCTGGATAAGTTTACCCATACTGCGTTCCAAGTGGTGCCTTACGAGAGTTATATCTCGCTGGCTGAGCGCATCAATGCGCGTGCGCCAGTGGAAGGTCCGGCTAAAACGGCTTTCTTCTCAACCGGTGCTGAAGCGGTAGAAAATGCGGTGAAAATCGCCCGCAGCTACACCAACCGTCACGGTGTGATCACCTTCAATGCCTCTTTCCATGGCCGTACTATGATGACCATGGCGATGACCGGCAAAGTGGCCCCTTACAAGCAGGACTTTGGCCCGATGGTCCCGTCTGTGTTCCACGCCCGTTTCCCTGACGAGAAAACCGTTTCTGTGGAACAGGCACTGAACAGCCTTGATGATCTGTTCCATTGTGATATCGCCCCGCATAATGTGGCCGCGATCGTACTGGAGCCGGTACAGGGTGAAGGCGGCTTCCGCGTCACGCCACCGGCGTTTATGCGTGCGCTGCGTGAGCTGGCCGACAAACACGGTATTCTGTTAATTGCCGATGAAGTGCAAACCGGATTTGGCCGTACCGGTAAGTTGTTTGCTATGGAAAATTATGATGTTAAGCCTGACATCATCACCATGGCGAAGAGCTTGGCCGGTGGTTTCCCGTTATCCGCGGTCTGTGGCCGTGCAGAGGTGATGGATGCGCCAAACCCAGGCGGACTGGGTGGTACTTACGCGGGTAACCCGCTGTCTATCGCTGCGTCACACGCGGTACTGGACGTTATCGAAGAAGAGCAACTGTGTCAGCGTTCACAGCAACTGGGTAGCGAGCTGGTAAGTTGCCTGCAAGAGGTGCAAACTGCCTGTCCGGCTATCAGCGAAATCCGTGGACTCGGCTCCATGGTCGCGCTAGAACTGAGCAGTGCGGATGTTGCTCGTCAGGTGCAGTCCACGGCCATGGCTGCGGGGCTGTTACTGCTGACCTGTGGTCAGAAAGGTAACGTTATCCGTTTCCTGTACCCGCTGACTATCCCGACTGAGCAGTTCCGTCAGGGATTGACCATTCTGGTGCAAGCACTGAAACAGCACGCTGCCTAACAGACGTTCTGGATAATAGGCTCCGGGGATCGTTCCTCCCCGGAGTGATAAGCATCACTTCCCGATCAACCGCGGGGCACCGTCCACAGAGGTGACTCCGACAAAAAACTATTATGAGGGAATTCATGAGCGTGACTTCTTCTGGTACAGACACTTTATCTCCGGGGCTGAAATCCCGCCATATCCGTATGCTCTCCATTGCTGGAGTGATCGGTGCTGGCTTATTCGTCGGGTCAGGGCATGCGATTGCCGAAGCTGGCCCGGCAGTACTGATCGCCTACCTGATCGCGGGCGGTCTGGTGGTTATGATTATGCGGATGCTGGCTGAAATGGCCGTTAGCACCCCTGATTCAGGTTCATTTTCAACCTATGCACAGAAGGCCCTCGGTCGCTGGGCTGGTTTTACCATCGGTTGGCTGTACTGGTGGTTCTGGGTACTGGTTATCCCCCTAGAGGCCAATGCTGCCGCCACCATCCTCAACAGCTGGTTTCCGCAGGTCGCCATCTGGGAGTTTACCTTGGTTATCACCCTATTACTGACCGCCAGTAACCTGTTCAGCGTTAAACATTACGGTGAATTTGAGTTCTGGCTGGCGCTGGTGAAAGTGGTCGCCATTGTGGCATTCCTGGTGGTGGGGTGTATCGCTATCTTCGGTCTGATCCCAAGCAGTAAAGTCAGTGGCATGTCGCACCTGTACGATACCGGTGGCTTTATGCCTCACGGTTTTGGTGCAGTGTTGGCAGCAGTACTGACCACCATGTTCTCGTTTATGGGTACCGAAATTGTGACCATTGCGGCGGCAGAGTCGAAAAACCCAGGTCGTGAAATCTCTCGTGCCACTAACTCGGTGATCTGGCGTATCTCGCTGTTCTATCTGCTGTCGATCCTGTTTATCGTCTCGCTGGTGCCGTGGAATACCCCGGACCTGGCCAATAAAGGATCTTATCAGACAGTGCTGGAACTGATCGGTATCCCGCATGCCCGTCTGATTGTAGACATTGTGGTTCTGACGGCGGTTTGTAGCTGCCTGAACTCGGCACTTTATACCTCTTCTCGTATGCTCTACTCACTGGCAAAACGTAAAGATGCGCCAGCAGTAGCAGGGAAAACCAGTGGTAGCGGTACCCCATGGGCGGCGGTATTACTGTCTACCGCTGCCGCATTCCTGGCGGTATTTGCCAACTACTTTGCCCCTGCGGCGGTGTTTGATTTCCTGCTTGCCAGTTCTGGAGCCATTGCGTTACTGGTCTACTTGGTGATTGCGCTGTCTCATTTAGTGATGCGTAAACGTATGGAAGCTCGCGGGGAGTCACCGGACTACAAAATGTGGCTGTTCCCGGGTCTGACCTACGCCATCATCGTGGTTATCGTCGGTATTCTCTGTGCTATGTTGTTTATGCCGGATCATCGCAGCGAAATTATCGCGACGGGCATCCTGGCCGTGCTTGTGGTACTGTCCGGTCTGCTGGTGCATCGCCGCCAATACAGCAGTAAGGGAGTGTTGCAGCAAACTCGTAGCTAAAGCTGCTGGAGAAGTTTCAAGCCGCAGGCACTTCGCCTGCGGCTTTGTTGTATTACGGGGAACTCCCTCGCAACGTTAATCACGGTTAAGGCCGGAGAGAAAGCGTCTCCGGAACAGGAGATGTTATGGATTTCACTCAGGTTATTACCCGGTTACCCTCTCTGAACTGCGCCAATGGCGAAACCACGGCAACTGCCGGGGAGCCGGACAGCCTGCAGACGCGACAGCAATTCTTCCGTTATATCGAAATTTTATTAGAACTGAACCTGAGGGTGACAATTTTGCCTGCGGAACCAGAGTTTCCCGATGCGCATTTTGTTGAAGATCCGGCAGTGGTGATCCCGGAACTGGCGATTATTACCCACCCAGGGGCTAAAAGCCGTCAGGGGGAAGAGATTTCCTTGGCCGCAGAACTGGAGAAGTATCGGCCGCTCTATCGGATGCAGGGCGGCGGCCACCTCGACGGTGGTGATGTGCTGCTGGCAGGACGTCAGTTTTTTATCGGTCTGACTGCCCGTACTGATCAGGCCGGTATTGATGAGTTCCGTCAAGCAGTGACGCCTTTTGGCTATCAGGTCAGTGAAGTCACGGTCCCGGCGGGCTTACATTTGAAAAGCGTCGTCAATTATATCGGTAACAATACCCTGCTACTGACCGCTACCTACCATGATCTGCCGGTGTTTGCAGGCTACCAGCGGATAGTCATCCCTGACAGTGAAGCTTACGCCGGTAATACCCTGCTGATAAACGGGACGCTGATCACTCCAGAGGGCTATCCGCAGACCTTGGCGAAACTGCAGCAAATCGGTATGCCGATTATTGAGATCGATACCAGCGAATTTAAAAAAATGGATGGCAGCCTAACCTGCCTGTCACTCCGCTTCTGAATTTAGGGGCAGGGCGTGGCCCCTGCCTTTCCGCTCGGTAGTTTTCGTCTCCCCTGCTTCAGAAAAAACTTAATAAGTTTTTAGCTAGGCAGTCAGTATAAAAAAAATAATTTCTCTGTTGCTTAGCTGTAGCGATGATGTCACTCGTAAAAGAAGGCTGTTGTAAGCCGCTTACCCATGACTGACTGAAGGAAGGACACCCCGATGAGTACACCGACCCATACCCGGATTCGTATGTTCAATACCAAAGAGACCTACCCGAATCAGACGCTGGATAATGATCTCTGCCAAGCGGTCAGAGCGGGCAATACCGTGTATGTACGCGGTCAGGTCGGCACCGATTTTGAGGGGAACCTAGTAGGTCTAGGAGATCCGCGGGCACAGGCGGAACAGGCGATGAAAAATGTGAAACAGCTCCTTGAAGAAGCGGGCAGTGAACTGTCCCATATTGTCAAAACCACTACCTACCTGACCGATCCCCGCTACCGTGAGCCGGTCTACCAAGAAGTGGGTAAATGGCTAAAAGGGGTGTTTCCTATCTCTACTGGGCTGGTGGTATCGGCATTGGCACAGCCACAATGGCTGATGGAAATTGATGTGATTGCGGTGATCCCCGATCAGGACACGACGGCTTAATTTGAGGAGAAACAATGACATTTTCTATTGCAGCACGTTGCCCGGAAACCGGGCAGTTAGGCATTGCCATCAGTTCTTCCAGTATTGCTGTCGGCGCCCGCTGTCCGTGGTTACGGGCAGGTGTCGGCGCGGTATCAAGCCAAAATATTACCCTGCCGGCACTGGGGCCAGAGATCCTCAGCCAGCTTGAGAAAGGCGCAGCCCCCCGTCAGGGTATTGATGAGATTTTATTCAGTCAGGGCTACAGCGAATACCGTCAGGTGACCGCGATTGATGCGCAGGGAAATACCGCTTTCTTCAGTGGCAGTAAAACCCTGGGGATCTACCATGCGCTGGCGGGGAAAGAGTGTGTGGTCGCCGGTAATATGCTGGCGGATACGCGGGTGATTGAATCGATGGTCACCGCTTTTGAGCAGAGTAGCGGTCAGTTGGCAGCACGGCTGATTGCCGCGATGCAGGCCGGTATTGCCGCCGGAGGGGAAGCCGGACCGGTACATTCGGCGGCACTGAAAGTGGTGGGTGATCTGGTGTGGCCAATCGTTGACCTGCGGGTGGACTGGGCTGAGGATGATCCTATTGGAGTACTGAGTGGGTTATGGGACAGTTATCAGCCACAGATGGACGATTACATTCTGCGGGCGATCAATCCGTCACTGGCCCCGGGCTATGGGGTACCGGGTGATGACCGATAATGCACGCAACTGGCTGGCGCGGCTGCTGGCCTTTGATACCACCAGCCGGGAATCGAATTTGGCGCTGATCAGTGAGGTGGCTGATTACCTATCTACCCTTGGGATCAGCCATCAGCTGATTTATAACCCCGAGGGCACCAAAGCCAACCTGCATGCGTGGTTGGGGCCTGAGCAGGCCGGTGGCGTGATGCTCTCTGGGCATACCGATGTGGTACCGGTAGACGGACAAGCGTGGACTGTGGAGCCGTTTGCTCTGACGGAGCAACAGGGGCGCTACTACGGTCGCGGCGCTGCGGATATGAAGGGTTTCCTCGCCTGTGTGCTGGCGGCGCTACCGGCATTTCTGCAACAGCCACTGCGTATGCCTCTGCATCTGGCCTTTTCGTATGATGAGGAAGTGGGCTGTCTCGGGGTGCGTAGTCTGATAGAGATGTTGAACAGTCACCCGCAAAAACCGGCGCTGTGTATCATCGGTGAACCCACAGAGATGCGTCCGGTGTTCGGCCATAAAGGAAAGGTGGCGATGCGCTGTCAGGTGAAGGGATATGCGTGTCATTCCGCCTATGCGCCACAGGGCGTGAATGCCATTGAGTACGCTAGCCGGCTGATTGCCTATATGGGGGATCTGTCGCAGCAGCTCAGCAGCCATCAGGACAGCCGTTTTGCTCCGGCCTACAGTACCTTGCAAACTGGGGTGATACGTGGCGGCAGCGCCTTGAATATCGTGCCAGCGGAGTGCAGTTTTGACTTTGAATTGCGTCATCTCCCGGACCAGTCTGCCGATGACACCATTGAGGCGATTAGCCATTATGCGCAGCATAGTTTGCTGCCGCAGATGCAGGCAGTATCGCCAGAAACCGCCATTCAGTTCACACCAATCAGCCGGTATCCAGGGCTGTATACCGATCCGCAGTCCGATATTGCCCGCTGGGTGATGGAATGGAGCGGCTGTAATGAGGCCAGCACTGTTCCCTACGGCACCGAAGGCGGATTGTTTGATGAGGCCGGAGTGGCCACTATGGTCTGTGGTCCCGGCAGTATGGATCAGGGCCACAAAGCGGATGAATTTGTCGCCATCGATCAACTTCAGAGCTGTAGTCAGATGCTGGAGAACCTGTGTGCCTGGATGCGGCAACCTACCTGAATGACGCTACCGCTCGTTAAATCTGTCTCAGACTTCCTGAGACAGCATTTCCTTGCAGAAATCGACAAACAACCGTGCCGGTTTGGTGAGTTGGGTGCGCGTCAGCCAGGCCGCAGACAGCCCGGATCCTTCCACTTCTTCGCGGATCGCCAGAGTCACCAGTGGGTGACCGTCATAACTGTAAGGGCTGTGTGGCAGGGTCACTAGGATCGCATAGCCAAAGCCTTGTCCAACCATACCGCGTACCATTTCAATTGAGGGTGAACTGAAGACAATGTTCGGCGTCAGACCCGCTTGAGTAAATAGGCCGACAAAATAGTTTCGGCTTGGCTGTACATCCAGCAGGATCATCGGTTCCGCGGCAAGATCTTTCAGCGATACCGACTGTTGGCCGGCAAAACGGTGATCCGCCGGTAGTAGCACGTAGGGCTTCGATGGCGGCATCAGCGGTTCGGTGGTAATACTGTTATCCAGTTCATGTTTATACAGCAGAGCCAAGTCAAAGCTGCCGGCGGTCAGGCCTTGTACCAGTTCGTGTTGCTCACCGTCTCGCAGGATAAACTCCACCCCTGGATAGCGTTGTTTAAAGCCAGCAATCAGCCGTGGCAGGATCAGGGGGGCTACGGTTTCAAAGCAGCCGATATCGATCTGACCGGCAACCATATCGTTATCCGCCAGCGCATTCTGCTCAAATTCATGGGCCATGCGCAGCAGCTTCTGCGCTTTGCGGTAAAAACGTGCCCCCGAGGGTGTCAGAGAGACGCCCTGGGCATGATGGCGGATAAATAACTGTACGCCGAAACTGTCCTCCAGTCCTTTTATCGCTGTAGAGATTGAGGGCTGGGCGATATACAGGGTACGTGAGGCTTCCGCGACACTGCCGCACTCTACGGTGGTAATAAAATACTTCAACTGACGCAGGGTATAGTTAGCCATAGGTCCTCATGAGTCATCACTCTTTCCTATGACTAAGCAAGAGCCATGCCATAAAAACCATGCAAACAGAATGGGTATCGCCCCTTTCCCCAGTGTACCTTGAGCTTGGTGACGGTGCTGGGATCGCGACGAGTGGTAAAAATCTGGCGGTTAGTTTTTTTAGTGTCAGGGCCAACATATTTAATAATTTTCATAGTCAGCAAAAGCCCCGAGGATGAATGCTCAAAGGATCCTCTCCCGTTTCTGAATGATGGCAGATGGGACTGAGCTCAACGATGACCTAAGGGCCTGACTATGACGTTTGACTGGAATTATTTATTCAGCCTGTTCAAAGACACTGACTTCTGGTGGGCGACTTGGACTGTGATCCGCCTAAGCCTGCTGGCTTGGGGGATCAGTATGGTGCTGGGCTTTATCTTGGCGCTCGCAAAGCAATCCGGTAAACCGCTGCTGCGTGGTGCGGCGAACCTGTATATCTGGTTTTTTCGCAGCTTACCGCTGTTGGTATTACTGATTTTTGTCTACAACATGCCGCAGGCGGTGCCTGCAACCTCGGTAGTGCTGAGTAATCCTTTCTATGCGGGGCTGATTTCGCTGGTGCTGAGTGAAACTGCTTATATGGCGGAGATCCACCGTAGTGGGCTGCTGTCGATCAACAAGGGACAATACGAAGCGGGTAGAGCGCTGGGACTGGCTTACGGCGGGATCCAGTGGAAGATCATTATCCCGCAGGCGATCCGCGTCGCCTTACCGGGGTTAACTAACGAATATATCTCAATTGTGAAACTCACTTCACTGGTATCGGTGGTATCGCTGACCGAAATCCTGCTGGTGGGACAGCGGTTGTACTCGGAAAACTTCCTCGTGATGGAAACCATGACCGCGGTGGCGTTCTACTACATCCTGGTGGTGACCGTATTCGATTTCCTATTGAAACAACTGGAAAAGTACCTTGATGTGACCCGCAAAAAAGGGCAATCGGTGCCGCAGGAGTGGCAGCGATTAGCACAACAGCCCCTGACGCTGGTCAGTCCGACGGCAGCGAATCAGGATGTGGCGGCCTTACAAGCGCGGCGTTTGCATAAAGCCTACAACAACGTGGAAGTGCTGGGTGCGGTTGACCTGAGCGTGAATGCGGGTGAAGTCGTATCGGTCATCGGCCCTTCCGGTTCGGGGAAAACCACGCTGATCCGTCTGCTCAATGGTTTAGAAAAGTTGGATCAGGGTGAAATCGATATGAATGGTAAGCCCTTTATCCGCCTAAAACAGCAGGGCTCGGCCCCAGCGGTCTTCAGCGAGGATCATAAACTGCGTCTGAATATCGGTATGGTGTTCCAGAGCTTTAACTTATTCCCGCACCTGACGGTGATGGATAACCTGCTGTTGGCACCGGCTTACCATAAAGCGGGGGACAGTGCCTCACGGCTGCACCATGCCTGTGCATTGCTGCATAAAGTGGGGATGCTAGAACATGCCTGTAAATATCCGCATCAGCTTTCTGGCGGTCAGCAGCAGCGTGTGGCGATTGCCCGGGCTTTGATGATGCGTCCGCAAGTGATGTTGTTTGACGAGCCGACTTCGGCGCTGGACCCAGAGAAAGTGAATGAAGTGTTAGGGGTTATCGAAAGCCTAGCCCGTGAAGGGATCACTATGGTGATCGTTACCCACGAAATGAACTTTGCTTTCGGGGTTTCAGACCGGATTGTATTTATGGAGAAGGGGCGGGTAGTGGTCGATGCTGCCCCGGCACAGTTACGCAGCGGCAGCAACGCAAGGGTCGCTGATTTTCTTAAAGACGTTACGCTGGCAGGTTAATCCGGAGATGATGATGACTAAAAAAATCAAAGTAATTCAGTTAACAGCAGTGGCATTGGGAATGGTTGCGGCAGGCGCACACGCTGCCTTTTTGCAACCAGGTAAAATCGTCGCCGGTTCAGATGTGACCTTTGCCCCGTATGAGTATATGAAGAATGACAAACCGGCAGGTTTTGATATTGAAATGCTGAGTGGTATCGCCCACTCAATGGGGCGCCAACTGGTGACTGAAGATACCCGTTTCGAAAACCTGATCCCTGGGTTACGCGGTAAAAAATTCGATGTCACTAACTCGGCGATGTACATCACTGCGGCACGTCTCAAAGTGGTGGATATGATCCCTTACCTGAAAACCGGTCAGAGCATTGTGGTGCTGGCCTCCAGTAGCTTTAAACCTAAAACGGCGGAAGATCTGTGTGGTCACCGTGCGTCGGTACAGGCCGGCACCTCGTTCCTGCAAAACCTGCAACACTTCTCTGATGACTACTGTGTGAAACATAACCTGAAGCCGATCGCTATTAGCCAGTTTAGCACTGATCCACAGGCTACTCAGGCACTGTTGTCCCATGCTGCCGATGCGCAGATCACCGATGTGGCGGTGGCGTTATCGGCGGTAGATAAGTTGAAAGGACGTGTCGTGATCAGTTCTGACAAGCTGCTGTATCCGCAATTGCTCGGTATCGGCGTGCGTAAAGACGATCCGGAAGTCAAGCAGGCGATCACCGAAGGATTGCACAAGTTCAGTCAGACCCCGCAATACCAAGCACTGCTGGCGAAATATAAATTTACCGCACCGACGGCGAATGATATTAAATCACTGATGCCTACGGCGCAGTAATCCTTCAGTCTTTTCCGTCAGCCTTTGTGGGCTGACGGTTTTTCTGCGAAATGGAGAAAAGAGATGGCGTTACCTGATGAGCAGCAACTGCGCAGCGATCTGGCGGCGGTGTTCCGTATTTGTGCACAATTAAATATGCATGAAGCAGTGGCGAACCATTTTAGTGCAGCGGTTTCTGAAGACGGCAAAAAATTTCTGATTAACCCGAAGTGGGTCCATTTTTCACGCATCAAAGCCAGCGATTTATTACTGCTGGATGCGGATAACCCGGCAGATGGTCAGCGACAAGATGTTGACCCGACGGCTTGGGCTATCCACGGTCAGATCCATCAGCGCCTGCCGGAAGCGAAAGTGGTGTTACATCTGCATCCGATTTATACCACTGCGGTGTCGTGCATGGAAAATCCGGAAATTCCACCTGTAGACCAGAATACCGCCCGTTACTTCCGTCGGGTGGCGGTGGATACCCTGTATGGTGGCATGGCCGATACCGAGGCGGAAGGTCAGCGACTGACCGCACTGTTGCAAGGTCGCAGCCGTTTGCTGATGGGTAACCACGGTGTGATGGTGACGGCGCAAAATGTCGGTGAAGCCTTTGATGATATTTATACCTTGGAGCGCGCCTGCCAGATCCTGGTGACGGCCTGGTCAACGGGCAAACCGTTGCGGGTACTGTCTGATGAGGTGGCCGAAAAAACGGCGCAGGACTGGGAAAAAATCACTGACTTTTCCCGCCAGCACTTTGAAGAAATGAAACGGTTGCTGACGGAGAGTGACCCGTCCTTTATGCAGTAATGAAATGAGTGGGAGGGGTTATGGCCGTGTTATCGTCTGGGCGCTATGTGTTTGCCGATTATGCATCTTTAGATTTTGGCGATCTCGATCCTCAAGTGTTACAGGCTGCCTTTCCGGGAGTGATCCTCTACGCTGAGACCGCACCCTCGCAGATCGTTGAGCGCCTGCGAGAAGCCGAAGTGGTGCTGATCAGTGAACTGCACCTGTCTGCGGAGATCCTGCAACAGTTACCGGCTCTGAAACTGATTTTACTGGCAGCGACTGGCACCAATGCGGTGGACCTGCCAGCGGCACGATGGCAGGGGATCACGGTGTGTAACTGTCGTGGCTATGGCACTCATTCGGTGGCACAGCATACCCTGGCGCTGTTGCTGGCACTGACTAACCATGTTGCCCCTTATCACCGCTTGGTGAGCGACGGGCGCTGGAGTGACTCCCCCCGTTTTTGCCTGACCGATTACCCGCTAAATGGGCTAAATGGTCGGCAGTTGGTAATTGCTGGTCAGGGTGAGCTCGGCAATAAAGTGGCGGAGATGGCACGGGTGTTTGGCCTGAGTGTCCGCTTTGCGGCATTGCCTGGCCGCCCCTGTACGCCCGATAAACTTCCCTTGGACAGCCTGTTGCCACAGGCGGATATCTTATCATTACACTGTCCGCTGACCGATGAGACGGCCGGTATGATCAACGGCCAGCGGCTGGCGATGATGAAACCGGGAGCGCTACTGATTAATACCGCCCGCGGGGGGCTGATCGACGAACCGGCGCTGGCCGCAACATTGCGGAGCGGTAGACTGGGAGGCGCAGCACTGGATGTACTGAGCCAAGAGCCACCGCCTCGGGACCATCCCTTATTGGCGGACGATATTCCCAACCTGTTGATCACGCCACATATCGCGTGGGGCACCACCGACGCTCGGCAGATGGCGGTGCAGCAGCTTATCGAAAATTATCAGGCCTGGCGCTGTGGGGCACCGATCCGAGAGGTTAGTTAAGGCTAATTGTTTCCTGATTTACCCCTTCTTTTATTCTCGTTTTTCTGCTGCCTTTCTATAGCAACTTATTCGATTTTGTTAGCTTTTTTTTGAATTTGCGATCTAATTCTTCTTAAAACACAATGTTGTTGATACTAAACGTAACCTGTTTCAAGGGCCGAAGAGGGCGTATTCCCACGCACTCCCAGTAAGGCTCTGTGCTGTACGTTTGTTTTTCTTGTCCGATTTCTTTGTGCAGCAAATCAGGAGTAAGCATAGCGTGAACGTCTATTTAAAAACGATTGCCGTACTGGTGTCATTAGCCAGCCTTTCTGAAGCCAATGCTGCAGAATTATCTGTTCCCTCTCACAGTAGCTTTCAAGTCTCTGCTGATCCGGCCTTACATAAATTGTTGCCGGAAGAGGTTGCTAAACGGGGATATATCGTCGCCGCGACCAACCCGAACACGCCACCGACGACCTTCTTTGAGAGTGATAATAAAACCTTAGCAGGACGTGAGATTGATGTGATGAATGCCGTCGCTGAACGCCTTGGTATTAAGGTGCAGTGGCGTGACAGCGGTGGTTTTGACAATATTATCCCTGGTTTGGCCACGGGACGTTATGACGTGGCGTTATCGAACATTAATGCCACCAAAACCCGACTGAAATTGGTGGATTTTGTCAGTTATTATGATGCTAGCCGCCTCGGGGTTATTGCGTTAACGTCCTCCCATATCACGCCTTTTACCTCATTTGATGCCCTGTGTGGCCTGACTGTGGGTGCAGGCGCCGGTACGACACAGATAACTCGACTGGAAAACGCCAGCAAACAGTGTCAGACCGAGCATAAAAAACCAATCCAGGTGGCGGTATTCCCCGATCGTCCGTCTGGGGTCCAAGCGGTAGTCAGTGGCAGAGTACCGATGTTCCTTGGGCCTTATGAAGGACTGAGTTGGCAGGTGAAACAGATCCCACCGGCGACTATCAGTGGTGTGTTGACGGTCAATGATGCGCCGGTGTCGGTGGCTTTTCCGAAAAATTCACCGCTCGAACCGGCGGTTCAGGCAGCACTAAACTCTCTGATTAAAGACGGTAGTTATCAGAAGATCCTTGATCGCTGGGGGATCGGCTTTGGTGCGGTTAAACAGTCATTGCGTAATGAAGAGATTTTTCAATGACACACGCAACGGAGCGCACAGCGGAACTGACGATTGTCGCTAAACGCCATTACGGGCGTTGGTTCAGTGCTCTGCTAGTACTATTAGTTGTCGTTGCGATGGTACATTCGATGGTCGAAAATCCGCGCTTTGAATGGCGGGTGATCGCCGAGAATTTTACCGGTTCCTCGATTTTGCAGGGGGTCGTTATGACCCTACAACTGACTGCTATCTCAGTGATTTTGGGTTTCTTTTTCGGCACGCTATTGGCGTTGATGCGGTTGTCGGCAAATCCGGTGCTGAGTACGGTCAGTTGGGCCTATACGTGGTTTTTCCGCGGCGTGCCAATGCTGGTTCAGTTGTTTCTCTGGTACAACATCGCCGCACTGTACCCGACCTTATCCTTATCGCTGCCAGGTATCGGTGAGCTGTGGAGTGTCCAATCAAATACCCTGATCAGTCCGTTTACTGCGGCAGTGATCGCCTTGGTGATGCATCAGTCTGCTTATGCAGCAGAAATTGTTCGCGCTGGGATCCAGAGTGTCAATCAGGGCCAAGTCGAAGCGGCCCGTGCTCTTGGTTACCGGCCGTCGCAGATTTTCCGTTATACGGTGTTGCCGCAGGCGATGCGTGCCATTCTGCCACCGGCGGGTAACGAGGTGATTGGTCAGTTGAAAACCACCGCGGTGGTGTCCGTCATCTCGCTGCAGGATGTGCTGTTTTCAGCACAGATTATTTATCAGCGCACCTACCAGGTGATCCCATTATTGCTGGTGGCCACGCTCTGGTATCTGCTGATGACATCAGTCCTTTCGGTAGGGCAATACTATATTGAAGCTTACTTTTCCCGCGGAGTGACCCGTAGACCGACGCCAGCGTTGGTGCGAGGGTTATCACGGTTAAAGCTTCGCAAATCTGTTCAGGAAATCTCCCATGGCTGAAGCTATTTCGCTACATAAGCTCACCAAAATTTTTTCCGGAAAAGTCATTCTTAATCAGGTGGATCTGGATATCCCCGCCGGATCGGTCACGGTGATCCTCGGGCCATCTGGTTCCGGTAAATCCACCTTGCTGCGTTGCATTAATCATTTGGAAAAACCGGATGGCGGCAGCCTGAGGGTCGGTGACGAGCTAGTGGGCTACTACCAGAAAGGCAATAGCCTGCACGAGCTGAGCCAACGTGAGATTGCCCGCCAACGTCGTGGTATTGGTATGGTGTTTCAGCAGTTTAATCTGTTCCCACACCGTACCGTGTTACAGAACATTATTGATGCACCGATCCGTCTGAGAAAGCAGCCCCGTGAGCAAAGTATTCGTCAGGCAAAAGATCTGCTGAAACAGGTGGGCCTAGCCGGGCGTGAGGATGAATGGCCGCAGAATCTTTCCGGCGGCCAGCAACAGCGGGTGGCGATAGCCCGGGCACTGGCGATGGATCCGGAAGTGATGCTATTTGATGAGCCGACCTCTGCCCTTGATCCGGAACTGGTCGGTGAAGTGTTGCAAGTGATCAAACAGTTGGCCCATAGCGGCATCACCATGGTGATTGTGACCCATGAGATCGGTTTCGCCCGTGAAGTGGCGGATAATATCGTGTTTATGGAGGACGGTAATATCGTGGCCAGCGGTCCGGTACAAGAGATGCTGGAAAATCCGCAAAATAGCCGCGTCAGAGCCTTTATCGATAGGGTACTGTAACCGCCTTTAGTAGGAAATCACGTAATGCCTCACCGTAATAAAATGCACAGCGCTCATTGGGGCGCTTTTCATGCTGCATTAAGTGGCGATCAACTGACTATTACCCCTTTTGCCGGGGACCCTGACCCCAGTCCATTATTGGAAAACATGACCGATGTGCTCAAGCATCCGGTCAGAGTGACACAACCGATGGTCCGTCGTGGCTGGTTGGAGCAAGGACCTGGAGCCGATGATCGCCGTGGCGAGGATGAGTATCTGCCGATCAGCTGGGAGAAAGCGCATCAGTTGGTGGGGGACGAATTGCGCCGAGTCAGTGAACACTACGGGCCGGAAGCAGTATTTGGTGGCTCTTATGGCTGGTCCAGTGCGGGGCGCTTTCATCATGCCCAGAGTCAAGTTCACCGTTTTTTGAATACCACTCTGGGGGGATATGTTCGTTCGGTAAACAGCTATAGCTCTGGAACAGCAGCCGTGTTGTTGCCACACATTATCGGGCCGATGGACGAAATTGCTCGCCGTGGCGTCAGTTGGCAGGAGATTGCCGAGCACAGTGATATCGTGCTGGCCTTCGGTGGACTGGCTCTGAAAAATTCGCAGGTTGCCAGTGGGGGTATTAGCGAACACAGTGAGCGGGGGTGGATGCAACAGGCCGCAGCGCGTGGTGCCGAATTTATCTCTATCAGTCCGTTACGCAGTGATTTACCGTCGGAAGCCAAAGGACAGTGGCTGCCAATCATCCCAGGTACGGATGCCGCGTTGATACTGGGCCTATTATCGGTATTGATTTCGGAGCAACTGACGGATGAGCATTTCCTGGCACAGTATTGCGTCGGTTGGCCGGAGGTGGTGAGCTATATTACGGGGCGTGAAGATGGAGTCGTCCGTGATGCACATTGGGCCGCGGCGATTTGTGGAATTAATGCGTTGCAGATTGAAGCGCTCGCCCGTCAACTTGCCGGCAAACGTGTGCTGGTGACCGTCGCCCATGCACTACAACGGGCTGAATACGGTGAGCAACCGGTATGGTTGGGGTTGGTGTTGGCTGCTGCGTTAGGGCAGCCGGGGCTACCAGGTGGGGGATTTACCTATGCACTTGGCGCGTTGGGACATTACGGAAAATTTCATAATCTAGTCAGCTTTCCCTCTCTCCCTCAAGGACATAATAGCGTTGACCGGTTTATTCCAGTAGCGAGAATTGTCGATATGCTGCTCTCACCTGGAGAGACGTTTAACTACAATGGTCAACAACTCACTTATCCACATGTTCGGCTGGTGTATTGGGCGGGGGGAAATCCGTTTCATCATCATCAGGATCTGGCTCGTCTGCGGCGTGCTTTCTGCCGTACTGAAACCTTGATAGTGCATGAAAGTGTTTGGACGGCGACGGCACGTCATGCCGATATTGTGTTGCCTGCCACCTTGACCTTGGAGAGAGAAGATATCGGCGGTGCACCCACTGATCGTCATCTTATTGCCATGGCTCAGGTTGCCCAGCCGCCGGGTGAGGCCAGAGATGATTATGAAATCTTTCGTGGTATAGCCCGCTATCTGGGACGTGAGGATGCGTATACCGAAGGGCGTACCGTCAGGCAGTGGCTGGAACTGATGTATCGGCAGTTGCAGGAAAAACTGACGGCACATTCGGTGAGCCTTCCAGACTTTGACACCTTTTTTGAGCTGGGGGTCCTGCAACTTCCTCAGCATACTGACAGCGGCATGATGATGAAACGATTCCGTGAAGATCCGCTGAGGTTTCCGTTACCGACGCCGCAGGGAAAAATAACACTTTATTCTGATACGATTGCTCGCTTTGGTTATGCGGATTGTCCGGGACATCCTGTTTGGCTGGCCCCAACTGAGCAGGCAATACCCGGGCAGTCTTTTTGGCTGGTGGCTAATCAGCCTGCGACTCGTCTGCACAGTCAGCTTGATTTCGGCCGTTATAGCCAGCGGGGTAAACGTAAACAGCGAGAAGTTTGCACTTTACATCCGGCTGATGCCCATAACTATGGAATTCAAGAGGGCGATATTATCGAATTAAGCAATACCCGTGGCAGACTGCTGGCCTGTGCTCGCCTTAGTGATGGGATCCGCCGTGGGGTACTGCAGCTACCGACCGGTGCTTGGTACGATCCCATCGACCCACGGGCTGAGCGGCCATTTTGTCGGCACGGTAATCCGAATGTACTGACCCGGGATATTGGCACTTCATCCTTGGCTCAGGGCTGTAGTGGGCAATTGACGGTGGTCAGACTGCAAAAGTATCAGGGTGACGTCCCGGCAGTGCAGGCGTTCATTCCTCCACGTGGGGCCGTTTAAGCGTCTCAGCTAATGTTATCGTCAGACGCTGCAATTGCCCGCTGTCGGTGAGGGTGCAGTCCTGAAGCAGGCGTTCCCGGATGGCAGTTGGCTCATTCTGGAACGCCTGAGCCAATTTTTGCGCCACGTCCACCGGGTCGGCCAGCGACTGGCGACGGGTACGACGCTGGATCAGTGAGGTACCGTCATTGCATAACAGTGTGATCTGATGAAAGCGCTGTGTCGGATCGACAGCATCGGGCGGAGCGCTGAGATCTGGGCAGCGCTCTACACGGGCTGCCAGTGCCATGATCTGCGGATTAACCGGCCCTTCGGCAAAATCCGATAACCTCAATTCGCCGTATATCAGCATGGCCGCGGTGACATATTCAAGGCTGAAGCGGGCCTCAATGCCGTTGCTCGGCTGACGGATTGAGGGGGCAATGTCTCCGCCGGGCGGAAAAGCAATCTCAATGCGGCGCAGGGAAGCCAGCCAGAGTGGCAGGTCACAGCCCTGAGCTAATGCTTGACTGCGCAACTGGCGGGCTGCTTCGGCAGCACTATGAGTGCCACTGCACACCGGAAATGGTTTGAACTCTAGCCCTGGAGATGTGATGCGCCAAGGGTCTCCCCAATGTTCAGTGAGCCGCAAGGGCTGCGCCTGACCGCCGCTAGCGGTCTGCAGAAAGGCTTCTATCACCCCATGCTGTTGGCCTTCAAAACCGGCCAATGCCAGCTGCACTGCCTGAACAGCGCGCTCTGCCGCCCAACCGGCATGGAGGGCTTTGACCTGCGATCCGAACTGTGCCCGTAGCCCACTGGCCTGGGTCGCGGCAATGCCCAGCGCTATCTCGGTTTGCGGAATAGTAGCACCGCTGAGCCTTGCCAGTGCTGCCGTGGCCGCGAGGGTACCGAGGGTAGCGGTGTTATGGTGTCCGGCAATGTAGTGCTGTGAGGTGACAGCCAAGCCGAGTCTGCCAGCCATTTCGACACCGCTAATATAGGCATCGAGAAAGGCATGCAGCGGAAAATCGTCGCGAGACTCACACCAAGCGAACAGTGCGGGCAGGATGACCGTTGACGGGTGTCCGTGAAAGCCGGCATGAAAATCATCATAATCCAACGCATGGCCGGCATATCCGAGCAGCAGCGCGCTGGAGGCCGGATGGGTTGCGGGATAAAGCTGTCGCAGCTTGGGTAAACCGGAATCCGGTACCTGGCCGGTAAGAACTGGCCAGCAAGCGGCGATAAAATCCCACACACCACGCCGGGCATTCTGGCGTGCAGTCTCATCCGGCTGACGCTGTAGTAGATAACCGGCCAGCGTTTCGCTAAGACTCATGGTTCTCTGACCAGAGGGTCGGTTAGGACATTTTTCGCCAGATCAGCCAGGTAGCGGGCAGTCGGCAGCAGCACTTCATCATTGACCACAAAGGCGGGATGATGCAGGGCATAGGGCTGGCCGGTGCCCACCATCACAAAGGCACCCGGCAGTTGCTGCTGATAGAAAGCGAAATCTTCGCCGATAGGGCTGGCTTCCACCACTCTGGCCTCAAATCCGCTTTGGCTGGCCTGGGATAACGCGACCTCTGCCCAGTGGGCATCGTTAATCACCGGTGGCGGACCCGCTTGCCAGTCGACAGTGATCTCTGCCCCAAATGCGCTGGCGATCCCGGCCAGCAGTGTCCGTAGACGCTGTTCGATCAACTGGCGGGTCGGCGGGGAAAAGGTCCGAACCGTGCCTTCAAGCCAGGCGTTATCGGGGATCACATTCCAAGTGCTGCCACTGTGAACTTGGGTTACTGACAGTACCGCATTATCTGCGGAGGGTGCATTACGGCTGATCACCGATTGCAGGGCAGTGATCACCTGCCCGACAATGATCACCGGATCATTGCTGTCTTGAGGCCGAGCTGCATGGCTGCCGGTCCCGTGAATGGTAATGCTAAAACGGTCGACCGCAGCGGTCAGTGCCCCAGCTTTACAGCCGATCACCCCGGCGGGTAGGGTCGGATCGTTGTGTAAGCCGAAAATAGCCCGAGCCTGTTCCAGTGCACCGCTGCGGATCACATCCGGCGCGCCCTGACCGGTCTCTTCGGCAGCTTGGAATAGGATCCGTACTCGGCCGGGTAATTGTGCTTCCTGTTCTTTTAGAAATATCGCCGCTCCGAGGGCTGCGGTACTGTGAAAGTCATGTCCACAGGCATGCATTACTCCGGGATTTTGTGAACGGTAGTCGACCGCAGACTGCTCTTCGATAGGCAGGGCATCTATGTCCGAACGTAGCACCACCAGCGGTCCTTGCGGATCGCCAATCTCTGCGACCAATCCGGTGTTCAGAGGGAGATCGAGGATTCGAATCTGATGGTGTTCCAGTTGAGCCCGTAAGCGGGCAGTGGTCTCAAATTCCTGATTCGACAGTTCGGGGAAGCGGTGCAGTTCGTGACGAAAGGCGATCAGACGGGTAGCAAAGTCCGAGTCTGTTGCAAGGGTCATAGTTACTCCTGTCGACTCGCCTCAGCAGCCTTAGGCTGTGCGGCTAGCCAGCGCTGATAGGCGGCCTGATTAAGGATTTTGGTCATATAAAGGGTGATATGCCCTTTGCCTAAGTCGGCAGTGTGGGCAGGGATAAAACCACGTTTCTGATACATGTTTTTTAGCCACGGATGGCTGGTTGCCGTTCCAAGGGACACGGCCGGCGCTCGCAGCTGATCTGTCAGGATCTCCTGTTCCAGTCGCTGAAGAATTTGCTTGCCGTAGTGCTGGCCGGGAAAGTCAGGGTGTGCCGCAAACCAGCCGATATGGGGCAATCCAAAGGGACCCGGTAATGGCCCCCAAGGGTAACGTAGCGTTACCGAGGCGACCATGATGTCATGGTCATACAACGCATAAACACCATGATCACGCAGATGTTGCACGGTTTTTTCCAGAGTGGTACTGGCGGCATCAAAATGGATACCGAGCGCTTTCGTCGGAGCATAAGCGGCCAGGATCAGTGCCTGATAGGTTTCTGCTTCCTGCTCTGTGACTTGACGGAAAGTCAGCGGCATCATTGCCCCCGTTATTATTCAGTGGAAGTAGTGCTTATTTATTGGGTCAGGCTATCAGAAGTTATAAAAAAACGGATATATAAATTAATGCTTTGCTAAGACATTATTTAGCTTGCTGAGTCCGGATTTTATCTTTCAGTCAGATTAACACTGCCTTATTATTCTCGGCTGACTCTCGCGATCACCGTGGGGGGATATTTACCATGTCAGGCAAACCTTTATTTTAGAAATTAGGACAGTCATGTGTTAGCCATTAAATCACCGGGGCATTATTTGCGGGAAGCAGGACTTACCGCTCGGGTTGGAGACTACCTACAGCCTTATGCCCGCCGCATCCTGATCCTGACCACTCCCTCAGCGTGGCAAGCGGTGAGTCAGCCATTACAGCTTAGTTTGCAACAGCAAGGGATCGTCAGTGAGGTGCAGTGGCTGGATGGCTACTGTACCGAGCAGGCTATTCAGCGGGTAAAGGGTGCACTGCACACTGCTGAGGCTAATCTTATTTTGGCGGTCGGTGGCGGAAAAGTGATGGATACCGCGAAAGCGGCAGCGGCGCAATCCGCAGGGGTGAGATTGGTCATGTTACCCACTCAGGTCGCCACCTGTGCTGCCTGGTCACCGGTCAGTATTCTTTATACGGCACAGGGTCATTACCTGCGCAGCCATTTATTATCTTCAATGCCTGACTTAGTATTGTTGGACAGTGAAATTATTGCCCGTAGTGATGTGTGTTATATTAAAGCAGGAATGATTGACGCGCTGGCGAAATACTATGAATTTCGTCCTTATCAGAGAAATAATCCTGATAACCTATCACTGCAATTAAAACTATTACCCGCTCAACAGGCGTTGTCGGTCTTTAACGAATATGGCCTCCAAGCGGTTGTAGATAATCAGTCACAGAGAGTGACTACCGCACTGGATAAGGTTGCCGAGGCTAACTTGGTGCTAGCAGGATTGGCAAATAGCGTCCGTGACAGTTTAGCCACGCCCGGATTTGCCCATGCTCTGCATAACCGCCTTACCCGACAGCCGGAGTTATCCCAGTGGTTACATGGCGAAAAAGTGGGTTTCTGTCTGCTGGTCCAGTCATTGCTGGAAAATAATGGTCAACCGGAGCCCTCTCTGTTGGCATTACTGGCGCGCTTCGGTTCACCGCTGCGGTTGCCACCGTTAGAGGGCGACCGTGACCGGGTGTTTGCCGACATTGCTAGCGAGGTACATTTTCCCGCGCACTGTGCCGCCATGCTGCCCTTTGATATCAGCGCCCCAGCCTTGGAGCGGGCGCTACGACTGACTGACAGCCTTCCCTTCCCCGATTTACAGCATTTATCGCTTTCATAGGACGACTTTATGGATACTTCAGCCACCCCGCGCCGCCTGCGTCTCGGACTTTTTGTGCAACCTGTTGGTCATCATGTCAGTGGCTGGCGACTGACAGAGCAGTTGGGGGACCCGACGGATATTGACTGGTTGATCACGCTGGCTAAAAAAGCCGAAGCAGGCACTTTTGACCTATTCTTTGTCGGTGATGCACTCGCGACCAGTATGTATCGTCTGCCGTCGACGATGGCACGCCTGGAACCGCTCACCCTGTTATCGGCGCTGGCGGTGCATACTCGGCATATCGGTTTGGCGGCTACGGCCTCGACGACCTTCAGCGATCCTTTTACCCTAGCGCGTAGCTTTTCCTCGTTGGACCACATCAGTCGTGGTCGTGCTGCTTGGAATGTGGTGACCTCGTTTTCCACCGATGTAGCGCGCAATTTCAGTCGTGACGATATGCCTGGACACCGTGAACGTTACGCCCGGGCACGGGAATTTCTGGACGTGACCAACAAATTGTGGAATGGCTGGGAAGAGGGAGCGGTGCAACCGGATGTGGACAGCGGCCGTTATTTTGTCGATGAGAAAATTAAACCGATCAACCATCAGGGAACGCATTTTAGGGTACAAGGTCCGCTAAATATTACCCGTTCTCCGCAGGGGCGGCCGGTGATTATCGAAGCCGGTTCCTCGGCTGATGGACAGCAACTGGCAGCGGAAACCGCAGAAGTCGTGTTCACCGCCTCCGCCACTTTGGAAGAAGGTCAGGCATTTTATCAGTCTCAGAAACAACAGGTCGCTGCAGCAGGACGTAATCCTGATCATGTAGTGATCATGCCGGGTGTGATGCCCATCGTCGGCGAAACCAGGGAGCAGGCTCAGGCATTGTGGAAAAAGCTGAACACGCTGGTGGACATTGATAATGGTTTAAAGCAATTGTCATTGCGCTTTGGTGTTGATCTCTCCGAGTACCCGTTAGATGGGCCGGTGCCGGAGGTTGAGCTAGGTGAAGGAAATCAGAGTCGGGTGCGCTTACTGATCGATATGGCGAAGCGCGATAATCTGACGTTGCGCGAATTGGCCGCTATTGCAGCCGGTTCTCGGGGACATCGGGTGATTGTCGGTACCGCGCAGGATATCGCCGATGATTTTCAGCAGTGGTTAGAGCAGGGCGCTGCCGATGGTTTCAATATCATGCCCGCGATTATGCCGGAACAGTTGGATCTGTTTATTGAACGGGTGATCCCAGAATTGCGTCAGCGTGGCTTGTTCCATGACCGCTATCAGTACGCGACACTGCGTGAGAATCTCGGTTTGCCACTGAACTAACAGGTGTTGTAATGAGTTTTCCCCTCTCTGAACGAGTAAAACGGATCGCGCTATCGCCGAATGTTGCCGCCAGAGCGCAAGCACAGCAATTGCAGGCCGAAGGCCGAGATATTCTGGATTTGACTATCGGTGAGCCGGATTTTGCCACGCCCCCTCATATCTGTCAGGCGGCGTGGCAGGGAATACAACGGGGTGAAACCCGTTATTCCCCTGCGGCGGGTACTGCTGCGCTACGACAGGCGGTGATGGCTAAGTTAGCCGCGGAAAATCAGCTCGATTATAGCCTGCCGCAGATAATGATCGCTAACGGGGCAAAACAGGTGATCTTTAATGCCTTTGCCGCCACCCTTAATCCTGGTGATCAGGTGATCATTCCTGCACCTTACTGGCCGGCCTATCCTGCCAGCGTGGCGTTACAGGATGGTGTGGTGCGGCGGGTAGACTGCCCGCTAACCCAACAGTATAAATTACAGCCTCAGCAACTGGCCGCGGCTATCACTGCCGAGACTCGCTGGCTGGTGTTGAATAATCCGTCTAATCCTTCCGGTGCGGTCTACGATAGGGATGAATTGCAAGCATTGGCCGAGGTGTTACGCGATCATCCGCATGTGATGATCCTGATGGATGAGCTTTATGAAAAAATCCTATTCGACAACCGGCAACCACTCAACCTTCTGAATGTCGCACCGGATCTGGCACCTCGTTGCTTGCTGGTGGGGGGAGTCTCCAAAACCTATGCCATGACCGGTTGGCGTATCGGCTTTGCTGCGGGGCCGCAACCCCTGATAGCGGCGATGACCGTGATTCAGTCACAGAGTACCTCTGGGGCCAGCGCTGTCAGTCAGGCGGCAGCCGTCGCCGCCTTTGGATCAGGTACGGCATTTCTCCGTCCGCAGGTGGAGGCCTATCAGCGACGCCGAGATCACTTAGTGGCACAACTCAGTTGCGTCGATGGGCTGGACGTCTTTACCCCTCAGGGAGCCTTTTTTGTGTTCTGCAATTGCGCCGGTCTACTGGGTAAAGTTACCCCGCAGGGGACAGTGCTTCAGACCGAAGCGGGCGTATTACAGTTTCTGCTAGAACACGGGGTATCCGCAGTAGGTGGCCAGGCATTTGGGATCTCACCGGCTTTCCGCCTATCGATCGCCGTCAGTGATGAGACGGTCCGAGCCGCCGGTGAGCGGATTGCCGCCGCCTGTCATAGCCTCAGCGGGTCGGTGGACAGCTGCTGATTGAGTCTGTCTGGCCCAGCACAAGCGCTCAATGCTTTGTCTTGAATGCCTTCTCAGCATAAGACTGATGGGGGCTTGTCCTGTGGCGATTTTGGTGCGCAGCGTTGTTTGTCAACAGGCTATTCCCCATTATCTGCTCTATCTGTGAATATAGCGGATGAATTGTGCCGCCCATTAAGCGATGATAGGAACTGATGCTGCTTCCTCGGCGCTGCAAAACCTTGTCACAGATGAAAGCAGGAAAAAAAGTGCGAATACTGGTTTACTTAGCGCCGGAGAAGCTGTTATCGCCAAGAAACGATTGCTTTTGATTAGGCCCGTTACGGGGAATGTTTGTTAGGGAGTTTTTATGCGTAAGCCGTTTATTTTAGCCTCAACTGTCGTGCTGATGTCAGTGAGTGTCCTAGGTGCTGTGCAGGCCAATGCCGAAGACGCTCCTGTGACTGCAGCCACTTCAGCCCCTGCTGCGACACCGGCGCCCGCTCAGGCTCCTGCAGCATCTGCCTCTGTGGCGCAGCAGCAGGACCCGCTAGATAAAACCAGCGTATTTGGCGATTTCCACCATTATGCGATCGGCGATGTGGTGCCGCCGCTGTACCGTTCCAAAACCTATAATATCTCGCAGTGGCAGTTAAGAAAGCTGCCTGCACCAACTGCAGACAGCCACTGGACCTACATGGGCGGTGACTACATCTTAATCTCTGACGCAGAAGGGAAAATCGAGCGCATTATTTCCGGCGACATTATTTACCGCTAAGCGCTGACCACATTGTAAAAAGGAGGAACCTGGTTCCTCCTTTTTTTATGCCATTTTCCGGATTTAAGGATCGGCAATAATGTGCAGCGATTGCAGGCCGACTCCTAACTTACGCGGATCCTGACCGATAATATTGTCCAGCATGGTCTCCGTGGGCTGGGAGGGGATCAGGATTATCTGCCTAGCACTGGTTACCGAAGAGAAGTGCAGCCGGTATTCTGCCAAGGTTGCCGTTGGCATGAATTGCTGTTGCTGGTCTCCCACCCGGACCGTGACCGGTTTACCGACATTGGGACCAAACCCTTTGGCCACCAATTGCAGGGTAAAGGCAGTCGGTAGCGGCTGGCGATAACTCAGTGTAACCACTGGGGCTAAATTGGCATTAGACCAGCGTCCCCACGCTTCATTGCGCGACAGTCCGCTAAAGCTCTCAACAGACTGCGGTGCGCCAGGCAAGGCAAACAGATAGCGGTCGGACGGATAACGGATCGTGTTATCAGGGACTTTCAGCAAGGCGATGGCCTTATCATACTGTTCTGCTGACAACGTCTGTTGCGGGAAGGTCACCTGGCCTTGCCACTCTGGTGAGGTGATTTCGGTGATCTGCGGCTGACCGCCCAACTGCCCGTGGGTATAACAGAGCGTGCTGGATAATGCCAGTGCTGGATCCCACAGCCGGCCGGCTTTATAGCATTTATCAATCCAGACAAATTTATCCTCTGCAGTGAAACGGCTCAGGCGGGCAGAGAGCGTCTCGGCATAGACCCCTTCAGGAATAGGCTCGACTTTATCGCTCTCCACCCGCACCAGCACCGGCAGTTTAAACACCGAACCGGAGAAGCTGAGGGTATTTTTAGCGCTGTCCACGGTAAAACGGTCAATATTGCGCGGGAATTTCCACAAGCTAATAATGTCCGGCTTCCATTGCATCACTTTCTGCGGCAGGTCGGGGAAGAGCGCGGATAAAGAGGGCGCTGACAGGGTACTGCGCCCGAGACCTAATTGGTCTCCGCCGCCGAGAATATCGAGCAGTGTAGCGCCGTTATCTAAGGTACTGCGGGGTGCATCAATTTGCTGCGCGTGTGGCTGATCGCCGCGGATGATAAAGAAGGTATCATGGCGCGGATAACGGGTTAGATAACGGTAGGCGGTATTGTTCATCGCCAGATGATCAGAGCCGACCACAATCACCGTATTTTTGAACCAAGGTGAGGCTTTGATCCGCTCGATCAGTCGGGCGATATGCTGTTGAGAGCAGGCTACCGCCGCCAGCGACAGATTGTTTTTTCCCTCGTAATCGTAGGTTTTCCGCTGACAACTGGCGGAGATAAAACCATCAGGGTGATGGGTATCCACGGTGAGGGCAAACAGGGCGAAGCGTTGTTTCTGTTGTGATAACTTCTGATATTTATCAAAGACCTGGTCGAGAACGGTATCATCATAAAAGCCCCAGTTATTACGATACGCCGGGTCAGAGACTTGGCTTTTCAGCTCCTCCGAGCCTTCCATATGCTGCGCGTCAAAGCCGTGGGAGCGCAGAAAAATATCTTTCCCCCCAAAGCGCAAGTCAGCTCCTTGAATAAACCAGTTTTGATAACCGGAGTTCTTCAGGATATCTCCCAGACAGAGACTCTGTGGATAGAAACTAGACAGTGACGAGGAAGCATTACCTTCAAACGGGGCGAACAGCGGGATGCCACACTGGGAGGCGACCATTCCGGCAATAGTATAATCGGTACCTGGAAGCTGTGCGGTGGCAGTGAAATCTAAACCGGACTGCATCTGCTGGTTAAGTTGTGGGGCCAGGTCGGGAAACGCTGGGTTGAAGTAGGTTCTTTCCAAGCTTTCCGCATAGATATAGACCACGTTCAGAGACGGATTGTTAATCACCGAGGGGGGTGTTTTATAGTAGTCCTCAAAATCTGATCCACCGCTTTGCTGGTGAGAAACCACCAATGCTTTGACTTGGCGGAACGCTGGACTGGTATTGATGGAGATCAGCGCCATGAGACAGGCCACGGAGCTCCAGCCGAAATGGTGGCGGTGATTACGTTTACGCAGCAGCCGCGACAGTGCCCAGAAGATCACCACGATCATTAGAATAAGCCCAGCGGCGGGCAGCCAGTATTTACGAGTACCGGCACCGCTGAGGTTACTGGTCAGGGTGTAGAGCACAGCATCGGTAATGCCGTTACCGGTGAAGTAGTTGCTGGCTAACAGCAGCCCGTTGAGCAGTAGAAAGCTGAGTAATAGCGCACAAATCACCGCAAACCACAGCCGGTGCCTACCAGCTTTACGGGCATAGACGACCAACGCGGCGATAAAGAGTCCTGAGGATAAAAGTTCTGACACTGAAGGGTTCTCCTGCAAGGTCCTGTTTTCAGGATAAAAACAGCAGCTTGTCACTGCCGGTAACTGTTTTATTTCGCAGCAATCAGGCCTGGAGAAGGGGACATCTGAGGGTAATTTGGCACAGCACCATACTGTGTTTAGCGCCAATAGGCCCTTTCTCAAGTATAAAACATAATCGCCGGACTGCTGCGGCTAGCCCCCATCCCGGGGGCAGAGAAGGCAGTATGCCATGCTTTTGGCATCAGGAGGTTGATATCCGCATCAGGCTGAGGATGAGGTAGGCAAATTTCTGTGCAGATGTGTCGGGGCACGATGGGATGAATGGGTAAGCAGCGGTGGCTAAGACTGCCACCGTCTGTGGCTCACTGGCTGACATCCACCCAGCGGGCTTGTGTCAGCTCCACCATACGTTGCGGAGAAATACGCACCATACTGTTGGTCGCGCCGGCGGCAGGCAGGACTTCGTCATAGGCCTGCAAGGCGACATCGCAGTAAACGGTCAGCGGGTTTTCCAGGCCGAAAGGGCAGACGCCGCCGACCGGATGACCGGTATAATCGATCACTTCATCTACGCTCAACATTCTGGCTTTATGGCCGAGTGTCTCTTTGAGTTTTTTATTATCCAGACGGGTATTGCCGCTCATTACAATCAGGATGATCTCCTGCTTCACTTTTAGTGACAGAGTTTTGGCAATCTGGCCTGGCTCGACCTGATGGACGCTGGCGGCCATATCGACGGTAGCGGTACTTTCTGGGGTTTCAATCACTTCAATATCAGGGGCATGTTCAGCAAAGAATGCCTGTACCGACTGCAGACTCATGTTCTTCTCCAGGAATTTTTCAGGTTTAAAAAACTGCCATAACCGGCGATGACTGTAAATGTCCGCAGGGCGAAAACCCTCTGACTGCGATGAAAAAACAGTTTTGTGCTGAAGGGTGATAACATTAGTTGAAAATGATAACCATTATCATATAGTGTTCCTAGCTGAGATCAACAGGGGAGGTCGGGGGATGGAAGCGGCAATGGTTGCATCAGGGTCGTTGTGGGTAGTGAGCTGGATTCTGGGTAAAAAGATAGATAGCGGCTGGGGAGTGTTATTGCCTTGCGCGGCATTGCCAGTGTTTGCCCTCTGGCATCCGGGCTTTGAACAGTGGCGGTTAGTGATGCTGGCGGCGTTTCTGCTGACATTGGTCACGCTGTTACATCCGCGATTACGCACTTATCTGCTATTACCTTCCTGCCTAGTGCTATCAGGGGGGATCGGCGCATTGATTGTGAATTTCTCTTAATACGGGTAAACGATATTGACTGTCGAGGGAGACAAAGGATTTTTGCTGAACAACACAGGGAAAGAGAGAACTGCAGGGAGACAACGTGGTGCGAAGAGAGGGACTTGAACCCTCACGTCCGTTAAGACACTAACACCTGAAGCTAGCGCGTCTACCAATTCCGCCACCTTCGCATCGTGTTGTCTGTTCATCATTGTCCTGGTGCGAAGAGAGGGACTTGAACCCTCACGTCCGTTAAGACACTAACACCTGAAGCTAGCGCGTCTACCAATTCCGCCACCTTCGCAGTATTCAGGATAATCATGAAACATGTGGTTATTGGTGCGAAGAGAGGGACTTGAACCCTCACGTCCGTTAAGACACTAACACCTGAAGCTAGCGCGTCTACCAATTCCGCCACCTTCGCCTACCATCAATACAACAGTATTGTATTGTTACCACGGAGGCGCATTGTAGAGATTTTCCACTCCGCGTCAACTGATATTTCGTTGACGCGGGTGTAAACGCTGTAAAAAACAGCAGCGCTGCCAGTCGTTTAACGACTCAGTGTTCTGACGGCTTGTCGGTAGCGTTATTTTGCGCGGCTACCGCGACCGTAGACGCTGCGGTAAACGCGGAAACGTCCGGTTTGAGCCAGCACTTCATGGTTACCGAACGTTTCTTCCAGCACCTGCGGGTAGGGCAGGAAGGCATTGGCCACAATACGCAGCTCTCCGCCGGTATTCAGGTGTTTAGCCGCCCCGCGGATCAGCGCGTTAGCCGCTTCCAGGCTGGTCTGTAAGCCTTCATGGAACGGCGGGTTGGAGATGATCAAATCAAAGCGGCCGCTAACATCGGAGAACACATTACTGGCAAACACTTCGCCTTCAACGCCGTTAGAGGCAAGGGTAGCTTCGCTGGCTGCCAAGGCCGCCGCATTGACATCCGCCAGCCAGAGACGCACTTTCGGTGAGTGTTTCGCTAGGGCTACGGACAGCACGCCGGCACCACAACCGAGGTCCAGTACTTTGCCTTTGGTATGCGGAGTCAGCGTTGACAACAATAGGGCACTTCCTGGGTCCAAGCCGTCGCGGCTAAACACTCCGGGCAAGGTGTCGATCACCAGACCGTCGCTCTGATACTGCTGACGGAAATCTGCGACATTAAATGACGGCTGCTTATCAAGACGACCGTGATACAGGCCACAGCGGCGCGCACTGTCAATCTTCTCAAGGGTCGCCCACTCAGCGGTCAGGGCTTCGGCACTGCGGACACCGCTGCGGTTTTCACCGATTACAAAGATATCACTGCCGACTGGCAGCAGTGACAGCAGGTTTTGTAACTGGAACTGGGCTTCCGGTTTGTTTTTCGGCCAGTAATACACCAAGGTGTCACAGCCACTGACCATCGCGGCATCGGCCACTAGGCTAAAGCTGGCATCTTCACCCATCTGCTGGCTCAATTTTTGCCAGTGGTGATATTGCTGGGTATGAACTTTGCGGGATGCGGTGTCCAGACGAGCTGGCAGATCATCCTGCAGGTCCCCGGCAAATAAAACATGACGGGTTTCGAATTCTTCACTGTGGCGCAGTATCACTTCACTGGCCGGTGTATATACGGACATGTAGGCTCCTTATTCTTAAGCTCGGTGATTATAGTGCTTTGTTGGCGCATGTCCTATGGGTTTGCTAGCATAGAGCCGCAATCTTCTTTCTACGGACACCGGTATGGCAGGCAGGCGCGACGCATTACTAAAGCAAATGGGGATCACCCAGTATCGTTTATACCGTCCCCGAGTATTACAGGGGGAGGTCGCGGTACGCCTGAAACCGGAGACTCGGCTGGTGGTGGTCACCGCTGACAGCCTGTCGTTGGCGCAGAGGTTCCTTCAGGATGTGCTACACAGTCTTCACTTGGCGGAACATCAGGTGATGCTCCTGCCAGCTCGACAACTGGCGATGTTACCGACACCACTGCCTTGCGCAGTCTGGTTACTGGGCATTGACGCAGACAGGCAGTATGCAGAGATCCAACTGGCGACCCCGCCCTTGGCCGACCTTATTGATAACAGCGCCGAAAAACGCGCCTTCTGGCAGCAGATAACCACTTATGACAGTCATTTCTCTTCTTACCTCTGAGGATCAGCCACAGGCGCTGGCCATCGAACAACGTAGCCATGCTTTTCCGTGGTCCGCGGAGACCCTTGCCACTAATTGCGGTGAGCGTTTTCTTAACCTGCGCCTCGACTTCGACGGTAAGATGGCCGGTTTTGCTATCACCCAAATCGTACTCGATGAAGCCTCGCTGTTTAATATAGCCATCGATCCGCAGTTCCAACGCCGTGGATTTGGCCGCCAGTTGCTGGAGCATTTGGTTGCTGCCCTCAGCGAACGTGGGGTACTGACCTTGTGGTTGGAAGTGCGTGAATCCAATCTGCCAGCCATTGCCCTCTATGAACAGATGGGATTCAACCAAGTATCACGCCGAGCACGCTATTATCCGACCGCTGACGGTCGTGAAGATGCCTTAATGATGGCTCTGGTGCTCTAGACCTTCACTTTGCGGAGATTTCATGCTTACTCAGTTTGACTGCATCATTTTTGATGCTGATGAAACGCTTTTCTCGTTTGACGCCTTCCATGGCCTGCAACGGATGTTTGAGGGTTATCAGTTTTCTTTTAGTGTCGAGGATTATCAGGCCTATCAGGCAGTGAATAAGCCATTGTGGGTCGCTTATCAGGACGGTGAGATCAGTGCCAGCGAGCTACAAACTAGGCGTTTTCTTCCTTGGGCGGAGCGTCTCGGCGTGCAACCGACCGAGCTGAATCAGCGTTTTTTGCAATCGATGGCGGAAATCTGCCAGCCCCTGGATGGGGCGGCAGCATTACTCGACAGCCTGAAAAGGAAAGTAAAACTGGCGATCATCACGAATGGTTTCACCGCTTTGCAGCAAGCACGTTTGCAACGTACCGGTTTTAGTGGTTATTTTGATGCGGTCGTGATCTCCGAACAGGTGGGAGTTCCGAAGCCGGACCCGACGATTTTCGAGCATACCCTTAACCTACTAGGCAATCCGCCAGCTGAGCGGGTACTGATGGTCGGGGATACCCCAGAGTCGGATATTCTCGGCGGCATCCGTGCTGGCATGAAAACCTGTTGGCTGGATCATGGCCAGCGGTCACTACCTGAGACGATTTCCCCCACCTGGCAGGTACGAGATTTGGCTGAGTTGCGGGTGTTGCTGAACGGTCACCCCTGAGGGCAACCGTTAGCGATTACTGCGGAGAGTTGATCAGTTGCTGGTAAAAGGCGTTTGCCAGCGCTGACTGCTCCAGCGCCGGCGCGGCCAGATAGATATCGCAGGGCGCGATATTTTCCAGCGGGAAGTGATACAAGCCATCCAGTGCTGGATTATCTCTCATAAAACTCTCTGGCATCACGGTAAAGCCAAGGCCTTTACGCACCGCCGATAGGATCATGTCATAAGACTCAATGTCTGACTGACGGGCAAAACTTAGGTGCTCATGGCTGAGCCACTGACGGGCCAGTTGGTGATAAAAACATTTCTCGCCAAAACTGAATAAGGTCAGTGATGCAGCCTGTTTGGCAAAGGTTTGGCGATCGGCGAGGTGAGTCACCAGCGACAGACTTTCCGGCGCAAAGAAGTCAGTTTTCAGTGCCGGATGTTGTACCGGCCCATCCACCAGGATCATATCCAGTTCACCTTGCAGCATCTTCTCCATCAATGGCAGTGATGAGTCACAACTGATGTTGATCTGTACTTGGGTGTTCTGCTGCATAAACTCAATCACTGGGGCCTGTAAGCGTCCTTTCAGGGCCACATCCAGTACCCCAAGTTGCAGGGTACCCTGTAACTGGTCATGGCTGAAGAACGAGCGACACATGCGGCTTTGTTCAAGCAGTTGCTGCGCTTTTGGATAAAAGGCGCGGCCCTCAGGCGTCAGGGTCAGTCGTTGTTTATCTCTGTTGACCAGCGAGATACCGAGACTGGCCTCCAGCTCTTTTATTCGGGTACTGACATTGGAAGGAACACAACACATTTTATCTGCGGCGGCGGCAATACTGCCTTCTTCCACCAGCGCACAGAAGAAACTTACCTGATGCAGTTTAAGTAACATATGACCACCGCCCTGAGTGACTTATAACACCTGATGCCAAATCGGCAGGGTGATAAATGAGAGTAAAATTCCGTAACTTTGCAGCGTATTGGCTAAATCAGGGCGTAAACCTGCCCGCTGAGCCATGATTGCTGCGGCGATCATCGGTGCCATACCGGCTTCTAACACCGACACATCCCCGCTATAGCCGTCGGGGCTAAACCACCGTGATAACAACCAGACCAGTGCTGGAGCGCCCACTAGCTTCCAGCAGGTACCTGCTACCAGTGGGGTGACCATGCCTCGTGCTGGACGTAGGGCTATCTGTAATCCGACGGCGAACAACGCCAGCGGCGTCATGGTGGCACCGATACTGACCAGTGCGGCCTGGATCATTGCAGGTAGACCGCCGACGGTTTTCAGCGCCAGGCTGATGACCAATGCGATAAACGGTGGAAACGTGATAATGCGCATCCCCACCGCCCGTAGGCTGATACGGCTCCCCGAGCAGAGTGCCATGACGATCACCCCTGCAGTGGAAAGCACAATAAAGCTGCCCAATTGGTCGGCGATCACCGCCACTTTTAGGCCTTCCGCACCGTAGTAACCTTGAATAATGGGATAGCCCATAAACGAGGTATTACCGATCCCCGCCACTAACATCAATACCCCGCACACCTCTCTGGACCAGCCCGCTAAACGGCCAACCAGCAGAGCGAGTGTGGCAGCCCCGAGAAACACCAGCCACATACTCATCACTGGAAACAGGCTGGAACTGCTGAAACGGGTTGAGGGGATCAGCGTCAGTATTACGCATGGAAGCGCGATAGTGATTAACCACCAATTGATCGACGCCACCAGTTGGGGTGGAAATCTGCCAATTTGCCGGACAATGATGCCTGTCAGCAGACAAATAATCAGTAATAAATTCATCCGCTTTTCTCCTGATAGACGTCACCCGGCCGAGCCTCATGGACCGGGTGACAGGGAGTGCGTCCTGCGCTCCCTGTATCGGATTACTGATAATTGATATAGACGGTTTTACGTTTCACATAGATCTGATAACCGTGTTCACCGTCATCACCACCCAGTCCGGACAGTTTCCAGCCAGCGTGGAAGCCATTGATCTCTTCCGGGCCATGACGGTTTATATAGACTTCACCGTACTCGAGGGCATCGGAGATTTTCAGCGCGTTAGACAGATCGCGGGTATAGAGGTAAGAACTGAGTCCGTACTCGCAATCGTTGGCTTTTTCGATCACTTCATCAAGGGTATCGAAAGCCACGACTGGTAAAATCGGGCCGAACACCTCTTCACGCAGGATACGGGCATCTGCCGGCAGGTCAGTCACAATCGCCGGGGCAACCCAGTTACCGCCGCTCAGGGCTCTGTCCTTAGGCAATTCGGCCTGCCACAGTACTTTGGCTCCCTGTTTCAAGGTTTCTGCCATCAGTTCTTCGACATGCTCTTTTTCCGGTACCGAGACTTTCGGACCAACGGTGGTGCCATCAGCCATCGGATCACCTACCACGACATCCTGTGCGGCTTTTCTCAGTGCTTCGATAAACTCGGCGTAAACTTCTCGCTGCACGTAGGTACGTTCGTTACAGATACAGACCTGACCACAGTTTGACATTCTGGCATCCAGCGCATCACGGGCCGCTTTTTCTATATCCGCATCTGCCAGTACGATAAACGGGGCTTTACCGCCCAGCTCTAGTGATACCGGGATCACCTTCTCCGCGGCGTTTTTCATGATGGTTTTACCGGCGCCGGTGGAACCGGTCATGGTGATCAACGCGGTATCTGGATGTTTCACCAGTGCGTCACCGACCACTCGGCCACTACCACAGACCACATTGACCACACCGTTCGGCAGACCGGCCTGCTGGCTGAGGGTCGCCAGTGCTAGAGAACAGAGCGGCGTTTCCTCACTCGGTTTTAGGACGATGGTATTGCCTGCCACGATAGCCGGGGCCGTCTTGCGCAGGAACAGCGCCAGTGGGAAATTCCATGGGGTAATGGCTCCGACCACACCCAGCGGCACTTCGCGGGTCACCGAATGCTGACCTGGCGCATTGGCGGCCAGCACTTCTCCTTGGTTTTTCCACGCAAAGTTGGCGGCATAGCGCAGCATAGTGATACCCATATCCACTTCACCGCGGGCTTCACTAAGCGGTTTACCCTGCTCTGTCACCAGCAGCTGAGCTAGGGCTTCATGGTTATCTTTGATTTTCTCAATCCAAGACTCCAAGAAGGCGGCGCGTTCAGGCTGAGGGCGTTTTGCCCAGCTAATTTGGGCCTTGGCGGCCACTTCAATGGCCTGTGCCACCGTCTCTTTATCGCCCATGGCGACGCGGGTGATCACTTTGCCGGTGGTTGGGTTGAGAACATCGCTGCTGTCGCTGGCAGTGACCCATTGACCGTTAATAAAATGTGCAGGTGATTCAGGGATCAGATGATTAAACGTGTTACTCATACTTTCTCTCCTGTAGAATTTTTCTTATAGGTGAATGTAATAGGCGGTATCAGCCCGCCAGTGGTGTTGGCTGCAAAACTTCGATCCAGTAATCATCGGGATCTTTAATAAAGGCCACATAATTCATCCGGCCTTCGTGTAATTTCTTTTTAAAGGGAACCGACAGCTGTTCAAAGCGCTGACAGGCCTGACGGACATCCGGTACGGTGACACACAGGTGACCGAAGCCCTGAGGCTCGCTGTTCCCGTTGTGGTAATGGAACTGTGGGTCTTTTTCAGTGCCATGGTTCCACGTTAGTTCCAGTACCCCGGGCTGACTGAGAACCCATTGTTTTCGCAGGTCATCGTCCTCAGGGATCTCTGATAACGGACGGCGAACTAGATAGACAATGGTGAAGGCAGCTTCTTCAAAGCGCTCTTCGTAGACTGGGACAAACCCAAGAACCTGACTGTAGAAGGCGATGGCTTTCGGCAGATCTTTGACCCGCAGCATGGTGTGGTTAAACACATAGTCAGCGGACTGCTGATACTCTGCGGTGTCGATGGTATATTTATTCAGTAAATCAGTGACAGGCATAAAAGCCTCCTTCTCATCAGCCGGACTCAGCGGCAACCTGGCTCGGAGACACGTCTACTTCAGCGCTACACTAGAGGGTGGCTAATTTCTGAAGTTATTGCGTGTCGATGGAAAGAAGTCTGGCAGAGATGATGAATACACGATATTAACTTTTAGATCGCAAATTTATTCACAAAAAGTGAAATAAAGACAAAAAGTTAAAATTAATAAAGGGTTGGCTTCCTATCTGGTGAATTAAGGAAGCCAAATTTAATTTAAGAGTGACGTTTTTTTTTGCGAGAACCGCGGGTTGGAGGCACTTTACGGGCACCGTTGCGTGCCTTTTGCTGCGGGACATCCTCATCCTCATCGTCTTCCTCGCGGACCGGTTGACTGGCGGTCAGTAAAAAGGGCGACTGTTGCCAGTGGCTGCGGCGGTTGCGCAGTAAGGTCTGACTGAGTACCAAGCCAATAGCCAATGCCAGTAGCAGCATCAGTCGCAGAATATTGGTAGTGTTATCCACCTGCCGCGATTCCGTCGCCAAGACATGGGTATCGAGAGTGATACGTATGAACCCCAGCGGCCCCTGTTTGCCCGTAACCGGTTCGACAACCTGGTTGTTGAAATAACTGCCCGCTCGTTTGCCATCCAGTGCTAGCCGGTCACGGACAGCAATGGTTTCGCCGCTTTGGGCCATCACCGCGCCGGTAGTGTCATAGACAGTGGCATCGAGGATCCGGCTATCGCTAGTCAGCTGCTTTAAGATGGCATCAATTTGTGATTGGTGGACATTACTGTCATCCATCAAGGGAATGAGGCTGAAGGCCACTTGGCGGGCAAGGGTTTGCGCCAGCTCTTGACCCTGTGTCGCTTGGGCTGTCTGGTGATTCTGACTGAACCAGGACGCCCCCTGCATCAGTATCACTAACAGGGCTAGACACACCAGTGTGATCACTGTGCGGTGGACTTTAATCTTGATTTTTTGCTGTGGCATGCGCGGCGGATCTCATTCCGGGGGCGAATAATCGTAATGACTTATGGTTTATGTTGCCAGAAGAGCTGCACTCGGGGTAGCCTCTTGCGTGGTTTTGTTGTCCCCCAACAGGAGTTCTGATGCCGAACCGTCTTACCTGGTGCGATCTGCCTGCGGATGTCTCGCAATGGCCGGGTCTGCCTTTATCTCTCAGTGGTGATGAAGTGATGCCACTAGACTATCGTGCCGGCAGTACCGGTTGGTTATTGTATGGCCACGGGCTGGATAAACAGGCACTGACCGATTACCAGCACCGTTTGGGTGCCGCGATGGTGATTGTCAGTGGCTGGTCAGTGGGTGATATGCAGGTCATTCGCCTTGCCGGTTCCCTGACGCCGCGTGCCAGCCGTTTAGCCCATGAGCAGGGTCTGGATGTGGTACCTCTGGGGGATCTTCCCCATCTAAAAAGCCCAGGCCTGTTGGTGATGGATATGGACTCCACTGCCATCGAAATCGAATGCATTGATGAAATCGCCCGATTAGCCGGTTGTGGTGAGCAGGTAGCAGAAGTCACCGAACGCGCGATGCGCGGTGAACTGGATTTTGAGGCCAGCCTCCGTCAGCGTGTGGCGGCCTTAAAAGATGCCGATGCGCAGATCCTGCGACAGGTGCGTGATGAGTTACCCTTGATGCCGGGATTACGGGAACTGGTGGCAGAGCTGCAGTCACATGGCTGGAAAACCGCTATAGCCTCCGGCGGATTTACTTTCTTTGCCGACTATCTACGTGATGAACTGCAGCTGGATGCGGTGGCGGCCAATGAGCTGGAAATCTTTGATGGCCGTTTGACCGGAGAGGTAACCGGCGCAGTGGTGGATGCCCGCTATAAAGCGACTACCCTGGAAACGCTGGCCCAGCGCTTTGATATTCCTCCCCAGCAGACCGTGGCCATCGGTGACGGTGCCAATGATTTACTGATGATGAAAGCAGCCGGATTGGGTATCGCGTATCACGCCAAACCGAAAGTAAACGAAAAGGCCCGAGTCTCGATCCGAAATGCATCGCTGACCGGGGTGTTATGTATTCTGAGTGGTAGTTTGATCCACGAACAGCGATAAACTGAGGAGTTGTTTTGGCCAAAGCGGCAAAACGCGCATACGTCTGTAACGAATGTGGTGCTGATTATCCCCGTTGGCAGGGGCAATGCAGCGCCTGCCAGGCGTGGAACAGTATTACCGAGGTCCGTATTGCCTCAACCCCAGCGGCGGCGCGTAATGAGCGCTTGAGCGGCTACGCCGGGGCTGCTGGGGTCTCGAAAGTCCAGAAATTGTCTGAAATCAGCCTCGAAGCTTTGCCGCGCTTTTCTACCGGTTTCAAAGAGTTTGACCGAGTATTAGGCGGCGGGGTGGTGCCCGGCAGTGCGGTGCTGATTGGCGGTAACCCCGGGGCCGGTAAATCGACCCTGTTGTTACAGGTGCTGTGCCTACTATCCCAACAGATGAACACCCTGTATGTCACCGGGGAAGAGTCACTGCAACAGGTTGCTATGCGCGCCCATCGCTTGGGATTGCCTACCGAAAACCTGAATATGCTGTCAGAAACCAGCATCGAACAAATCTGCCTGATTGCCGCCGAAGAAAAGCCGCGACTGATGGTGATCGACTCGATTCAGGTTATGCATATGGCGGATGTCCAATCTTCGCCAGGCAGTGTCGCCCAGGTGCGGGAAACCGCGGCCTACCTGACTCGCTTTGCGAAAATGCACGGCGTTTCGATCATTATGGTCGGTCATGTCACCAAAGACGGTTCTCTGGCAGGGCCGAAAGTACTGGAACACTGTATTGACTGCTCGGTGCTGCTGGATGGCGATGCAGATTCTCGTTTTCGTACCCTGCGTAGCCATAAAAACCGTTTCGGCCCAGTCAATGAACTCGGCGTGTTTGCCATGACCGAGCAGGGCATGCGTGAAGTCAGCAACCCGTCAGCCATCTTCCTGTCCCGTGGTGAGGAAGTCACGTCCGGTAGTTCGGTCGTGGTGGTTCGTGAAGGTACCCGGCCCCTGTTGGTGGAAATTCAGGCCTTGGTCGACCACTCCATGATGGGCAATCCGCGTCGTGTGGCGGTCGGGCTGGAGCAGAACCGTCTAGCGATCCTGCTGGCAGTGTTACACCGGCATGGTGGCCTGCAGATGGCGGATCAGGATGTGTTCGTCAATGTGGTCGGCGGGGTGAAGGTCACTGAAACCAGCGCTGACCTCGCATTATTATTGGCGATGGTCTCTAGCCTGCGGGATCGTCCATTGCCCCAAGATCTGGTGATTTTTGGCGAAGTCGGCTTGTCCGGCGAGATCCGACCGGTACCTGGTGGTCAGGAGCGTATTACTGAAGCGGCTAAACACGGTTTCCGCCGAGCGATTGTGCCCGCGGCCAATGCACCGAAAAAAGCGCCGGACGGTATTAAGGTCTATAGCGTGAAAAAGTTAGCTGATGCACTGGAAATTTTTGATGATCTGTCCTGATAGGGCATGCTCCCGGGCAGGTGAACGCTAACCCGTAACTTCCCACGGCTGGGGCCGAAAGGAGACTCAGGCCCTGCCGTATCACGGATAACAAGAGGCAATTAATGTCCGCTTACGACTATCTGAAAACGGCTATCCGCCAGCAGGGACATACGCTGCAACAGGTTGCTGACGCCTGCGATATGACTAAGGGTTACCTGAGTCAGTTAATCAACGCCAAAATTAACAGCCCGAGCGCCCGTAAGCTGGAAGCGCTGCACCGCTTCCTCGGGTTAGAATTTCCGCGCCGCGAAAAGACGGTCGGGGTAGTGTTCGGGAAGTTTTATCCCTTACACACTGGGCATATCTATCTGATCCAGCGTGCCTGCAGCCAAGTAGATGAGCTACATATCATCATGGGGCATGATGAGCCGCGGGACCGTCTGTTGTTTGAGAACAGTGCCATGTCTGAACAACCGACCACCAGCGACCGCTTGCGCTGGTTGTTGCAGACCTTTAAATACCAGAAGAATATCCGTATCCACTCCTTTAATGAGGAGGGGATGGAGCCTTATCCGCACGGTTGGGATGTCTGGAGCCACGGCATTAAGACCTTTATGTCTGAACAGGGTATTGTTCCTGACCGGGTGTACACTTGCGAAGCGGCAGATGCGCCGATGTTTGAGCAGTATCTGTCGATCCAGTCGGTACTGGTGGATCCGGATCGTTCATTTATGAATATCAGCGGCAAACAGATCCGTCAGGATCCTTTCCGTTACTGGGACTATATTCCTACCGAGGTGAAACCTTTCTTTGTGCGCAAAATTGCCCTACTGGGTGGCGAATCGAGCGGCAAATCAACGCTGGTCAACAAACTGGCGAATATCTTTAATACCACCAGTGCCTGGGAATATGGCCGTGATTATGTGTTCTCGCACCTTGGTGGTGATGAAATTGCCCTGCAATATTCCGACTACGACAAGATTGCCCTAGGACAGGCGCAGTACATTGACTTTGCAGTAAAATATGCCAATAAAGTCGCCTTTATCGATACGGATTTTGTGACCACTCAGGCGTTTTGTCTGAAATATGAAGGACGTCAGCACCCTTTTGTCCAAGCGCTGATCGATGAATACCGGTTTGATCTGGTGATCGTCTTAGAAAATAACGTGCCTTGGGTAGCTGACGGTTTGCGCAGCCTTGGCAGTTCGGTGGACCGCCGTGAGTTCCAGACGCTGCTGTTACGCATGTTGGAAGATAACGGTATCGACTATGTGCGGGTGGAGGAGGACGATTACGATACCCGCTTCCTGCGGTGTATCGAGTTAGTGAAGCATATGCTTGAGCATCCGGGGGAGAAACCAGCCGGCTGTATCAGCCTACAGGCGAAAGGAAAATAAGAACTTTTCCGAGGAGCTCAGTAAAAACCCCCGTCTCAGAAGAGACAGGGGGCTTTTTTTACGCCCGCTGTAGGCGTTACTTAGTCATACGCTTGTACTTGATACGCTTAGGTTCCAAGGCATCAGCACCCAAGGTACGCTTCTTATACTCTTCATATTCGGTAAAGTTACCTTCGAAGAAAGCGACCTTACCTTCATCCTGATAATCGAGGATGTGGGTAGCAATACGGTCCAAGAACCAACGGTCGTGGGAAATAACCATTGCACAGCCCGGGAACTCCAGTAGGGCGTTTTCCAAGGCGCGCAGGGTTTCAACGTCTAGGTCGTTAGTCGGTTCATCAAGCAGTAACAGGTTACCGCCGACCTGCAGTAGTTTCGCTAAATGCAGACGGCCGCGTTCGCCCCCGGATAGCTCTCCAACCCGCTTGCCCTGATCAGTACCTTTGAAGTTGAAGCGGCCGACATAGGCACGGCTTGGCATCTCAAAGTTACCAATTTTCATGATGTCCTGACCGCCGGATACTTCTTCCCAAACGGTTTTGCTGTTATCCATGGCATCACGGAACTGATCGACAGAGGCCAGTTTCACAGTATCGCCCAGAGTGATAGCGCCAGAGTCTGGTTGTTCCTGACCAGACAACATGCGGAACAATGTCGATTTACCGGCACCGTTGGCACCGATAATGCCGACGATCGCCCCTTTGGGTACGGAGAAGGAAAGGTCATCAATCAGCACACGGTCGCCGTAGCTTTTGGTCAGGTTTTCGACTTCGATGACTTTATCACCCAGACGCGCACCAGGCGGAATAAACAACTCGCTGGTCTCGTTGCGTTTCTGATATTCAACGCTGTTCAGCTCTTCAAAACGGGCCAGACGGGCCTTACCTTTCGACTGACGGCCTTTAGCCCCCTGACGCACCCACTCCAGCTCTTTCTCAATAGACTTACGGCGAGCCGCTTCGGAAGAAGCTTCCTGTGCCAGACGCTGATCTTTCTGCTCAAGCCAGGAAGAGTAGTTACCTTCCCAAGGGATACCTTCTCCACGGTCCAGTTCGAGGATCCAACCGGCAACGTTATCCAGGAAGTAACGGTCGTGGGTGATCGCCACGACGGTACCTTCGAAGTCGTGCAGGAAGCGTTCCAGCCAGGCCACAGATTCTGCATCCAAGTGGTTGGTTGGTTCGTCCAGCAGCAGCATGTCTGGTTTTTCTAACAACAGGCGACACAGGGCCACACGACGGCGCTCACCCCCGGACAGGTTGCCAATTTTGGCATCCCAGTCTGGCAGGCGCAGTGCGTCTGCGGCGCGTTCGAACTGAGTATTGATGTTGTGGCCGTCATAGGCCTGGATAATCTCTTCCAGACGACCCTGCTCGGCGGCCAGTTTATCGAAATCCGCATCCGGCTCGGCATAGAGTGCGTAGACTTCGTCGAGACGCTTCAGGGCACCGACCACTTCTGCCATCGCTTCTTCCACTGACTCACGGACAGTGTGCTCAGGGTTAAGCTGCGGCTCCTGCGGCAGGTAGCCGATTTTCAGGCCAGGCTGCGGACGCGCTTCCCCTTCGATATCGGTATCGATACCGGCCATAATGCGCAACAGGGTGGATTTACCGGCGCCGTTCAGGCCCAGTACCCCGATTTTTGCGCCAGGGAAAAAACTCAGAGAGATGTTTTTCAGAATGTGCCGCTTCGGCGGGACAACTTTCCCCACGCGATGCATGCTGTAAACGAATTGAGCCACGGAAATGAGCCTCTTTAAGACAGATTGTTCATAAGAATTCAGGGGGCAAGTGTAGCCTTTTTCCGCCCAGAATCACAGCCAGCGGGATAGACAATTCGTCTGCCCCGCCAGTGATAGGCAGTCATTAACCGGTGGCGGTTTCGGTCACCGTCGGTCGGCGGCGAAAGACCCGTGCCGGCAGAGAAGTGACCAGTAGACAGAGAATAATCAGGCCAATACCGCCACCGGCAGCCAAAGTCATCGGCTCGCCCACCAGCAATACCGCCAGCAGGGCAGCCACCAGCGGTTCCGCCAGAGTCAGGGTGATGGCGGTGCTAGCTCTGATGCGGCTCAGACCGAAGCCATAACAGAAATAGCCGAGAAACATCGGTATCAGCACCATATACGCGGCGACCGCCAGATTGAGTGGGGTGGCAAGCAGCGGGGCACCGGTCACCCACAGCACCGGTGCCAGTAGTATGGCACCGCCGCCAAAGGTGGCTCCCATCGCCGCAGCGGAGGGGATCTGTTGCTGCATCAACTGGCGGGCTGACCAGGAGTAGAGGGCATAGGTCAAGCCAGCCACCAGTGCCAAGGCAATACCCGTATAAAAATGCACAGCCGAAGTTCCGGCAGAGACTTGGCCTTCTGATAGCGACAGCAGCGCAATACCGGCGATCCCTAGAGCGGCCCCGAGCGCCCACTGGCGACTGAGTGGTTGCTTTTCGGTAAGGTATTCAATCACGGCGGTTAACAGCGGAGCGGAACCGATGGCCACCACCGTGCCGGTGGCAATGCCAGCGTAAGCCATCGACGAATAAAAGGCCAGAGGATAAAGGGCCACAGACAGTGCGCCGCTTAGCAGATAGCCTGGATGACGGAGTAGCTGTCGCCGCTGACGGACAATGGTTTTTATCGCCAGCAACGCTTGTAACAACCCGCCGCCGCCCATGGCAACGGCCCCTATCGCCAGCGGGCTGACGCCGGTAGTGAAACTCGCTGATGTGCCGGTGGTTCCCCATAAGATCGCCGCGAATAATACCGCAATGACGCCGCTGAGGGTCGGGAAACCAGTATTCGAGTTATGTTCTCGGTTCATGCCGCACTCATGACATTGTCTAACATCTTGTCACCTCAGGATCTTAAACGATTAAGCACCGACTCGGTGATCCTTTACCTTATCAGTTTTAATAGGTTTTTTCATAGCAGTGGGCGCGGCAAGTGGCTAAGCTGTTTTCAATGTTCGTCACCATCGAAAAAGTGTGCAGTCACACTGTCAGCATAGGTAAATTTTTAGCCAACCATAGTAAGTCCGGGTACAAGCGGCTAGCATTGTAACGGTGCCGGTAAGGCGGTATCAGACAGCGGGGAAAAGAGGAGAGTGGTGTGATTAAGTGGAAAAACTGGGTGGTGGGCGTTTGCCTGACAGGGATTGCCGGACTGAGTCATGCGGATTCGCTGGATCAGCAACGTTTACGCTATCAGCAAATCAGGCAAGCTTGGGATAACCACCAGATGGATACCGTGAACCAGCTACTGCCGACCTTAAAGGATTATCCCCTTTATCCGTATCTGGAATACCGGCAGATCAGCGATGACCTCAACCAAGAGACGGCCATTGCCGTCTCACAGTTTATTCGCCAGTATCCGACCCTGCCGTCCTCGCCCTTGCTGAAAGACCGATTTATCAATGAGCTTGCACACCGCCAGGACTGGATGGGGCTGTTGAGTTTCAGTCCGACAGCGCCCGTCGCTGAAGAGGCTCGTTGTAACTGGTATACCGCCAACTTGAATACCGGCAAATCGCAGCTGGCTTGGGAGGGGGCGAAACAGTTGTGGATGACCGGTGGCAATTTACCGTCCGCCTGTGACGCACTGATGTCCGCCTGGCAGGCTTCGCCTGCATACAACCCGCAACTGGCATTACAGCGGGTGTTGCTGGCTTACTACAACGGTAATCAACGACTGTTGATGCAGCTTATTGCCGGATTACCGGATAACTATGCCACCCTGGCCGGTGCCCTGACCGCATTACAGCAAAATCCGCAGGGAGTTAGCCTGTTTGCCGCCTCGGTTTCCCCGAGCGATTTCAGCCGTGAGATCACCTTTATCGCGTTCTTACGTCTCGCTCGCCAGGATGCAGACAGTGCCCGTGCGATGATCCCGCAATTGACCAGTGAGCAGCAACTGACTGCTGACCAGGTCCAGCGCCTGAAAGAGGATGTTGCTTGGCAGTATATGGGGACCGATATCACCCCTGAGCAAATGCGCTGGCGTGATGCAGTGGTGATGGACAGTGAGTCGACGGCACTTATCGAGCGCCGTGTCCGCCAAGCGATTTCAGATAATGATCACCGTGGTCTGAATACCTGGATTGCTCGCCTGCCAGTTGAAGCCAAACAGAAAGATGAATGGCAGTACTGGCAAGCCGAACTGCTGATTGAGCAGGGTCACCGGCAGGAAGCACGGGAGATCCTACAGGGACTGGCACAGCAACGCGGCTTCTACCCGATGGTGGCAGCGCAGACGTTGGGAACACCTTATCGTTTGACCATTGATAGTGCGCCGACTCCGACCACCGATGTCGCCCAAGGACCAGAGATGGCTCGGGTACGTGAACTGATGTATTGGGGACTGGATAACTTGGCACGGATGGAGTGGGCCAATCTTATTCGCAGTAAACCCCGCACTGGGCAACAGATGCTGGCTCGTTATGCCAATGAACAAGGTTGGTGGGATCTTAGTGTACAGGCCACGATCACGGCAAAAATGTGGGACAGCCTGAAAGAGCGCTTCCCTATGGCATGGCAACAGGTTTACCAACAGTATTCTGCCGGTAAAGCGATACCGGTCAGCTATGCCATGGCGATTTCCCGCCAAGAAAGTGCTTGGAACCCGAAAATCCGTTCACCGGTTGGGGCTAGTGGCCTAATGCAGCTGATGCCGGGTACTGCTGAACATACAGTGAAAATGTTCCCGTCGATCAGCAACTACACTAATAGCAGTCAGTTACTGGACCCGAACATGAACATTCAAATCGGTATGCAGTATCTGGATTATGTCTATCGCCAGTTTGATAATAACCGCATTTATGCCTCCGCGGCCTATAATGCGGGGCCGGGAAGGGTACGTAAATGGCAGGCAGTGAGTAATGGTAAACTGAGTGCTATCGGTTTTATCGAAACGATCCCGTTTGCCGAAACCCGTAACTACGTGAAAAATGTGCTGGCGTACGATGCCTACTACCGTGATTTTATGGGCCAGCCAGGGCCAGTGATTGATGCGGCAGAGTGGAATAGCCATTACTGACTGTGCTATGCTTCCGTACTATCTAATGAGTACGGAAGGTTTTATGTTACCTGCTGAAACGACAGGGCAGAATGTCCACTCTGACTGGTCACGCTTTGTGTCATTGCTGGAAAAAGCGTTCAGTGATCAGCACTCGGCGGCACTATTACAGTTGATGATGACTGCCGATGAGCGTGAGGCGTTTGCCACCCGGTTGTGCATTATCGAAGAGCTAATGCGCGGAGAGTTGAGCCAGCGTCAGCTTAAAGAGCAGCTCGGGGTGGGCATCGCCACCATTACGCGTGGCTCAAACAGCCTGAAAGAGGCGTCACCGGAACTGCTGCAATGGTTGCAGTCGCAGCTACCGTCGTTATAGTGGTTATGTGGTGTACCAAGGGTGCAACAGCGGGCTTAAGGCTAGGATCAGCGCCTGATGATAGACCGAACTGCGGCTGAGTAGGCCTTGCGTTACCACACCGATGGCGCCACCCTGCTGTTTGATATTCTCAATGCCTGTCAGTTCGGCCATGATCTCCCCTAATTCCCGTCCTTGGTGCAGTTCGCGAATGACCGCTGCCGGCAGGCTTAGGCTGGCAGAGCGCGATTCGCTGACTCGCTGACCATTATCAATCACTATCCAAGCAAACGTCTGCTGTCCGTCGATACCGGCCTCAATCGCCACCCAGTAATCGGCATCGGGGCGATTGAGGCGGGCATTGGCGACTCGCTGCCGGGCACCCTGTAGGGTCTCGTCGCTGTTCATTGGCTGTTCAGCGACGCCGCTATCGGTTTTTGCATGGCTAATTTGGCACTGTTCAGTACCGAGAAGGTCATTAAAAGCGTGACTGATAGCGGTTATTTTGGCTGGATTGCTGGTGGCAGCGACAACATGATACATAATGGGTATTCACTCTGGGCAGTGGTAGGATCTGCCCTAGTATAATGGATGGAGATTATGCAACAAATTTTTCTGGTTCGTCATGGTGAAACGCAATGGAATGCCGAGCGCCGTCTTCAGGGGCAGAGCAACAGTCCGCTCACCGAGTTGGGACAGCAGCAGGCCAGGCGGGTAGGGGAGCGAGTTGCAGCCTACGGTATCACCCATATTATCAGCAGTGATCTCGGTCGGGCAAAGCAAACGGCAGAGATCATTGCCGAATTTACCTGCTGTCCGGTCAGTACCGACTCTCGATTGCGGGAACTGAATATGGGGGTTTTGGAAACCCGAAAACTGAATGAGTTAAGCGCCGAAGAAGAACAGTGGCGTCATTCGCTGATTAACGGATCGCCGCAAGGGCGTATTCCAGGAGGAGAGAGCATGTCCGAGGCGGCGCAACGGATGCATCAGGTGCTGAACGCCTGTCGTGAATTACCGCGAGGTAGCCGAGTATTGCTGGTCAGCCACGGGATGGCGCTCGGCACCCTGATTAATACACTGCTGGGACTACCGGCTTGGGCAGAACGGCGTATCCGCTTGAGAAACGGTTCATTGTCACGGATTGATTATCAGCAGAGCCCCTGGCTGGCAGACGGCTGGGTAGTGGAAACAGCCGGCGATGTTTCGCATCTGTCACTCAGTAGCCAGTGTGACAGTCAGTAAGTGGCGGGATTTCGTCACCTTGTCCGGTCACGAAATCCCATCATCCTTAGGCACTCTGTTTTTCCGATTCGCGAATGGGGATCATATATTCGCAGTTCAGTTCTGCGGTATTTTCTTTGGTCAGTTTACCGCCCGGGGTATAGAAGCGCTCAATATCTTGTCCCGCCCGCCGGGTCAGCCCCAGAGTCGGCATACAGGTGCTGTACAGTACCAAGATGAAGTCCTGTAACTTCTCTTTAGGGCCTTGATAGGTGAACTGGACATAGTCACCGCCTTCGAGCGTGATTTTTTGCGCGGTTTGCAGGGATGACGGGGCATCTTGGTCGGAAACTGCGGTAGTGTAAAGAATTTCCTGTTCATCCTCTTTCTCAATGCCCGCGCGTACCTGATGCAGTCCGTAGAGCACCTGCGGGGCTGAATCGGTGTCATGCAGGAACTGACGCCAAAAATGGCTACGCATTTCGGCACGGTACACCGAGATCTGTTCGAGGGTACAACTGTAGCTCTGAGTCTGGCCCAGCAGGGGAATTTCCGGCAGCGTGACAAAGGTAGCCTGCGGCATCGTAAACTCACCCATGCGGATCGGTGGGCGCATGCCAAAGGAGTTCCAGTCACAGGCGCGGCGATAGCCCGCAGGGGTCTGATTAAACTGCTTTTTGAAGGCCCGCGTAAAGGTCTGCTGGGAGTCAAAACGGTACTGCAGGGCAATGTCCAAAATGGGCCGACTGGTCAGACGTAGCGCAACAGCGGCTTTGGAGAGCCGTCTGGCCCGGATATAAGCACCGATGGCGTGGCCTGTTACATTTTTAAACATTCGTTGTAAATGCCATTTCGAATATCCCGCCTTGAAAGCCACGTTATCCAAGGATAACGGCTGATCAAGGTGGCTCTCCAGCCAGACAAGCAAATCGCGAATGATACCAGCTTGGTCCATATTACTTCCTCACAGTCCTGGTTGGCACAAAAGTCAGGCAACCTACGTGACACTTAGAATAGCATTAAATGCAAAATGCCATGCACGGCATTTCAGCGTATTTTATTGTTACAAAAAGGAGCGTTATTAGCAGCACACTCGAAGTTAAGCATAGTAACCTTATCGTGGTTGCCCAGTAATTAACCTACGGACGAGAATTTAATGAAAACCGAAAAATTACAGCATGTTGTCAGCAGTTTGCTCACCGCAGGGTGCCTTCTCTTTGCTGCGCAAGGTATGGCTCACGCAGAGGAAATCGGCTCTGTGGATACGGCATTTAAGCTGATCGGCCCGGATCACAAGATTGTAATCGAAGCATTTGATGATCCAGATGTTAAAAATGTTACATGTTATATCAGCCGAGCCAAAACTGGTGGCATTAAAGGTGGACTGGGGCTGGCGGAAGACACCTCTGATGCGGCCATTTCCTGTCAGCAGGTTGGGCCGGTGGCAGTACCGGACTCGATCCAGCCTGGCAAATCGGCGGTGGTATTTAAACAACGTACTTCACTGATATTCAAAAGTCTGCAGGTGGTACGCTTCTATGATAAATCTCGCAATACCTTGGTGTATCTGACTTATTCGGACAAATTGGTGAATGGTTCACCGAAGAATGCGCTGAGTGCAGTACCGATTATGCCATGGCACTAACAAGATAAAAAAAGCCTGACACGCGACGCGGTCAGGCTTTTTCATTTAAGGTTGTCATCAGTGGTTTTCTAATTCACCACAGAAACGGTAACCCTCGCCGTGGATCGTAGCGATAATTTCCGGCGTATCGGCATTGGACTCGAAATGCTTACGGATACGGCGGATAGTGACATCCACAGTACGGTCATGAGGCTTCAGCTCACGGCCGGTCATTTTTTTCAGCAAGTCAGCGCGGGTCTGGATCTTGCCTGGGTTTTCGCAGAAGTGCAGCATGGCACGGAACTCACTGCGTGGCAGTTTGTACTGGTCACCCTGCGGGCTTACCAGTGAACGGCTGTTAATGTCCAACGTCCAGCCATTAAACTGATAGTTTTCAACGTGCTTACGCTCTTCACTGACCGCTGCCAGATTCATGGTGCGAGACAACAGGTTACGGGCACGGATCGTCAGTTCACGCGGATTGAAAGGTTTAGTGATGTAATCATCAGCACCGATTTCCAGTCCCAGGATTTTATCGACTTCGTTGTCACGGCCAGTCAGGAACATCAGCGCCACACTGGCTTGTTCACGTAATTCACGCGCCAGTAACAGTCCGTTTTTACCTGGCAGGTTGATATCCATAATTACCAAGTTAACATCATTTTCAGTCAACAGTTGATGCATTTCAGCACCATCAGTTGCTTCAAATACAACGTATCCTTCCGCTTCAAAAATACTTTTCAGGGTATTACGGGTTACGAGCTCGTCTTCGACGATTAGAATTTGCGGGGTCTGCATGTTTTGCTACCTAAAATTTGCCATCAAAATTGATACAAGGCATACAGTGCTGAAGTCAGAGATATTGGTTAACGTATTATGAGTCTGCATGGCCAATTTACGACGTTTTGTTCTTGATGCATCACAGAATTACGCTAACGCCGGATCCAGCTTTAACACACTCGGTCTGTATGCGCCGAAGGGGTCTCAACCTGTTTCATCCTAACCGCTTTAACAGCCAGCTAACAGCACCAACAATATTCAGGAAGCAAATAAAAACGCTTCGTTGACTTATATCAAAACTGAGTGTAGCACGTTAACACTTATGTTAAAAATATCTCTTTTTTATCTCTGATAGAGAATAAATCGCTAAATAACGGTGTATCCGTCATGCCGCCAGCGGGATAAGGCAAAAAGCGGATTTCTAAGCTGCTGTTTTTATTGGTCAAAAAGTCGGCATTTTACAGCGTAGAGTCGGCTGTATGCCAAGGGCTAAGGTTAACAGTAGTAAAATAATGAAACCACCGGTAAATAAAATTTGCGTTTATTTAGTCAGCATTATTAAGGTTCTTTAATGTCATTTGCCATCATTTTAGTCTCACCGGCGCGCTCGGAAAATATTGGAGCCGCTGCCCGGGCCATGAAAACCATGGGCTTCTCGGAACTGCGTATCGTCAACAGTCAGGCCTGGAAGGACCCTGCAGCCTACCGCGTTGCTCACGGGGCCACAGAGATTTTGGATAATGTGCAGGAATATCCAGACCTGGCTGCGGCCTTGGCCGATGTCGATTTCTCGGTCGCGACCACCGCCCGCAGTCGTGCAAAATACCGCTATTACGCCACGCCACAGCAGGCTGAAGCCCTACTCAAAGAGAAGCAACAATGGATGGGGCGCATGGCGCTGATTTTCGGGTGTGAGGAGAGTGGGTTAAGTAATGAGGATCTTGAACTTGCGGATGTGTTGACGGGTATTCCTATGGCAGTGGAGTACCCGTCCCTGAATCTCGGGCAGGCGGTAATGGTGCTCTGCTATCAGTTCTCCTCGCTAATGCAGGTTAGTGCTGTTGCTCCATCGCAGGCGGACCCCCAACAACTGCAGGCGCTCCGAACGCGCTTTCACCATCTATTAGCGCGTCTGGAGGTCAGTGATGACCAGAAAATGACCGACTGGCTCGATCAGCGGCTCGGCTTACTGGAGCAGCGCGACAGTGCCATGCTGCATCGACTGGTCCATGACATCGAAAAAAAACTGGCAGAGTAATCCGCTGGATGACGTTTTTTTCTCGGCATCATATTTTAGTGAGCTGCTATAGATTGTGTTATCTCTCGGTAGGAGGTTTTTGAGGTAGCATAAATGGGCAGGACGTAAATTCACTAAAACTGATAAATAAGTTGACTTGACCGGCCATATGTTTTACTTCTGGATACAGACAGATTACAAAGACAGACAGAAAACCCATGCGTAACGACAGCCTGATGATGACTATTATTACCACCACCATTACTACAGGTAACGGTGCGGGCTGACGCATACCAATAAAAAAAATGAAAAAGCCCGCACCCACTCAGGTGCGGGTTTTTTTTTGGCGTAAATTCAGGAGTGATTGAATCATGCGAGTGTTGAAATTTGGCGGAACCTCGGTCGCCAACGCAGACAGGTTTCTGCGCGTTGTCGATATACTGGAAAATAATGCGAAACAGGAGCAGGTTGCCACGGTTCTTTCCGCGCCCGCAAAAATCACTAACCATCTGGTTGCACTGGTTGAGAAGACGATTTCCGGTCAGGATGCGTCCGCTAATCTCCTTGAGGCCCGTGAGATCTTTGATACCTTGCTACGTCAGTTGGCTGACGCACAGCCAGGCTTTGCTCACGCCGCGATGACCACATTTGTCGATGCCGAATTTACCCGCTTACAGGAAGTGATGCTGGGCATTAATTTGCTGGGGCAGTGCCCGGACAGTGTCAATGCCGCGGTGATCTGCACCGGTGAAAAACTCTCAATTGCCATTATGCAGGCGCTGTTACAGGCCCGTGGCCATCAGGTGACGGTTATCGACCCAGTAGAGAAACTGCTGGCGATTGGCGGTTACTTGGAGTCTACCGTCGATATTAATGAATCGACTCGCCGTATTGCCGCCAGCCAAATCCCCGCCGAACACTTTATCCTGATGGCTGGCTTTACCGCCGGTAACGAACGCGGTGAACTGGTGGTTCTCGGCCGTAACGGGTCCGACTATTCGGCTGCGGTGCTGGCCGCCTGTTTACGGGCTGATTGCTGTGAAATCTGGACCGACGTGGACGGGGTCTATACCTGCGACCCGCGCCAAGTGCCGGATGCCCGTCTGCTGAAATCTATGTCTTATCAGGAAGCGATGGAACTGTCCTACTTTGGCGCGAAAGTGTTACACCCACGCACCATTACCCCGATTGCCCGCTTCCAAATCCCTTGCCTGATTAAAAATACCGCCAACCCTTCAGCGCCCGGTACCCTAATTGCCGATGGCGCTGCGCTGGATACTACCCCAGTTAAAGGGATCACTAATCTGAACAATATGGCGATGTTCAATGTCTCTGGCCCTGGCATGAAGGGGATGGTGGGCATGGCTGCACGGGTGTTTGCCGTGATGTCACGGAAGGGCATTTCGGTGGTACTGATCACTCAGTCCTCGTCGGAATACAGTATCAGCTTTTGCGTACCGCAAAATGAGATGCGGGCGACCCGCCGCGCACTGGAAGATGAGTTCTATCTGGAACTGAAAGACGGCTTGTTAGAGCCGCTGGACGTTCAGGAAAAATTAGCGATTATCTCTGTGGTGGGTGACGGTATGCGCACCCAGCGTGGGATCTCTGCCAAATTCTTTGCAGCATTGGCCCGCGCCAATATCAATATTGTGGCGATTGCTCAAGGCTCTTCCGAACGTTCTATCTCGGTCGTGGTCGCCAACGAAGAGACCACCACCGGAGTACGTGTGGTCCATCAGATGCTGTTTGCCACCGATCAGGTGATCGAAGTGTTTGTGGTGGGTACCGGCGGTGTCGGTGGGGCATTACTGGAACAGTTACACCGCCAGCAGCAATGGCTAAAAAATAAGCATATTGATCTGCGGGTATGCGGCATCGCCAACTCTCGAGCCTTACTGACCAACGTCCACGGCATCGATATGAATACTTGGCAGGCGCAACTGTCGGAGGCTAAAGAGGTGTTCTCGCTGGAGCGCCTAAGCCGCCTTGCCAAAGAGTATCATCTGCTCAATCCAGTGATCGTCGACTGTACCTCCAGCCAGAGTCTGGCGGATCAGTATGCGGATTTCCTCAGTGAAGGGTTCCATATTGTAACGCCGAACAAAAAAGCCAACACCTCCTCTTGGGATTACTACCAGCAGATGCGTGCAGCAGCAGAAAAATCGCGGCGTAAGTTTCTGTATGACACCAACGTGGGAGCCGGTTTGCCGGTGATTGAAAACCTGCAAAACCTGCTGAATGCCGGTGATGAGCTGATCAAATTTAACGGCATCCTGTCCGGATCGTTATCCTATATTTTCGGGATGCTGGATGAGGGAATGTCATTATCCGAAGCTACCGCCAAAGCCCGTGAGTTAGGCTTTACCGAGCCAGACCCGCGGGATGACTTATCGGGGATGGATGTGGCCCGTAAGCTGCTGATTTTGGCTCGTGAAGCCGGTTTCCCGCTCGAGCTGAGCGATATCGCCATTGAAGCAGTGCTGCCGAAAGCCCTGACCGATCTGCCAGATGCTGACAGCTTTATGGCGCGTTTGCCGGAACTGGATGCTGAGTTTGCAGAGCGTGTCGCCAAGGCCCGTGAAGAAGGCAAAGTGTTACGTTTTGTCGGTGCCATTGATGAGCAGGGGCAGTGCAGTGTGAAAATTTCGGCCGTGGACAGTAATGACCCGCTGTTTAAAGTGAAGAACGGTGAGAATGCATTAGCCTTCTATAGCCGTTACTATCAGCCAATTCCGTTGGTACTGCGTGGTTACGGTGCTGGCAATGACGTGACCGCAGCCGGGGTATTTGCGGATTTATTGAGAACTCTGTCGTGGAAGCTGGGAGTCTGATCATGGTAAAAATTTATGCACCGGCCTCTATCGGCAATGTCAGTGTCGGTTTTGATGTCCTTGGCGCTGCTGTATCACCTGTCGACGGCACACTGCTTGGCGACTGCGTCACCGTAGAAGCGGCCGACAGTTTCAGCTTGGAAAACCGCGGTCATTTCGTCAGCAAACTGCCGGCAGAGCCGAAACAGAATATTGTTTATCAGTGCTGGGAACGTTTTTGCCAAGAGATTGGCCATGAAGTGCCGGTCAAAATGGTCTTGGAAAAAAATATGCCTATCGGTTCCGGCCTCGGCTCCAGTGCCTGCTCGGTGGTTGCTGGGCTGATGGCAATGAATGAATTCTGTGATAACCCGCTGGATGATGACCGACTGCTGGCCCTGATGGGTGAGTTAGAAGGGCGGGTCTCCGGCAGTGTCCATTTTGATAACGTTGCTCCGTGTTTTCTCGGCGGCTTACAACTGATGTTGGAATCAGAGGGGATCACCTGTCAGCCAGTCCCTTGTTTTGATGAGTGGTACTGGGTGATGGCCTATCCAGGTATCAAAGTCTCCACCGCCGAGGCACGGGCGATTTTACCGGCCAGCTACAGCAAAGCAGACTGTATCACCCACGGACGTATGCTGTCCGGCTTTATCCATGCCTGCCACACTCGTCAGCCAAAGCTGGCGGCCAGTCTGATGAAAGATGTGATGGCAGAACCTTATCGCACCGGACTGCTACCCGGCTTCGCCGAAGCCCGTCAGGCAGTGCGTGAGCTGGGGGCGTTAGCCTGTGGTATCTCCGGCTCCGGCCCGACGTTGTTTGCGGTCTGCGATCGCCGTGAAGTGGCAGAGCAGGCCAGCGACTGGCTGAAACAGCACTATCTGCAGAATGATGAAGGCTTTGTACATATTTGCCGTCTTGATACAACCGGCGCACGTAAACTGGGATAAGCAATGAAATTATATAATCTGAAAGATCACAACGAGCAGGTCAGCTTCACTCAGGCGGTAAAACAGGGCCTTGGCTCACAGCAGGGGCTGTTTTTTCCTCACGAATTACCGGCCTTTGAACTGACGGAAATCGATCAGTTGCTGGAGATGGATTTTGTCAGCCGCAGCAGCAAGATCCTGTCGGCGTTTATCGGTGATGAGATCCCAGAACAGGAACTGGCTGCGCGCGTGAAGGCTGCCTTTGCGTTTCCTGCGCCGGTAAAAACCGTTTCTGAGGATATGGCCTGTCTCGAACTGTTCCATGGCCCGACCTTGGCGTTTAAAGATTTCGGCGGCCGTTTTATGGCACAGATGCTGGCGCTGAGTAGCGATAAAGATGAAAAAATCACTATCCTGACCGCCACCTCCGGCGATACCGGTGCAGCGGTTGCCCATGCGTTTTATGGTATGGAAAATATCCGTGTAGTGATCCTGTATCCACAGGGCAAAATCAGCCCGTTACAGGAGAAACTGTTCTGTACTCTGGGCGGTAATATCCAAACCATCGCTGTCGACGGCGATTTTGATGACTGCCAAGCGCTGGTGAAGAAAGCGTTTGATGATAAAGATCTGAAGCAAGCGATCGGCCTCAACTCAGCGAACTCCATCAATATCAGCCGTCTGCTGGCGCAGATTTGCTACTACTTTGAAGCCGTTGCACAGCTGCCGCAGGAAAAACGTAACCAGCTGGTGATTTCGGTACCGAGCGGTAACTTTGGGGACCTGACGGCCGGTCTGCTGGCAAAAAGCCTTGGCCTACCAGTGAAGCGTTTTATCGCTGCCACTAACGCCAATGACACGGTGCCTCGCTTCCTGACCAGCGGTGAGTGGGCGCCAAATAAAACCGTGGCAACCCTGTCTAATGCCATGGACGTCAGCCAGCCGAATAACTGGCCGCGTGTCGAAGAGCTGTTCCGCCGTAAAACCTGGCAACTGAGTGAGCTGGGCCACGGCACACTAAATGATGAGCAGACCCGTGAAGCGGTCCGTGAACTGGCGAAAGAAGGGTATATCTCTGAGCCACATGCCGCGATCGCTTGGCGGGTGCTACGTGATCAGTTGCAGGACGGTGAATACGGTCTGTTCCTCGGCACTGCCCATCCGGCCAAGTTTAAAGAGAGCGTGGAAGCGATCCTCGGTCAGTCTCTGGCGTTGCCGCCGGAGCTGGCAGAACGTGCTGAGCTGCCATTACTGTCTGATCATTTGCCTGCAGATTTTGCCGTATTACGTGATTACTTGATCAACAATAAACCGCAATAAGCAAAAAAGGCGGACCCACGGGTCCGCCTTTTGGGTGTTACGCCAAGATTATTGTTCGTGGCGTTTAAACACCAGTTCATCTCCTTGGCTGGCGGCTTCATCAAAGAAGTAGCCATCCACGTCAAAGGCTTTCAGTTGTTCTGCGTCGGTCAGACGGTGCTGAATAATATAGCGACTCATCAGACCACGGGCTTTTTTGGCATAAAAGCTGATCACTTTGAACTTCCCGTTTTTCTCATCAAGGAAAACCGGCTTGATGATCCGCCCCTGTAACTGCTTAGGTTTGACCGCTTTAAAGTATTCATCGGACGCCAAGTTCACCAGAATATCGTCACCTTGGGCTTTCAGGGCATCGTTCAGCCTCTCTGTTAGACGGTCTCCCCAGAAGCTGTAAAGATCCTTGCCCTGCGGGTTGGCCAGTTTGATGCCCATTTCTAAGCGGTAAGGCTGCATTAAATCCAGCGGACGTAGAATACCGTACAGGCCGGACAACATCCGCAGATGCTGCTGGGCAAAGGTAAAATCTTCGTCATTCAGACTCGCGGCATCTAGACCGGTGTAGACATCCCCTTTAAACGCCAAAATCGCCTGACGGGCATTGTCAGGACTAAACGGCGGTTGCCAGTCATTAAAGCGTTCTGCATTGAGGTGGGCCAGCTTATCACTGATACTCATCAACGAGGCAATCTGTGCTGGGCTCAGTTGGCGGGCAATGTCGATCAGTTGCTGTGACGCCTCCAGCAGCTGGGGTTGAGTGTACTTGTCTGTTGCCAGCGGGCTTTCATAATCCAAGGTTTTCGCTGGGGAGATTACCAATAACATTTTTCGTTCCTCATGATTCAGACCCGCAGGTAATCGTCGCAGTTTAACAAAAAAGCTGCACGGATTGATCAATCGTTATGGTCGTTAACTTCTATGATGAAGGGGATACCGCTTGCAGACTGCGATCGCTGGCACGATTTAGCCGCTGATTCTCCCAGGCGGTCTTGCACCTCAAGAAGTGCGTGATATTATCCGGAGAGGCTTTTTACACTGACGTACAACAGAAGAGAAGCAAAACATGACGGACAAACTTACCTCACTGCGCAAGATCACCACAGTCGTTGCTGATACCGGTGATATTGCTGCAATGAAACTCTATCAGCCACAGGATGCCACCACCAACCCTTCACTGATCCTGAACGCTGCTCAAATCCCTGAATACCGCAAACTGATCGATGAAGCCATCGATTGGGCACGCCAGCAGAGTAATGACAAAGACGAGCAGATTGCCCATGCCTCTGACAAGCTGGCAGTGAACATCGGCCTAGAAATCCTGAAACTGATCCCTGGCCGTATTTCTACTGAAGTTGATGCACGTCTTTCTTACGATACCGAAGCGAGCATTGCCAAGGCGCACAGCCTGATCAAACTGTATAACGATGCAGGCATCAGCAATGACCGTATCCTGATCAAACTGGCCTCTACCTGGCAGGGGATCCGTGCGGCAGAACAGCTGGAAAAAGAAGGTATCAACTGTAACCTGACCCTGCTGTTCTCCTTCGCCCAGGCCCGTGCCTGTGCCGAAGCGGGCGTATTCCTGATCTCTCCGTTTGTTGGCCGTATTCTCGACTGGTACAAAGCTAACACCGATAAGAAAGAATACGCACCGCAGGAAGATCCAGGTGTTGTATCAGTGACCGAGATCTACGACTACTACAAAAAGCACGGTTATGAGACAGTGGTGATGGGTGCAAGTTTCCGTAACACTGGTGAAATCATCGAACTGGCTGGCTGTGACCGTCTGACTATCTCTCCAGCACTGCTGAAAGAGCTGTCTGAAACCGAAGGCGACGTTGAGCGTAAACTGAGCTACAGCGGTGAAACGGCTGCCCGTCCGGAGAAGATGAGCGAAGCGGAATTCCTGTGGGAACACAACCAGGATCCAATGGCTATCGATAAACTGGCTCAAGGTATCCGTAACTTTGCCCTCGACCAGGGTAAACTGGAAAAAATGATTGCAGACCTGCTGTAATCATCCCTTCCGCAGCGCGCTCCGTGCTGCGGAATCGTTTCTCCCTGTCCCTGTCGTGCGAAACGACCTCCTGTGAAGTGAACCCATTATGAATACTCTACGAATCGGCTTAGTGTCGGTGTCTGACCGTGCCTCCCAAGGTGTCTATCAGGATAAAGGCATTCCCGCCCTGACCGAATGGCTGAACCAAGCGCTAAGCACGCCCTTTGACATTGAAAGCCGGGTGATCCCGGATGAGCAGCCACTGATTGAACAGACTCTGTGTGAACTGGTAGATGAGCGCCACTGCCACTTGGTACTGACCACCGGGGGCACTGGCCCCGCACTGCGTGATGTCACGCCGGATGCGACCCTGGCGGTGGCTGACCGTGAAATGCCGGGCTTCGGCGAACAGATGCGGCAGATCAGTTTACAGTTTGTCCCCACGGCCATTCTCTCCCGTCAAACGGCGGTGATCCGTAAGCAATCGCTGATCATGAACCTGCCGGGGCAGCCTAAATCGATAAAAGAGACTCTTGAAGGTCTGAAAGACGAAAACGGTAAGGTAAAAGTGGCCGGTATTTTTGCAAGTGTAGCGTATTGTTTACAGTTGCTGGAGGGACCGTATGTCGAGACCCACCCTGAAGTGGTAGCATCTTTCCGCCCTAAAAGTGCACGCCGTGAGATAATCGACTGAATTTCGGTTTTTTGACTGCTGTCTCTCTTCGGGTCTGGTGTGCCGGTAAAATTACGATATAGTAAGGAAATATTTACAACTGTATTTTCACCGGACGCTGACCCGATAACTGAACATGGATACTCATCCCGCACACCGCCTCAGCGGTCAGGACTATAAAACTCTGCTATTGGCCGCCCTTGGCGGAGCCTTAGAGTTTTACGACTTCATTATTTTTGTCTTCTTTGCCGCTATTATCGGCGAGCTATTTTTCCCGCCGCACATTCCAGAATGGTTACGACAGGTGCAGACCTTCGGCATTTTTGCCGCCGGCTATCTGGCGCGACCGCTGGGAGGCATTGTGATGGCTCATTTCGGCGATATCCTTGGGCGCAAAAAAATGTTTAGCCTGAGTATTTTGCTGATGGCGGTGCCGACCCTGGCAATGGGGCTGTTACCCTCCTATCAAAGTATCGGGCTGGCGGCCCCTTTATTGATGTTACTGATGCGTCTGCTACAGGGAGCGGCTATTGGTGGTGAGGTGCCGGGAGCGTGGGTATTTGTTGCAGAGCATGTCCCAGAGAAACGGACCGGCATTGCTTGCGGTACCCTGACTGCCGGTCTGACGGTGGGTATTTTACTGGGTTCGCTGGTGGCCGGGCAGATTAATCGTCATCTGAGCCTGGAGCAGGTAGTCTCCTACGGTTGGCGCGTCGCTTTCCTGCTTGGCGGCGTCTTTGGCTTTATCGCGCTGTATTTGCGCCGCTGGTTACAAGAGACCCCAGTGTTTAAACAGATGCAGCAACAGAAAGCGTTGGCGGACGCATTACCGTTGCAAGCGGTGGTACGTCATCATCGTAAAAGCTTGCTGATGTCGGTGTTGTTGACTTGGCTGCTGTCTGGGGCACTGGTGGTGCTGATCCTGATGGCCCCGGCACTGATCCAGAAGCTGTACCATATTCCGGCAGCGGATAGCCTGCAAGCGAACAGCGTTGCGACCCTGATGTTACTGATTGGCTGTCTACTGGCCGGTGTATTGGCGGACCGTTTTGGCGCTGGGTTATGCCTGATGGTTGGGACAGTATTGCTGGCGGTGACCACTTGGCTGTTTTTCGATACCTTGGCTTATCGTCCCCAGTATCTCACGGAGGTCTATGGCCTGCTCGGACTGGCGGTCGGTACCGTCGGCATTGTACCTTTTGTCATGGTACGCGCCTTTCCGCCGGCAATACGTTTCAGTGGTATTTCTCTCTCCTATAACCTCTCTTATGCGTTATTCGGCGGCCTGACACCAATACTGGTGACCCTAGCGATGCGGGTTACGCCGTTAGCACCTTGCTGGTATATGGCCGGGCTCTGTTTGATGGGCGCGATAATTGGCGGTTATCTATGGTGTCGGCGGGGGGATATCCGGCAAACTGCCTGACCGTTACTGGTTAACAGATGAAAAGCAGCGTTTAACGCTGCTTTTTTTTGATTTTTTTTATCACTGCCCTTGATGCCAGACCAAGCGTCCCCATCTAGTTGTCATGCAGAAAGATGAGCCTGAAAAAAAAGTTGGAACTGCCGCTTGAAAACAACGTTGGCGACCACACATAAGGTTCATATCCGAACAAAATCAGAATTTACGTGGGAGATGTGTAGAGATGGGTAAAATTATTGGTATTGACCTGGGTACAACTAACTCATGTGTCGCAATCATGGATGGTGGTAAAGCACGCGTACTGGAAAACGCTGAGGGTGATCGCACCACTCCTTCAATCATCGCTTACACGCAGGATGGCGAGACTCTGGTAGGTCAGCCTGCTAAACGTCAGGCCGTGACTAACCCGCAGAACACTCTGTTTGCTATCAAACGTCTGATCGGTCGTCGTTTCCAGGACGAAGAAGTTCAGCGTGACCTGAAAATCATGCCTTACCAGATTATCGGTTCCGACAACGGTGATGCTTGGTTAGACGTAAAAGGCCAGAAACTGGCACCGCCGCAGGTCTCTGCGGAAGTCTTGAAAAAAATGAAGAAAACCGCCGAAGATTACCTGGGTGAGCCAGTAACTGAAGCTGTTATCACCGTACCTGCTTACTTTAACGATGCGCAGCGTCAGGCAACGAAAGATGCCGGCCGTATCGCAGGTCTGGAAGTAAAACGTATCATCAACGAACCTACCGCTGCGGCACTGGCCTACGGTATGGACAAAGCACAGGGTAACCGTACTATCGCGGTTTACGACCTGGGTGGTGGTACCTTCGATATCTCAATCATCGAAATCGATGAAGTTGACGGCGAAAAAACCTTTGAAGTTCTGGCAACCAACGGTGATACCCACCTGGGTGGTGAAGACTTTGACAGCCGTCTGATCAACTACCTGGTTGATGAGTTCAAGAAAGAGCAGGGTATTGACCTGCGCAACGATCCGCTGGCGATGCAACGTCTGAAAGAAGCGGCAGAGAAAGCGAAAATCGAACTTTCTTCTGCACAGCAGACTGACGTTAACCTGCCATACGTCACTGCGGATGCAACAGGTCCTAAACACCTGAACATCAAAGTGACCCGTGCGAAACTGGAATCTCTGGTCGAAGACCTGGTGACCCGTTCAATCGAGCCGCTGAAAGTGGCGTTGACCGATGCAGGTCTGTCTGTTTCTGACATCAACGACGTTATCCTGGTCGGTGGTCAGACGCGTATGCCTATGGTTCAGACCAAGGTAAAAGAGTTCTTCGGTAAAGATCCACGTAAAGACGTGAACCCAGACGAAGCGGTGGCTATCGGTGCTGCGGTTCAGGGTGGTGTACTGGCCGGTGATGTGAAAGACGTTCTGCTGCTGGACGTTACCCCGCTGTCGCTGGGTATCGAAACCATGGGTGGTGTAATGACCAGCCTGATCAGCAAGAACACCACTATCCCGACTAAGCACAGCCAGGTGTTCTCGACCGCTGAAGACAACCAGTCTGCGGTAACTATCCACGTGCTGCAGGGTGAGCGTAAACGCTCTTCTGACAACAAGTCACTGGGTCAGTTTAACCTGGACGGTATCCAAGCAGCACCACGCGGTATGCCACAGATCGAAGTGACTTTTGACATCGATGCTGACGGTATCCTGCACGTGTCTGCAAAAGACAAAAACAGCGGTAAAGAGCAGAAGATCACCATCAAGGCCTCTTCCGGTCTGAACGATGATGAAATCGAAAAAATGGTCCGCGATGCGGAACTGAACGCAGAATCTGACCGTAAGTTCGAAGAGCTGGTTCAGTCTCGTAACCAAGGTGATCAGCTGGTCCACAGCACCCGTAAGCAGTTAGAAGACGCCGGTGACAAGTTATCTGCAGAAGATAAAGCACCGATCGAAGCTGCCCTGACTGAGCTGGAAACAGCCCTGAAAGGTGAAGATAAAGCGGCTATTGACGCGAAAGTCCAGGCGCTGGCGGAAGTTTCCGGCAAGCTGATGGAGTTCGCACAGCAGCAGCAGGCTGCTGGCCAGGCTGGCGGTGCTGACGCTTCTGCTCAGAAAGATGACGATGTTGTCGATGCTGAGTTCGAAGAAGTTAAAGACAAAAAATAATTGCCCATGACGGGCCCGGCGGTGAATAACCGCCGCTAACCAGCACGGGCGTCGGAGAATATCCACGCCCGTGTGCTCATGTTAAGGGCAGTGAAACAATGGCTAAGAATGATTACTACGAGATTTTAGGCGTATCCAAATCAGCGGATGAGCGTGAAATCAAAAAGGCGTATAAGCGCCTGGCAATGAAGTATCACCCGGACCGCAACCCGGGAGACTCAGCCGCAGAAGAAAATTTCAAAGAAGTTAAAGAAGCGTATGAAATCCTGACCGATGATCAGAAGCGTGCGGCCTATGATCAATATGGTCATGCGGCCTTTGAGCAAGGTGGCATGGGCGGTGGCGGATTCGGCGGTGGCTTTGGTGGCGGTGCCGGTGACTTCGGCGATATCTTCGGTGATGTGTTCGGCGATATCTTTGGTGGCGGCCGCCGCCAGCGTTCTTCTCGCGGTTCCGATCTGCGTTACACCATGGAGTTGACGCTGGAAGAAGCGGTGCGTGGTGTGAGCAAAGAGATCCGTATTCCTACCCTGCAGGAGTGTGATACCTGTCATGGTAGTGGTGCCAAAGCTGGCTCCCAGCCGCAGACCTGTAACACCTGTAAAGGGGCGGGGCAGGTTCAGATGCGTCAGGGCTTCTTCGCGGTTAATCAGCCGTGTCCGACCTGTCATGGTCGCGGTAGCATCATTAAAGATCCGTGCAACGCCTGTCACGGTCATGGCCGTGTTGAGAAGACCAAGACCCTATCGGTGAAAATTCCGGCGGGTGTCGATACCGGTGACCGTATCCGTCTCAGCGGCGAAGGTGAAGCCGGTGAGCAGGGCGCACCAGCTGGTGATCTGTATGTCGAAGTGGCGGTGAAGAAACACCCGATCTTTGAGCGTGAAGAGAATAACCTCTACTGTGAAGTACCGATTAACTTCGCTATGGCAGCCTTGGGCGGCGAGATTGAAGTGCCTACCTTAGATGGCCGTGTGAAGCTGAAAATCCCAGCAGGAACGCAGACCGATAAGCTGTTCCGTATGCGTGGTAAAGGCGTGAAATCGGTACGTGGTGGAGCCATTGGTGACCTGCTGTGCCGTGTGGTGGTCGAGACTCCGGTCAACCTCAGTGAGCGTCAGAAAGAACTGCTGAACGAACTGGGTGAGACCTTGGGCGGACCGTCCGGTGATGACAACAGTCCTCGTTCAAAGAGTTTCTTCGACGGTGTGAAGAAGTTCTTTGATGACCTGACTCGCTAATATCGCAGTAGTCGGTTTAGCGTAATAAGCCAGTCCTCCGGGGCTGGTTTTTTTTTGCCCTGCAACCAGCCTTCCGTACAGAAAACTTTATTGGTTATCGCGGGCAGTGTAGAGTCGGCACAGGACGTTAAAGAGGATATAAACGGATGTCGGGAGTTCTGAAACTCGTAAAAAGTGATGCCGCCGGAGGCGTGATCCTGATCATTGCCGCTGCGCTGGCTATCTTATTGGCCAATCTGGACAGCACCGCAGTCGGTTACCAGTCGTTTTTGAACTGGCAGCCGCACAGCTCGGCAGCAGGCAATGCTCATCCACTCACTACCCTGTTCTGGGTCAATGATGTGCTGATGGTGTTCTTTTTCCTGCAGGTCGGCTTAGAAGTGAAACGGGAACTAATCAGCGGTGCGCTGGCAAGTCGCCAGCAGGCACTGTTTCCACTGATTGCGGCCCTCGGGGGGATGCTGGCCCCGGCACTAATTTTTTTGTTGTTTACCCGCCACAGCAGCGAGGGCCAGAGTGGCTGGGCAATCCCTACCGCGACCGATATCGCCTTTGCGCTGGGTATTTTGGCGCTACTGGGTAATCGGGTACCTGTCGCGATCAAAGTGTTTCTGATGGCACTCGCGGTGATCGATGACTTGGGGGCGATTGTCATTATCGCCCTGTTCTACAGTGGCAGCCCGAATGTCGCGGCTTTAGCCATGGCAGTGGCAGTGATTGTGGTGATGGCGGTGATGAACCGCTGTGGGGTACGCAGCCGGATTGCCTGGTTGGTGGCCGGTGCCGCCCTCTGGTATGTGGTGCTGTTATCCGGTATCCATGCCACCTTAGCTGGGGTGATCCTTGGTATGATGATGCCGGTCAGGGGAGAGGGCAGTAACAGTGCAGCGGCACGGCTGACGCATCAGCTCGAACCCTGGGTGCGCTGGCTGATCCTGCCACTGTTTGCCTTTGCCAATGCCGGAGTGGTCCTTAAGGGGCTGTCTGTGGGCGATATGCTCTCAGCCCTGCCGCTGGGCATTATGGCTGGACTGTTGATCGGCAAGCCGTTGGGCATTACCCTGGTCTGCTGGCTGAGTGCACGCTTGGGCATTACCCGCTTACCCGTGAGCACGCGTATCAGTGATATTGCGGCGGTGGGGGTGTTGTGTGGCATTGGTTTTACCATGTCGGTGTTTATCGCTACTCTGGCTTACGGGCAGCAGGGCGGTGCACTGATTAATGAAGCGAAACTGGGGATACTCGGTGGGTCGATTCTGTCGGCGCTCTGCGGCTACTGTCTGTTGCGATACCGTTATTCGCGTTAAGCCTCGGCGACGTCATCGGGCGATGGCGTCGCAACTGCCCGGATGGCAGACATAAAAAAACCGGCCTGAGCCGGTTCTTTTCAAAGCTGTCAGTAAGACGGCAATTATGCCATTTTGCTGATCTGTGCAGCCAGGTTTGCTTTATGGCGTGCAGCTTTGTTTTTGTGGATCAGACCTTTAGCAGCCTGACGGTCCACGATTGGTTGCATTTCGTTAAATGCGTTCTGCGCAGCAGCTTTATCGCCAGTAGCGATTGCAGCGTATACTTTTTTGATGAAAGTACGCAGCATTGAGCGACGGCTTGCGTTGTGCTTGCGACGTTTCTCAGATGTTACAGCGCGTTTCTTAGCTGATTTGATATTAGCCAAGGTCCAACTCCCAAATATGTTCTATATGGACAAATCAAAGGCCGAGGACTATGCCTTTTGCGCCTTCTCTTGTCAATGGATTTGTGCAAATAAGCGTCGTTTAAAAAACAACACCCGGTTACGTAATTGATGGCGCAAGATTCTACCAGCTTCCTTAGGTTGAATACAGCTTTTCGCAACAAAATTGTCGGGAAATTGCCCGGCAAGGAAGAATCATGAGGAAAAGCAGGAAAGAAGCGTCGAAAGGCCATACTGACGGGTTAATTTTGTACGCTGTAAAGGGTATAATCCGGCGATTTCCAGCGATTTGAGTCGGCCATGAAGTTTATCCGCGGTTTACATAATCTTTCAAAGCAGCACCGGGGCTGCGTTTTGACTATTGGTAATTTTGACGGAGTGCATCGCGGACATCAGGCGTTGCTGAAGCAGCTCTGTGAAGAAGGACATCGTCGCCAACTCCCGGTGGTGGTGATGCTGTTTGAACCTCAGCCTCGTGAGTTTTTCACCGCCGGCGAGGTACCCGCCCGGCTGACCCGATTGCGGGAAAAAGTGAAATATCTGGCCGATGCAGGGGTGGATACTGTGATCTGTGTCCGCTTTGACCGCCACTTTTCAGCACTGAAAGCCAATGATTTTATTCACGATATTCTGGTCGATAAACTGGATGTCCGCTTTTTGGCGGTAGGGGATGACTTCCGTTTTGGCGCTGGTCGGGAAGGGGATTTCCTGTTATTACAGGAGGCCGGTCGACGTGAACACTTCGATGTGGTCAATACCAAGACGTTCTGTGAGCAAGGTAAGCGCATCAGCAGCACTCTGATACGTGAAGCGCTGGCGAGTGATGACTTGGCCGCCGCGGAACGCTTACTGGGGCGTCCGTTTGAGATCACCGGCCGAGTGGTGCATGGCGATGCCCTGGGACGGACCTTGGGCTTTCCGACGGCTAATGTGCCGCTACGTCGTGCGGTAACGCCGGTGCGTGGCGTCTATGCGGTGGAAGTGCGCGGTATTGATCAGCACAGTTACTTCGGCGTGGCCAATATCGGCACCCGTCCTACGGTAAAGGGCATCCGCCAGCAATTGGAAGTGAACCTGCTGAACGTCAATCTGAATTTGTATGGCCGGCATATCTCCGTGATACTGCGCCATAAAATACGTAACGAGCAACGATTTGCCTCTCTTGATGAATTAAAAGTGCAAATTGCCAAAGATGTGGTGACGGCCCGTGAGTTTTTTGGGCTGCAAGCAACGGTATAACCACCGAAATATGGAATCGAGAACCTGATGAGTGACTATAAATCTACCCTGAATTTGCCGGAAACCGGCTTCCCGATGCGTGGCGATCTCGCCAAACGGGAGCCTGGTATGCTGCAACGTTGGACCGACGATAACCTGTACGGTGCTATTCGTGCAGCGAAAAAAGGCAAAAAAACATTTATCCTGCATGATGGCCCTCCGTACGCCAACGGCAACATCCACATTGGTCACTCAGTTAACAAGATCCTGAAAGATATTATCGTCAAGTCTAAAGGACTGTCCGGTTTTGATGCCCCTTATGTACCAGGTTGGGACTGTCATGGTCTGCCTATCGAACACAAAGTTGAGCAGATGATCGGCAAGCCGGGTGAGAAAGTCTCCGCCGCCGAATTCCGTGAAGCTTGCCGCAAATATGCTGCCGAACAGGTGGAAGGTCAGAAGAAAGACTTTATTCGTCTTGGGGTATTGGGCGACTGGGAGCACCCTTACCTGACCATGGACTTCACCACCGAAGCCAATATTATCCGTGCTCTGGGCCGTATTATCGGTAACGGCCACCTGCACAAAGGGGCTAAGCCGGTTCATTGGTGTCTGGATTGTCGTTCTGCCTTGGCGGAAGCGGAAGTTGAGTATTATGACAAGACCTCGCTGTCTATTGATGTGATGTTCAACGCGGTTCAGCCAGAAGCGGTCGCCACTGCCTTTGGCGCACAGACTCCAGCGACACCGGTCTCACTGGTGATCTGGACCACGACTCCTTGGACCATGCCGTCTAACCGCGCGATCTCGGTAAACCCAGAATTTGATTATCAGCTGATCCAGACCGATGGACGTGCGCTGATCTTGGCAAAAGACTTGGTCGAAACCGTACTGAAACGCGCCGGTCTCGAAAGCTGGCAGGTGCTGGGCGAGTGCAAAGGCAGCGCCCTTGAAATGATGCGTTTCGCGCACCCGTTCTTGTCCTTCGATGTGCCGGTACTGTTGGGCGATCACGTTACCCTGGATGCTGGTACCGGTGCGGTCCATACCGCGCCTGGTCACGGCCCGGATGACTATGTGATCGGTCAGAAATACGGTATCGAAGCGGCTAATCCAGTGGGCCCAGACGGTTGCTACCTGCCGGGTACCTATCCGGGGCTGGATGGCGTCAACGTGTTTAAAGCCAACGAATTAGTGGTCGAGATCCTGCGTGAAAAAGCCGCGCTGTTGCATCTGGAAAAGTTGCATCACAGCTACCCGCACTGCTGGCGTCATAAAACGCCGATCATCTTCCGTGCGACCCCACAGTGGTTTATCAGCATGGATCAGCAGGGGCTGCGTAAACAGTCACTGGAAGAAATCAAAGGCGTACAGTGGATCCCAGACTGGGGTCAGGCACGTATCGAATCTATGGTGGCCAACCGTCCTGACTGGTGTATCTCCCGTCAGCGTACCTGGGGCGTACCGATGGCATTGTTCGTGCATAACCATACCGAAGAGCTGCACCCGAATACCCTGGCGCTGATGGAGCAGGTCGCCCTGCGCGTCGAGCAGGATGGGATCCAAGCATGGTGGGATCTGGATGCAAAAGAATTGCTGGGCGATGACGCTGAGCATTACAGCAAAGTGCCGGATACCCTGGATGTATGGTTTGACTCTGGGTCGACCAGTTGCTCGGTGGTGGATGTACGTCCTGAATTTAACGGCCACAGTGCCGATATCTATCTGGAAGGATCTGACCAGCACCGCGGTTGGTTTATGTCCTCACTGATGATCTCCACGGCGATTAAGAGCAAAGCTCCGTACCGTCAGGTACTGACCCACGGTTTCACCGTTGATGGTCAGGGCCGTAAGATGTCGAAATCTATCGGCAACACCGTCAGTCCGCAGGACGTGATGAAGAAATTGGGCGCGGATATTCTGCGTCTGTGGGTGGCCTCAACGGATTACTCTGGTGAAATGGCAGTGTCTGACGAAATCCTGAAGCGTTCTGCCGATGCCTATCGTCGTATCCGTAACACTGCCCGCTTCTTGCTGGCTAACCTGAATGGCTTCAATCCGGAAACCGATCAGGTCGCGCCGGAACAGATGGTGGTGGTTGACCGCTGGGCGGTTGGCCGTGCGCTGGCGGCACAGCAGGATATCGTGGCTTCCTATGAAAACTATGATTTCCATGAAGTGGTGCAGCGTCTGATGCAGTTCTGCTCCGTGGAGATGGGCTCATTCTATCTGGATGTGATCAAAGACCGCCAGTACACCGCCAAAGCGGACAGCGTGGCGCGTCGTAGCTGTCAGACCGCCCTGTGGCATATCGCCGAGGCGTTGGTTCGCTGGATGGCACCGATCATGTCGTTTACGGCTGATGAGATCTGGGGTCATCTATCTGGTGAGCGTGAAAAGTATGTGTTCACCGGTGAGTGGTATCAGGGGCTGTTTGGGCTGCCGGAAAGCGAAGTGCTGAACGACAGTTACTGGGAACAATTACTGAAAGTCCGTGGTGAAGTGAACAAGGTGATTGAGCAGGCGCGTTCTGATAAGCGTATCGGCGGCGCACTGGAAGCTGCTGTGACCCTGTATGCCGACGATGCACTGGCAGCCAGCTTGAATGCGCTGGGTAACGAGCTGCGCTTTGTGCTGCTGACCTCCGCGGTGACAGTGGCTCCGCTGGCCACTGCTCCGGCAGATGCGGTGCAGAGTGAACACCTGAAAGGACTGAAGGTCAGTCTGACGAAGGCCGAAGGAGAGAAATGTCCGCGTTGCTGGCATTTCACTACCGATGTTGGTCAAAACCCGCAACATGCTGAAATCTGCGGACGCTGCTATAGCAACGTCGAAGGTGACGGCGAAGAGCGTAAGTTTGCCTGATGAGTAAATCATTGACGTCAACTGGACTACGCTGGTTATGGGTTACGCTGCTGGTAATGGTGATCGACTTCGCCAGTAAACAGTGGATTATGGCGAACATGCAGCTGCACGAAACCCGTGCGCTAATGCCTTTCCTGAATCTGTTCTACGCCCATAACTATGGTGCGGCGTTCAGTTTCTTAGCGGATAAAGGCGGTTGGCAGCGCTGGTTCTTTGCGGGGATCGCCATTGCTATCGCCATCGCCTTAGTGGTGCTGATGTATCGCAACCGCGCCAGCCAACGCCTGACCAATATCGCCTATGCAATGATTATCGGGGGGGCACTGGGAAATCTACTGGATCGTTTCTGGCATGGTTTCGTGGTGGATTTCATCGACTTCTATGTGGGTGACTGGCATTTCGCGACCTTTAATATCGCCGATTGTGGTATCTGTATCGGTGCTGCGCTGGTGATCCTGGAAGGGTTTATCCCTTCCTCACGCCATGAAAAGAAAGGTGAGTGATGAGCCAGTCTGTCCAACCTGACAGCGTGCTATTGGTCCATTTTGTACTGACCCTAGAAGATGGGTCAGTGGCGGAATCGACCCGCGCCGGGGGCAAACCGGCGCTGTTCCGTCTTGGAGATGGCAGTCTGTCTGCCGCCTTCAGCCGCGAATTGACCGGTAAACAGGCCGGTGACCGCTGCCAGTTTACCTTGGCACCCGAAGAAGCTTTTGGTGTCACTAACCCTGACATGATTCAGTATTTTTCTCTGCGAGACTTCACCGAAAGCGGTGAGCCTGAGCCAGGGGCTATCATGTTATTTACCCTGCCGGATGGAAGTGAAATGCCAGGGATTATCCGTGACATTTCCGGAGATTCCGTCACCGTTGACTTTAACCATCCGTTGGCAGGCCAAATGACTACATTCGATGTCGAAGTACTGGAAGTCGACCCGGACTTGGAGAGTAAACATGCAGATTCTGCTGGCTAACCCGCGAGGTTTCTGTGCCGGTGTAGACCGTGCCATCAGTATTGTCGAACGCGCTCTGGAGATGTACGGCGCGCCAATCTATGTTCGTCATGAAGTAGTGCATAACCGTTATGTGGTGGAAAGTCTGCGTGATCGCGGCGCCATTTTTATCGAAGAGATCAGCGAAGTACCGGACGGCGCTATTCTGATTTTCTCTGCGCATGGTGTCTCGCAGGCAGTACGGGCAGAAGCCCGTGCTCGTCAATTAACCATGCTATTCGATGCCACCTGCCCGTTGGTGACCAAAGTCCATATGGAAGTCGCACGAGCCAGTCGTAAAGGGGTTGAAGCTATTCTGATTGGCCATGCGGGGCATCCGGAAGTGGAAGGCACTATGGGGCAGTACAGTAACCCGGAAGGGGGGATGTACCTGGTTGAGTCACCGGAGGATGTGTTTAAGCTGCAGGTGAAGGATGAATCTAATCTCAGCTTTATGACCCAGACGACCCTGTCCGTCGACGATACCTCTGAAATCATTGATGCCCTGCGTCAGCGTTTCCCTGCGATCATCGGGCCACGTAAAGATGATATTTGTTACGCGACCACTAACCGGCAGGAAGCGGTACGCAGCTTGTCTGAGCAGGCGGATGTGATCCTAGTGGTGGGGTCGAAGAACTCTTCAAACTCTAACCGTCTGGCAGAATTGGCACGTCGTGCCGGTAAGCAGGCGTGGCTGATTGACTCCGCCAGCGATATCAATGCTGACTGGCTGAAAGGCGCCTCTTGTATCGGTGTGACCGCTGGCGCGTCAGCCCCGGATATTCTGGTTCAGCAGGTGATCACTCGTCTTGGTGAGATGGGCGGAGATGCTGCCATTGAGCTGGTTGGGCGTGAAGAGAATATTGTCTTTGAAGTTCCGAAAGAGCTACGGGTTGAGGTCAAAGAAATCCAGTAAGCTGCCAATCCCGCAACGTCGGTTGCGGGATTTTTTTTATCCGCTTGTTAGGGTGACTCGCGTCGCCGGTTCTGATTGCCCAGTCATCGGCTATTGATTTTGCTGATAAGATGCCAGCTACCTTCTGAAATTCTAATGATGCCTTTTTTTGCTGGTACTGGTCTGAACCACTGGTTACCCTGCAGGGGCATTGCATGCACAGGTTAAGGAATGAATAGTTATGAATAACATCCGAATAGGTATTGTCGGAGCCTCAGGGCGCATGGGGCGTCAATTAATTGAAGCAACACAACTGACCGATCAGGCGACACTGGGTGCTGTAGTGGTACGTCCAGGCTCTTCGTTGGTGGGATGTGATGCCGGCGAGCTGGCGGGTGGAAGTAAAACCGGCGTGCAGGTGAGCGACAGCCTGCTGGCGGTAAAAGATGATTTTGACGTACTGATTGATTTTACTCGCCCGGAAGCCAGCTTAGAGTATCTGACTTTCTGTGAGACACACCAAAAAGCGATCGTTATCGGCACCACCGGTTTTGATGAGCAGGGCCGTGGCGTCATCCGGGTAGCCGGTGAGAAAATCCCAGTCGTGTTTGCCGCGAACTTCAGCGTTGGTGTGAACCTGGTACTGAAACTGCTGGAAAAAGCTGCCAAAGTGATGGGTGAATACAGTGATATTGAGATCACTGAAGCTCATCATCGTCATAAAGTGGATGCCCCGTCCGGCACGGCGCTGGCGATGGGTGAAGCCATTGCCGAGGCGATGGACTGGAAACTGTCAGAGCATGCGGTTTACAGCCGAGAAGGACACACCGGTGAACGTCAGCCTGGTACCATTGGTTTTGCCACCGTACGTGCTGGCGATATCGTGGGTGAACACACGGCGATGTTTGCGGATATCGGTGAGCGTGTCGAGATTACCCATAAGGCGTCTAGCCGTATGACCTTTGCAAAAGGGGCAGTCAGAGCAGCAATCTGGTTAAGTGGTCATAAACATGGGTTCTATGACATGCGTGATGTGCTTTCCCTTAATGATATTTAATATGTTGTGATGTGAGTGGCAATCAATAAGCTATTGATTGTAAAGGAGGGATAATAATATCCCTCTTTATTTTTTTATTTATGTTAGTCTTTGGTTGTGTCCTTCCTTAAAGTGGTATTACCTGCACTTAACTTGTTTTTTTATCTCATCTTACTGTTTTTTTTCTGGGTTATTGTTTGTTAAAACAACAACTGAACGTGGTTTTAGCGATAGTCATTAAGCAATCGTTTTATTCCCAGCGATATCGTGCTTTTTTGTGGGTGTTATTTAGAATTAACGCTCAGTGCCTTAAAAAAAGCAACCTTATCGCCTTTGTGACTAGACATAAGTCAATCTGATCATTAGAATGCGCCCAATTTGCCAAAATTCGAGCCTTAAGCTGTTTTTTGGATTGATTCAGGCGATAGTTATGAATTAATATGCAGGTATAGTGACTATTTATTCCCCGGAGGAAGTTTTGACTAAGTCAGCAATCCTGGTTCTGGAAGACGGAACCGAGTTCCACGGTCTGGCCATTGGCGCAAGCGGGTCGGCAGTTGGAGAAGTCGTTTTCAACACATCAATGACCGGTTATCAAGAAATTCTCACTGATCCTTCCTATTCCCGCCAGATTGTCACTCTTACTTATCCCCATATTGGTAATGTCGGCACCAATGCCGCAGACGAAGAATCTTCTCAGGTTCATGCTCAGGGCTTAGTGATCCGTGACCTGCCATTAATCGCCAGTAACTACCGCAATACCGAAGACCTTTCTGCTTACCTCGTCCGTCACAACATCGTGGCCATTGCTGATATCGATACCCGTAAACTGACCCGCTTATTACGTGAAAAAGGCGCGCAGAACGGCTGTATCGTGGCAGGGGATAATCTGGACGTGGCAGAAGCACTGGCGAAAGCCAAAGCTTTCCCTGGTCTTAAAGGGATGGATTTAGCCAAAGAAGTCACCACCGAGAAGTCCTACTCCTGGACTCAAGGTAGCTGGACACTGGCTGATGAATTGCCAGCACCGAAAGCGGAAAGTGAGCTGCCTTACCATGTGGTGGCCTACGACTTCGGGGCAAAAAGCAATATCCTGCGTATGCTGACTGATCGCGGTTGCCGTTTAACCGTAGTGCCAGCACAGACCTCTGCAGAAGAGGTACTGAAGATGGCACCGGATGGGATTTTCCTGTCAAACGGTCCGGGGGACCCAGAGCCTTGTGATTACGCGATTACGGCGATTAAACAGTTCCTGACCACCGATATCCCAGTATTTGGTATCTGCTTGGGCCACCAATTACTGGCACTGGCCAGCGGTGCCAAAACCGTGAAAATGAAGTTAGGTCACCACGGTGGTAACCACCCGGTTAAAGATCTGGATCGTGATGTGGTGATGATCACCGCGCAGAACCACGGCTTTGCCGTCGATAAAGATGGCCTGCCGGAGTGTCTGCGTGTGACCCATACCTCGCTGTTTGACCATACCGTACAGGGCATCCACCGTACTGATAAGCCGGCATTCAGCTTCCAGGGGCACCCAGAAGCCAGCCCGGGCCCGCATGATGCCGCGCCGCTGTTCGACCATTTTATTGAGTTAATCAACACTTACCGTACTGGTAGCAAGTAATCAGGAGCGAAAAATGCCAAAACGTACAGACCTAAAATCCATCCTGATCCTTGGCGCTGGTCCGATTGTTATCGGTCAGGCGTGTGAATTTGACTACTCAGGTGCTCAAGCGTGTAAAGCGCTGCGTGAAGAAGGCTACCGCGTCATTCTGGTAAACTCTAACCCAGCCACCATCATGACCGACCCAGAAATGGCCGATGCCACCTATATCGAGCCGATTAATTGGGAAGTGGTACGCAAAATCATCGAAAAAGAGCGTCCGGATGCAGTGCTACCTACCATGGGTGGCCAGACGGCACTAAATTGTGCACTGGAACTGGAGCGTCAGGGTGTGCTGGAAGAGTTCGGTGTCACCATGATCGGCGCCACTGCCGATGCTATCGATAAAGCCGAAGACCGTATGCGCTTTGATAAAGCCATGAAAAGCATCGGTCTGGATACCGCGCGTTCCGGTATCGCACATACTATGGAAGAAGCCTATCAGGTTGCTGACGAGGTCGGTTTCCCGTGTATTATCCGTCCTTCTTTCACCATGGGCGGCAGCGGTGGCGGTATCGCCTATAACCGTGAAGAGTTTGAAGAGATCTGTACCCGTGGTCTCGACCTTTCCCCGACCAACGAACTGTTAATCGATGAGTCACTGATCGGTTGGAAAGAGTACGAAATGGAAGTGGTTCGTGACAAAAATGATAACTGTATCATTGTCTGTTCCATCGAAAACTTTGATGCGATGGGGATCCATACCGGTGACTCCATTACCGTCGCGCCAGCTCAGACCCTGACCGATAAAGAGTATCAAATCATGCGTAACGCCTCGATGGCGGTGCTGCGTGAAATTGGTGTTGAAACCGGTGGCTCTAACGTTCAGTTCTCGGTTAATCCGGAAAGCGGTCGTCTGATTGTGATCGAAATGAACCCGCGTGTGTCGCGTTCCTCGGCACTGGCTTCTAAAGCTACCGGTTTCCCGATTGCGAAAATTGCCGCCAAACTGGCCGTCGGCTATACCCTGGATGAGTTGATGAACGACATTACCGGTGGTTTGACCCCGGCATCGTTTGAACCTTCCATCGACTACGTGGTCACCAAAATTCCACGCTTTAACTTTGAAAAATTTGCCGGTACCAATGACCGTCTGACCACGCAGATGAAATCTGTTGGTGAAGTGATGGCAATTGGCCGTACCTTCCAAGAGTCGATGCACAAAGCGCTGCGCGGTCTGGAAGTCGGTGCCTGTGGCTTTGACCCGAAAGTCAGCGCCAATGATCCCGAAGCCCTGACCATTATCCGCCGTGAGCTGAAAGATGCTGGCAGCGACCGTATCTGGTATATCGGTGATGCCTTCCGTCTGGGAATGAGCGTTGAAGATGTGTTTGCGCTGACCAATATCGACCGCTGGTTCCTGGTACAGATTGAAGAGCTGATCCGTCTGGAAAATCAGGTTTCTCAGCAGGGCATTAACAGCCTGGATGCAGCAAAACTGCGTCAGTTGAAGCGTAAAGGTTTCTCGGATCTACGCCTAGCACAGTTGGCCGATGTCGCCGAAGGGGAAATCCGTAAATTACGTGAGCAGTTTAACCTGAACCCGGTATATAAGCGCGTTGATACCTGTGCGGCGGAGTTTGCTACCGATACCGCTTATATGTATTCCACTTATGAAGAAGAGTGTGAAGCCAACCCGTCCAGCGATCGCGAGAAAATCATGATCCTTGGTGGCGGGCCAAACCGTATCGGTCAGGGTATCGAGTTTGACTATTGCTGTGTGCATGCGGCACTGGCAATGCGTGAAGACGGTTATGAGACCATTATGGTTAACTGTAACCCAGAAACCGTGTCGACCGACTACGATACTTCAGATCGCCTCTACTTTGAGCCGGTGACCTTGGAAGATGTGCTGGAAATCGTCCGTATCGAGAAGCCGAAAGGCGTCATCGTTCAGTACGGCGGCCAGACTCCGCTGAAATTAGCGCGTGAACTGGAAGCGGCCGGTGTGCCGGTGATCGGTACCAGCCCGGATGCCATTGACCGTGCCGAAGACCGTGAGCGTTTCCAGCAGGCGGTTGACCGTCTGTCGCTGAAACAGCCAGCTAATGCCACCGTGACTGCCCTGGAGCAGGCCGTTGAAAAAGCCGCGACCCTCGGTTATCCGCTGGTGGTACGTCCGTCTTATGTGTTGGGCGGCCGGGCGATGGAAATCGTCTACGATGAGCAGGATCTGAAACGCTACTTTATGACTGCGGTATCAGTGTCTAATGATGCGCCTGTATTGCTGGATCGCTTCTTGGACGATGCGGTTGAAGTGGATGTCGATGCGATCTGTGACGGCGAGCAGGTACTGATCGGCGGTATTATGGAACATATCGAGCAGGCTGGGGTTCACTCCGGTGACTCTGCGTGTTCGTTACCGGCTTATACCCTGAGCCAAGCGATCCAGGATGTGATGCGTGACCAGGTACGCAAACTGGCCTTCGAACTGAATGTGCGCGGTCTGATGAACGTACAGTTTGCGGTTAAAGATAACGAAGTTTATCTGATTGAAGTTAACCCGCGTGCTGCCCGTACCGTACCCTTTGTCTCGAAAGCGACCGGCGTACCTCTGGCCAAAGTGGCCGCCCGCGTAATGGCCGGTAAGTCACTGGCGACCCAGGGTGTCACCAAAGAAGTGATCCCACCGTATTACTCGGTCAAAGAAGTGGTACTGCCGTTTAATAAGTTCCAAGGGGTTGACCCAATCCTTGGCCCAGAGATGCGCTCCACCGGTGAAGTCATGGGTGTTGGCCGTACTTTTGCCGAGGCGTTCTCGAAAGCGATGCTGGGTGCGCAGGCGACCATGAAAAAATCGGGACGCGCGCTGATTTCTGTTCGTGAAGGGGATAAGAAACGTATTGCTGCGCTGGCGAAGCAACTGATCGAATTTGGATTCGAGTTGGATGCCACCCACGGTACGGCAGTGGTGTTGGGCGAAGCGGGGATTAACCCGCGCTTGGTGAACAAGGTTCACGAAGGTCGTCCCCATATTCAGGACCGACTGAAAAACGGTGAGTACAGCTATATCGTTAACACCACCGCAGGACGTCAGGCGATTGAAGACTCCCGCCTGATCCGTCGCAGCGCACTGCAATATAAAGTGCATTATGACACCACCTTGAACGGCGGTTTTGCCACCGCGATGGCCCTCAATGCGGACCCTCGTGACCGCGTGATCTCTGTTCAGGAAATGCACGCCGAACTTAACGGCTAATCCTGGTCGGTCAGACCTGAAGCGGCCCTGTCTACAGGGCCGCTTTTTTTTATCGCTACTTTACTGCTGCTGAAATGTTGCACTAATTACTGAGATGTTGTGCTGGCGCAGGGTTTCATTAAATAGTGAATGCTGCCTATCGACTCCGACAATCCCTTTCCGTATGATGGCGCCAATTTTTCGAGCGGGTTAACGTAATGATTAGTCTGATTGCTGCGATGGCAGCAGATCGTGTTATTGGGATGGATAACGCCATGCCTTGGAGCCTGCCGGCTGACTTGGCATGGTTCAAAAAGCAGACGCTAAATAAGCCCGTGATTATGGGGCGTCGGACTTTTGAGTCTATTGGTCGTGCGCTGCCAGGACGTTTAAATATTGTCCTCAGCCGGACGCCGGGCAATGACCCGAGTGTACGCTGGGTCACCTCGTTGGACGAAGCGCTGGCACTAGCGGGGGATGTGCCGGAGGTCATGATCATTGGTGGTGGTAAGATCTATGAGCAGATGTTGGAAAAAGCGGATCGCTTATATTTGACCCATATTGATGCCGAAGTGGAAGGGGACACGCAGTTCCCAGATTACGACCCGGATCAATGGCAATCGGTATTCAGTGAATTTCACGATGCGGATAACGCCAATACCCACAGCTTCTGTTTTGAGATCCTCGACCGACGTTAATCTCTGTCCACGGCCGCTATGAAGGCGGCCGTCGTCTTGTCGGTTGCATCCTGATGCTTTCTAAAGCTGAGGCAAGGTTAAAAAAAACGGGCCTGATCATTAGGCCCGTCGCAGTATTACTTCTTTTTCTTCTGTAATGATGGCTGGTGAAACCATTGGCGATCTTCCCAGCGGAGTAGAGTCAGTGTGCCGCCCCAACAACAACCAGTATCCAGTGCTAAGATCCCCTCTGGCACACCTTTCCCCTCTAGTGAGGCCCAATGACCAAAAGCGATAGTATAGTCTTCACGCACCGGACCATTGAGCATAAACCAGGGCTTTAGCGGCGGCGTGGCTTTGTCTGGGGTATCTTTACAGATCATATCCAGCTGACCGTTAGGAAAGCAGTAACGCATGCGGGTCAGGGCATTGGCGCTAAAACGCAGCTTTGCTAAACCGCTCAGTTCTTCGGTCCAATTATTCGGCATATCCCCGTACATGGCATCGAGAAACAGTGGATAACTGTCACTGGAGAGGATCATTTCCAGCTCACGGGCACAAGCTTTAGCGGTCTCAATATCCCACTGCGGGGTGATACCGGCATGGGCCATCACCAGTTTTTTCTGCTCATCGACCTGTAACAACGGCTGACGACGTAGCCAGTTAATCAGGCTGTCGCAGTCTTCAGCGGCCAACAGCTCAGCCAGATGATCTTTCGGCTTATTACGACTAATGCCGGCGAATACCGCTAGGATATGCAGATCATGGTTACCCAGTACCAGTCTTACTGAGTCTCCCAGTGACTTCACTTTTCTTAACACCGCCAGTGAGTCTGGACCACGGGCCACCAGGTCACCAGTCAGCCACAGTTCATCTTGGTCCGGATCAAAACTGACTTGATCCAGCAGTGCGCAAAATTCGCTATAACAACCGTGAATATCACCTATCAGATACGTACTCATGAAAATCCTGTGCGCGTAGACATCAGACCTGCGGAAACAGGCCTGTGGGGAAGGGTTAGTGAAGGCTCGCAGTGACTGCCAGCCTGAACACCGGGATTTCGGTCTGGAAACGCTCGCCATCAGCGGCTTCCATCAGATAGTGGCCTTGCATGGTACCGACCGGGGTTTCCAGTACCGCACCACTGGTGTACTGGTATTCGTCACCGGGGGCGATCAGCGGCTGTTCGCCGACCACACCTTCTCCCTGAACTTCGGTCTGTTTACCATTACCATTGGTGATTAACCAGTAGCGTTCACGCAGTGTTACCGCCTCACGTCCGAGGTTACGGATCGTAATAGTGTAAGCAAACACATACCTCTCCTCTTCTGGCAGCGATTGCGCGGCCACGTAGAAGGTCTGTACATGAACATAAACGCGTCTGGATCCACACATGATTATTGCTCCTGAGGCTGTTCCGGATGTTCAGTCAGCCAGTGCGCCAACTGGCAGTACTGGGCGATACTGATATTCTCTGCCCGCAGTGATTCATCAATTCCCAGTTCTGACAGTACCTGTGCGGAGAACAGATGACCCAAGCTGTTACGCAGGGTTTTACGGCGTTTACCAAAGGCTTCAGTGGTAATGCGGCTTAGGACTCTGACATCCACCTTCGGGTAAGGGGAGTTAACATGAGGCACCAGACGCACTACCGCAGAGTCCACTTTCGGCGGCGGGGTAAAGGAGTGCGGAGGCACTTCCAGCACCGGGATCACTTGGCAATAATACTGGGCCATCACGGTCAGACGACCATAGGCTTTACTGCCCGGACCGGCCACCAGACGATTCACTACTTCTTTTTGCAACATGAAGTGCATATCTTTGATGGCACCCGGATAGCTGAACAGATGGAACATCAGCGGGGTAGAAATATTATAGGGCAGGTTACCGAACACTCGCAGTGGCTGTCCACGTTCAGCGGCCAATTCTGCGAAGTTAAAGGTCATCGCATCTTGCTGAAACAGGGTCAGTTTCGGGCCGAGGAACGGATGGGTCTGCAGACGGGCTGCTAGATCACGGTCAAGTTCGATAACCGTTAAGGCATCGACTTTATCACCCACCGGCTCGGTGAGAGCACCGAGGCCTGGGCCGATTTCGACCAGCGCATCACTCTTAAGTGGGTGGATCGCTGAGACAATGCTGTCGATAATATATTGATCGTTCAGGAAGTTCTGCCCGAAACGTTTACGGGCGTAGTGCCCCTGATGGACGCGATTATTCATTACTGCTCTTAATCATATTGATGGCGAGGGTGATCGCCGTAATAAAGCTGCCCGGATCTGCCTGTCCGAGACCGGCTAAGTCAAGCGCAGTCCCGTGATCGACAGAAGTCCGGATAAATGGCAGACCGAGGGTAATATTCACCGCTCGACCAAAGCCTTGAAATTTTAACACGGGTAGACCCTGATCGTGATACATCGCCAGCACGGCATCAGCATTTTGCAGGTATTTCGGCTGGAACAGGGTATCGGCAGGCAGTGGCCCGATCAGCGTGATACCTTGCTGACGCAACTCTTCAAGCGCAGGCTCGATCACGTCAATTTCCTCACGGCCCATATGACCGCCTTCTCCGGCATGGGGATTGAGCCCGCATACCAGGATCCGTGGATCAGGCAGATGGAATTTGTGCTGCAGGTCATGATGCAGGATAGTGATCACTTCATGCAGGTTGTCACGGGTGATGGCCGCCGACACATCTTTTAGCGGCAGGTGAGTGGTGGCCAGCGCCACCCGCAGCTCGGTAGTGGCCAACATCATCACTACTTTGTGGCAGCCCGCTCTCTCGGCAAAGAACTCGGTATGGCCGCTGAATGGGATACCGGCTTGGTTGATAATCCCTTTGTGTACCGGGCCGGTCACCATGGCAGCAAATTCACCGCTTAGGCAGCCGTCGCTGGCGCGGCTCAGAGTGCGAAGCACATAGTCACTGTTGCGGACATCGGTCTGTCCAGCGACTACCGGCGTACAGAGGGGTTCATGCAGAACGGTCAGGCTACCTTCCTGCTGAGGTCGGGCAGGCTGTTGCGACGCGTAGTCTTCAAGGGTGACGGTCAGGCCGAGCTGATCGGCCCGAGCTTGGAGTAACTCGCGGTCTGCACAGACCACAAGCTGAACTGGCCAGTCACGACTGGCCAGTTGCAGGGTAAGGTCAGGACCAATCCCGGCGGGTTCGCCGGGAGTGATCACGATACGTGGGATATCAGCCATTGTTGTCCAAGATTTTCACGTAGGCAGAGGCGCGCTGTTCCTGCATCCAGGTTTGCGCTTCTTCCGCAAACTTACGATTAAACAGGATACGATAGGCACGGTCTTTGGCGGCTTCGTCGGTTCTGTCTACCTGACGGGTATCCAGTAATTGAATCAGGTGCCAGCCGAAAGAAGAGCGCACGGGCTGACTGATTTGGCCTTTTTTCAGTTTCATGACCGCATCACGGAACGCCGGATCATAAATGGTCGGAGAAGCCCAACCCAGATCACCCCCCTGGTTTGCGGAACCTGGATCTTCAGAGTATTTCTGCGCGGCAGCGGCAAAAGTGATCTTACCGCTGTCGATATCACGAGCGATCTGCTGAATTTTTGCTTCTGCTTGCTGGTCACTCATGATCGGTGACGTCTTGATCAGGATATGACGGGCGTGTACTTCGGTGACAGAAACATTCTGTGACTCACCACGCATGTCATTCACTTTCAAGATATGGAAACCGACACCGGAACGGATTGGACCGACGATATCCCCTTTATGTGCGGTACTCAAGGCTTGGCTGAACAGGTTTGGCAGCTCTTCAATTTTGCCCCAGCCCATATTACCGCCTTTTAGCGCCTGCGGGTCTGCTGAGTAGGTCATCGCCATTTTACCGAAATTGGCACCCGCTTTCAGCTCACCCACCAGTTTGTTGGCCAGTGCTTGCTCATCGTCAACCTGTTGCTGGGTCGGATTTTCCGGTAACGGCAGCAGGATCATGCTCAGGTTCAGTTCGGTGCCCGGCACGTTCTGCGACATGATCTGCTTGGCCAGATTGTCGACTTCCTGCGGCAGAATGGTGATGCGGCTTCTGACTTCGTTGTTACGCACATTTGCGATCAGCATTTCTTTGCGGATCTGATTACGGTAGTCGTTATAGTTAACGCCGTCATAGCTAAGACGACTACGCAACTGATCCACCGTCATATGGTTTTGAGCGGCAATGTCGCCGATTGCCTGATCCAGCTCTTGATCGCTGATTTGCACCCCGGCACGCTGGCCCATTTGGGTGATAATGCTGTCCATGATCTCACGTTCAAGGATCTGATGGCGCAACGTCTGAGCGTCAGGTAATTGTTGGCCGGCTTCTTTTGCCTGAGTGGTTACGGTACGCATCATATCATCGACATCGCTCTCGAGAACGACACCGTTATTCACGACTGCGGCGACTTTATCCATCATCTGTGGTGCTGCAAAGGCCGCTGTGGCTTTCAATGCCACGCACAGAATCACTATTCTCCAGTTCTTCATACTTTTTCCATCGTTGTTACCGCTTTGCGGAAGTTACCGGCCAACCATTGCAACATTAGAATGCAGGCTGATAAGGGATAATACCCTGATGCAGCATCTGATTAGTTCCCAGACCGTAGTTTGCGCCCAGTCCGCGGAACTCAATGTTGAATGAGATCTGGTTGTCATATTTGCTGGTATTGTTCTCCCAGCCGTTGATCTTACGCTCATAACCGACACGGATAGCGTAGCAGCAGGAGCTGTACTGCAGCCCCAGTAACTGTTCAGCTGGCTTACTGTTACGAGTGTCGTAATAGTAGGCTCCGACCACTGACCAGGCATCTGCAATCGGCCAGCTGGCAGTGGTACCGACCTGTGAAATCCCTTTACGGTAGATCGGATTGGTCAGCAGAGATTCATTATTCAGCGCTGAGGCAACATATTCTGGGCTGCTATAACGGTAGTTCAGCTGAACCATACGATCGGCATCACGACGATACTCGAGGATAGCATTACCCTGTGAGACATTATTCAGCTTGGTATCATACTGAATACCGCCACGTGCGCCCCAACGGTCACTGATTTTCCAGTAGGTATCACCGGCCCAAATCAGACTACCAGTGCTATCTTGGTCATCAACTTGCTGCACTCCGGTCCGTGACGGAGTAAACGAATATATCTGACCCACGGAAACGTTAAATCGTTCAACCAGATTATTATCATAAATACGGGAGGTTACCCCAGTAGCTAATTGGTTTGCAGAAGCAATACGGTCTAGGCCACTGTAGGTGCGATCACGGAACAGCCCAGTATAGTCGGTCTGCAATAAGGTTGAGTCGTAAGGATAGATAGCGCTCTGGTCGCGGTACGGCGTATACAGATACTGTACCCGCGGTTCCAAGGTCTGGGTATAGCCCGGTGACCAAGTCATATCACGGTCAAACACCATACGGCCATCGACTTTGAACTGTGGCAGGGTACGGTTTACTGAGTCTTTCAGCTTCTCATTACCGGTATAGCCCAGATCACCGTTATTATAATCATCCAGATTATCCTGCTGATAATGAGTTGCCAGCAGTTTAGCTTCAGTGTTAAGACTCGCCCAGCCATTGGACAATGGCAGGTCTAGGGTCGGCTCAAGGTGAAGGCGTGTGGCTGCCGGGTAGTTCGGATTGGTATTGGTAAAGCGAGCGACCTGACCGTAGATATGACCATCAAATGGCCCCATATCGTTCTGATAGAGGTTAACATCCAACTGTGGCATCGCACGGTAAATATTGGTGGATGTTTTACTGAAGGTCTGGAAATCACGGGTCGACAGGGTGGCATCCCAGTTGGTATCCGCATAGCCGATACTGAATTTCTGCGTGGCGTAGCCGTCCGTCGAGCTGTAATAACGGGAAGTCAGGTCATTAAAGTAATAGGCGTCGCTGACTTTGGTGTAGTCGGCATTAAAACGCCAGTGCTGATCGTAGACACCTTCGTGACGCCAGTAGAATAACCAGCGATCGGAGTTCGAATCTGACGATAACCCGCGGGCCTCTTTATCACGATTATATTGCTGATCGGAGGGCAGGTAGTCGAGCTCAATCAGGCCGCCCCCTAACCCTGACAGATAACGGAATTCATTCTGTAACTGCATCCCGCGCCTACTCATATAGTGCGGGGTGATGGTGGCATCGGCCTGCGGGGCAATGTTCCAGTAATACGGCAGCATAAACTCGAAGCCGTTATTGTTGCCATATTTCGCATTAGGGACCAGAAAGCCGGAACGACGTTTGTTACCGATCGGCATCTGCAGATAAGGGCTGTAAAACACCGGCACTGAACCGATGCGGAAACGGGCATTCCAGATCTCAGCCAACTCTTCCTGACGGTCTTCGATAATTTCTGAACCGGCAACACTCCAGCTGTTACTGCCAGGCAGACAGGAGGTAAAGGTCCCGTTTTGCAGGATGGTATAGCGGTTATTGCTGCGTTGCTTCATTTCATCGGCGCTTCCCCGTCCCTGACGACCGACCATCTGATAATTACCGTTCCAGACATTGGTATCTTTGGTATTCAGGTCAGACCAGGCTTTCGGACCCCGGAGGATGACTTGGTTATCATCATAATGTACGTTACCCAGCGCATCGACGGTGCGCTGCGGAGTAGTTTCACCGGCCTGTTGGCGCTGGTGCAATTGGATCTCATCGGCCTGCAACCGACTATTCCCCTGATTAACACTGACGGCACCGCTAAACACCGAAGAATCGGGGTAGGTTCCTTTCACTGAATCAGAATGGATAGTGACAGGCAGCTGATTAGGATTGCCGTTAGTTAGCGGGCGATTATACGAGGGGACGCCCAGCATACACTGTGACATCAGGTCATCGGCAAAAGAATGCTGACTATAAAGCGCTGCACCAATCATCGTGGCAAGCAGGGTGGGTAGACGTTTATTCATACGCTGCATCAAGGATTCCGTTAAACCTGTCATCATGCCGACACTCGGTGGAGGACTAACTTACCGCATTATGCGGCTGGTGTTAATCCTGATCTCTCCGGTTTGCCGATAGGCGGTTGAGCAAATGACAGGTATGATAATGCAAATTTCAGCCGTAAGCATGGCGAATTGAGGAGTTTATGCGCTATTGGGGTAAAGTAATTGGATTCGTGCTCGGCCTTTACTCAGGTGCCGGCTTCTGGGGCGTGGTGCTGGGATTAATGATCGGCCATGCCATCGACAAAGTATTGAGTAATAAAAGCCAGGGCTATTTTTCAGATAATCAGTCAAGGCAAAGCCTATTTTTTCGAACCACCTTTCAAGTGATGGGGCATTTGACCAAGTCAAAAGGCCGGGTGACTGAGGCCGACATTCAAGTGGCCTCGGCGTTTATGGACCGCTTACAGCTGCACGGTGACTCGCGCCGCGCGGCACAACAGGCGTTCCGTGAAGGTAAAGACAGCCAATATCCATTACGGGATAAACTGCGGGAGTTTCGCAGTGCCTGTTTTGGCCGTTTCGATCTGATTCGTATGTTTCTGGAGATCCAGGTGCAGGCGGCGTTTGCTGATGGCATTCTGCATCCGAACGAACGTCAGGTGTTGTATGTGATCGCCGAAGAACTGGGCATTTCCCGTGGTCAGTTTGATCAGTTCCTGCGAATGATGGCAGGAGGGGAACAGTTTTCCGGTCAGGGATCCTATCAAGGGCAGTATCAGCAGGCGCAGCGTGGACCGACCTTGGAAGATGCTTGTCATGTGCTGGGCGTGAACCCGAACGATGATATTGCCACCATTAAGCGCGCTTATCGCAAACTTATGAGTGAACATCACCCAGATAAACTGGTTGCCAAAGGGCTACCGCCAGAGATGATGGAGATGGCGAAGCAGAAAACCCAGAAGATACAGTCAGCCTACGAACTGATCCGTAAAGAGAAAGGGTTTAAGTAACGACTCAAATAAAAAAGGGCAGCCCGGTTATCGGCGCTGCCCTTTCTGCAACCTACTCCTTAGAAATCTGCGGGCTGACGGAACGTCATGGCAGTACCAAAGGTAGGATGGGTAATGGTCAGCGATTCTGCATGCAGTAATAGCCTCTCTGCCATCGCCAGTGCCTCCGGGTGGGCGTAAAAGCGGTCCCCAAGGATAGGATGGCCGAGAGCCAGCATATGAACGCGCAACTGGTGCGAGCGGCCCGTGATCGGTTTTAGCTCGACACGACAGCTGTTATCTGCTGCCACTTCCAATACCCGCCATTCAGTCTGTGCCGCTTTACCGGTCTCGACGCAGACTTTCTGCTTAGGACGGTTAGGCCAATCACAGATCAAAGGTAAATCCACCACCCCTTTCTCTGCCTGCGGATGCCCCCAAATCCGGGCGACATAGGTTTTCTGCGGTTCCCGCTCACGGAATTGGCGTTTCAGTTCTCGCTCCGCCGCCTTGGTCAGCGCCACCACGATAATGCCGCTGGTGGCCATATCCAGGCGGTGAACCGACTGTGCCTCGGGAAAATCACGTTGTACCCGTAACATGACGCTGTCAAAGTTCTCTGGCAGCCGTCCCGGTACCGACAGTAAACCGCTCGGTTTATTGACCACCATAATATGGCTGTCCTGATAGAGGATATGCAGCCAAGGTTCACGGGGAGGATTGTAAGGTTCCATGGGGTTTTCCATCGGGGGCCGTAGCCCCCGCATCGATTACTGGTGCGTGACAACGATCAGACGCAGGGCATCCAGTCGCCAATTGGCCTGAGACAGACTTTCCAGCACTTCCTGACGGTTGCTTTCCAGTGCCTCGACTTCATCATCACGGATGTTCGGGTTAACGGCCTGTAAAGCACGCAGTCGGTCTAGTTCAGCACTCAGGGTTTCATCCGCCTGACGACGGGCTTCGGCGATCACCGCTTCGGCTTCGGGGACCACTTTTTCTTCACCCTGGGTCAGGATCTGATAGACATCCTGCTGCACTGCATTCACCAGTTTGCTGCCGGTGTGACGGTTCACGGCGTTTAACTGACGGTTGAAACTTTCAAACTCAACTTTTTCCGCCAGATTGTTACCGGATTTATCCAGTAACAGACGCAGTGGTGTTGGCGGCAGGAAGCGGGTCAGTTGCAGATGCTTCGGCGCTTGAGCTTCCACTACATACATCAGCTCAACCAGCAGAGTCCCCACCGGCAACGCTTTATTTTTCAATAAAGAGATGGCACTGCTGCCAGTATCCCCAGAGAGGATAAGGTCCAGACCATTACGGATTAACGGATGTTCCCAGGTGATAAACTGAGCATCTTCCCGCGACAGTGCCTGTTCACGGTTAAAGGTGATGGTACAGCCTTCTTCCGGCAGTCCTGGGAAGTCCGGGACCAGCATATGATCCGACGGCGTCAATACAATCAGGTTATCGCTGCGGTCTTCCTGATTAATACCGACGATATCGAACAGGTTCAGGGCGAAATTCACCAGCTCGGTATCGTTATCCTGTTCGGCAATCGCCTCTGCCAACGCCTGTGCGGCTTCTCCGCCGTTAGAATTCAGCTCCAGCAGACGGTCGCGCCCCTGTTCCAAACTGGCCTTCAGTGCATCGTGCTGTTGACGACATGCGGTGATAAATTCATCCAGTCCCTCGGTCTTTTCTGGGGTCGCGAGGAAACTCAGCAACTGCGGATGCACCTGATCATAAATCGTGCGGCCGGTTGGACAAGTATGCTCAAAGGCATCTAGCCCTTCGTGGAACCAGCGCAACAGTACCGCCTGAGCCGTATTTTCCAGCCAAGGTACCAGGATCTGAATATCATTTTGCTGGCCGATACGGTCGAGACGACCAATACGCTGCTCCAGCAGATCAGGGTTAAACGGCAGATCGAACATTACCAGTCGGCTGGCAAACTGGAAGTTACGGCCTTCAGAACCGATTTCTGAACACAGCAGTACCTGAGCACCGTCTTCCTGTGAGGCAAAAAATGCCGAGGCACGGTCACGTTCAATGATTGATAACCCTTCATGGAACACTGCGGCACGGATCCCTTCACGCTCACGCAGATACTGCTCCAGTTGCAGAGCCGTGGCCGCTTTGGCACAGATCACCAGGACTTTTTCTTTGCGGTTTTCCAGCAGGTACTGAGATAACCACTCAACGCGTGGATCAAAGGCCCACCAGGTGCCACTGTCCCCTTCAAATTCCTGATAAATTTGCTCTGGGTAGAGCATATCGCGGGCACGCTCTTCAGCACTTTTACGGCCACCCATGATCCCAGATACCTTAATGGCGGTCTGGTACTGAGACGGCAATGGCAGGCGGATATCCTGTAACTGACGCGATGGGAAGCCTTTAACCCCTTGACGGGTGTTACGGAATAGCACGCGGCTGGTACCGTGGCGATCCATCAGTAGCGAAACCAATTTTGTCCGCGCCGCTAGACGCTGTTGCTGGTCACTGTTGGCTTGGCTGATCAGCGCTGAAATATCCTGATCGCTGATCAGATCGTTGATCATCTGCTCTTCGGCGGCAGACACCGGGTGATCCGCTAACAGCGACGTCACCGCATCGGCGACCGGCTGATACTGCTGCTGTTCTTCGACAAAAGTCTGATAATCGTGGAAGCGGTCCTGATCGAGCAGACGCAGACGGGCGAAGTGACTCTCCATTCCCAACTGTTCTGGGGTCGCGGTGAGCAGCAGCACGCCTGGCGTCGTTTCTGCCAGTTTTTCAATGACCTGATATTCACGGCCGGGTTTGCCTTCAGACCAGGAAAGGTGGTGGGCTTCATCGACCACCAGTAAATCCCAGTCCGCATCCGCCATGGCTTCCAGACGTTGGCGATTTTTACAGGCGAAATCCAGCGAACAGATCACCAGTTGTTCGGTAAAGAACGGGTTACTGGTATCGAACTGAGCTTCGTTGTAACGCTCATCATCAAACAGCGCAAAACGCAGATTAAAGCGGCGCAGCATTTCGACCAGCCACTGGTGCTGTAAGGTTTCGGGAACGATGATCAGCACGCGTTCGGCCCGACCGGCCAGTAATTGTTGCTGGATAATCATACCGGCTTCGATGGTTTTACCGAGGCCGACTTCATCAGCCAGCAGGACGCGTGGCGCGTGGCGGCGACCGACATCGCGGGCAATGTGTAGCTGATGCGGGATCAGGTTAGTGCGCATGCCGCGCAGGCCACTGACCGGCAGACGGTACTGGGCACTCTGGTATTTACGGGCACGGAAACGCAGGGCAAAGCGGTCCATACGGTCAAGCTGACCGGCGAACAGCCGGTCCTGTGGTTTGCTGAAGACCAGTTTGCTGTCGAGCATCACTTCTCGCAGGCTGACATCGGTCTCCTCGGTATCGGTGCGAGTACCGGTATAGGTCATCACGCCGTCGTTGTCGTGGACACTATCGACGGTTAACTGCCAGCCTTCGTGGCTGGTGATGGTGTCACCCGGATTAAAAATCACACGGGTGATCGGAGAATCATTACGGGCATAGAGTCTGTTTTCGCCAGTCGCTGGGAAAAGTAAAGTGACCATACGTGCATCGATAGCGACGACCGTCCCCAGTCCAAGTTCACTTTCTGTATCACTAATCCAGCGCTGACCAAGTGTAAAAGGCATAAATATTTAGCTCGATTCTCTTAAGGTATAAAAAGATGTCCATGCTCTGCAGACAATAGCAGTGTGACCAGGCAGAAGTCTGGTGAATAAAATCAGAGCAATGAGATTCAGGGAGGGCGATATGGTACTGGAAGGCGAGGCATTCGTCACCTGTCAAAACAGTCCCAGTTGCCCGGTAATCAATGTGGAAAAGTTTCCGCCGACAAAGCCGAGTATAGCATCTGCCACTGGCTCAAGTTGTCGTGTCAGGTAATGATCGTAATCCAGCGGCGCAGTTTGGCCGCTGACCGGTTCCGGCCCACGGGTGGTCATTACATAGCGGATGGTTCCGCCTTTTTGATAACGCGGTGCCCGTCCGGCTTTACGGTGTTGCTCATCCGCTAGCCGCGCCGCCCGGGCGTGGGGTGGCACATTACGCTGATATTCTTCCAACGGTCGCCGCAGACGCTTACTGTAGATAAGTTGATCATCCAACTCCCCGGCCATCAGTTTGGCCACCGTCTCCAATACATAGGGTTCCCACGGCTGTTGACGGAAAATGAGTGAATAAAGCTGCTGCTGAAAAGTTTTGGCCAGCGGTGTCCAGTCGGTACGCACTGCTTCCAGGCCTTTGAAAATAATCCGGTCCTGGCCCTGATTATTCACCCAACCTGCGTAGCGCTTTTTACTGCCTTGTTCGGCACCGCGGATGGTTGGCATTAGAAAACGTCGGTAGTGGTTTTCATATTCCAGTTCCAGGGCACTCTCTAGGCCGAAGTTTTCTGCCAGATGTTCACGCCACCACTGATTGACGTCGGCGGCCAAAGCCCGGCCGATGGTTTCGGCTTGCTGTTCGTCATGGGCGGTTTTCAGCCAGACAAAGGTCGAGTCCGTATCGCCATAGATCACCTGATAGCCTTGCTGTTCGATGACTTGGCGGGTTTTCTGCATAATTTCATGACCGCGTAGGGTAATCGACGAGGCCAATCGCGGGTCGAAGAAACGGCAGGCTGGGGTTCCGAGTACGCCATAAAAGGCATTCATAATAATCTTCAGTGCCTGCGACAGCGGTTGGTTTTGCTGCTGTTTTGCCTGCTCTCGATGTTGCCAGATCTCGCCGACTATCGCCGGCAGACAGTGGCTGTGGCGGGAAAAGCGGGCACCGAGGAAGCCCGGTACAATGGCCTGGTCATCGCTTTCTGCCTCGCCGACCACCAGGCCGACAGGATCAATCAGAAAGGTTTTGATGATTGAGGGGTACAGGCTTTTATAGTCCAGGACCAGTACCGAATCATAAAGCCCGGGGCGTGAGTCCATCACATAACCGCCGGGGCTGGCAGCGGGGGCCACTTCGCCGGTATTGGGGGCTACAAAACCGGCACGGTGCATCCGCGGCAGATAGAGGTGGCTAAATGAGGCGACCGACCCCCCATGACGATCGGCGGGCAGTCCGTTGACGCTGCTACGTTCAAGTAAAAACGGCATCAGTCGGGTATGTTCAAAGATACGGGTGACCAATTCGCAGTCCCGTAGGTTATAGTGCGCCAGTGCCGGTTTATCGGTAGCAAAGCGCTGATTAATCTCCGCCATGCGGTTCAGCGGGTCCTCGATAAACTTGCCTTCCCCAAACAGGCACTGTGATACATTTTCCAGACTGAAGGACGGAAAAGTCATAAATGCTGATTTGAGTGCCTCGATCCCGTCAATAATCAACCGTCCGGCTGCCATTGCCTGCCAAGTGCCGGGTTTAAAACCGTGCTCTCGCCATTCCAGCGGAGTGCCACCGCGGCCTGCCAGCAGCGGGATCTGATAGCGGTCGGCGTGTTTCTGTAACACTCGCAAATCGAACTGCACCACATTCCAGCCGATGATCACGTCCGGATCATGCTCACTCATCCACTGATTAAGACGCTGCAGTAATTCACGGCGGCTGCCGACATACTCAAGCTGGAAATCGTCTGTCGTCTCACCAGGGGTCGGTGGGCCAAGCATCAGAACCAAGCGCTGTCCACAGCCTTCGATGCCGATGCAATACAGCTCTCCCTGTTCACTGGTTTCAATATCCAGTGACATCCATTTAAGAGTAGGGCGATAGTTGGGGTGCGGTTTCAAGCGAGCTTGATCGATCAGTCCATTGGTAGGATGACCGTCAAACCAGACCGGTGCGGTGATAAAGCGTTCCATCAGAAAACGATCCGCCGGACGGATGTCTGCCTCACTGACCGGAATATCCGCCTCGCGTAAGCGTTTTTCAATGCGCTGTAGTTGCCGGTACTGGCGACAATAGAGGGCCGTTTGCGGCTGATGGCGGAAATCTTTCAGCGGTAGCGGCCGAAATTCGAGGTTTTTCTCATCACTCAGCAAACGCTGAGCTTTTTCGGCGGCGGACTGTGGTATAAACGCTATCGCCTGTTGTGCAGGCACCCGTAACTGTACCGGCCCGGCGTCGGTGGCCAGCCAGAAGATCAGCTCGATTCCCTGAGGGGTATCCCGCCAGTGACGAGTTAATAAAAAACCGGGTTGAGAAGGGTTCACAAAGACTCCGCAGTCGCGAGAGAGGGAGTATAGCATAACTCTCCATGCTGAAAGCGCAGCCAGCCTGCTGTGGTGGGTTTTGTATCTGTTTGTATTAAACAACCGACATTGCTTGACGTCCACTGACTCGCTCAGGACAATCCAGGCTCTGTTACTGTGAGGAATTGTTATGGAAGTCTGGATCCAACACCTGATGACTCAGTCATTGCAGTGGGCGCTGTTTGCCGTTGCGGTGGTGACGTTTTTCGAGTCTCTGGCGCTGGTGGGCCTGGTTCTGCCCGGGACGGTGATGATGGCCAGCCTCGGTGCACTGATCGGCAGCGGCAAAATCGGCCTGTATCCGGCCTGGGCGGCAGGTTGTGCTGGCTGCTTGTTGGGGGACTGGATTTCATTTTATATCGGCTGGCGTTTTAAGGGGCCGTTGCACCGCTGGAAATATCTGCAAAAACACCGTAAGTTGCTGGATAAAATCGAGCATGCCCTCAATGATCACAGCGTTGCCACCATCCTAATTGGCCGTTTTGTCGGGCCGACCCGTCCGCTGGTACCGATGCTGGCGGGAATGCTGGAACTGCCGGTGAAGAAGTTTCTGCCGGCCAATATTGTCGGCTGTCTATTATGGCCACCGGTCTATCTGCTGCCGGGGATCCTCGCGGGTGTGGCTATCGATGCGCCCCATACCGCACAAAGCAGCGATTTTAAATGGTTGTTGCTCGCAGAAGCGGTGCTGATTTGGCTGGCCGCCTGGCTCGGCTGGCGTTGGTTCCGCAGTATCCGTAAGAAAATTGCCCCAGCCAGCGGGCTGTTGTCGGCAAAAAATTTACGTTGGTTAGCGCCGTTAATGATTGTCGCCGCAGTGGCCGGGTTTGTGGCCCTGCAGTTTCACCCGATGATGCCGGACTTCCGTCATCTGTTATGGCGGGTATTTATCGCCTGACACAGAGTGTGTAGGCCAAGACAGTGGCCCGGTCTGCACACTGCCATTACTTCTCGCTGATCACCTCTCCGTTACGGACCGTTACGGTTCGCCCTGCAATCTGCTGTATATCCTCCTGATGATGGGACACCATCAGCAGTGTCATGGTTTGCTCACGACACAGGCGATCGGTAAGGGTGATCATCTCTTGACGTAGTTGCGGGTCGAGGGCTGAAAAGGGCTCATCCAGTAGCAGCAGCGGGCGCTGGCGTAACAGACAGCGAGCCAGGGCGACCCGTTGCCGTTGACCACCGGAAAGCTGCCCTGGTAAACGTTCTAGCAGGTCAGCCAGGCCGACGTTGTCGGCAATCTCGGTCAGTTGCTGCCATTGTCCGGCCTTCAGTTTTAGTCCAGGATGCAGTCCTAAGCCCAGATTTTGTTTGACGGTCAGGTGGGCAAACAGGTTATTTTCCTGAAACAGCATTGAAAGCGGGCGCTGTGCCGGTGGCTGATGGGTACAGAGCCGGTTATCGATCCACAATTCACCGCTGCTGGCAGGCAGGAATCCGGCGATCAGGCTTAATAGTGTGCTTTTACCGGCACCACTTGGGCCGACAATCGCCACCCTTTCGCCGCGGGCGACCTGCAGGGAAAAACGCAGGGTCTGGTTTTGGTAGCGGTAACTGAGATCATTCAGCGTTAGCATCTTTGCCTGCCATTTTTTCAATCAGGGTGAAGAGGATAAAACAGACCAGCAACAACAATAACGCTGTCACGGCCCCTTGTTGTTGGCGGTAAGCGCCAATTTGCTGGTACAGATAGAAAGGCAAGGTGCGGAAATCTTCACTGCCGAACAGCGAAATCACCCCTAAGTCGCCCAGTGACAGCACACAGGCAAAGGCCAGTGCCTGAAATAGCGGCTTTTTCAGGGCCGGATATTCAATTAAACGTAGCCTGCGCCAGCCACGGACATCGAGTGATAGACACAGGCGGTCATAGTGGCGCGCCAAGTCACGCATCGGCATATCTAGGATTTTCATCGCATAGGGGATAGCCATCAGTGCATTGGTGATCACCACGATAAATGCCGGTGAATCGGGGAGGCCTACCGTGTTATTGAACAACAGAAACCAGCCACTGGCTAGGACGATACCGGGCATTGCTAAGATCAGCATGCCGCTGCTTTCCAGTAGCTGTGCAGGAAGCGGCCGCTCCCTGACTCGCCATTCTCGGGTGGTCCATAGCAGCATCAGGGTCAGCACGATTGCCAACAGACCCGCGCGTAGGGCGATGGTGACTGACGTCAGAACTGCCTGCCACAGTGCTGGTTGCTGTAATGCGGTTAACAAGCCTCCCTGCAGGCCATTGATGATCACGGCCAGTAACGGCGGCAGCAGCAGTAATAGGGTCAGCAGGATCCACAGGCTATCGGCCAGCCCTGGTAGCCAGCGCCGGTCTTGTGCCTGCCAAGGCGTCTGTAGACTGGCGGAGCCACTGAGTACCGTATTCAGGCGTAGGCTGACCGCCATAAGGCTCAGGCAAACCCCCAACTGTAACAGTGCCAACATCGCCGCTTTGGCGGGGTCAAAGTCATAACTGAGTGCTTGATAGATCGCCAACTCCAGGGTGGTGGCTTTCGGGCCGCCCCCGAGGGTTAGGATAATGGCGAAGCTGGCAAAACAGAGCATAAAAATCAGTGCCGCCACCGGCAATAACTGACGTTTTAGCCAAGGCCATTCTAGCCAGCGAAACAGGTACCAACCCTGCATATTGAGTTGTGCCGCCAGTTGTCGCTGCTCGGCGGGGATCTGTTCAAATGCCTGTAACAGTAGGCGCGCGGCCAGCGGCAGGTTAAAGAACAGGTGTGCCAGCAGGATCCCCGCTAAGCCATAGACGGGGAAGTGATAGTGCCAACCCGCCAGGGCAAACATTTTCTCCAGCCAGCCCTGATGACCATAGACACTCAGCAGGCCAAACACGGCCACCAGTACCGGCATCACCAGCGTCATGGCACAGAGGCGCAACAAAGCCTGACGGCCGGGAAAGCGACGTCGGTACAGTGCCCGGGCCACCGGCACGGCCAACCCCACCGACAGCAGGGTTGACAGTAATGCCTGCTCAAAAGAGAAGGCAATCACATGATGCAGATAGGGATCTTGCAGCCCGCTGAGCCAGTCTCGGGCGCTGGCACTGTGCAGCAGACTGGCCAGTGCCAGCAGGGCGATGCCGCTACTGAATAACGCCGCCAGCAGACCAGGGAGCCATTTGCCGGGACTCATTGGCTGACAGCATTCTGCCACGCATCTACCCAGGCAGCACGGTGTTCCGCCACCTGTTGTGGCGTAAATTGTAGCGCGGTTGCCGGGACACTCAGCTGCTGATAACCCGCAGGGAGCGGTGTTTTCACGGCCGGATACATCCAATTACCCTGTGGCAAGGTTTGCTGGAAAGCCGGTGAGGTGACAAAAGCCATAAACTGCTTGGCCAGCGCCGGATGGGGGCTATTTTTCAGGCGGGCCGCAACCTCGACTTGCAGGTAATTGCCTTCGCTGAAATCAGCGGCGGCGTAATCATGATTGTGCTCTTCAATAATATGATAGGCAGGGGAGGTGGTATAACTGAGCACCAGGTCGCTTTCCCCCTTCAGAAACAGACTGTAGGCTTCACTCCAGCCGCCGGTGACCGTGACGGTTTTACTTGCAAGTTTTTTCCACGCTGCCGGTGCTTGGTCACCGTAGACTTTTTGCATCCACAGCAACAGACCCAATCCTGGGGTACTGGTACGTGGGTCTTCATAAATGACTCGCCATTTCTCCGGACTTTCCACCAGTTGTTTAAGGCTGGTAGGGGGATTTTTCAGGCGTTTCTTGTTATAGACAAAGGCAAAGTAACCGTAGTCATAAGGAATGAAGGTGTGATCACTCCAGCCCCCAGGTACGGTCAGTGACTTGAGGTCGGTATCGGAGGGGGCAAACAGCCCGCTCTGGTGGGCCGCCGCAATCAGGTTGTTATCCAGCCCCACCACTACATCGGCTTTACTGCGTTGACCTTCCATGCGCAGGCGGTTGAACAGAGCAACACCGTCGCCGAGCGCCACGTATTTTAGCTGACAACCACAATTGGCTTCGAAGGCTTTTTTAATCGCCGGACCAGGCCCCCAGTCAGAGGAGAACGAGCTATAGGTATAGACGGTGAGGACAGGTTTGTCCGCTAGGGCAGGGGCCGATATCAGCAGTAAAACAGGCAGTATTTTCTTTAACACTTTGCGCTCCTTGAGCATTAATTTCAGCAATGCGCAAAGGATCTGAGTGATCAATCTCAAATCCCTACGCCGGTATTAACCGGATCAGGTTCGACGGGTATCTCTCAGCACAGACAGTGCACCCCGTTGAGAACGTCTCATTCTATGCAATTCTTTCCCTTCGGGAAAGTGGTGCGGGTCGTTGACGTTGCAGTATTTGTGTGCAGCAGATCAGCTGTCAGGGAGTTTCTGCTGAAACTGCGCGCCGAGCGGTGTAAATTAGCCGGATGCTGTCTGTCGCGGCACAGCGATGTCGGGCAGACAGCGAATTCTCTCTCACCGGATACCCATGCTATGCAAACCTCTGAACAGCCGCCTACTAAAGGCAACACCGTGTTTCTGTTTTTTATGTTGGTGACCTTCTTTGTCAGCATTGCCGGGGCATTACAGGCACCGACCCTGAGCCTATTCCTCAGTCAGTCATTGCAGGCCAGTCCGCTGATGGTCGGCGTGTTTTTTACCGTCAACGCAGTGACTGGGATTATCGTCAGTTTTTTACTGGCTAAGCGCTCCGACAATAAAGGTGACCGCCGTCATTTGCTGATGTTCTGCTGCCTGCTGGCGCTATTGAATGCGCTGGTGTTTGCCTTTACCCGTAGCTACTGGGTGTTGATTACCCTTGGGCTACTGCTGTCGGCGTTTTCTACCGTAGTGATGCCGCAGATTTTTGCGCTGGCGCGTGAGTATGCAGAGTCCACCTCGCGGGAAATCGTGATGTTCAGCTCGTTAATGCGGGCGCAGATGTCGCTGGCATGGGTGATTGGCCCACCGATCTCCTTTGTATTGGCCTTAAATTTCGGGTTTAAGACCTTGTATCTGGTGGCGGCGTCCCTGTTTTTACTGGCGTTGGTGTTGATCCGTGTCACCCTGCCGTCTGTGCCAAGAATTTATCCCGCGGTAGATATTGCTCGCAGTGCCGCCAGTGGCTGGAAAAATCACCATGTCCGCTTTCTGTTTATTGGCTCGGTACTGATGTGGATGTGCAACCTTATGTATATCATTGATATGCCGCTGTATATCAGCAGTACACTTGCGATGCCGGAGAAAATGGCCGGAGTGCTGATGGGGGTGGCAGCAGGCTTAGAAATTCCGGTGATGCTGGTGGCGGGTTATCTGGCGAAAAAGATCGGCAAACGGCCATTGGTATTGCTGGCGATGATCGCCGGGGCTCTGTTCTATCCGGGAATGTTGCTGTTCCACAGCATCGAAGGACTGTTAGCGTTGCAGTTGCTCAACGCATTGTTTATCGGGATCACCGCCGGGCTGGTGATGCTGTGGTTCCAGGATCTGATGCCGGGCAAGGCCGGGGCGGCCACCACCTTGTTTACTAACTCTGTGTCGACCGGCATGATCTTTGCGGGCGTATTACAAGGAACGGTCAGTGCTCACTGGGGGCACCAGGGTGTCTATTGGTTGGCGTCGGGTATAATGCTGCTGTCACTGCTGTTGACTTGGCAGGTCAGAGAGGCGGGTCGGGAAGGTTAAGTTCCCCCTCGGTAAAGAGGGGGAGTGCTAAAAACGGTGGCGCTGAGGGATTAACGCAGGAAGGCTGGCTGATGCTCTTCATAAGAAGAGATCGCTGTCTCATGCTGTAGCGTCAGGCCGATGCTGTCCAAGCCATTAATCATGCAGTGACGGCGGAAGCTATCGAGGGTAAACGGATAGTGTTTACCGCCAGCGATAATTTCCAGCCCTTCTAGGTCAACGGTGAATTCGATACCCGGCTGAGCCGCTACCAATTCAAACAACTCGTCGATCTGTGCTTCGTCCAGTTTTACCGGCAGTAGCTGGTTGTTAAAGCTGTTGCCATAGAAAATATCGGCAAAGCTTGGGGCGATCACCACGTGGAAACCGAAATCGGTCAGTGCCCAAGGGGCATGCTCACGGGAGGAGCCGCAACCAAAGTTTTCACGGGCCAGTAGGATGCTAGCGCCTTTGAATTCCGGCTTATTCAGTACGAATTCTGGGTTAGGCACCTGACCGGCATCGTCAAGGAAACGCCAGTCATTAAACAGATGCTGACCAAAACCAGTGCGGGTCACTTTCTGCAGGAACTGTTTCGGGATAATCGCATCGGTATCGACATTGGCCGCATCCAGCGGAGCGACAATACCGGTGTGACAGGTAAATTTTCTGGCCATGGTTAAGTTCCTTAATTCAGTTCACGGATGTCAGCAAAGTGACCGCTAACCGCAGCCGCGGCAGCCATTGCCGGACTGACCAGGTGGGTACGTCCACCACGGCCCTGACGGCCTTCAAAGTTACGGTTACTGGTTGAGGCACAACGTTCACCGGCATTCAGACGGTCGTTGTTCATCGCCAGGCACATGGAACAGCCTGGCAGACGCCACTCAAAACCGGCCTCCAGGAAGATCTTATCCAGCCCCTCGTCTTCGGCTTGGGCTTTTACCGGACCAGAGCCAGGAACCACCATCGCCACCACGCCCGGTGCCACTTTACGGCCTTGAGCAATGGCTGCGGCAGCACGCAAATCTTCGATACGGGAGTTAGTACAAGATCCGATAAACACTTTATCAATCGCCACATCCGTCAGCTTGACGCCAGCGTCCAAGCCCATATAGGCCAACGCTTTTTCGGCAGAGGCGCGCTCAACCGGATCACTGAACGATTGCGGAGCTGGGATCGGCTGGTTAATAGCGATAACCTGACCTGGGTTAGTGCCCCAAGTCACCTGGGGGGCGATCTCTGCCGCATCCAAGGTGACAACGCTGTCAAACACTGCATCGCTGTCCGATTTCAGCCCTTTCCAGTACTCGACGGCCTGTTCCCATTTGTCACCCTGCGGCGAGAACTGACGGTCTTTCAGGTAAGCAAAGGTGGTTTCATCCGGAGCAACCAGACCGGCTTTAGCGCCCATTTCGATCGCCATATTACACAGGGTCATACGACCTTCCATGCTCAGGGCTTCGATAGCCGGGCCACAGAATTCGACGACGTGACCGGTACCGCCGGCGCTGCCGGTTTTACCGATAATTGCCAACACGATATCTTTGGCAGTGATGCCTGGTGCGGCATCGCCGACCACTTCGATCTTCATGGTTTTAGCACGACCCTGCTTCAGGGTCTGGGTCGCCATCACGTGTTCCACTTCTGAGGTGCCGATACCGAACGCCAAGGCACCAAAGGCACCGTGGGTCGCGGTATGGGAGTCACCACAGACGATAGTCATACCCGGTAAAGTCATCCCTTGTTCAGGGCCGATAACATGGACGATCCCCTGGAATGGGTGGTTCAGGTCATATAACTGTACGCCGAACTCTTCACAGTTCTTGATCAGTTCCTGCATCTGAATACGGGCCATTTCACCGGAGGCATTGATATCACGGGTCTCAGTCGAGACGTTGTGATCCATGGTGGCGAAGGTTTTTGACGGCTGACGCAGTTTACGGCCGTGGGCACGCAGGCCGTCAAAGGCCTGCGGCGAGGTGACTTCATGCACCAGGTGACGGTCGATATACAGGATCGGCGTTTCGTTAGGGGCTTCATACACGACATGGGCATCAAATAACTTCTGATATAAGGTCTTGCTCATTTTTATTTTTCTCCGGAGATAAAGCGGGCAATGATGTCGCCCATTTCATCGGTGGTGACTGATGGGCCTTCACCAGCCAGGTCACGGGTGCGGTAACCTTCTTCCAGCGCACGGTTCACCGCCTGCTCAATGCTGTCTGCGGCGTCAGCGGCATTCAGGCTGTAACGTAACAGCAGTGACAGCGATAAGATCTGGGCAATAGGGTTGGCAATATTTTGACCGGCAATATCTGGAGCAGAGCCACCGGCTGGCTCATACAGACCAAAGCCTTGCTCGTTCAGGCTGGCAGAGGGCAGCATCCCCATAGAGCCGGTGATCATCGCACACTCATCGGACAGGATATCGCCGAATAAGTTAGAGCACAGCAGGACGTCAAACTGTGACGGATCCTTAATCAGCTGCATGGTGGCGTTATCAATATAGATGTGCTCCAGGGTGATGTCCGGATACTCTTTAGCGATTTCCGTCACGGTTTCACGCCACAGAATGGAAGACTGCAGCACGTTAGACTTATCTACCGAGGTGACTTTTTTACGGCGTTTAGCCGCTGACTCGAAAGCCAGACGCGCAATACGCTCGATTTCATAGCGATAATAAACTTCGGTATCAAACGCACGCAGTTCATCACCGCTGCCTTCGCGGCCTTTAGGTTGACCGAAGTAGATACCGCCGGTTAATTCGCGGACACACAGAATATCAAAGCCTTTGGCGGCAATATCACTGCGCAATGGGCAGAAGGCTTCCAGGCCATTGTACAGTGCCGCAGGACGCAGGTTGCTGAACAATTTGAAGTGCTTACGCAGCGGTAATAAGGCACCACGCTCTGGTTGACCGTCCGGCGGCAGGTGCTGCCATTTAGGCCCGCCCACTGAACCGAACAGCACCGCATTGGCCTGCTCACAGCCTGCCAGAGTTTCTGCCGGCAGCGGCTGACCGTGGTTATCAATGGCAATACCGCCTACATCATACTGACGGGTCGTAATGTCGATAGAAAAACGTTCACGCACCGCCGTTAACACTTTCAGCGCCTGCGCCATAACTTCCGGGCCGATACCGTCACCCGGCAATACGGCAATGTGAAATGATGTAGACATAATTACACGGTTTCCTTAGCTTCGTTCTTAAACTTACGTTCTAATTCTTTTTCGACCTGTTTGGCCTGCCAGATATTGTTTAGCGCATTCACCATCGCGGTGGCAGAGGACTCGACGATGTCCGTGGCCAGACCAACACCGTGGAACTTACGGTCGTTGTAGCTGATGACGATATCGACCTGGCCCAGTGCGTTTTCGCCATGGCCTTTCGCAGTTAACTGATATTTAACCAGTTCAGCGCCATAGCCGGTGATGCGGTTAATGGCTTGATAAACAGCATCCACCGGGCCATTGCCGGTCGCGGCTTCTTCTTTGACTTCTTCACCACAGGCCAGACGGACTGATGCGGTAGCAGTGATATTGGAGCCAGACTGGACGTTGAAGTCCTGCAGACGGAAGTGATCGTGTTCTTCGTTCTGTTTATTGATAAAGGCCAAGGCTTCCAGATCGTAATCGAAGATCTGACCTTTCTTATCTGCCAGCTTCAGGAAGGCGGTATACAGCGCTTCAGCATCATAGTCAGACTCTTTGTAGCCCATCTCTTCCATTCGGTGCTTCACGGCGGCACGACCGGAGCGGGAAGTCAGGTTCAACTGGATCTGATTCAGGCCGATGGACTCCGGAGTCATGATTTCGTAGTTTTCACGGTTTTTCAGCACGCCATCCTGGTGGATCCCCGAGGAGTGAGCGAAGGCATTAGAACCGACGACCGCTTTGTTGGCAGGGATCGGCATATTGCAGATCTGGCTGACGATCTGGCTGGTACGGTAAATTTCCTGATGATTGATACCGGTGGTCAGGTTCATGATCTGCTGACGGGTTTTAATCGCCATGATCACTTCTTCCAGGGCACAGTTACCGGCACGCTCACCCAGACCATTAAGGGTACCTTCAACCTGACGGGCACCGGCCTGAACGGCGGCGATAGCATTCCCGACGGCCATACCCAGGTCATCGTGGGTGTGGACCGACAGGATCGCTTTATCAATGTTCGGCACGCGCTGGGTCAGTTGATAAATAATATTGGCGTATTCACCTGGCAGAGTGTAACCGACGGTATCTGGGATATTGATGGTGCGGGCACCGGCGTTAATTGCGGCTTCTACCACGCGGCATAAATCGTCAATCGGGGTACGACCGCCATCTTCGCAGGAGAACTCAACATCGTCCGTGTAGCGACGGGCGTGTTTGATCATGTGGACGGCTCGTTCGATAACATCTGGCAGGGTACTGCGTAATTTAGTGGCGATGTGCATCGGAGAGGTGGCGATAAAGGTATGGATACGAGATGCTTCTGCTACTCGTAATGCCTCGCCAGCGGCATCAATGTCTTTCTCAACACAGCGGGCCAGTGCACAGACACGGCTATTCTTAATGTTGCGAGCGATAGTCTGTACCGATTCGAAATCTCCAGGGGAGGAGACCGGAAAGCCGACTTCCATGACATCGACCTTCATACGCTCCAATGCGTAGGCGATTTGCAGTTTCTCTTTGACACTCAGGCTAGCCTGTAACGCCTGTTCACCATCACGTAAGGTTGTATCAAAAATAATAACTTGCTGGCTCATACCTTGTTCCTTAACTATTTTGGCACCGGCCTGCGGATATAAAAAAACCCGCGCTTCGGCGCGGGTTTTTCTGTTTTCAGGCCCGAATCATTTTTTAATTCCGCCCACCAGACTACCGCGCAAATTTAATGCGAGAAGGAGTAGTGCTGATAGGCGGATAAAACGAATCATTTGTCAGACCCTTAAAATAAGTATGTGTATATTGGTACTGGAAAGCGGATGGGATGTCAACCTTCCGTAGTGGATTATCCTGTTTTTATAAAAGTGGAATCTTCTGCCATTTGTCCTGTAAAAAGTGCTCTGTCATGTCCAATGGTAGACACGGAGGAAAAGCCGAAAGGATTGAGGCGAGTGTAGGGGAGGGTTATCCATCTATCGTAATGATTTTTAATTGATTTTTATTTTCTCGAGGCAGCATTACCCCCCTATTTACCTCTATGTTAATAGAGAAATATAGTGGGTTACTGCTAATTTTTGGAGAATGATGTTAGGACATGGTGGATATGCCGTACAGGGAACCAAAAATAGCACGGGAATAAAAATCATAAACTCAACATTACACTGTTATTTATCATGAATGCAGAATATTCAGCTAATAACTATTGGCCTTTCGTTATTATTCCGACGCGGTAATCCATGATCGTAGTAGCTTTTATTTATTAATTTCCTATTTACCTCTCTGGCAGGTTTGCCTGACATGATTTCTGCGGTTATGTTAACCGGATGAAATGCAGACATTCACCGTCAACCGGTGCCAATTAAGGGTGTCGTAGAAACTTTCATGCTCTGAATTCAGAGATAAAACAGGTTTTTACCGAGAAACTTATCTGTTGCGGAAGTCGGTCTTTTGTCAGTCTTGTGGAGCCGTGAAGTCAGTAGCCTGGAGGAAAGAATGGAGATGTTGTCAGGGGCCGAGATGGTCGTCAGGTCATTAATTGATCAGGGAATAAAGCAGGTATTTGGTTATCCCGGTGGGGCGGTGCTCGATATTTATGATGCCCTGCAGACCGTTGGCGGTGTTGACCATATCTTAGTTCGTCATGAGCAGGCTGCGGTGCATATGGCTGATGCTCTGGCCCGTGCCACCGGGGAAACTGGCGTGGTATTGGTGACTTCCGGACCAGGGGCCACCAATGCCATCACCGGTATTGCCACCGCTTATATGGATTCTATCCCGATGGTGGTGCTCTCCGGGCAGGTGGCGTCTTCTCTTATCGGCAGTGATGCGTTCCAGGAATGCGATATGGTCGGGATTTCGCGGCCAATTGTGAAGCACAGCTTCCTTGTGAAAAAAGCGGAAGATATTCCGGAAACCATTAAGAAAGCATTTTGGCTGGCTGCCTCTGGCCGTCCTGGACCGGTGGTGATCGATCTGCCGAAAGATGCGCTTAATCCGGCCGCTAAATTCCCGTATAGCTGGCCCGAACAGGTTTCTATGCGTTCCTATAATCCAACCACACAGGGACACCGCGGGCAGATTAAACGGGCTATCCAGATGCTGACTTCCGCTGAACGTCCGGTGATCTATGCCGGTGGTGGGGTGATCACTGCCGGAGCGGAAAAAGCGCTGATCCAATTAGCCGAAGTGTTAAATATTCCGGTTACCACTACTCTGATGGGACTGGGGGCTTTTCCCGGCACCCATCCGCAGAGTGTCGGGATGCTGGGGATGCACGGCACTTATGAAGCCAACATGACCATGCATTCCGCAGATGTCATCTTTGCCGTTGGTGTCCGTTTTGATGATCGTACTACCAATAACTTGGAAAAATATTGCCCAGGCGCGTCAGTGATCCATATCGATATTGATCCAACCTCAATTTCTAAAACGGTAATGGCTGATATTCCTGTGGTTGGCGATGCGGCTCAGGTGCTGACGCAGATGCTGGAATTGCTGCCAGCGGATAACGACAGTGCTGAAAAACATGCAGATTGGTGGCAGCAAATCACCCAGTGGCGTGCCCGCAACTGTCTGGCATTTGATACTCAGTCCGAGACGATTAAACCTCAGGCGGCCATTGATGCCCTATGGCGGTTGACCGGTGGAGATGCTTACGTGACCTCGGATGTCGGCCAGCACCAGATGTTTACTGCGCTGCATTACCGGTTTAATGAATCCCGTCATTGGATCAATTCTGGTGGCCTCGGCACTATGGGCTTTGGTCTGCCAGCAGCTTTAGGGGTGAAGTTGGCGATCCCTGAGGCTACCGTGGTCTGTGTGACCGGTGATGGCAGTATTCAAATGAACATTCAGGAGTTGTCCACCGCCTCGCAGTATAATTTGCCGGTGCTGATCCTTAACCTAAACAATGGCTATCTGGGGATGGTGAAACAGTGGCAGGATATGATTTACTCCGGCCGTCATTCACAGTCCTATATGGAATCACTGCCTGATTTTGTCCGCTTGGCTGAGGCTTATGGTCATGTCGGTATGGTGATCGACAAACCTGAAGAGCTGGATGAGAAGATGGCCGAGGCACTGGCGCTGGTACGCAGCGGTCGTTTGGTGTTCTTGGATGTACGGGTCGATGGCAGTGAGCATGTCTACCCGATGCTGGTGCGCGGTGGCGGTATGAATGATATGTGGTTGAGCAAAACGGAGAGGACGGAATAATGCGCCGTATTTTATCGGTATTACTTGAGAATGAATCCGGTGCCTTATCGCGTGTAGTTGGCCTGTTTTCACAGCGCGGCTATAACATTGAAAGCCTGACGGTGGCACCGACCGAGGATCCGACGCTATCGCGAATGACCATTCAAACGGTCGGCGATGAAAAAGTGCTGGAGCAAATCGAAAAACAGCTGCATAAGCTGGTGGATGTGTTGCGGGTCAGTGAACTGGGGCAGGCGGCGTTTGTTGAACGTGAGATTATGCTGGTCAAAGTGAAAGCGGAAGGTCAGCTACGGGATGAAGTAAAACGCTGCGCGGATATTTTCCGTGGTCATATTATCGATGTGACCGCCACCCTGTACACCGTACAGTTAGCAGGCCCTAGCGATAAACTGGATGCGTTTCTGAATACCTTACGTGGCGTGACTGAAATTGTGGAAGTGGTACGTTCTGGTGTGGTGGGTGTTTCTCGCGGCGAGCGCACTATCGGTTGATTTGCGATAGGGCGTGGTCACCGAGTGCTATTGGCAGGGCCTGGGAAACCGGGCCCTTTGTTTTGCTCACGATTTAGGCGAAAAACAGTTGCTCAGCAGGGGGAACTGGAGTTAGATAGCCGCATTGACCTCGCAGAGGCGGTGAAGGAAGAGGTGAGTGTGAAACTGGATGAAATTGCCCGTCTGGCAGGGGTTTCGCGAACAACCGCGAGTTATGTCATCAACGGTAAGGCTCGGCAATATCGTGTCAGCGAAAAAACCGTGGAAAAAGTCATGGCGGTGGTCAAAGAACATAATTATCAGCCCAATGCTGTAGCCGCCGGTTTACGCGCAGGCCGAACTCGCTCCATCGGTCTGGTGATCCCTGATCTGGAAAATACCAGCTATACCCGCATTGCGAAATACCTCGAGCGTCAGGCCAGACAACGCGGTTATCAGTTGCTGATCGCCTGCTCTGAGGACCAGCCTGATAACGAAATTCGCTGTATCGAACATCTGTTGCAGCGTCAAGTGGATGCGCTAATTGTCTCGACCTCACTGCCGCCGGAGCACCCGTTCTACCAGCATCGTGCCAGAGAGGCGTTGCCGGTGATTGCCTTGGATCGTGCCCTTAACAGTGAGCAGTTTATCAGTGTGGTCGGGGCTGATCGTGAAGATGCTTTTTCGTTGGGCAGTGAACTGCGTCAACAGCCCATTGATAGTGTTTTGTTTTTTGGGGCTTTACCTGAGCTGTCAGTGAGCTTCCAGCGTGAGCAGGGCTTCCGCGAGGCTTGGAACGACGATGGGCGGCCAGTCGCTTTTCTCTACAGCAATAGTTTTGAACGCAGTGTCGCTGCGGAGACTTTCGTCCGTTATCTACAGCAGCAGCCGTTGCCACAGGCGCTGTTTACCACCTCTTTTTCGCTGTTGCAGGGCATTATGGATGCCTGGCTACAAGTCAATGGCCAATTACCCACTGGCGTCTCAATAGCCACCTTCGGCGATAACGAGTTCTTGGATTTTCTGGACTGTCCGGTGTGGTCTGCTGGTCAGCGACATCGGGATATTGCCGAAAGGGTGTTAGAACTGGTGCTCGCAAGTTTGGAAACACCGGAAAAAGCCCGCCCTGGGCTGACCCGTATCCGTCGTCATCTTTACCGGCGGGGGATCTCTGGTCGTCGCCCGCTACGCTAACGCTAGCGCATTACTGCCGTATTGATCATCATTACGGCGGATTATGCGGACAGCACTTCAGAAATTCCTTAAAGTGCTACCGCTGGACATATTGCCTGAAGTTAACCATTCTGCCGTTTTTCACCGTTGTCTTTGGCTCCTTCCTGACTGTGTTGTTAAATTTCTGTATTTATTCATCAGCTTAATCCTGAGTGCGGGGAATATTCTTATCTTTATCCCTGTCATCCCCTGAATTTGCCGCAGGAAATAATGTCGTTACGCGACCGTTGTCGCTTGACAAGGATTTCGTCCGCTCCGTACACTCATTCGGTGGTAAAATGTGGGATAAAGTGGTGAAACAGGTTAACTGAGAGGAAACACAGTTATGTTTCGCGGGGCAACGCAGCTAAACCTCGATGTAAAAGGACGGATAGCGATCCCTACTCGCTATCGTGACGTCCTCATAGGGGAATCGCAAGGGCAAATGGTCTGTACCATCGACCTTCATCAGCCCTGCCTGCTGCTTTATACCTTACCGGAGTGGGAAGTGATTGAGCGAAAATTATCGCGACTTTCCACCATGAATCCGGCAGAACGCAGGGTTCAGCGCCTACTGTTAGGACATGCCAGCGAATGCCAGATGGACAGTGCAGGGCGCCTATTGCTTGCCAGTACCCTCAGACAGCACGCCGGTTTACAGAAAGAAATTATGCTGGTCGGTCAGTTCAATAAGTTTGAACTGTGGGATGAACAGGCCTGGTATCAACAAATCAGGGAAGATATCGAATCAGAAACCGCTCACAGCGAACTCTCTGAGCGGTTGCAGGACCTATCGCTATAGCCTATGTCGGAAAATTTTAAGCACACTACCGTGCTGCTCGATGAAGCAGTGAACGGACTCAACCTCCAGCCGGACGGTATCTATATCGACGGTACTTTCGGCCGGGGAGGGCATTCCCGCCTTATTCTCTCACAGTTAGGAGAGCACGGGCGGCTGATCGCCATCGATAGGGATCCGCAGGCGATTGCGGCGGCGGCAGAAATCGCCGATCCGCGCTTTTCGATTATTCACGGACCTTTTTCCGGTCTGGAAGAGTATGTCGATTCCTTGGGATTAAGAGGTAAAATTAACGGTATTTTGCTGGATTTAGGGGTTTCATCACCGCAACTGGATGATGCAGAACGCGGTTTCTCCTTTATGCGTGACGGGCCTCTGGATATGCGTATGGATCCGACCCGTGGTCAGTCAGCTGCGGAGTGGCTGATGCAGGCAGAAGAGCAGGATATTGCTTTTGTACTGAAAGCCTATGGTGAAGAGCGTTTTGCGAAACGGATTGCCCGCGCCATCGTTGAGCGCAACCGAGAGCAGCCAATGACCCGGACCAAAGAACTGGCGGAGGTGATTTATCACGCCACGCCAGTTAAAGATAAGTTTAAACACCCTGCAACCCGCAGTTTCCAAGCAATCCGTATCTGGGTCAACAGTGAACTGGATGAGATTGCCCAGGCATTGAAAGGGGCTATGGATGTGTTGGCGCCGGAAGGGCGTTTATCGGTGATCAGTTTCCATTCGTTGGAAGATCGACTAGTGAAACGCTTTATGCGTGATCAGAGTCGCGGTGCACAGGTGCCGTCTGGATTACCGCTGACCGAAGCACAACTGAAAGCCCTCGGTGGGCGGGAACTGAAAACCCTCGGCAAACTGGTGCCCGGGGAGCGTGAAGTGGCCGATAACCCGCGAGCACGCAGTTCGGTGCTACGTATTGCACAGAGGAACCCAGAATGATCAGCAATGAACGTCACAGTCTGCCGGGGATCATCGGCGGGGATCTGTTACGTCACGGTAAATTACCGCTGATCCTACTGGTTGCGGTATTAGTCTCGGCCATTATGGTGGTGATCACTACCCATAAAACCCGCCTGCTAACAGCACAGCGGGAACAGATGGTGCTGGAAAAAGATTCTCTGGATATCGAATGGCGTAACCTGATCCTTGAGGAAAATGCCCTCGGTGATCACAGCCGTGTCGAGCGACTGGCCATTGAGAAGCTTCATATGCAGCACGTTGATCCTTCACAGGAAAATATCGTGGTACAACCTTAGGGACGAAATGACTGAATGAGCAGCGCGAAAAAAACGCTGAAATCGGGAAAACGGGAAAATAAGGCCAGCTTTGTCAGCTGGCGTTTTGCGTTGCTCTGTCTGGGGATCTTGGCTGCACTGGTTGGACTGATCTCGCGAGTCGGTTATCTACAGGTGTTGAACCCTGATCGTCTGGTGAAAGAGGGAGATGCCCGTTCATTGCGAGTGCAGGCGGTGCCCGCCTCGCGGGGTATGATCACCGATAGGACCGGTCGCCCTCTGGCAGTCAGTGTGCCGGTGAATGCGGTGTGGGTCGACCCTAAGGTTTTGAATGAAAAAGGCGGGGTCACCCAAGACGGTCGCTGGCAGGCGCTGGCCGATGCCCTCTCTCTCACACTGCCACAGCTTAAAGCGCAGATCGATGCCAAACCCGATGGTCGTTTCACCTATCTTGCCCGACAGATTAATCCGTCTGTTGGCGCCTACATCAAACAGTTGAAATTACCTGGCGTCTATCTGCGTGAGGAATCACGTCGTTACTATTCAGCGGGCCAGGTGACGGCACATTTGATCGGTTTTACCAATATCGACGGTGTCGGGATTGAAGGGGTTGAGAAAAGTTTCAATCAGTGGCTGACCGGTCAACCTGGCGAGCGCACGGTGCGGAAGGATCGTCAGGGAAGAGTAATTGAAGATATTTCTTCAAAAGATAGCCAGGCTGCTCATAATCTGACCTTGAGTATTGACGAGCGTCTGCAGGCCCAGGTGTACCGTGAACTCAATAATGCCGTCGCCTTTAACAAGGCTGAATCAGGTACTGCCGTGCTGGTGGATGTCAATACCGGTGAAGTCTTGGCCATGGCCAATAGCCCAGCCTATAACCCGAATAATCTCAATAATCTTTCCAAAGATGCGGTACGTAACCGTGCTATCACCGATATCTTTGAGCCTGGTTCAACGGTTAAACCGATGGTGGTGATGACCGCATTGCAACGGGGAGTGGTTCGTGAAGGCAGTGTGATTAATACCGTGCCTTACCGTATCAACGGCCATGAGATCAAAGATGTGGCTCGCTATAACGAACTGACGCTGACCGGGGTATTACAGAAATCGAGTAACGTCGGGGTCTCGCGTCTGGCGCTAGCGATGCCCTCCTCTGCCTTGGTGGATACCTATTCCCGTTTTGGTCTCGGCAAACCGACCAACCTTGGTCTGATCGGTGAGAGCAGCGGCCTTTACCCGAATAAACAACGCTGGTCCGATATCGAGCGGGCGACCTTCTCATTTGGTTATGGCTTGATGGTTACGCCGCTACAACTGGCCCGTGTCTATGCGACCATCGGCAGCTATGGTATCGCGCGCCCGTTATCGATCACTAAAGTGGATCCGCCGGTGGCCGGTCAGCGTGTCTTCCCTGAAGCGACGGTGAAAACAGTGCTGCATATGATGGAAAGTGTGGCCCTACCGGGCGGCGGCGGTGTGAAAGCGGCCATTAAGGGCTACCGGATTGCGATTAAAACCGGTACCGCCAAGAAAGTAGGCCCGGATGGACGCTATATCAACAAATATATTGCTTACACGGCTGGGGTCGCGCCTGCTAGCCATCCGCGCTTTGCGCTGGTGGTGGTAATTAACGACCCACAGGCCGGTAAATATTATGGTGGTGCCGTGTCTGCGCCAGTGTTCGGTGCCATCATGGGCGGCGTTTTACGTACCATGAACATTGAGCCAGATGCACTGCCTACCAACGATAAAAGTGATTTAGTGGTTAATAAAAATGAGGATCTCAGTGACAGATCGTAACTTGCGCGACCTGCTGGCCCCTTGGGTGCCCGGTGCGCCAGAACGTCAGCTTAGGGAAATGACACTGGATAGCCGCAGTGTGGCATCCGGCGATCTGTTTGTGGCCGTCAACGGTCATCAGGTGGATGGACGGCAGTATATTCCTCAGGCGATTGACCGCGGTGTCGCCGCGGTGATTGCGGAAGCGGAAGGGGAAGCAGCAGACGGGGATATTACCGAAGTTCGAGGTGTTCCGGTCATCTATCTGACACAGTTATCGCAACGGCTGTCGGCGCTGGCTGGACGTTTTTATGACCATCCAGCAGAAAAGCAGACCTTGATTGGTGTCACCGGTACCAACGGTAAAACCACGGTCAGTCAGTTGCTGGCGCAGTGGGCTAACTTGTTGGGAGAGACTGGGGCCGTGATGGGTACCGTCGGCAACGGCCTGTACGGTCAGTTAGCGGCGGCGGAGAATACCACCGGCTCGGCGGTGGATATCCAGCACCAGTTGGCAGATCTACTTACCCAGGGTGCCACCCTAACGGCAATGGAGGTTTCCTCCCACGGCCTAGTGCAGCACCGAGTGGCAGCTTTACCTTTTGCCGCGGCGGTGTTCACTAATCTCAGTCGTGATCATCTCGATTATCACGGTGATATGAAACATTACGAAGCCGCGAAATGGTCACTGTTTTCCGAACACCAGGTCGGTCAGGCGATCATTAATGCCGATGATCCGGTTGGCCGTCAGTGGCTGTTAAGGCTGACGGATGCGGTGGCGGTGAGTATGGCAGGGCACATTGCTGAGGATGCCACCGGTCGACGCCTAGAAGCCATCGACGTTCAATGGCTCGAAAAAGGGGCCAAGGTAAAAATCCGCTCTTCATGGGGTGACGGTGAATTTACCAGTCCGCTGATGGGAGCGTTCAACGTCAGTAACTTACTGGTGGCGATGGCGACCTTGTTGGCACTGGACTATCCGCTGCAACGGTTGTGTGACACGGCCGAGCAACTACAGCCGGTATGTGGACGGATGGAAGTGTTCCATCGTGAGGGGCATCCGACGGTGGTGGTGGATTATGCCCATACTCCTGATGCGCTGGAAAAAGCCTTGCAGGCAGCCCGTTTACATTGCCGTGGCACACTGTGGTGCCTGTTTGGCTGTGGCGGAGACCGAGATAAAGGCAAGCGCCCGCTGATGGGGGCGATCGCTGAACAGTTTGCTGACCGGCTGGTGATCACCGACGACAATCCGCGCAGTGAAGATCCTGCCAGGATTGTCAGCGATATCCTCAGCGGATTACTGGACCCCGGCATGGCGCTGGCGATCCCAGGACGGGCCCAGGCGTTAGCGCAGACCGTGGCACAAGCCGGGGCTGACGACATTATTTTGGTGGCCGGTAAAGGCCATGAAGATTACCAGATCATTGGTAACCGCCGCTTTGATTATTCTGATCGGGCGACAGTGGCCGCTTTACTGGGAGTGATGGCATGATTTCTGTAAGTTTGCAGCAACTGGCAACCTTAACCGAGGGGCAATTAACCGGCTCCCCAACACTGACCTTTACAGAGGTCACCACCGATACCCGCAAAGTGACTTCTGGTTGCCTGTTTGTGGCGCTGATCGGTGAGCGCTTTGATGCCCATGATTTTATCAGCGATGCGATAGCGGCCGGTGCCAGCGCATTACTGGTGAGTAAACCCTTGCCCGTGGACATTCCACAGGTGGTGGTGCATGACACACGTATTGCCTTTGGTCAGTTGGCGGCTTGGGTACGTCAACAGGTCCCCGCCAAGATCGTCGCGCTAACCGGTTCTTCTGGAAAAACCTCGGTCAAAGAGATGACCGCCGCTATCCTGAAGCAGTGTGGTAATACCCTGTATACCGCCGGTAACCTGAATAACGATATTGGCGTACCAATGACCCTGCTACGGCTGACGCCAGAGCACCAGTATGCGGTGATTGAACTGGGTGCTAACCATCAGGGTGAGATCGCCTATACCACGGCGATGGTCCGCCCAGAAGCGGCCCTGGTGAATAACTTGGCAGCAGCCCACTTGGAAGGGTTTGGGTCATTGGCTGGGGTTGCCAAAGCCAAAGGCGAAATTTTTGAAGGGCTGCCGGAAAACGGCATCGCCATCCTTAATGAAGAGAGCAATGACTGGCCGCACTGGCAAGCTAACTTGACCGATAAAACCGTGTGGCGTTTTACCCCACAGGGTGGCGACGGGGTTGATTTCTTTACCACGGATATTCAGGTCACAGGGGAGTGCACCGCCTTCCGCCTGCATTCACCACAGGGTGAAGCCGATATTCAACTGCCCTTGCCGGGACGTCATAACGTCGCCAATGCGTTGGCCGCCACTGCGCTGGCGCTGGCTGCGGGCGCGCCACTGTCGGCAATCCAACAAGGCCTCAGTCTCCTGCAACCGGTTCCTGGCCGGTTATACCCGATCCGCCTGTCTGAGCATCAGCGTCTGTTGGACGACAGCTACAATGCTAACGTTGGTTCAATGACCGCCGCCGCGCAGGTTCTGGGCGAGATGCCGGGTTACCGCATCATGGTGGTCGGTGACATGGCCGAGTTGGGGGATGAAGCCGAACAGTGCCACCGTTCAGTGGGGATTGCGGCGAAAAATGCCGGCATTGATAAAGTCATCAGCGTTGGTCACCTGAGCCGTTTTATTTCTCAGGAAAGTGCTGACGGAGAACATTTCACTCACAAACCGGCGGCTATCGCGCGGTTAAAAACATTATTATCGGAACATCAGGAAGTGACTATTTTGATTAAGGGTTCGCGCAGTGCAGCTATGGAAGAGGTGGTTCAGCAATTACAGGAGAAAGGCACATGTTAGTCTGGCTCGCTGAACATCTGGTTTCCTTCTATTCCGGGTTTAACATTTTCTCCTATCTGACCTTCCGTGCCATTGTCAGCCTGCTGACGTCGCTGTTTATCAGCCTGTGGATGGGCCCGCGCCTGATTGCGTGGCTGCAGAAATTGCAGATCGGTCAGGTGGTACGTAATGACGGACCTGAGTCTCACTTCAGCAAACGCGGTACCCCGACCATGGGCGGCCTGATGATCCTCACCTCCATCACCATTTCGGTACTGATGTGGGCCTATCCGTCTAACCCCTATGTGTGGTGCGTGTTGGTGGTGCTGATCGGCTACGGGATTGTCGGTTTTGTCGATGATTACCGCAAAGTGGTCCGCAAAGATACTAAAGGCCTGATCGCCCGCTGGAAGTATTTCTGGCAGTCGGTGATCGCTCTCGGCGTGGCGTTTGCCTTATATGTCAGCGGTAAAGGGACGCCGGCGACCGAGCTGGTGGTGCCGTTCTTTAAAGATGTGATGCCGCAACTGGGGCTGAGCTATCTGCTGCTGACCTACTTGGTAATTGTCGGGACGAGCAACGCGGTCAACCTGACCGATGGACTGGATGGTCTGGCGATTATGCCGACGGTGTTTGTGGCGGCAGGCTTCGGTTTGGTGGCGTGGGCAACGGGTAACGTTAACTTTGCCGATTACCTGCATATTCCTTATCTACGTTACGCCGGTGAATTAGTGATTGTCTGTACGGCAATTGTCGGTGCGGGTCTTGGCTTCCTGTGGTTTAACACCTATCCGGCGCAGGTCTTTATGGGGGACGTAGGGTCTCTGGCGCTGGGCGGTGCTCTGGGAACTATTGCCGTATTACTGCGCCAGGAATTCCTGTTGGTGATCATGGGCGGCGTGTTCGTGGTCGAAACCCTGTCGGTGATCCTGCAAGTCGGCTCCTTTAAATTACGCGGGCAGCGTATTTTCCGCATGGCACCTATCCATCACCACTATGAACTGAAAGGCTGGCCGGAACCACGCGTGATTGTGCGTTTCTGGATCATCTCACTGATGCTGGTTCTAATCGGGCTGGCAACCCTTAAGGTGCGTTAATTATGACTGACTATCGGGGTAAACAGGTCGTCATTATCGGGTTGGGGCTGACGGGCCTCTCCTGTGTTGATTTCTTTATGGCGCGAGGTGTGACGCCGCGCGTGACTGATACCCGGGTATCTCCGTCAGGGCTGGATAAACTGCCGGACAGCGTTGAGCGTTATCTGGGCGGGTTGCATGAAGGCTGGTTGATGTCAGCGGATCTGATCGTCGCCAGCCCCGGTATCGCGCTGTCTCATCCATTGCTGGCGGAAGCCGCCGAGGCGGGTATAGAGATTGTTGGGGATGTTGAACTGTTTTGCCGTGAAGTGACGGCACCGGTGGTGGCGATCACCGGTTCGAACGGTAAAAGCACCGTCACCACCCTGGTCGGTGAAATGGCCCAAGCAGCCGGATGTCAGGTTGCGGTAGGGGGGAATATCGGTTTACCGGTGTTGTCGCTGCTGGACCCCAATGTTGAGCTGTATGTGTTGGAATTGTCCAGTTTTCAGTTAGAAACTACCCACAGTCTGAAAGCGGCAGCGGCCACAATCTTGAATGTCTCTGAAGATCATATGGACCGCTATCCGTTGGGAATGCAGCAATACCGTGCGGCTAAGTTACGTATCTATGAGCAGGCGAAAGTCTGCGTGGTTAACGCCGATGATGGTCTGACCATGCCGGTACGCGGCGTCGATCAGCGTTGTATCAGCTTTGGCGTGAATGTCGGTGATTATCATCTGAATACTCAGCAGGGCAGTACCTGGCTGCGGGTAAAAGGCGAAAAGGTACTGGATACCGCCGAGATGAGGATCACCGGCCAGCATAACTTTACCAATGCACTGGCCGCCCTGGCGCTGGCTGATGCGGTGGGGCTGCCCCGGGCGACTAGCCTGAAAGCGCTCACTACCTTTAGCGGGCTGAGTCACCGCTTTGCTCTGGCCTACCGCCATCGTGGTGTGGACTGGATCAATGACTCAAAAGCCACCAATGTCGGCAGTACCGAAGCAGCGTTAAAAGGGCTAAAGGTCAGCGGCAAGCTGTGGCTATTGCTGGGCGGCGACGGTAAATCTGCCGATTTCTCGCCATTACTGCCCTATCTACAGCGGGACAATCTGGCGGTGTATTGCTTCGGCCGTGACGGTGACCAACTGGCGGCACTGCGAGCGGAAATCTCAGTTCGCACAGAGACCCTCGAACAGGCGATGGCGGCTATTGCACCGCACACGGCGGCGGGAGACATGGTGCTGCTGTCACCGGCCTGTGCCAGCCTCGATCAGTTTAAAAATTTTGAGCAACGCGGGGATCTGTTTACCCGTCTTGCAAAGGAGCTAGGCTAATGCGTATCCCAGGCCTGCGACTTCCCCTGACACTTGCGATGGCCATCGGCGGTCGTCTGAGAGATTGGGTGATGGGCGCCAAAGAGAGTGATGACACTGCAATCATCCTCTATGACCGTACCCTGCTATGGCTGACCTTTGGCCTAGCGATTATCGGCTTTGTAATGGTGACCTCAGCCTCGGTGCCGGTCGGGCAGCGCATGAACGATGATCCTTTCTACTTTGCCAAGCGTGATGCCTTTTATCTCGGTCTTGGCTTTGTGATTTCACTGGTGACCCTGCGTTTACCGATGTCCTTCTGGCAGCGTTACAGTAATGTGATGCTACTGATTTCGGTCGTGATGCTGTTGGTGGTATTGGTGGTCGGTAGCTCGGTAAACGGGGCATCGCGCTGGATCGCTCTCGGCCCATTACGTATTCAGCCAGCAGAATTTTCTAAACTCTCTCTGTTCTGCTATCTGGCCAGCTATTTGGTGCGAAAGGTCGATGAAGTCCGCAGTAACTTTTGGGGCTTCTGTAAACCGATGGGGGTCATGGTGATCCTGGCGGTGTTACTACTGGCGCAGCCGGACTTAGGAACGGTTATCGTGCTGTTCGTGACGACCCTGGCAATGCTGTTTTTGGCGGGAGCCAAATTGTGGCAGTTCTTGGCGATTATCGGCTCTGGTCTGTTTGCGGTGGTGCTGTTGATCTTGGCAGAACCTTACCGTATGCGCCGTGTGACCTCGTTCTGGGATCCGTGGGCGGATCCGTTCGGCAGTGGTTACCAGTTAACCCAGTCACTGATGGCCTTTGGGCGGGGTGAATTCTGGGGGCAGGGTTTAGGTAACTCGGTGCAGAAACTCGAATATTTACCGGAAGCCCATACCGATTTTATCTTCTCGATTATCGGCGAAGAACTGGGCTTTTTCGGTGTGTCACTGGCACTTTTGATGGTATTCTTCGTCGCTTTTCGCGCGATGTCCATCGGCCGTCGGGCGCTAGAGCTTGATCAGCGTTTTTCAGGTTTCCTAGCCTGTGCCATTGGCGTCTGGTTTAGCTTCCAGGCACTGGTCAATGTTGGGGCGGCCGCTGGTATGCTGCCGACCAAAGGTCTGACATTGCCACTGATCAGTTATGGTGGTTCGAGTCTGATTATTATGTCGACGGCCATCGTGTTGTTATTACGAATAGATTATGAAACACGTCTGACGAAAGCACAGGCGTTTACCCGAGGTAGTCGATGAGCGGCAAACGACTGATGGTGATGGCTGGCGGGACCGGTGGACACGTATTCCCGGGACTGGCGGTCGCCCATGAACTGATGGAACAAGGCTGGCAGGTACGTTGGCTGGGAACGGCTGACCGTATGGAAGCCGATTTGGTGCCGAAACACGGTATCGATATTGATTTTATCCGTATCAGTGGACTACGTGGTAAAGGACTGAAAGCTCAACTGCTGGCCCCGTGGCGTATCTTTACCGCTTGGCGTCAGGCGCGGGCGATCCTAAAAGCGTGGCAACCGGATGTGGTGCTGGGAATGGGCGGCTATGTGTCCGGGCCTGGCGGGTTGGCCGCTTGGAGTTGCGGCATCCCGGTGGTACTGCATGAGCAGAATGGCATTGCCGGGCTGACTAATAAAGGGCTATCGAAGATTGCCCGCAAAGTGATGCAGGCTTTTCCAGGCGCCTTTCCTGATGCGGAAGTGGTGGGTAATCCGGTTCGTACCGATGTACTGGCACTGCCGGCCCCGCAACGGCGCTTTGAAGGCCGGGAAGGTCCGATAAGGGTACTGGTACTCGGTGGAAGTCAGGGTGCTCGTATCCTGAACCAGACCTTGCCGGAAGTGGCCAAGCTATGTGGTGAGCGTATTACTCTGTGGCACCAGACCGGTAAAGGGGCCCGTGAGGCGGTACAACAAGCCTACGATGCCGTAGGGCAGGGCGGCCACAAAATTACCGAATTTATTGATGATATGGCTGCGGCCTATGCTTGGGCTGATGTGGTGGTGTGCCGTTCCGGTGCGCTGACGGTCAGCGAGGTAGCCGCTGCCGGACTGGCAGCGATCTTCGTCCCGTTCCAGCATAAAGATCGCCAGCAATATTGGAATGCGCTGCCGCTAGAAAAGGCCGGTGCTGCCAAGATTTTTGAACAGCCGCAGTTTACTGCTGATGTGGTGGCAGAGACGTTATCCGGTTGGGATCGTCCGACATTATTGTCGATGGCGTTGCAAGCGCGGGCCGTTGCGGTGCCAGATGCTACCGAGCGGGTAGCCAATGAAGTGGCGAAAGTCGTTAAATAATTTTACTGCTCAATATGAGCGGCTTAGCCCGGTGGCGGGCGAAGTGATAACAGGTCGTGTGAATAAATGAATACTCAGCAATTGGCAAAACTGCGCTCTGTCGTACCCGAAATGCGTCGGGTGAAACATATCCATTTTGTCGGCATCGGTGGTGCTGGCATGGGCGGTATTGCTGAAGTGTTAGCCAATGAAGGTTACCAGATCAGTGGTTCGGATCTGGCGCCAAATCCGGTGACTCAGCATCTGAGTGCACTGGGCGCCACTGTCTATTTTAACCATCGTCCAGAAAACGTGAACGATGCCAGTGTGGTGGTGGTGTCGAGTGCGATTTCCGAAGATAACCCAGAACTGGTGGCGGCCCGTGAGGCACGTATCCCGGTGATCCGCCGTGCTGAGATGTTGGCAGAACTGATGCGCTTTCGTCATGGTATCGCCATTGCCGGTACCCACGGTAAAACCACTACCACTGCGATGGTGTCCAGTATTTATGCGGAAGGTGGCTTGGACCCGACGTTTGTGAATGGTGGTTTGGTAAAGGCGGCTGGAACCCATGCGCGATTGGGCAGTAGCCGTTACTTGATTGCAGAAGCCGATGAAAGTGATGCCTCGTTTTTACATCTGCAGCCGATGGTGGCGGTGGTGACCAATATCGAAGCGGATCATATGGATACCTATCAGGGGAATTTTGACAATCTGAAACAGACCTTTGTCAATTTTCTGCATAATCTGCCGTTTTACGGAAGGGCGGTGTTATGTGTCGATGACCCAGTGATCCGTGAATTGATCCCGCAGGTCGGGCGTCAGATCACCACTTATGGTTTCAGTGACGATGCGGATGTGCGTATCGAGGACTACCGTCAGCAGGGTGCACAGGGCCATTTTCGAATTGTCCGTCTGGATAAACCGGTACTGACCGTAACGCTTAACGCGCCGGGCCGGCACAATGCACTTAATGCGGCAGCGGCGGTCAGCGTTGCCAGTGAAGAAGGCATTGATGATGAGGATATTTTGGCAGCGCTTGAAGATTTTCAAGGAACCGGACGCCGTTTCGATCTGTTAGGCGAGTATCCTACTGCGCCGGTCAATGGTCTGCCAGGCAGCGCGATGCTGGTGGATGATTACGGCCACCATCCGACCGAGGTGGATGCCACTATCAAAGCTGCTCGCGCCGGCTGGCCGGATAAAAAGCTGGTGATGATTTTCCAGCCGCACCGTTATTCTCGTACCCGAGACCTGTTTGATGATTTTGCCAATGTGCTGTCACAGGTGGATGTGCTGCTGATGCTGGAAGTGTATTCCGCCGGTGAGGCGCCGATTGCTGGTGCTGACAGTCGGGCACTGTGTCGCTCTATCCGTAGTCGCGGCAGAGTCGACCCGATACTGGTGTCAGACCATGGCATGCTGGCCGATGCACTGGCACCGGCACTGAGCGGCAATGACCTGATCTTAGCCCAAGGGGCGGGGACCGTTGGGCGTATTGCCCGCACCCTGGCTGACTCAAAATTGCAACCGGTAGTCGCGAGTGACGCACAGCACAGCTAACCGTTGAGGGCAGCCCGGAATAAGCAGATTTGTTAAGTGCGTTAGCATTTGTTTTTCAATATGATAGTGAGAATACGGACAGGATTTGTCCGTCAGTGCTAGTGCTTAATCTCTTGGCCGTGTTGTGTTAGCGGCCAGAGACAGAATTCAGGGCTACACTGCTTAGTATCTTTTTGATGATACTAGTGTTTTCACAGAGCAGTCCGAGGGTATGGCGAGCGCTCTTAGCCATCGGAGAGCGCCAGCAAGCCTATGAGTCGCCGTAGGGAAAGTCTAAGTGGCCGTGCTGGCTTTACCGCGGCTGGCCGGAAAGTGAACGAATATCCCTGAAACCGGGTGGGTAACGGGAGACTGAAACAGTCAGTTACGATTTTTATGCAATTAATTAGCAATATTCTGGAGTGAATAGACTGATATGTCTCAGGCGGCTTTAAATACACGGAACCGGGAACCTCAGGATCGAATCCGATCCGGAAGGAGTAACGGCTCACGCCTGTTTGGAGTGATCTTTTTGTTAGTGGTTCTCGGAACCATGGTGCTGGGTGGCGCGATGGTACTGAAATGGATGGATGATGCATCACGTCTGCCGCTGTCGAAGCTGGTGGTCACCGGACAGACGCATTACACCACCAATGATGATATCCGTCAGGCCATTTTATCCTTGGGACCGCCCGGGACCTTTATGTCGCAGAATGTTGATGTCATTCAGCAGCAGATTGAACGTCTGCCATGGATTAAACAGGTCAGTGTGCGCAAGCAGTGGCCGGACGAATTAAAGATTCATCTGGTTGAATATGTTCCCGTAGCACGGTGGAATGATCAAAATGTGGTTGACGCAGATGGGGTCTCGTTCCGACTGCCGGTCAGCAGTAACGGCCAGCAATCGATGCCGATGCTGTACGGACCGGAAGGTAGCGAGAAAGAGGTGATGGCAGGCTTCTATCAGATGAGTGATACCCTGAAAGCTTCGAAAGTGACCCTAAAAGCGGCGTCAATGACCGCCAGACGCTCTTGGCAGTTAGTGACCAGTGATGGCATGAAAATTGAGTTAGGGCGTGATGAAACCATGAAGCGCTTACAGCGTTTTATCGATCTCTATCCGGTGTTGCTGCGTCAGGCTCAGACCGACAACAAGCAGATCGGCTACGTGGACTTACGTTATGACTCCGGTGCAGCGGTGGGCTGGGTAGCAGCTCCTGCCGATCCTAAGAACAGTAACCAGCAACAAAAGCAGGCACAGGCTAAACAACAATGATCAAATCAACGGACAGAAAACTGGTAGTAGGACTCGAGATCGGCACCGCGAAGGTTGCTGCCCTGGTAGGGGAGATTCTGCCCGATGGTATGGTCAACATTATCGGTGTTGGCAGCTGCCCGTCCCGTGGGATGGATAAAGGTGGCGTTAACGATCTGGAATCAGTGGTGAAATGTGTTCAGCGGGCTATTGACCAAGCTGAATTAATGGCGGACTGCCAAATCTCCTCGGTTTACTTGGCCCTCTCAGGCAAACATATCAGTTGCCAGAACGAAATCGGGATGGTTCCGATTTCCGATGAAGAGGTGACCCAGGATGATGTCGAGAATGTGGTACACACCGCCAAATCAGTACGTGTCAGTGATGAGCACCGTATTCTGCATGTTATCCCTCAGGAATATGCCATTGATTATCAGGAAGGGATCAAAAACCCCGTCGGCTTATCCGGCGTCAGGATGCAGGCGAAGGTCCATCTGATCACCTGTCATAACGATATGGCAAAAAACATCGTCAAGGCGGTGGAGCGCTGTGGCCTGAAAGTGGATCAACTGATTTTTGCCGGTTTGGCGTCGAGCTATGCGGTATTAACCGAAGATGAACGTGAGCTGGGCGTCTGTGTCGTGGATATCGGCGGTGGTACAATGGATATGGCCGTCTATACTGGCGGTGCACTGCGCCACACTAAAGTGATCCCTTATGCAGGTAATGTGGTGACCAGTGATATCGCTTATGCCTTCGGTACGCCCCCGACGGATGCTGAGGCGATCAAAGTCCGTCATGGCTGTGCGCTAGGCTCAATCGTCGGTAAAGACGAAAATGTTGAAGTGCCGAGTGTTGGCGGACGTCCGCCACGCAGCCTGCAGCGTCAGACGCTCGCGGAAGTCATTGAGCCGCGTTATACCGAATTACTGAACTTGGTGAACGACGAAATCCTGGCGTTACAGGAGCAATTACGTCAGCAGGGTGTTAAACACCACCTGGCAGCAGGTATCGTGCTGACCGGAGGAGCAGGGCAGATCGAAGGCCTCGCAGCCTGCGCACAAAAAGTGTTCCACACTCAGGTACGTATCGGTCAGCCGTTGAACATTACTGGTCTGACTGACTATGCGCAGGAACCTTACTATTCAACCGCCGTCGGGCTGTTGCATTACGGTAAGGAATCGCACCTAGGCGCTGAGGGCGAAAGCGAAAAAAGAGCCTCTGTAGGCGGTTGGTTTAAACGAATTAACAGTTGGCTTAAAAAAGAGTTTTAATTTTTACTAAAGGAGATCATGCTATCAGCATTTATGGTCTCCAGGCGACAGGCACATAACGGAGAGAAATCATGTTTGAACCTATGGAATTAACCAATGATGCGGTGATAAAAGTCATCGGCGTTGGCGGCGGCGGCGGTAATGCCGTAGAGCATATGGTACGCGAACGTATCGAAGGGGTTGAGTTCTTTGCAGTGAATACTGATGCTCAGGCACTGCGTAAAACTGCCGTCGGTCAGACGATTCAGATTGGTAACAACATTACCAAAGGTCTGGGTGCTGGCGCGAACCCAGAAGTCGGCCGTAACTCGGCAGAAGAAGACCGTGAAGCACTGCGTGCAGCACTGGATGGTGCGGACATGGTGTTTATCGCAGCCGGTATGGGCGGCGGTACCGGGACCGGTGCAGCACCAGTGGTGGCAGAAGTGGCCAAAGATCTGGGGATCCTCACTGTTGCTGTGGTCACCAAACCGTTTAATTTCGAAGGCAAAAAGCGTATGGCGTTTGCTGAGCAGGGGATCGCGGAGCTGTCACGCCACGTGGATTCACTGATCACCATCCCGAACGACAAGCTGCTGAAGGTACTGGGTCGTGGTATTTCATTACTGGATGCCTTCGGCGCGGCCAATGATGTGCTGAAAGGTGCGGTGCAGGGTATTGCCGAACTGATCACCCGTCCGGGTCTGATGAACGTCGACTTTGCAGACGTTCGCACGGTGATGTCAGAAATGGGCTATGCGATGATGGGCTCTGGTGTCGCCTGTGGCGAAGACCGTGCTGAAGAAGCCGCTGAAATGGCGATCTCCAGCCCGCTGCTGGAAGATATCGACCTGTCTGGTGCTCGTGGCGTACTGGTCAACATTACTGCTGGCTTTGACCTGCGTCTGGACGAGTTTGAAACCGTGGGTAACACCATCCGTGCGTTTGCTTCTGACAACGCCACTGTGGTTATCGGTACCTCGCTGGATCCAGATATGAACGATGAACTGCGCGTTACTGTTGTGGCAACCGGTATCGGCATGGACAAGCGTCCAGAAATCACCCTGGTGACTAACAAGGCGGCCAGCCAGCCGGTTGACCATCGTTATCAGCAGCACGGTATGACTCCATTACCTCAGGAGCCAAAACCGGCCGCGAAAGTGGTTAACGAGCAGTCTGGTCAGACGAATAACAAAGAACCTGACTATCTGGATATTCCAGCCTTCCTGCGTAAGCAGGCTGACTAAGAATACGCCGATATTTGGTCTAGTGCGCTCTTTGTGCTAAACTGGCGGCCTGTCAGTAGGGTATAGTCCCGAATGAAGAGTAATATTGCGAGATTAATACGATGATCAAACAAAGGACATTAAAACGTATTGTTCAGGCGACAGGTATCGGTTTGCATACCGGTAAAAAAGTCAGCCTGACTCTGCGCCCTGCGCCAGCGAATACTGGGGTCATCTATCGTCGCACTGACTTGAATCCACCGGTGGATTTTCCGGCTGATGCAAAATACGTGCGCGATACCATGCTCAGTACGTGCTTGGTGAATGATGAAGGCGTGCGCATTTCCACCGTAGAGCACCTTAACTCTGCCTTAGCAGGTTTGGGTATCGACAACATCATTGTTGAAGTGGATGCTCCGGAAATCCCTATCATGGATGGCAGCGCTGCGCCTTTCGTTTACCTGTTGCTGGATGCCGGTATCGATGAATTGAACAGTGCTAAAAAATTCGTTCGTATCAAAGAAACAGTACGTGTAGAAGATGGCGATAAGTGGGCCGAGCTGAAACCTTATAACGGTTTCTCTCTCGACTTTACTATCGACTTCAAACACCCGGCGATCGACTCAAGCTCACAGCGTTATCAGATGAATTTCTCTGCTGATGCGTTTGTCCGCCAGATCAGCCGTGCCCGTACTTTCGGCTTTATGCGTGAAATCGAGTATCTGCAGTCTCGTGGCCTGTGCCTGGGCGGTAGTCTTGACTGTGCAATCGGACTTGATGATTTCCGTGTACTGAACGAAGAAGGTCTGCGTTTTGACGACGAATTCGTTCGTCATAAAATGTTGGATGCTATCGGTGATCTGTTTATGTGTGGCCACAATGTGATTGGTGCGTTCAGCGCCTATAAATCCGGCCATGCGCTGAACAATAAATTGCTGCAAGCAGTACTGGCAAAACAGGAAGCCTGGGAATGGGCAACCTTTGAAGATGAAGCTGAACTGCCACAGGCATTCAAAGCGCCGAACCTAGTACTGGCTTAATTCTGCATAAAACAGCAGGTTTCACTGATACTCTCTCCGGTCAGTGAACCTGCTGTTTTTTTTATCTCTTCCTCGATGTTTGTCTAAATTTCCCGCGCCTGTGCAGAATTTATAAGCCGTGATTTGATTCTCTGATGTTGAAAACTGACATTAGTGGTACTATCTCAGGTATATCATTTGGTATTTCCGGCCACGAACGCAGGGATAGCTGAGTTTCTCCCGGAGATACATGCACCCGTTTTCAATGGATAGAGTGTGTGATCGGACTTTTTTCACGTTGGCGACAATTAGGTAGGCGCTACTTCTGGCCCCATCTCCTGCTAGGGATGGTTGCGGCCGGTTTGGGCCTGCCCGTTGCCAATGGGCAGACACTGGATGCCGGAACGGTCAGTAAAGCCGCCAACACTCTGTTTGTCAGCCATGTTGTCAGCTTCGAAAGCCTGATGAGGCTGCGTGATAATGCCCGCCGTCCTGGCACGGGCTACTGGCACCAACACGCTATCCGTGTGGTGATCCGTCACCTCTCTTTCTCTCTACCACAGGGTAGCCCGCAGGCAGAAGAATCATTACTGCCTCGAGTACAAAAAATTGCGGTACTGCAATCTTTGCATGCCCTGCTTACGACACTTCAGCCTATTAGCCTGCGACCTTTACCTGCCATCCAGCCCCCGGCCACTCAGCCAAGGGTGTTTGACAGTGGTATTTGGGTATCCGCAGCGCAGGGGATCCGTGCTGGGCCACAGCGCGCCTGAGTTACCTCCCCCTGAACCTCCCGATTTTTTGCAGCCGGATGGCTGAATTGAGATAAAAGAAAAATGGTTATTAAACTTCTTACTAAAATTTTTGGCAGCAGTAATGATCGTACTTTACGCCGTATGCGTAAAAGCGTTGATGTGATCAACAAGATGGAACCTCAGTTCACCGAACTGACCGACGAACAACTGAAAGCCAAAACCCTTGAGTTCCGTGCTCGCCTTGAAAAAGGCGAAGAACTGGAAAGCTTGATCCCAGAAGCCTTTGCTACTGTGCGTGAAGCCAGCCGCCGTATCTTCAACATGCGTCACTTTGATGTGCAGTTGATGGGTGGGATGGTACTGAATGAGCGTTGTATCGCTGAGATGCGTACCGGTGAAGGTAAAACCCTGACCGCGACCTTGCCAGCTTACCTGAATGCCCTGACCGGCAAGGGTGTGCATGTCGTCACCGTCAACGACTATCTGGCACAGCGTGATGCCGAAAATAACCGTCCGCTGTTCGAGTTCTTGGGCCTGACCGTTGGCATCAACCTGCCGGGTATGCCTGCACCGGCAAAACGTGAAGCCTATAACGCCGATATTACCTATGGTACCAACAACGAATTCGGCTTCGACTATCTGCGCGATAACATGGCGTTCAGTCCAGAAGAACGTGTACAGCGTAAATTACACTATGCGCTGGTGGATGAAGTCGACTCCATCCTGATCGATGAAGCCCGTACTCCACTGATCATCTCTGGCCCTGCTGAAGATAGCTCCGAGATGTACATCAAAGTAAACAAAATCATTCCGCACTTGGTACGTCAAGACAAAGAAGATTCTGACACCTTCCAAGGTGAAGGGGACTTCTCCGTCGATGAAAAATCACGTCAGGTCCACCTGACCGAACGTGGTCTGGTTAAAATCGAAGAATTGCTGGTTAAGCAGGGCATTATGGAAGAGGGTGAGTCACTTTACTCTCCGACCAATATTATGCTGATGCACCACGTCACCGCAGCGCTGCGTGCCCATGCCCTGTTTACCCGTGACGTTGACTATATCGTCAAAGACGGTGAAGTGATTATCGTCGATGAACACACCGGTCGTACCATGCAGGGACGTCGCTGGTCAGACGGCCTGCATCAGGCCGTTGAAGCGAAAGAAGGCGTAGAGATCCAGAATGAGAACCAGACTTTGGCCTCGATCACCTTCCAGAACTACTTCCGTCTGTACGAGAAACTGGCGGGGATGACTGGTACTGCGGATACTGAAGCCTTTGAATTCAGTTCTATCTACAAACTGGACACCATCGTACTGCCAACTAACCGTCCGATGGTACGTAAAGATCTGCCTGATCTGGTCTATATGACTGAGAAAGAGAAGATCGATGCGATTATTGAAGACATCCGTGAGCGGACTGCCAACGGTCAGCCTATTTTGGTAGGGACCATCTCCATTGAGAAATCTGAAGTGGTGTCTCATGAACTGACCAAAGCGGGTATTAAGCACAGCGTACTGAACGCCAAGTTCCACGCCAGCGAAGCCGACATTATCGCCCAGGCGGGTCAGCCGGGAGCCGTCACCATCGCCACCAACATGGCCGGTCGTGGTACCGATATTATGCTGGGGGGAAGCTGGCATGCGGAAGTGGAAGCGCGTGAAAATCCAACTCCGGAAGAGATTGAGGCCATTAAACAAGACTGGCAGCTTCGTCATGATGCGGTACTGAACTCTGGTGGTCTGCATATCATCGGTACAGAGCGTCACGAATCCCGCCGTATCGATAACCAGTTACGTGGACGTGCTGGTCGTCAGGGGGATAAGGGTTCTTCCCGTTTCTACCTGTCGATGGAAGATGCCCTGATGCGTATCTTTGCCTCTGATCGCGTTTCAAACATGATGCGTAAACTGGGCATGAAACCGGGTGAGGCCATTGAGCATCCGTGGGTCACTAAAGCGATTGCCAATGCACAGCGCAAAGTGGAAAGCCGTAACTTTGATATTCGTAAGCAGTTGCTGGAATACGATGATGTGGCCAGCGATCAGCGTCGTGCGATCTACACCCAGCGTAATGAACTGCTGGATGTGTCCGATGTTAGCGAAACCATTAACGGTATTCGTGGCGATGTGCTGACGGCCACCATCGACAGCTATATTCCGCCTCAGTCTCTGGAAGAGATGTGGGACGTACCGGGTCTGGAGGAGCGTCTACGTAACGATTTCGACCTAGACCTGCCGATTACCGAATGGCTGGATAAAGAGCCTGAGCTGCATGAAGAGACGCTGCGTGAGCGTATTATGGCCCGTGCTGATGAAAGCTATAAAGAAAAAGAGGAAGTGGTTGGCGCTGAAATGATGCGTAACTTCGAGAAAGGGGTGATGCTGCAGACGTTAGATACGCTGTGGAAGGAGCACCTGGCTTCGATGGACTATCTGCGTCAGGGTATTCACCTGCGTGGGTATGCGCAGAAAGATCCTAAGCAGGAATATAAGCGTGAATCCTTCGCGATGTTCAGTGCCATGCTTGAAGCGCTGAAGTATGAAGTGGTCAGCACGCTGAGCAAAGTTCAAGTACGGATGCCGGAAGAGGTTGAGGCGATGGAACAGCAGCGTCGTGAAGAAGCGGAGCGCTTAGCTAGTCAACAGCAATTGAGCCACGTCGATGCTGAAACCGAAGCGGCACAGGAAATGGCTGCCCAGGGCGGTGAGCGTAAGGTGGGACGTAACGATCCTTGCCCTTGCGGCTCCGGTAAGAAATTTAAGCAGTGTCACGGGCGTATTGCCTAACAAACGTGCCCCGGAGCACCGGGGCCGTCTTACGCTGAAACCTTTAGGTTCATGGCAACATGAACCTTTTTATTGTCTGCATGTACTGCAATCAGCCGCTGAATCGGCGAGCTGGTGATAAAGGGTAAACCATGAAGCATCTCCAAGTAGCGGTCGGGATTATCCGCGACCCGCAGCGCGGTATTTTTCTGGCCCGTCGCTCATCCTCTTCCCATATGGCGAATAAATGGGAGTTTCCGGGTGGGAAGATTGAGCAGGATGAAAGCGCAGAACAGGCACTGAAACGTGAATTGATGGAAGAGACCGGCATTGACGTGATCCACGCGCGTCCGGTAGGCGAAGCGGACCATACCTACGAACAGGTACACGTCACTCTGCATTTCTTTCTGGTTGAGGAGTGGCAGGGAGAGCCGTGGGGGAAGGAAGGCCAGCCACAACGCTGGGTGGCACAGAAAGACCTAATTGCCGACGATTTTCCGCCAGCTAACCATCAGTTGGTGGCCCGCCTAGTGGCAGGTGAACTGTAAAGTAAACCACAGGGAGCCATGGGCTCCCTGCAGAGCGGGGTTATTCTCCGCTCCAGTTTTCATCCTCAGACAATTTATCGTCCAGCGGGATACGGTTCTCTTCCGCCGCCCACTCTCCAAGATCAATCATCTGACAGCGTTTCGAGCAAAACGGACGCCAGGGACTTAATTCATCCCAGATCACCTCTTTTTGACATTGCGGGCATTTGACCGTGATTATTTCTTCCTGCATAGCATCCTCTTAACAACAGGCGAGTTCGAACTCTAACCGTTCTGGGATCTGTCCCCCTTCGCTGTCCACCGGCATAAAGCGGATAGCGTAACGATTTTTGTGACCAGAAATCTGCGGATAAAGCGCATCTTCAGCGCGTATTTTCAGACGTAGGATATCGGCATCTTCAGCATTATCCTGATAAAAGCCGTTCAGGCTCATTTTCGTCTGAAAGGTGCCAGACTGACGGATCAGATCCAGAACCAATAATAAACTTTCTTTTAAGGGCAGCAGAGTGCGGCACCATTCATCCACCTGCTGTTGGCGGACATCCTCAGGCAGATGCAGCCAGATCTGTAGCGTCGGCAGGTCAAAGCTACAACATCCGCCGGGAATGCTCAAACGTTGGCGGACCTGGCTGATAAAGCGGTCTTCACGCAACTGCTGTCCCATACGTGGGACCGTCATCATCTCTGCAGAATGGTGCTTGAGTGTCTGCTGCAGCTCGCTGACTAGGGCAACATCCACGCCACTGACATTGAGCCAGCTTTCGAGTTTCTGCTGGCGGCGCTCCAGTTCTTTGACCAAGTCGGCACGCATATCGCCACGGTCAAAAATATCCAGCAAATCGGCAATGCTGCGGAAAAAACTTAAGGCTGCCACGGGGTCATTCACCGGCTGGCTACCGCTTAGCTGCAGCAGCAGATACTCCATACGTAACCAAGAGCGTACCTTCTCATTTAACGGATACTCGAACAGGATGACAGTGCTCATAATGCAGATCCTTTTTTTGCAGACGCCAGTCTCTGATAGTGGTGGTGCAACCTTATGACTTCCTGCTGCTTATCGGCAGGTACTCCTGAATTATCAATAATATCGTCAGCAGCCTGTAACCGAGACTGCCTGTCAGCTTGCGCCGCCAAAATGCTTTCCGCCTGCTGCCTACTCATATTGTCCCGTGCCATAGTACGGCGGATCTGAGTTTCTTCATCGGTGTCCACCACCAGCACCCGGTCAGCACAATGTTGTAAATTATTTTCCACCAGTAATGGCACCACCCACAGACACCAGTCTTCAGTGACCTCACTGATCGCCTGTTGTGTTTGTTGCTGAATTAACGGGTGTAGACACTGGTTAAGCCACGTTTTCTCCGCAGGATCACTGAACACGGTCTGACGTAACCAACTGCGGTTTAGGCTGCCGTCAGGTAGAAGCACCTGTGTACCAAAGTGATGGTGGATTTGCTGCAATGCCAGGCTGCCGGGCGCGACCACTTGGCGGGCAATAATATCGGCATCAATCACCGGCACGCCCAGCGAGGCAAAGTGGTTAGCAATGGTGGTTTTACCGCTTCCTATCCCCCCGGTCAGGGCAACAACATAGGTCATAGTGCTATTTGTCCTAGCAATTAACGGGCAGCGTCACTCTCGGTCTTAAGTTGCCTGTCAATTCAGGCATAGAGTATGAATTGTAGCGCAATCAGGCTAAAAAACGCAGTCCTGCGGTAGAGAACCGGCGATGAGCGGTGGCAGTCGCTGTATTTTTATCCATCCGTTTGCTCAGGATTGGGCGGATTCTGTCAGTGATGTCCGCCAGCGAGTAACCAGAAAAAGGAGCGAAAGTAATTGGGCGGGAGGGTTATAGCAGCGCGTTGCCAAGATTAAGCATCGGTAAATAAAGTGCTACCACCATCATGGTGGTCAGGCTGCCGGTGATAAGCAGCATTAGGGGTTCGATACTGCTGCTGACACGGACTGTGAGTTGTTGAGCCTCAGTATCATACCAGTCGGCCAGATGCTGAAAGAGAACCTCCAGCTGACCACTTTGCTCACCGCATCGGATCAGCATAATACAGAGCGGGGTAAATCCCGGTTGGTGCTCCATTCCTGTAGAGAGTGACTGTCCTCGGCGGATATGTGACAGCAAAGCAGAAAGTTGCTGATGCCAGAAGCGGCTGGTGGCTAAGCCGGTAGCCGTAGTCAGGCCTTCGTACAGTGGCAAACCGGCACCCTGGGTCAGTGCCAGTAAACTGAACAAGCGGGCCAAGGTGGTGGCTTGCCAAAGCCGACCTGCCAGCGGTAGGCGGAACAGCAGTTTTTGTTGTAACAGTTGCCAGCTGGGATGATAGCGATACAGCCCGACCCCGCCCAACAATAGCAGCATCACTAGCGGCAAGAGCACCGGTAAGGTGTTCGTTGCGGCCTGAGAGATACTGATAAGCCTACGGGTGAACGCGGGCAGCGGGGTATTGGCGGAGCGATAGATCTCTTCGAAGGCCGGTAGCACCCACAGTAGCATGCCCAAGGTCATACTTAGAGTGAGTAGCAGGATAAACAGTGGATAGCGCAACGCTTTCAGGAACTGTTTTTTATACTGAAGTTGCTGCTGTTGTTGGTGGGCCAGTTGTAAGCAGCAGCGGTCAAGCTGTCCAGTTTTTTCCCCAGCCCGTACCATCGCCAAGCAGAGCGGCTGAAAAATTTCCGGCCAAGCCGCGAGGCCGTCTGAGAACGAGATACCGCGCATAATCTGCCGGCGCAATTGCTGCAGCAGCAGACGCCATATTTTTAGCGGATGTCCGTCGGCTAACAGTTGTAGTCCGTCAACCAGCGGCAACCCGGCCCTCAGTAGCAGGGCAGTCTGATGAAACAGCAGAATTTGTTGCTGAGGGTGCCAAGCTTGCGGTCGGTAGCGGCCTCGTGTTTTCAGGCTAATCAGTACCTTTCCTTCACTCAGCAGCAGGCTATGTAGTTGGCGAGTGCCACTCAGTAAGGATTCGCCCTGACAGGCTTGTCCCTGACGGTCAACCGCCTGCCAATGATAAATCCGGTAATTAGCCATTGATCCCTCCAGTGACCCTGACCACTTCCGGCCAACTGGTGTCTCCCTCTCTGATCGCTTGCAAACCACTTAGCAGCAACGGGCGCATTCCCTGTTGCAGCGCGATGTCAGTCAGGGTACCAGGTGGACTGTCAGCGGCGATGGCTTGGGATAACGCCTCCTTAATCGGCAGTAAACAGAAGAGTCCGCGGCGACCATAATAGCCGCTGAAGCAGTGATCACAGCCACAGGCCTGCCAGTGCATCAGCGGCTGCTCAGACAAGCTTACCGGCAGTTTCAGTGGCGGCTCAGCTTGGCGTCGACAATGCTGACAAAGCTTGCGTACCAGCCGCTGAGCGATGATCAGCCGTAGCGAAGCAGCCAGAAGATAACCGGGGATCCCCATCTGCCGTAAACGGGTGATAGCCTCCGGAGGAGAATTTGTATGCAAAGTGGCAAGTACCAGATGCCCGGTCTGAGCGGCTTTCACCGCAATCTCAGCAGTTTCATCATCGCGGATCTCGCCAATCATGATCACATCAGGATCCTGACGCAGCAGAGCCCGTAGTATGAGTGAGAAACTGAATCCTGCTTTGGAATTGACCTGAGACTGGTTGACCCCCGGTAGGCTGATCTCGATAGGATCTTCGGCACTGACTAGATTTCTCTGTGGGCTATTTAGGGCATTAAGTAGACTGTAGAGGGTGAGCGTTTTGCCGCTGCCCGTTGGGCCGGTGACTAAGATCATTCCCTGCGGCTGATTCAGGCAGTGCTGCAGGTCACGCAGATCATCGGCTGCCAGCCCAAGTTGCTCGGGGAGGAGGGCGGCGGTAGCCGGATACTGGCGGCGCAGCACCATTTTTTCCCCAAATTCTGTTGGCAACGTGGATAGGCGGAAACTATGCGGCTGCTGTCCGCTATCACTGTCGGCGGTTAGCTTTCCATCTTGAGGGCGTCGGGTCTCGGCGATATCCAGTCCGGCCAGTACTTTAAAGCGGGCGATCAGTGCCTCCCCAGGATAGGTATTTGCAGAGGGTAAAGGGTGCAGTATCCCGTCGATCCTTAAGCGGATCTGGAATCCCTCGGCTCGGGGATCAATATGGATATCCGATGCCCGCTGACGGGTCGCTTGATCCAATAACTGCTGGGCCAGTTCAGGAATATCCAGTAATGGTTGTCCTGCAGGCTGGCTGAGATGTTGCTGGCGGAGCTGTTGTTCTATGCGGGCCTGCGGCCAATATTCAAATAACAGCTGACATTGACTAGCAAAATGCAGTGCATCGAGCATCTCCTGTGGCGGGGTGCTGGTGACCGCCAGTGTCAAATGAGAGGGTGTCTGGCTGATAACACAGGCCGGTAGCTGCCGACACAGGCTCTGCAGCGGTGTATGACTCATAGGTCCTGCCCAACATCATCAAACCGGAATTGTGATTGGCAGTTATTCAGTAACAGTCGACTGTCACTCTGACAACGTTTTGCCCAAGTAAAGTCACCGTCCTGCTGATTCCATTGTGGGATCAAGTCAACGGTTAGGCCTTGTAGTGTCTCACGCCCTGCTAACGTCATGGTGCCGTCGGCAATCACGATTGTTTCACTGTAGCGTGAGCCTTTTGCTGGAGGGATGCCTTGGGTGCCTGCGTTACACCCCTGCGGGGAACCTTGCTCCATACTGCACAATTCAATGGCCGTTTTATAAGGCATCATCAGTTGCAGCATATCGTTCATTGCGGCTTTCTGTAAGTAGTTCTGATAGGCGGGTAGGCCGATGGCACTGAGAATGGCAATAATCGCCATGACGATCATCAGTTCAATCAGGGTGAATCCAAGGTCGTTTTTCACAGTTTTCTCCTTCAATGAATGAGGGAGATACTGACATCTGGCGGCTAAGCTTTCAGCAGGCAGACCACGGTTTCGCGATCGTTCCCGTTATAAACCCGCGTCGCAAACATAAACGCTCACCGTTCTCTGAGGCGGCTCGCAGTGTATTATGCGCATACGCTGTGCTGCACAGGGTGATTCTGTAAAAGGCACTATGCGGTTATTCGTTCATTCCAAGCGTCAGTGTACTGCTTGTTACCCTCGCAATAGCGCCATGTGATGCGTTCATAACGTAATTCAATGCATTCTAGGTGATTGCATTTTTCAACAGTCCGAGTGTTGTACATGACCGGTGTTATCGCGACGACCCTGACATTTTCGAGGAACATATTGAAATACTCAACTTCCTGACCTGCGTCATTAATACGGTACCACTTTATCTCGGCGCTACAGAGTGTTTGCCCGGTCGCAACCGCTTTGTGAAGAGAGGGAGAAGAAGAATCAAACTCTTTCTCTAACAACATCGGTGAGTGGATACGGGGTGCGGTTATTTTACCGGTAGTCGGATCTGTGGGAAGGTGCATACCATGGCTGAAACTTATAATTTCTATGCTGTCCTCTCGGTCAGCGATATCACATGTTCCTTTAATTAATTTCCCGTCATCATCTTTAAGCCATAAATGTGCTGGAATTGCCATAACTGAATATCCTTTTAATCATAAAGCCAATACCCAGCGCTTGCAGATTCCGCTAACATTTTTAATGTCAAAGGTTTTGGCTGTTTCCATTTCCACTTTCGATTTTCTGCCCGTAAGATATTAAGCGGCATAAAAACTTCTTCATTTGGCCAGTAAAGCGCCAGAGTAAAACCACGGCGTTCAACATTAAAAAAAGTAAAATAGTGACAGAGGATCTCCTCCGCATCCTCCCGAACCCAGGGATAGTTACCGGTAGAAAGGCTAGTATCAGGAGTGATTACTGGTTTTTTGAAAAAGGGCAATAGTCGCATATTCCAGTTTTCGTTATACCAGTCAATAATCTGTTGCTGTCGATTATCCATAATAGCCTGCTAAAGACAATCTGCGGGATGTGCCAAGGTATTGTATTTGCTAACCGCCCTAAAAGTGATGATGACAATGTCACTGGCAATGATGACCCATCCCACGACAGGCAGACTCCTGCCTATAAAAGTGCTGAGTTTATACGTCATAATCCGTTTTACATTCGGAGGAAATCCTACCCATGTCGGCAGTCTAATTGGCATCATTGTCGCCCTAAACAGTTTTCGGGAGAGTAAGGAGGCGACAGATGTCACCGGAGTGGCTCCAGCAAACTTTCCTGTAACAGTGAGAGTATTGCTGCCTGAATATATCGCAGTGACTGCAGCAATATCTTTGATACCAAAATACTCTGACGTTTCATCTATCATAATCCAAAAGAAAAGTTCTCCTGCGCTGAGATTTGAAGTGTCTGAATAGAAATAGGTTCCATTTAATTCTTCTACAGTATCCATACTGTTATCTCGATAACGATCAAAACGCATTATAAATAATAAAGAAGTTGCTAGTATCACTGCTTTTATACTGAGTATTATTGATGCTATTCACAATTCAAAGAAAGTAAGCATCAGGTTTAAAAATAGAGTACGCATAAGTGCGGCGAATAACGACGACCGCACTCAGAACAATTAACTGGTAGGAGTAAGGCTAAGACGAATTGCCAGTGGTTGTTGGCTTACCAGCGCGGTGGCGGAGAGGTATTCAATCCCGCAGTGGGCAAGTGCCTGAAACTGCTGCGTGTCGAACGGGCCGTCCACCACCAGCGTCAGCCCCGGCAGTGCCGTAGGCAGGGTGCTGAGTTGTGGCAGCGAGAAACCTTGCAGTAAAATCAGATCGGCACCAGCTTGCTGGGCCTGATGAAACTGCTTGAGTGAGCTGACCGCAACCTCCACCGGACGATCAGGGTCCAGCCAGCGAGCATTTTCCATGGCTGCCGTCAGTGAGCCACAGGCAGAGATATGGTTAGCGGTTACCGGGATGGGATCATTCACATCCACGCGTTGGAAACCGGTATCGGCACAGAGCATGGCATATTTTAGTGATGCGGTGAGGGCGGGGGTATCATTGATACCGATAAGCACCCGCAAGTCAGCACCGGCGACGGCATTCAGTGTTTGCGCGAATACGGACGCGACGCCGCAGAGTCGCTGTAAGAACCACAGGGCAGTACTTTCTGCGGCCAGTATAGCGCTTATTGGGCCGCTCACCGTTGCTAGGGTTTGTCCGGCAGTGATGGCGACTGCATCATCCACTTGCCACGTCAGGGTGAGAGTGGGGTCAATAGCGTTAAAGACCGCCTCTGCCCAATGGCGACCACAAAAAATTCCGTCCCGCTCGCTGATAATAGTGGCCTGCGCAGTCTGATTGGTAGACATCAGGGCACGGTCGATGGGATGTGAGAGGGTTGTGGGGGATTTTATCCTCTGGCGAACCGCCTGCAAAATTTCATTGTGCGCGCGTTCACGTAACTGTCGCTTACAGTGCTGTGAAACGATTGGGCTGACAGGCATAACAAGGGTTGCTCCTTTAGTCACAGAGCTAAATACTGTAGCCTGATGTATTGCTAGTCACCAGTTGAATAGCGTAACTATGTGTTGTCAACACTGGTTCCTTATAGACAGAAGCCCTATCATGGCCGTTTTGTTGATTTTTTCGATATCAGGCAGGAAGAGATGACCGCAATGAAACTGGAATCCGGCTGGTTGAGCGCCGCGAAAAAAGTCCCATCCGCGCATTTTAATGAGCGTCCTGATGAGGTCGTTCCGCGGTTGCTGGTGATCCATAATATCAGTCTCCCCCCCGGTCAGTTCGGAGGTCCGTGGATCGATCAGCTGTTTACCGGCACCTTATCTCCAGAGGCGCATCCCTATTTTCAGGAGATTGCCCACCTAAAAGTGGCCGCCCATTGCTTGATCCGGCGCGATGGTGAGATTGTGCAGTATGTGGCGTTTGATAAACGCGCCTGGCATGCCGGTCAATCGTCCTATCAAGGGGAAGATAACTGCAATGATTTTTCTATCGGCATTGAGTTGGAAGGGACGGACACTGAGCCTTATACCGATGAACAGTATCAGTCACTGTGCCGAGTCACTGAAACACTGATGCGTTGTTATTCGATCAAGGCTGAAGATATTACCGGACACAGTGATATTGCCCCAGGTCGTAAAACCGATCCAGGCGAGTCTTTTGATTGGGCCCGTTACCGCCATGAAATCGATGTTAAAACCACTTCCTGAACAGAGCTGCACAGACAGAAAGGCGACAAAGAATGACATTATTTACCTTATTACTGGTGTTGTGCTGGGAGCGTTTATTTAAGCTCGGAGAACACTGGCAACTGGAACGCCGACTGACCCCGCTGTTTCGTGGGCAGACTCATTTCTCGTTAATGCGGACCGGCGGTATGGTGGTGCTGGCGATGCTGATCACCCTGCTGGTGGTGCATGGCCTGAAGGGGCTTTTATTTGGTATCCCGTCGCTGCTGCTGTGGGTAGTGGTCGGCGTGTTATGTATCGGAGCCGGGGTGACGCGCTTGCATTATCATGCCTATCTGAAGTCGGCCAGTGTGGATGATCAGGTCGCTCATCAGGCGATGGCGGAAGAACTGAGCCTGATCCATGGCTTACCGGATACCGCCAATGAGCGCGTTTATCTGCGGGAACTGCAGAATGCTTTACTTTGGATTAACTACCGTTTCTATTTGGCACCGCTATTCTGGTTTGTGGTGGGCGGTGCCTACGGGCCAGTCACACTGGTAGGCTATGCGTTTTTACGGGCCTGGCAGGGCTGGCTGGCGAAACATCACAGTGCTGCCGAACGGGAGCAATCAGGGGTGGAAAGAATACTGTTTGTCGTCGACTGGATCCCGGTACGGTTAGCGGGTGCAGCCTATGCCATGCTGGGCCATGGTGAAAAAGCGCTGCCGGCCTGGTTTAAATACATGCAGGATTTCCGCCATACCCCGTATCAGGTGCTGACCCGGCTGGCACAGTTCTCTCTGGAACGTGATCCCTGCGAGGATAAGGTTGAAAAACCGCGTATCGCGGTAGCGCTGGCAAAACGTATTACCTTGGTGCTGGTGGTGATCGTGGCCTTACTGACCATTACCGGCGCACTGCTGTAGCAGGCGCGCAATAAAAAGGGCCACTGGCGTTCTCTGCACAGTGGCCCTTTTTTATGTCTGCCGATCGGTTCAGTGCGACACTGTTTTCTGCTTAAACGCATAACCAATGGCGAGGATCACTAGCCATACGGGAATTAACCAGACCGAGATAGCCATCCCCGGGGTGAGCACCATCACCACCAGGATAGCAATCAGGAACAGCAGGCATAACCAGTTTCCGACCGGATAGAACAGCGCCGGAAAGCGCGGTTTGACCCCTTGACGATCCTTGGCTTTACGGAATTTCAGATGAGCCAAGCTTATCATCGCCCAGTTGATCACCAACGCAGAGACCACCAGCGACATCAGTAAGCCGAAGGCTTTGGCTGGCATTAGGTAGTTAATCAACACACCAATGGCGGTAGCCAGCGCTGATAATCCAAGCGCCATATAAGGCACACCGCGGCGATCGGTTTTCATCAGGATCTTTGGACCGTTGCCCTGTTTAGCCAAACCGAACAGCATCCGGCTGTTACTGTAGACACAGCTGTTATAGACCGATAAAGCGGCGGTGAGGATCACCACGTTGAGAGCATTTGCCACTAGGCTATCGCCCAGCTCATGGAAGATCAGTACGAAGGGGCTGCCGCCTTCGACGACTTTGGTCCACGGATAGAGCGACAGTAGGATAGCCAGCGAGCCAATGTAGAAGATCAGGATACGGTAGATCACCTGATTAGTGGCCTTCGGAATGCTGCGCTCTGGGTTATCGGCTTCGGCGGCGGTAATACCGACCAACTCAAGGCCACCGAAGGAGAACATAATCACTGCCATCGCCATGACTAGTCCGGTAATGCCGTGTGGGAAGAAGCCGCCGATTGCCCAGATATTGGTGACCGACGCTTCTGCTGCCCCATGTCCACTGACCAGCATCCAGCCGCCGAACAGGATCATCGCGACCACCGCAACCACTTTGATCATGGAAAACCAGAATTCCATTTCACCGTAGAGTTTAACGTTACCGAGGTTAATCGCATTGATCAGCACAAAGAACGCTGCCGCTGAGACCCAGGTCGGTATTTCCGGCCACCAGTACTGAATATAGACCCCGACAGCAGTCAGTTCTGCCATGGCGACTAATACATATAAAACCCAGTAATTCCATCCAGAGGCAAAACCGGCAAAGCTGCCCCAGTATTTATAGGCAAAGTGACTAAATGAACCTGCAACCGGTTCTTCAACCACCATTTCACCCAACTGGCGCATGATCAGAAAAGCGATAAAGCCGCCAATGGCATATCCCAACAGAACGGAAGGGCCGGCCATTTTGATCGTTTGTGCGATCCCCAGAAAAAGGCCGGTACCAATGGCGCCACCGAGAGCGATTAGCTGAATATGGCGGTTTTTTAACCCCCTTTTCAGCACGTCCTCTTGCTGTTTTTCCATAAAAACCTCGTAATGATAAACACCGCTGCTTACCTGTCAGGGAAAAGCAGCCATATGTCTGATTTTGATTATTATTTTACCCGTTAACACCGACGTCTGTCTGTCGTCAGACGCTGTTCAGAATAAAGATAAGTGGTGCGCTTTGCACTCGGCTTTTGATATTTAGTGCGGAAAAGTTGATATCCCGCCGTTATGGGTAGCGTCTCGCTTAACGGTGGGGAACAAATTACATTGCTGACGGAACGGCTTAATTAGCAATAAATGGATATTTTTTGCCTTTAAGCGATATACTTCACTGCCTTTTACCTTATATCTAGGATGTGATCCAGATTAGATACTGTAAAGGCAGCAGGAAGCCTTTATGGACAGCTGGTAAATATTTTGTTACTTTAGCGCCGTAAAATGGTAATTGGTATGACCAATTATCCGGACTGTTGATAGGGACTGATATTTTACGGCATGACGTACAGCAAAATCCGACAGCCAAAGCTTTCCGATGCGATTGAACAGCAACTGGAATCGCTGATCAGGGAAGGTTCACTACGCCCCGGCGAACAACTTCCGCCGGAGCGTGAACTGGCTCGGCAATTTGAGGTTTCGCGTCCTTCGGTACGCGAGGCGATCCAACGCTTGGAAGCCAGGGGGTTGCTACTGCGCCGCCAGGGCGGAGGAACCTTTGTACAGCGCGATCTGTGGCAGAGTTTGAGTGACCCATTGGTAGGGCTACTGGCCAATTCTGCAGAGTCACGTTTTGATTTGCTGGAAACACGGCATGCACTTGAAGGGATTGCCGCGTATTATGCCGCCCTACGGGGGACAGAGGAAGATCTGCAACGTATCCGTGAACACCATCTTCGTATCCAGCAGGCCCAGAGCAGCGGTAATCTCGATGAAGAAGCGGATGCTGTCATTAAATATCAAATCACCGTCACCGAAGCCGCCCATAATATGGTCTTGCTGCATCTGGTTCGCGCCATGGGACCATTGTTGGAGCAGAATGTCCGTCAGAATTTTGAAATACTCTACCTACGCCGCGATATGTTGGAGCAGGTAAGTGCGCACCGCGCCAGAATTTTTGAGGCGATTATTGCACGTGAGCCCGAAAAAGCCCGTGAACAATCACACTCACACCTGGCGTTTATTGAAGAAATATTGCTGGAAAGAAGCCGGGAACAAAGCCGGCGGGCACGGTCTCTCCGACGTCTTCAGCAACGCAAGGCTTAAGTACATCACGGGATGTGCAATTAAGAAGGGTTTACCTGACACTCTCCGGCCCAGTGCCATTCAGGTATGCCTCTGAAAAATCAACGTATTAGACACAGATAAGGAAAAGCCCCATGTCAGAACGTTTACCTAATGACGTGGATCCGATTGAAACCCGCGACTGGCTACAGGCGCTCGAATCGGTCATCCGTGAAGAAGGTGTTGAACGTGCTCAGTACTTAATTGATCAGGTACTGGACGCAGCTCGCAAGGGTGGTGTTAATGTCGCAGCCGGTACTACGGTTCACGACTATATCAACACCATTGCCGCTGAAGATGAGCCGGAATATCCGGGCAATCAGGCACTGGAGCGACGCATTCGTTCAGCTATTCGCTGGAACGCTATCATGACAGTGTTACGTGCCTCGAAAAAGGATCTGGAACTGGGCGGTCATATGGCCTCTTTCCAATCCTCGGCCACTGTCTATGAAGTCTGCTTTAACCACTTCTTCCGTGCCCGTACTGCACAGGATGGCGGTGATCTGGTCTACTTCCAGGGCCATATCTCTCCAGGCATCTACGCCCGTGCGTTCCTAGAAGGTCGCCTGAGCGAAGAGCAGATGAACAACTTCCGTCAGGAAGTGCATGGCAAGGGGCTTTCTTCTTATCCTCACCCGAAACTGATGCCTGACTTCTGGCAGTTCCCAACGGTTTCTATGGGACTTGGACCATTGTCAGCCATTTACCAGGCGAAGTTCCTGAAGTATCTGCAACACCGTGGCCTGAAAAATACCGCGGCACAGACCGTCTATGCCTTCCTCGGCGATGGTGAGATGGATGAACCAGAATCTAAAGGGGCGATCACTATCGCGACCCGTGAGAAACTGGATAATTTGGTGTTTATCATCAACTGTAACCTGCAGCGTCTGGACGGTCCGGTCACCGGTAATGGTAAGATCATTAACGAACTGGAAGGCATTTTTGCCGGTGCCGGTTGGGAAGTGATCAAAGTTATCTGGGGCGATCGCTGGGATGAACTGCTGCGTAAAGATACTAGCGGTAAGCTGATTCAGCTGATGAATGAAACCGTTGACGGTGATTATCAGACCTTTAAATCCAAAGATGGCGCCTATGTGCGTGAGCACTTCTTTGGTAAGTATCCAGAAACCGCTGAGTTGGTCAAAGACATGACCGACGAGCAGATCTGGTCACTGAACCGTGGCGGCCATGATCCGAAGAAAGTCTATGCGGCCTTGAAAAAAGCACAGGACACCAAAGGTAAACCAGTACTGATCCTTGCGCATACCGTCAAAGGTTACGGTATGGGTGAAACCGCTGAAGGGAAAAATATTGCGCACCAGGTCAAGAAAATGAACATGGATGGCGTGCGCTACATCCGCGATCGTTTTAATGTCCCAGTCAGCGACGAACAGTTGGAATCTCTGCCGTATGTGACCTTTGATGAAGGTTCGGAAGAGTACAACTACCTGCATGGTCAGCGTGAAAAACTGGGTGGTTACCTGCCAAGCCGTCAGGAAAAATTCTCTGAAGCCCTGGAGATGCCGTCTCTGGAAGAGTTCCGTCCATTACTGGAAGAGCAAAATAAAGAGATCTCCACCACCATCGCTTTCGTACGTGCCTTGAACGTGATGCTTAAGAATAAGTCGATCAAAGATCGTCTGGTGCCTATCCTCGCGGATGAAGCCCGTACCTTTGGTATGGAAGGCCTGTTCCGTCAGATCGGTATCTACAGCCCGAACGGTCAGCAGTATACGCCGCAGGACCGTGAGCAGGTTGCTTACTATAAAGAAGACGAAAAAGGTCAGATCCTGCAAGAAGGGATCAACGAACTGGGTGCCGGTGCCTCTTGGCTGGCGGCGGCAACCTCTTATAGCACCAACGATCTGCCGATGATCCCGTTCTACATCTACTATTCGATGTTCGGTTTCCAGCGTATCGGTGATTTGTGCTGGGCTGCTGGCGATCAGCAAGCCCGTGGCTTCCTGGTTGGGGGAACCTCCGGCCGTACCACCCTTAACGGTGAAGGCCTGCAGCACGAAGATGGTCACAGTCATATTCAGTCTCTGACTATCCCTAACTGCATCTCCTATGACCCAGCTTACGCCTATGAAGTGGCGGTGATTATGCATGACGGTCTGGAGCGTATGTACGGTGAAGCGCAGGAGAATGTTTACTACTACATCACCACCCTGAACGAGAACTACCATATGCCTGCCATGCCGGAAGGCGCGGAAGAAGGTATTCGTAAAGGGATCTACAAGCTGGATACGCTGGAAGGAAACAAAGGGAAAGTTCAGCTGCTGGGCTCGGGTTCTATCCTGCGTCATGTCCGTGAAGCGGCAGAGATCCTGTCTAAAGACTATGGCGTGGGTTCAGATGTCTACAGTGTGACCTCCTTCACTGAACTGGCCCGTGACGGTCAGGATTGTGAGCGTTGGAACATGTTGCACCCGACCGAAGCACCGCGCGTACCTTATATTGCTCAGGTGATGAGCGATGCGCCAGCCGTGGCGTCTACCGACTATATGAAACTGTTTGCTGAGCAGGTACGTAACTATATTCCGGCCAGCGACTACCGTGTACTGGGGACCGATGGTTACGGTCGTTCAGACAGCCGTGAAAACCTGCGTCATCATTTCGAAGTGGATGCGTCGTATGTGGTGGTGGCTGCTCTGGGTGAACTGGCGAAACGTGGTGAGATTGATAAGAGTGTGGTCGCAGAAGCGATCCGCAAATTTGATATCCATGCGGATAAAGTCAACCCGCGTCTGGCATAAGAGGTAAAGATTGATGGCAATTGAAATCAAGGTCCCGGATATCGGTGCTGACGAAGTTGAAGTGACCGAAATTCTAGTGAAAGTGGGCGACAGCGTGGAAACGGAGCAGTCGCTGATCACCGTAGAAGGCGATAAGGCATCGATGGAGGTGCCTTCACCGCAGGCGGGTGTGGTAAAAGAGATTAAAATCGCGACCGGTGACAAAGTGGAAACCGGGTCACTGATTATGATCTTTGAAGCCGCGGATGATGCTCCAGCGCCGGCCGAACAAGCACAGCAAGCGGCAGCCTCGCAAGCCAATGTACAGCCTGCGACACAAACTGCCACCCGAGAAGTACAGGTACCGGACATTGGCGGTGATGAAGTCGAGGTGACTGAAATCATGGTCAAGGTCGGTGACAGCGTGCAGGCCGAACAGTCGCTGCTGACCGTGGAAGGTGATAAAGCCTCCATGGAAATTCCGGCGCCGTTTGCCGGCACAGTGAAAGAAATTAAAGTCACTACTGGTGATAAAGTCAGCACCGGTTCACTGATTATGGTGTTCGACATCGCGTCTTCCGGTGAGTCACCTGTGGCAGACGCCAAGCCGTCCGCTGCGGCTGCACCGGCTGCCTCTGCGGGCACGAGCAGCAAACAGGTCAATGTCCCAGACATCGGCGGTGATGAAGTCGAAGTGACCGAAATCATGGTCAAGGTTGGCGATAGCGTCGAAAGCGAACAGTCACTGATCACCGTGGAGGGCGATAAAGCCTCCATGGAAGTGCCGGCACCGTTTGCTGGGGTCGTTAAAGAGATCAAAGTTGCCACCGGCGATAAAGTCAGCACCGGCTCGCTGATGATGGTATTTGAAGTAGCGGGTAGCGCTCCGGCCGCCCCAGCAGCACAACCGGCTGCTGCAGAGAAAACCAGCGCCGCGCCAGTTGCCGCCGCTAAACCTACGGCAGCACCTGCCGCAGCGGAAAAAAGTGATTTCGCCGAAAACGAGGCCTATGTCCACGCCACGCCGGTTATCCGTCGTTTGGCCCGTGAATTCGGCATCAACTTAGCGAAAGTGAAGGGCACTGGGCGTAAAAACCGTATCCTGCGTGAAGACGTGCAGAGTTATGTGAAAGACGCGGTCAAACGTGCCGAAACTGCGGGCACGGCGTCTGCCGGAATGCCTGGTATGTTGCCATGGCCGAAAGTCGATTTCAGTAAATTCGGTGAAGTTGAGGAAGTGGAGCTGGGCCGTATCCAGAAACTGTCTGGAGCGAACCTGAGCCGTAACTGGATGATGATCCCGCACGTCACGCACTTTGATGAATCGGACATCACCGAACTGGAAGCCTTCCGTAAACAGCAGAATATCGATGCTGAAAAGCAGAAGCTGGACGTAAAAATCACGCCGGTGGTGTTCATTATGAAGGCCGTGGCGAAAGCGCTGGAAGCTTTCCCGCGTTTTAACAGTTCACTTTCTGAAGACGCGCAACGTTTAACGTTGAAAAAATACGTTAATATCGGTGTAGCGGTGGATACACCTAACGGTCTGGTGGTTCCGGTGTTCCGTGACGTGAACAAAAAAGGCATTATCGAGTTATCCCGTGAACTGATGGAAATCTCGAAAAAAGCCCGTAACGGTAAACTGACCTCCGGCGATATGCAGGGCGGATGCTTTACGATTTCAAGCCTGGGCGGGCTGGGGACAACCTCGTTCACGCCAATCGTCAATGCGCCAGAAGTGGCCATTCTTGGCGTCTCTAAATCGGCGATGAAGCCGGTTTGGAACGGCAAAGAGTTTACGCCGCGCCTGATGCTGCCACTGTCGCTGTCGTTTGACCACCGTGTTATTGACGGGGCAGACGGTGCTCGGTTTATTACCTATATCAACCAAGTGCTGTCAGATATTCGCCGTCTGGTGATGTAATCTCACTGAGGCCGGGCTTCCCCGGCCTCAGTGCTGTTCAGCCGTATCGCTGAGCAGTAGGGGGCCATGAACCCTTCCAAGGTGACAATCGGGTTATAAGAAAGCCGTTTGCAGTTTGTTAACAATTCTGTAAACTCTTGCGCTACATGCGGACCGGTGGTGGCCGGCCGTAATCATTGATAACTACTGACGTCGGACTGTCGGACAGTCAAATAAGAGGTCATGATGAGTACAGAGATTAAAACCCAAGTCGTGGTACTTGGTGCAGGCCCTGCGGGCTATTCCGCTGCATTTCGTTGTGCGGACTTAGGCCTGGAAACCGTTCTGGTTGAACGCTACAGCACCCTGGGCGGTGTCTGTCTGAATGTAGGTTGTATCCCTTCTAAAGCGTTACTGCACGTTGCTAAAGTGATCGAAGAAGCCAAAGCTCTGGAAGCCCATGGCATTGTCTTTGGTCAGCCACAGACCGATATCGATAAAGTCCGCAGCTGGAAAGATAAAGTCATCAATCAGCTGACCGGTGGCCTGGCAGGTATGGCGAAAGGCCGTAAAGTTAAAGTGGTCAACGGTATCGGTAAATTTACCGGCGCCAATACCCTGCAAGTGGAAGGTGAAGGCGGCGCAACCACCATTACTTTTGATAATGCCATTATTGCGGCCGGTTCCCGTCCGGTGCAGTTACCTTTCATCCCTCATGAAGATCCGCGTGTCTGGGATTCTACCGACGCGCTGGCACTGAAAAATGTGCCGGAACGTCTGCTAGTGATGGGCGGTGGTATTATCGGTCTGGAAATGGGGACCGTTTACCATGCTCTGGGATCCAAAATTGACGTGGTTGAGATGTTTGACCAAGTGATCCCGGCAGCCGATAAAGACGTGGTGAAAGCGTTCACTAAACGTATCAGCAAACAGTTTACCCTGATGCTGGAAACGAAAGTGACAGCCGTGGAAGCCAAAGAAGACGGTATCTACGTGTCGATGGAAGGTAAAAACGCGCCTACTGAACCTCAGCGCTATGACGCAGTGCTGGTGGCTATCGGTCGTGTGCCGAATGGTAAGAGCCTTGATGCCGGTAAAGCGGGTGTAGAGGTCGATGACCGCGGCTTTATCAATGTCGATAAGCAGATGCGTACCAATGTTCCCCACATCTTTGCGATTGGCGATATCGTCGGTCAGCCGATGCTGGCGCACAAAGGGGTGCATGAAGGTCATGTTGCCGCAGAAGTGATTTCCGGTAAGAAACATTACTTCGATCCTAAAGTCATTCCTTCTATTGCCTATACCGAGCCAGAAGTTGCTTGGGTAGGACTGACCGAGAAAGAAGCCAAAGAAAAAGGCCTCAGCTACGAAGTTTCTGTGTTCCCGTGGGCCGCCTCAGGACGGGCGATTGCTTCCGACTGCGCCGACGGTATGACCAAACTGATTTTCGACAAAGAATCTCACCGTATCCTTGGCGGGGCGATTGTCGGGACTAACGGCGGTGAGCTGTTGGGTGAAATCGGTCTGGCGATTGAGATGGGCTGTGATGCCGAAGATATTGCTCTGACTATCCATGCTCACCCGACACTGCATGAGTCGGTCGGTCTGGCTGCGGAAATCTTTGAAGGCAGCATCACTGACCTGCCTAACCCGAAAGCGAAAAAGAAATAATCGCTGACGGTAATAAAAAACGGCTCCCACGGGAGCCGTTTTTTGTGTCAGAACCACTGTCCAAAGCGACGGCAGTAATACTGTTTGGTGCCCTGGCTTAGCAGGCAATAACTGCTAAGGATCAGCAGCAGCCAAGGAAAGTAATCGAGGGGCAGCGGGGTGAGACCGATACTGTGGGCCAATCCGCTGTAAGGCAGGGCGATGCCGATAACCACCACCAGCAGGGTACTGACCAGAACGGGCCAGCGAGCACAGCTTTGCAGGAAAGGGATCCTGCGAGTGCGTAGCATATGCACCACCAGAGTTTGGGATAACAGCCCTTCCACAAACCAGCCCGACTGGAACAACGAAGCCATGCTACTGCCAGCGTCAGCAAACAGATGCCACATGATCACAAAGGTCGCTACATCAAACAGTGAAGAGAGTGGTCCCATCACTAGCATAAAGCGACCGATATTACCGGCATCCCATTTACGCGGCTGGGCAACAAATTCATCGTCCATCCGATCCCAAGGGAGTGCCATCTGAGAAACATCGTAGATCAGGTTTTGCAGCAGAAGTTGAATGGCTAGCATCGGCAAAAAGGGCAGAAAAGCACTGGCGATCAGTACTGAAAAGACATTCCCAAAGTTAGCACTGGCGGTGATATTCAGATACTTAATGATATTACCGAAGGTTTGACGACCGGTGCGTACTCCCTGTTCTAGTACATTTAGGTCTTTCTCCAACAGGATAATATCGGCAGCGCTACGGGCAACCTGAGTAGCATTTTCGACGGAAATCCCCACATCCGCGTGATGCAGTGCGGCGGCATCGTTGATCCCATCACCGAGAAAGCCGACGGTGTGTCCGCTTTGTTGCATCAGCGTCACCAGTCGGGTTTTGTCGCTGGGGGTAAGGCGTGCAAACAGTGAATGCTGGGGCAGTAGCGCTTTCAGCTGAGGATCGTCCATGGCGGCAAGCTGCGGACCGGTGAGAGGAGTACCGGTATCCAGCCCAAGCTGTTGACAGATCTTAGCACTAACCTCAGCATTATCTCCAGTCAGGACTTTTACCGCCACACCAAGTTCCTTCAGCGCGGTAAGCGCCGCCTGCGCTCCTGGTTTTACTGGGTCGAGGAATAACAACATACCGTTGAGGGTCAGTTCCCGCTCGTCACCCTGGGACAGACGACGGGTTGCTTGTTCTACGGGTAGGATGCGGGTGGCCACTAGAAGTACCCGATAACCCTGACGGTTGTACCCCGCGACGGTCTCACGAATGTGCTGACGTTTGACGTCTGTCAGAGGCTGCGTGGCTTCTGATACCCTCAGCTCACTACAGCGTGCGAGCATCTCTTCGCTAGCCCCTTTGCAGATAATGTACGGGCAGCCTTGGTCGTTAAATACCGATACGGACAAGCAACGACGGGTAAAATCAAAGGGCAGTTCATCGGCTTTACGCAAATGTTGTAAACGACGGCTCATTCCCTGTTGCCGCCCATAATTAATCACTGCGCGATCCATCGGATTACTGATGCCTTGCTGATAGTAACTGTTCAACCAAGCCAGTTCCGCGACCCGGCTATCCGCCTCACCCTGCGGGTTCAGCGTGCTGACCAATGCCATATTATCGTCGGTAAGGGTCCCAGTTTTATCGGTGCACAGTACATCCATCGCTCCGAGGTTCTGGATAGCATGGATGCGTTTTACCACCACTTTTCGGGCAGCCAGTGCCATAGCGCCTTTTGCCAAGTTGGTGCTGACGATCATCGGCAGCATCTCTGGGGTGAGGCCGACGGCAACAGCCAAGGAGAAAAACAGTGCATCGGTCCAGTTACCCTTGGTCAGTCCGTTGATCACAAACACCACCGGCACCATTACCCCCATAAAACGGATCAGTAGCCAGCTGACGCTGTTGACCCCTTTATCAAAGGCGGTTGGCGGCGGTGCCGCGGCGATTTGCCGAGCCAGAGAGCCGTACCACGTTTGGTTGCCGGTGGCGACCACCACCGCCCGGGCGCATCCGCTGATAACGCTAGTGCCCATCAGGGCAATAGCCGGTTCATTCAGTAAGCGGTGTTCGCCGTATTCATCTACGGGAGACTGCGCTGTCAGCCGTGCCTGCTTTTCGACCGGCAGTGTCTCACCGGTGAGGGCGGACTGATTCACCAATAAATTGCGGCTTTCCAGCAGTCGCAAGTCAGCAGGGATCATATCCCCGGCACTGATCTCGACAATATCTCCTGGCACCAGTTGCTGGCGCGGCAAGGCCAGTAACTGTATCTCCTCGGCATCATCGGAGCGCTGTACTCTGGCAGTGACTTCAATCAGGGCATTCAGCGCCTCGGCCGCTTTACCGGTGCGGTATTCTTGTATAAAGCGCAGCAGGGTACTGAACAGCACCATGCAGCTCATAATGGTTACGCTGGTCAGGTCGGTAGGTTTTCCGGCGCGAAAAGGTAACCAGAAATCGGTAATAAAACTGACACAGGCCAGAGCGAGCAGTACATAGATAAAGGGGTTATGAAACGCCAGCAACCATTGCAGTAAGGCAGGAGGCGCTTTATGGGGAGTGATTTGGTTAGCACCCTGACATTGCAAGCGATGGCTTGCCTCCTCAGTGGATAAGCCCTCTGCGCAGGTATTTAATTGCCGAAGGGTGGTTTCGCTGCTGGTGGCGATATGTCGAGCAATACCGGTGCGATCAGACGGTTCGGTAGGCTTTGCAGAGTGCGGGTAAGGGCGGGTATTCAGTATCTGAGTCATCTCATCATTATCCATATCAGGCTGTCAGTACCGGTTAGCGCGGTGCTGTACAGCAAAAACTGAGATGCGTTGCAGACGTCAGGCAGGCGTCCTCCTGCAACGCGTAATACGTTGCCGTCTCGTGTCATCGTCCATTATTGGCTCCTTGAAGGGACAGGTTTAGAAAAGGGAGAGCGGTCGCATAATGCAACTATTAACCGGTTTTTTTGGGATCCCCGGGAGGAAAGAGTGCGTGAGTCAACATTTTCTGTCCTCAGTGTGGCGTAAAGTGAGCCTGCCTGTGGCCGGTTCATGGGGGTATGGCAGAGCAACTTCCGGTATCTGAGGGGCGGTGGAAAAATAGATCCGCGCAAAACAGCCCTGCAAATCATAAGGGCTTTTTCAGACAAGGGGAACCGCAAACGTCAACCAGACATCAACCACTGTAAACTATTTTAGCGACAGGAGAGCACTGCAGATCCATGACCTTGTGACAGAGAATTCTTTTTCTTTATGTTTCACAGTAAAAGAGTGATAGTTTAATTAATGTATTAATTTTCAGTTGATTACCTCTGTCTGCGGGTAGCGTATCACCCGATCTTAAATGTTGATTTTTTGTAAACAGATTAACAACGATTTGGGATCCTGATATGCTGCAAAAACGGGCCCGCTCTTCTGAACTCTGCCCTGATCCCCTAAATAACGCAGAGTCAGATGGCCGGAAGCCATTACAATGTGAGTGAGGAGAACGTCGTGCTAGAAGAATACCGTAAGCACGTTGCCGAACGTGCAGCGCTGGGGATTGTCCCCAAACCTTTGGATGCTTCCCAAACGGCAGCACTGGTTGAACTGCTAAAATCGCCGCCAGCCGGTGAAGAAGCGTTCCTGATGGATCTGCTGGTTAACCGTGTGCCCCCTGGCGTTGATGAAGCCGCCTATGTGAAGGCCGGGTTTCTGGCGGCAATTGCCAAAGGTGACGCCGTCTCTCCGCTACTCAGCCCTGAGAAAGCCATTGAGTTACTAGGCACCATGCAGGGGGGGTATAATATCCATCCGCTGATTGAGGCGCTGGATAGCGACACACTGGCTGCGGGGGCTGCCAAAGCCTTATCACATACCCTGCTGATGTTTGATAACTTCTTTGATGTCGAAGAAAAAGCCAAAGCCGGTAACCCCTATGCGCAGCAGGTGTTGAAATCCTGGGCGGATGCGGAGTGGTTCTTGTCGCGTCCAAAACTGGCCGAAAAAATCACCTTAACGGTTTTCAAAGTCACCGGTGAAACCAACACCGATGACCTTTCTCCGGCTCCAGATGCGTGGTCGCGTCCAGATATTCCCTTGCATGCACTGGCGATGCTGAAAATTGCCCGTGAGGGGATTGAGCCGGATGATGCCGGTAACGTTGGGCCGATCAAACAAATTGAAGCCTTGCAGAAGAAAGGTTTCCCGTTGGTGTATACCGGCGATGTCGTCGGGACAGGCTCTTCCCGTAAATCAGCGACCAACTCTGTACTGTGGTTTATGGGGGAAGATATTCCTTATGTGCCGAACAAAAAAGGTGGCGGTGTGGTACTGGGCAGTAAAATCGCACCAATTTTCTTTAATACCATGGAAGATGCCGGAGCCCTGCCGGTTGAGGTGGATGTCAGTAACCTGAATATGGGCGATGTTATCGATATCTATCCCTATAAAGGGGAAGTACGCCGCCATGAAAATGACGAACTGGTTGAAACCTTCAGCCTGAAAACCGAGGTGCTACTGGATGAAGTCCGCGCCGGTGGCCGTATTCCGCTGATTATTGGTCGTGGCCTGACCAGCCGTGCTCGGGAATCTCTGGGATTAGCGCCCAGTGATGTCTTCCTAAGCTCGAAAGCCGTCGAAAAAAGTACCCGTGGCTTCTCGCTGGCGCAGAAAATGGTGGGTCGTGCCTGTGGCGTGACTGGCGTACGTCCGGGTGAATATTGCGAGCCGAAGATGACCTCGGTAGGTTCTCAGGATACCACCGGGCCGATGACCCGTGATGAACTGAAAGATTTGGCCTGCCTTGGCTTCTCGGCAGATTTAGTGATGCAGTCCTTCTGTCACACCGCCGCGTATCCGAAACCGGTGGACGTGCAGATGCAGCACAGCCTGCCCGACTTTATTATGAACCGGGGTGGGGTCTCTCTGCGCCCAGGGGATGGCATTATCCACAGCTGGCTGAACCGTATGCTGCTGCCGGATACCGTCGGTACCGGCGGAGACTCTCATACCCGTTTCCCTATTGGTATCTCCTTCCCAGCAGGCTCTGGTCTGGTGGCATTTGCAGCGGCGACCGGTGTGATGCCACTGGATATGCCTGAATCGGTATTGGTCCGTTTCAGCGGAAAAATGCAACCGGGGATCACCCTGCGTGATCTGGTACATGCCATTCCGCTGTATGCCATCAAGCAAGGTCTGCTCACTGTTGAGAAGAAAGGTAAGAAAAACATCTTCTCTGGACGTATCTTGGAGATCGAAGGTCTGCCTGACCTGAAAGCCGAACAGGCTTTTGAGCTGTCTGATGCATCGGCAGAACGTTCTGCTGCCGGTTGTACTATCAAGCTGGATAAAGCGCCGATCATTGAGTATCTGACCTCCAATATCGTGCTACTGAAATGGATGATCGCGGAAGGCTATGGTGACCGTCGTACCCTTGAACGTCGTATTCAGGGCATGGAAAAATGGGTGGCCGATCCGCAATTGCTGGAAGCGGATGCTGACGCAGACTATGCCGCGGTGATCGATATTGATCTTAACGAGATTACGCAGCCTATCCTGTGCGCACCGAACGATCCAGATGACGCGCGCTGGCTATCGGAGGTACAGGGTGAGAAAATCGATGAAGTGTTTATCGGTTCCTGTATGACCAATATTGGCCACTTCCGTGCCGCCGGTAAATTGCTCGACAACCATAAAGGGCAGCTGCCAACACGTCTATGGGTGGCTCCGCCAACCAAAATGGATGCCGCGCAGCTGACAGAAGAGGGTTACTACAGCGTGTTTGGCAAGAGCGGTGCGCGGGTCGAGATCCCTGGCTGTTCACTGTGCATGGGGAACCAAGCACGAGTGGCAGAGGGGGCGACCGTCGTGTCGACTTCAACTCGTAACTTCCCGAACCGTTTGGGTAATGGTGCCAATGTCTATCTGGCTTCAGCAGAGCTGGCAGCCATCTCTTCGCTGCTCGGCAAATTGCCTACTCCGGAAGAATACCAGCAGTACATGGCGCAGGTGGACAAAACGGCCAGCGATACCTATCGCTATCTGAACTTTGACCGCCTCAGTCAGTATACCGATAAAGCCGATGGCGTAATTTTTCAGACAGCCGTCTGATACCTGTTATCATAGCCGTAGGCAACAAAGCACAGCTTATGCTGTGCTTTTTTTATGGCTCCGCAGTCAGGGCATGGGGTCAGGTAAGCGTTTCAGCAGTCAGTCGCGTAGAAGCGAGTAGTAGGTTCAGGAGTCTGTTATGGAATACCAGTTTGTGCACGATGTGACCGGCAACGTGATAGTGCGGATGTCGATGGATCATGAAGCGGTGGGGCACTGGTTTAATGATGAAGTTCGTGGGGATCTGGCTGTACTGGACGAGGTGCGTGCCGGTGCTGCGTCCGTCAAAGGAACCAGTAATCAGTGGCATAAGCCCGGTAAAGAGTATTCATTGTGGATCGACGATGAAGAAGTGATGATCGGTGCCAATCTACTCTCCTTCGACACAGATGAGCTTGAGGAAGGGATGAGTTATTACGATCAAGAGTCATTGTCGTTCTGTGGTACCGAGGATTTCTTTTTATTGGTGGATGCTTACCAGAAATTTATTGAGCGCCGCTAACAACATTCTGACGAATACTCACGGGAGCGACTGACATCATCTTCTCTGTGGTATGGGAATTGTTTGATGAGTTAAGGAAAGAGACCGGCGGCAGTCGCCGGTCAGGGATGATTTATTTCATCGAGACTGCGGGGATATTGCGACCATAGTAAATTTCACGCATCTCTTTCCATAATAACTGAGTGATACGCTGGTGTTCCGCCGGGGAGAGATCTTCTGGTCGGGTATGGAATAGGTAGTGCTTCAGGTCAAACTCTTTCAACAGCATTTTGGTGTGGAAGATGTTCTCCTGATAGACATTGACATCTACCATGTCATACATCGACTTCATATTGTCCGACATGAAGTTCTGAATCGAATTGATTTCGTGATCGATAAAATGCTTAATGCCATTCACATCGCGGGTAAACCCCCGAACGCGGTAATCGACAGTGACAATGTCCGATTCCAGTTGATGGATCAGGTAATTCAGTGCATTGAGCGGGGAGATCACACCGCAGGTTGAGACCTCGATATCGGCGCGGAAAGTACATAACCCACCTTCAGGATGACTTTCCGGATAGGTATGGACGCAGATATGGCTTTTATCAAGATGGGCGACAATCGTATCTGGTAACGGACCGGGGTGCTCCGAGGTATCGATATCCTCGGGATTGACCGGCTCTTCGCTGACCAGAATGGTGACACTGGCGCCCTGGGGTTCATAGTCTTGACGGGCAATGTTCAGAACATTGGCGCCGATAATATTGCAAGTTTCGGTCAGGATTTCAGTCAGTCGGTTGGCGTTATACTGCTCATCAATATAGGCAATGTAGCCGTCACGCTCTGCCGGGGTATTGGCGTAGCAAATATCGTAGATACAAAAACTCAGGCTTTTGGTCAGGTTGTTGAAGCCATGTAGTTTCAGCTTTTGCAATTTCGTTCACCTCCTTCAGTCGATGCGATCACTCTGCTTCCAGAGCATCCAGTAAATACTGCGGTAATGCAAAACTGCCCTGATGAATAGCAGGGGTGTAATAACGGCACTTTATGCCAGATTCTTTGAGGCGCGAGGCGAGGAGTTCGACCGGCAGATAGCGCAATGAATCGTTATTGGTCGCCCAGGCAAACGTCATAATTCCGCCATAGTAGGTCGGGACAGCGGCCTGATAAAAGCTGACATCGGAAAAGTAAGGCGTTAAACGGCGATGACTGTTAATCGCTTCTTGCTGCTGTAAAAAGCAGACCCCGTTTTGTGCAACAAAGATACCGTTTTCGTTGAGACAGCGCTGACACCCAGCATAGAAGTCAGAGGTAAATAAGCTCTCACCGGGGCCGATGGGGTCCGTGCAGTCAGAGATAATGACATCAAAGGTTTGATCGGTCTGGTTAACGAAGTTTACCCCATCGTCAATCACTAGGGTAAAGCGCGGGTCTTCATACGCACCGGCACTGTGCTCTGGCAGATATTCGCGGCAGAAGCTAACGACGCTTTCATCGATTTCCACCATGGTGATATGTTCTACCCCTGGGTGTCTAGCGACTTCTCGTAACATACCGCCATCACCACCGCCGATAATGAGTACACTGCGGGCTTCCCCGTGGGCAAATAAAGGAACATGGGTCAGCATTTCGTGATAGATAAATTCATCACGGCTAGTGGTTTGTACCACGCCATCCAGCGCCATCACTCGGCCAAAAGCACGGTTCTCGAAAATCACCAAGTCCTGGTGTTCAGTCTTATCCCGATACAATTGTTTATCGACGGTAAAATACTGTCCAAAGCCGTCATGTAGGGTTTCATGCCAGTGGTTAGACTGCGACATCAAATGACTCCTCTGAATAAATCTAAGGGTAAAAGCAACACCGTGGGAGAGATCCTATCACCGTTATTTACTGGCGTAAGCCAATAAGCTGAGTGAGTTTTTCGCCAATGACTGGCATTTGAGGGATTCAGGAACCGGGATCCCGCTGAGGTCTTCATAGCTAGACTCGCCTCGTTGTTGCATATTCAACTGATTGTAATTACTCAGATCCCAGTGATTTTCACGGGCAAAAAACAGCAGGGCATTACGGATCTGGATATCGGGAATATCCTGATAACCACAGTCATTTTTAAGATAGATAAATACTGCGGTTAAATCGGCCATATCGTCGGCCTGTGAATCATCCAGTGCATAACTGTTGCTGGCGACGCTCCATAACAGCGATAGCAGCAGCAGCCTGAAAATTTTAGTCATCGTCATTCCCTTTCTATTCTGATCTTCACGTTAGCATAGATATCTGACGGATGACGATCTATTTGACCGACATCACATTGTGTCTTTCTTGACCTTCCTGCAGGGTAAAGGTTTATGCTTACTAAATGCGATTATTGTCTAAGGGAACTTCGTGATGCAGCGTCGAGACTTTCTGAAACTGAGCAGTGCCTGTGCCGCCGCAGGCTTATTTTCTGGCTGGAGCCGTACCCTTATGGCGGACCAACGGCCGATACTTCCTGTCCCGACTCTGCTTACTCCGGACATTCGTCAGCGGATCCGCCTGACAGCGATGGCCGGTAGCACCGAATGGATGGGTAAAGCAGTACCAACCTGGGGTTACAACGGTAGCCTATTGGGACCGGCGATCCGTCTACAGCGGCATCAGTCGGTGACCATTGATATTAATAATACGCTGCCGATGGCGACAACCCTACACTGGCATGGACTGAAAGTCGGTGGTGAGGTGGATGGCGGTCCGCAAGAGTTGATTGCTGCTGGAGGTCGACGGGAAGTGACCTTTACCCCCGATCAGCAGGCTGCGACCTGTTGGTATCATCCCCATTATCACGGCCACACCGGTTTTCAGGTCGCACACGGACTGGCGGGGATGCTGATCATCGATGATGATGAAATCAGTAAACTGCGTCTGCCGATTGAGTGGGGGGTGGATGATATTCCACTGATTTTCCAAGATAAAAACCTGACTCCTGATGGGAAGAACGTCGATTATCAGTTGGATATTATGCGGGCTGCCGTCGGCTGGTTCGGCGACCTGATGCTGACCAACGGGGTGAACTATCCTCAGCAGGCGGTGCCGCGAGGCTGGACACGCTACCGTATGCTTAACGGTTGTAATGCTCGTAGCCTGATTATCTCCACCAGTGATCACCGCCCAATGTATGTGATTGCCAGCGATGGGGGGTTGTTAGCGGAACCAGTACGACTGGATTCCCTGCCAATGATGCCAGGTGAGCGTTTTGAGGTGATGATCGACAGCAGCGATGGCAAACCCTATGACATCGTGACCTTACCCACCGATCAGGTTGGCATGACGTTGCCGCCGTATGATGCACCGCTGTCGCTGGTCAGCATCCTGCCGTTACGCATTGCCGCCAGCAGTACTCTGCCGGATCAGCTCTCGACCCTGCCGTCATTACCGCCCGAAACGACCTTACAGGGTATGACACACCGTCGCTTGACGTTGTCGATGGATAAGACCCTTGATCAGCAAGGGATGGCGGCATTGATGACGCGCTATGGCAAGAAAGCGAGGGGTAATATGTCGATGGATGATCACTCTGAAATGTCAATGGACCAGGGGGAACATCAGCACGACGGTATGTCTGGCATGAAAATGGATAATATGTCCGGTATGCAGGGGATGGCGATGGGTAGGCAGCAGAGCCATACCAATCAGCCCTATGATTTCCATCAGGGCAATAAGATCAACGGTAAAGCCTTTGATATGAATCATCCTTCTTTTGATGTGCCGCGCCAAACGTCAGAGGTATGGCAGATCAGCGGTAAGGGCGACATGATGCTGCATCCCTTCCATATTCATGGCACCCAGTTCCGCATTCTGTCGGAGAACGGCAAGCCGGTCGCTGCCCATCGTCAGGGCTGGAAGGATATGGTTCGGGTGGAAGGAGGTGCCAGTGAGGTGCTGGTCAACTTCCCACACACCGCTGACAAACAGCATACCTATATGGCGCACTGTCATCTGCTGGAGCACGAAGATACTGGCATGATGCTCGGTTTTACCGTCAGTGACAGCTGAAACCGCTACCCTGCGATAAAACACGCCGGGTGCTGACAGCGGCCGGCGTGCTAGCTTAATCCCCCCGTAGGCTATCGTGAAAATTCGGTCTGTGCGATAATCGCCGCCGGTGATCGCAGGATCATCACCGTCTTAATTCCAGCCATTGATGAGGTGACACTGAGTAAACTCAGTGAAAGAGATATTATGAAACACACCGTTGAAGTGATGATTTCTGAACAGGAAATTCGAGAGCGTATTACTGCCCTGGGCCAGCAAATAACTGCCGACTACCGTGATCGCGGTAATGATATGGTGCTGGTGGGTTTATTACGTGGATCATTTATGTTTATGGCTGACCTGTGTCGTGCCATAGATGTGTCTCATGAAGTGGATTTCATTACTGCATCCAGTTACGGTAACGGGATGTCGAGCACCCGAGATGTGAAGATCATCAAAGATCTGGATGAAGATATCCGTGGTAAAGATGTCCTGATTGTCGAAGACATTATCGACTCCGGTAATACTCTCAGTAAAGTGCGAGAAATTCTGCGTCTGCGCGAACCAAAATCTCTGGCGATTTGCACGTTGCTGGATAAACCGGAACGCCGTGAAGTAGACGTGACGGTGGAGTATGTTGGCTTTACTATCCCGGACGAGTTTGTGGTGGGATATGGCATTGACTATGCTCAGCGTTATCGCCATCTGCCGTATGTCGGTAAAGTGGTGATCCTCGAACCCTGATCTCTGTGTCACCGATAGCACAATCTTTCAGGCCGGTTTTTCCGGCCTGTTTTATACTGTGGCAGTTTTGACTTCTGGGTCTTACTCACGTCTGAAATGTCCTGACTGGAGCGTCTTCCGGCAGTCAGTCACCCTGGCTTGAACAGCGTCGCGGACAGCATACGCACCTTAGTGCGATGACTGAACGCTGAAAGGTCGCTGCGTGAGCGACAGTGAACATGACAGCAATAATCGATATGTTAACTTTATATACGTCATTTTGACGGGGATGGAGCAGGTATGACTTATGCACTGGAAATTTCAGGGCTGACCAAAACCTATGGCGAAAACGTCCATGCACTGAAAGGGTTAGATCTGACCGTCAGTGCTGGCGATTTTTATGCCCTTCTCGGGCCGAATGGTGCCGGTAAATCCACTACTATTGGCATTATTAGCTCTCTGGTCAACAAAACCTCCGGCAAGGTCAGTGTGTTTGGCCATGACCTCGACAGCGACAAGGTCAATGCCAAACGTCAGCTGGGGCTGGTGCCGCAGGAGTTTAACTTTAACCCATTTGAAACGGTGCTGCGTATCGTGGTGAGCCAAGCCGGCTACTATGGCGTTGAGCGTAAAGAAGCCCTGCTGCGGGCAGAGAAATACCTGCGTCAGCTCGACCTGTGGGAGAAACGTGATCAGAAAGCACGTATGCTGTCCGGCGGGATGAAACGTCGCTTGATGATTGCCCGTGCGTTGATGCATGAACCTGCACTGTTGATCCTTGATGAACCTACCGCTGGCGTCGATATCGAACTCCGTCGTTCAATGTGGACCTTCCTACGTGAGCTGAATGAGCAGGGGACCACCATTATTTTGACTACCCACTATCTGGAAGAGGCAGAGATGCTGTGCCGCAATATCGGGATTATTCAGCGTGGTGAGCTGGTGGAAAATACCTCGATGAAAAATCTGCTCGGTAAGCTGAAATCTGAAACCTTTATTCTTGATCTGGCACCCGGTGGACCACAGCCGTTACTGCAGGGTTTCACGTGTCAGCACGTTGATACGGTGACGCTGGAAGTCGAGGTCATGCGTGGGCAGGGACTGAATGAGGTGTTCCGCCAATTGAGCGAGCAGGGCGTCTCTGTCCTGAGTATGCGTAATAAAGCGAACCGACTAGAAGAACTGTTTGTCAGTCTGGTTAATGGCACTGCGGAGGAGCACTAATGGCGCATTTATACTGGGTAGCCCTGAAGAGTATCTGGGGCAAAGAGATCCATCGCTTTATGCGTATTTGGATCCAGACACTGGTGCCGCCGGTGATCACCATGACCCTCTACTTTGTGATTTTCGGCCATCTGATCGGCTCCCGTATTGGCGATATGCACGGTTTTAGCTATATGCAGTTTATCGTACCGGGATTGATTATGATGTCGGTGATCACCAACTCTTACTCCAACGTGGCTGCCTCGTTTTTCAGTGCTAAGTTCCAGCGTAACATTGAAGAGTTACTGGTGGCTCCGGTACCGACCCATGTGATTATCGCTGGTTATGTCGGAGGAGGGGTAGCACGTGGTATCTGTGTCGGTATTCTGGTCACCGCTATTTCGCTGTTCTTTGTGCCGTTCCATGTCTATTTCTGGCCCATGGTGGCACTGACCATTATCCTAACGTCGATCTTGTTCTCATTGGCAGGGTTACTAAATGCAGTATTTGCTCGGACTTTTGATGATATCAGTCTGATCCCGACCTTTGTGTTAACACCGCTGACGTATCTGGGTGGGGTGTTTTATTCGCTGTCATTACTTCCGCCGGTTTGGCAGGCAATTTCTAAGCTGAACCCAATTGTGTATATGATCAGCGGCTTCCGTTATGGTTTCTTAGGGATCGCTGATGTGCCGGTTGCCCTGACGATTGCCATTTTGCTGGTGTTTATTGCCGCTTTCTATTGGCTGGCATGGACATTGATCCAACGAGGGCGTGGTCTGCGTAGCTAAGCCTTCCCCCGTCAGCGGATGCAGACGGGGGATTTTTTTAGGGCAAGGGGACACTCTGATTATCAATGAGCCTTGCCTTACCCAACCATGCCGCCATCAGTATCACCGCCTTACGGCTGTTTGCCGTCAACGGCAGTAAGCTGTCACTGTCACAGATCGCAATCCCGTCTGGAATAAACC
>NZ_ATMI01000003.1 GCF_000439375.1 Tatumella saanichensis
ATCGGTTTTATCGGCATCCTAATCTGCTCAAACCCGGTCCGGGGCAGATTAAGGTGCTTCATCCGGAACAGGTCTGGGTGCAGATATTACTTATCTGCAACTGCGCACCGGAACAGCTAATCTGAGTCTTGTCACCGATGCCTGCTCAAGAAAGATCGTGGGTTTTTATGTTGGTGAAAATCTGCAGACAGAAAATGTGATCAGGGCTTACAGACAGGTATTAAGGAAAAGGAAAACCAAAGAGCCACTCATACATCACTCTGACAGAGGAATACAATACTGTTCAACACGTTATCAGTCTCTGCATCAGAGAAATGGTATTACCTGTTCCATGACTGACGGTTATGACTGCTATCAAAATGCACTGGCAGAGCGAATAAACGGGATATTGGAAAACGAATTTTTGCTAAGTCGTCCGGCAGACCTTGCGCAAGCACGGATCATGGTAGAAGGATCTGTGGCGATCTATAACCATGAGAGGCCACATCAATCCCTAAAATACAAAACGCCCGATGAAGTTCATCAGGCGTTTTACAGACAGAAAGCTGTCAATCTATACCAGGACTAGTCACGGTACCGCAGTGGGACGCACTTAGCGCAGTATCTGGCGTATCGACTGATACCGGTGTTCTTTGAAAGGACGTTCGGTTTCTATCAGCGGCAGCCAATGGAGGAGCAATTTCATGCAGTAGGGGAGATCACTACAGCTACCCCGCGCGGTGCCCGATCCTTAAAGAAACTCTCCAGACTCTGATAGATAAATGTCACCGGTAGCAGTAGGGCCTTCCGCAGGCAGCGTTCCGTCTCCTATTCCCGCAGTGGTTGATTACTGAAGGGATCACTCACTGCCGTTCCTGATAACCACTGCTTTGCATGACACCTGCGATCAATATCAGAGCGATAGCTGTGGTTACTGTGCAGCTAAGCGCTGCAACAGACACGGGATAACCTCTGCCGTTACCCATTAGGGCCATGCCATTGAGGCAACATATGCCGTAGAGGAAAGAAGAAACAGATACGCTGATGTAACGCTGTCTCTTCAAGAGAATAGCGCTGGCCGGGTAAGGCATAAAAACGTAGCTGAACTAAGCGGCTTAAGGAGGCCGTTTAGGCAGTGGCTTTATCGGCGTTGAAGGCGTCAGCATCCCTTGGCGCAAAGGCTCAGTCACGGGCAGTTAAAGGATATTCGGCAATCAGTAAGCGCAAAATAAGATAGCGGTGGCGTTGAGGACGGGATAATTCAGGCATCACTACAGGCTGCTGGCGCCTCGTTATCTTCGCAGAAAGGATTATCAGTTCAGCGTAGTTAAAGATAACCGGTCGGCAGGGGCCTTTGCTTAGTGATTGAAGCGGAGTCATATTTCAGGGCCGGAAGCCCTGTGAAAAGAGCCGGACCGCGCGAGGGTCCGGCACTGTCTGCATTAGCGCTTCAGCGCTTCACTTAATTCATCACGCATTGAGGCTAGGATAGCACGGACCACACGCGGGTTACCGGCGACTAGGTTACCGGACTGTAGGTAGCCATGACCACCGGTGAAGTCGGTGACCAGTCCGCCAGCTTCACGTACCAGCAATTCACCTGCGGCGAAATCCCACGGTTTCAGGCCGATTTCAAAATAACCATCAGTACGGCCAGCGGCAACATAGGCCAGATCCAGGGCTGCAGAACCCGTGCGACGGAAATCGGCACACTGAGTAAACAGTTTACTGACAATGTTGATAAACGGCACAGAGTGCTGTTTCGCTTTGAACGGGAAACCGGTCGCCAGGATAGTCCCATCCAGATCACGGGAGTTGCTGCCACGCAGGCGGTAACCGTTTAACTGTGCTCCCTGACCACGGGCGGCGGTAAACAGTTCGTTACGCATCGGATCGTAAACGACAGCCACTTCGGTACGGCCTTTGACGCGAACAGCTATGGAGACAGAGAAGTGTGGGAAACGTTTGATAAAGTTGGCAGTACCATCCAGGGGATCAATAACCCATTGCACATCCTTATCTTCGCCAGCCAGTTCACCACTTTCTTCGGTGATGATGGAGTGCTGAGGGTAAGACTTACGAATGATTTCAATAATCAGGCGTTCTGCTTCGCGATCGACATTGGTCACGAAGTCGTTGCTGCCTTTCTGACTGGTTTCGACCGAATCAGGCGTTTCGTAGTGTTTGGCAATTAAATTACCGGCCTTACGCGCAGCGCGCACGGCGATGTTCAGCATCGGATGCATCAGTTATTCCCACTGGATGTTAAAGAACGAAAAAACGGCAGGAAGTATAGCAGTCAGTTCAGACAATGTCTCTTTTTATGTTAATATCACTCTATCATTTTTACAGCGGCTTCTAATCTATGTTGCAGAATATTCGTATCGTGCTGGTAGAGACTTCACATACCGGGAATATGGGCTCCGTCGCCCGTGCCATGAAAACCATGGGCCTGTCGAACCTCTATTTGGTTAATCCCCTGATCACCCCTGATTCACAGGCGATCTCCCTGGCCGCGGGAGCCAGTGATCTTATCGGTAATGCGTCTATTGTCGGTTCTTTGGATGAAGCCATCGCCGGTTGCAGTCTGGTGGTCGGCACCAGTGCCCGTTCACGTTCTCTGCCGTGGCCGATGCTCGATGCCCGCGAATGCGGCGTTAAAAGTGTCGAAGAAGGGCAGCAGGCCCCGGTTGCGCTAGTGTTTGGTCGTGAGCGTGTAGGCCTGACCAATGAAGAGCTGCAGAAGTGTCATTACCATGTCGCTATTCCGGCGAACCCGGAATACAGCTCGTTAAACCTGGCGATGGCAGTACAGCTGATAGCTTATGAAGTGCGTATGGCGTGGTTACAGGCGCAGGCTGCCGAGAAACCGGCAACGGTTTACGAGGAATCACCGTATCCGCTGGTGGATGATCTGGAACGTTTCTATACCCATCTGGAAACCCTGATGCTGGACAGTGGCTTCATCCGCAAAGACCAACCTGGGCAGGTGATGAGTAAACTGCGCCGTCTGTTTACCCGTGCCCGTCCGGAGCGCGATGAGCTGAACATTCTACGCGGCATGCTGGCCTCTTTTGGGAAAAAGCCCCGCGACCCGCAGTGACGGCAAAGGGAATACTTGAGTCATTTACGTGGTTAAATAGTTGACCAAATCACTCAAGAATGTCAGACTGAATGCATGAACTTTATTAACACTCCGATAACCGGACTCTGATCGAGGTCATGCATTTATGAGACTGACATCCAAAGGGCGCTATGCTGTCACTGCTATGTTAGATGTGGCGCTTCATTCTAATGAAGGCCCTGTTCCTCTGGCTGACATTTCTGAGCGGCAGGGTATCTCCCTTTCTTACCTTGAGCAGCTGTTTTCCCGACTGCGTAAAAATGGCCTGGTCTCCAGTGTCCGTGGGCCAGGCGGTGGTTATCTGCTGGGTAAACAACCTAGTGATATTGCTGTCGGCACCGTAATCAGTGCGGTGGATGAGTCTGTAGATGCCACCCGTTGCCAGGGCAAAGAAGGTTGTCAAGGCGGTGATCGCTGCCTGACACACGTACTGTGGCGCGATTTAAGCGACCGCATCAGCGATTTTCTGAACAATATCACCCTCGGTGAGCTGGTACATAACCAGGATATCCTCGAGGTGGCAGACCGCCAGAACAACGATAATAGGCGTTTCCGCGATAACCGTATTTCGGACGCTATAGATGTCAAACTGCGAGCTTGCAGTTAATGATTCTATGTCCTGGTGGTGCAGCCTTCCGCCCGGTCATAATTTTTGCATTGAAGTGATGTACGGAGCTTAAGAGCAATGAAATTACCGATTTATCTTGATTACTCTGCGACGACCCCGGCAGATCCGCGCGTTGCGGAGAAAATGATGCAGTATCTGACCCTGGACGGGGTGTTTGGTAACCCGGCTTCCCGTTCTCACCGTTTTGGCTGGCAGTCTGAAGAGGCGGTAGATATCGCCCGTAATCAGATCGCTGATCTGGTCGGTGCAGATCCACGCGAAATCGTGTTCACCTCCGGTGCTACCGAGGCGGATAACTTGGCTATCAAAGGCGCAGCACAGTTTTATCAGAAAAAAGGTAAGCACATCATTACCTGTAAAACTGAGCACAAAGCGGTACTGGATACTTGCCGTCAGTTAGAGCGTGAAGGCTTTGAAGTCACTTATCTGACGCCACAGACCAACGGTATCGTTGATCTGGCGGACTTGGAAGCGGCGATGCGTGACGACACCATTGTGGTTTCTATCATGCACGTTAACAACGAAATCGGTGTGGTACAGGATATCGCGGCCATCGGTGAAATGTGTCGTGCCCGTGGCATCATCTTCCACGTCGACGCTACCCAGAGCGTCGGTAAACTGCCAATCGACCTCAGTAGCCTGAAAGTGGACTTAATGTCTTTCTCTGCCCACAAATTGTATGGGCCGAAAGGGATTGGTGCGCTGTATGTGCGTCGTAAACCCCGTATCCGTCTGGAAGCGCAGATGCACGGTGGTGGCCATGAGCGTGGTATGCGTTCTGGTACCCTGGCAGTGCACCAGATCGTCGGTATGGGTGAAGCTTACCGTATTGCTAAAGAAGAGATGGACAGCGAGATGGCGCGTCTACGCGTCCTGCGTGACCGTCTGTGGAATGGCGTAAAAGATCTGGAAGAAGTGTACCTGAATGGTGATTTAGAGCACGGTGCGCCTAACATTCTCAATGTCAGCTTCAACTACGTTGAGGGCGAATCTCTGATCATGGCGTTAAAAGACTTGGCAGTCTCTTCAGGTTCAGCCTGTACCTCTGCGAGTCTTGAGCCTTCTTACGTCCTGCGTGCGCTGGGAATGAACGACGAACTGGCCCATAGTTCTATCCGTTTCTCCTTAGGTCGCTTCACCACTGAAGAAGAAGTCGACTACGCCATTGACCTGGTGCGCAAATCTATCGGTCGTCTGCGTGACCTGTCTCCACTGTGGGAAATGTTCAAAGCAGGCGTGGATTTAAACAGCATTGAGTGGGCGCATCACTAATAGTCTTCAGGAGATACAGAAAATGGCTTACAGCGAAAAAGTTATCGATCATTATGAAAATCCACGTAACGTGGGCTCATTTGACAACGCAGACGTGAACATCGGCAGCGGCATGGTGGGTGCACCGGCCTGTGGCGACGTGATGAAGCTGCAGATCAAGGTCAGCGACAACGGTATTATCGAAGATGCCCGTTTCAAAACCTACGGCTGTGGTTCCGCTATCGCCTCTAGCTCCCTGATCACCGAATGGGTGAAAGGGAAGTCACTGGACGAAGCGCAGAGCATCTCTAACATGCAGATTGCGGAGGAGCTTGAACTGCCTCCGGTAAAAATTCACTGCTCTATTCTGGCAGAAGATGCGATCAAAGCCGCAATTGCTGACTACAAGAGTAAGAAAACCGATAAGTAAGCGAGGGGGTTTGAAATGGCTATTTCCCTGAGCGATTCAGCCGCAGCCCGAGTTAACGCTTTCTTAGTTAACCGTGGCTCTGGTTACGGTTTACGGTTAGGCGTCAGAACCTCAGGTTGCTCGGGCATGGCGTACGTGCTCGAATTTGTGGACGAACCACAACCTGAAGATACGGTATTCGAGGAGAAGGGTGTCAGAGTTGTTGTTGATGGCAAAAGCCTTGTCTATCTCGATGGTACGGAACTGGATTTTGTAAAAGAAGGCCTGAATGAAGGCTTTAAATTCAACAATCCTAATGTCAAAGATGAATGCGGTTGTGGCGAAAGTTTCAACGTATAATCTCTGTATCATGCTCTGAGCCGATGCCCCAGCCTGCTGGGGCGTTTTTTTTATTCACTTTCCTGCTCTGGACCGGCTATGAACTATTTTACTCTGTTTAATTTACCTGAATCCTATGAGCTTGATACGGCGGCACTGGCTGACACTTTCCAGGCACTACAACGCCAGTATCATCCTGATCGCTTCGCTACGGCACCTGAAACCGAACGGTTGAAGGCACTGCAACATGCGGCCACCATTAATCAGGGCTATCAGGCGCTGCGTAAGCCGTTATCTCGGGCTGAATATCTGCTGTCACTGCACGGGTTTGATATCAATAACGAACAACATACCCTGCGTGATACCGCGTTCCTGATGGAACAGCTTGAGTTACGTGAAGCGCTGGTATCGATTGAACAGCAAAAAAACAGCGATGCCCTAGTGCCGTTTTTCCGCCAGTTGGACGAGATGGAACAACAGCGTAGCCAACTGATGCGTCAGCAGTTCAACGATCAACACTGGCCGGAAGCGGCGGATACCGTGCGTAAGTTACGATTTCTCGCTAAACTGCGGGTCGAAGCAGAGAATTTAGAAGAGAAACTGCTGGATTATTAAACGGGAAGCTCGTTATGGCGTTATTACAAATCAGTGAACCGGGGTTAAGTGCCGCACCGCACCAGCGTAAACTGGCGGCCGGTATTGACCTTGGAACGACTCACTCTCTGGTGGCCACCGTACGCAGTGGTCTGGCAGAAACGCTGCCCGATGACCAGGGACGTCACTTACTCCCTTCAGTGGTGCATTATCAGGCTAGCCAGTCACGTATCGGCTGGGATGCCCGTGAACAAGCGGCTGCTGATCCCCGTCATACCTTTAGTTCGGTCAAACGTCTGATTGGCCGCTCGCTGGCCGATATTCAGCAACGTTATCCGCATCTGCCTTACCAGTTCAGCGCCAGTGAAAACGGCCTACCGATGATGGAAACCCCCGCAGGACAGGTCAACCCGATCCGTGTCTCCGGCGACATTCTGTCTGAGTTGGCACAGCGTGCCCGGGCATCACTGGGCGGTGAACTGGACGGGGTGGTGATCACCGTCCCGGCCTATTTTGATGATGCACAGCGTCAGGGGACCAAAGATGCCGCCCGTCTCGCGGGATTGCATGTTCTGCGTCTACTGAATGAACCGACAGCTGCGGCGGTAGCCTATGGCCTGGACACCGGTCAAGAAGGGGTAATTGCCGTTTACGATCTGGGCGGCGGCACCTTTGATATCTCGATCCTGCGTCTTAGTCGAGGCGTCTTTGAAGTGCTGGCGACCGGCGGTGATTCCGCTCTGGGTGGTGATGATTTCGATCAGTTGCTGGCGGACTGGATCTGTCAGCAGTCAGGGCTGAGTGTGCAACAGGATCTTGCTTTACAACGTCAGGTGCTGGATGCGGCGACCGCGGCGAAAATTGCCCTCAGTGGCCACCCGACGACCACTATTAACGTCGGGGGTTGGCAAGGAGAGATCAGCCGTGAACAGTTTACGGATCTGATTACGCCGTTACTGAAGAAAACCCTCGTCGCCTGTCGTCGTACTTTGAAAGATGCTGGTGTTAGCGCGGATGAAGTATTGGAAGTGGTCATGGTCGGCGGCTCGACCCGTACTCCGGCGGTGCGCGACAGTGTTGGCGAATTCTTTGACCGTCAGCCACTGACCTCCATTGACCCGGATCGGGTCGTGGCATTGGGTGCCGCGATCCAGGCAGATATTCTGGTGGGTAATAAACCGGATAGCGAAATGCTGCTGCTGGATGTGATCCCGCTGTCACTGGGTCTAGAAACCATGGGGGGCCTGACCGAGAAAGTGATCCCACGCAACACCACGATTCCTGTGGCCCGCGCTCAGGAATTCACCACCTTTAAAGATGGTCAGACCGCGATGAGTATCCATGTGGTGCAGGGCGAGCGTGAACTGGTCAGCGACTGCCGTTCACTGGCGCGGTTCGCCCTGCGCGGCTTGCCGGCGATGCCTGCTGGCGGCGCGCATATCCGAGTCACCTTCCAGGTGGATGCGGATGGCCTATTGAGTGTCACGGCGATGGAAAAATCCACCGGTGTGGAAGCTTCTATTCAGGTGAAGCCGTCTTATGGCCTGACTGAAAATGAGATCGCGACCATGATCACCGATTCGATGACCCATGCGCGGGATGATGTTGAAGCTCGCCAGTTGGCAGAGAAAAAAGTGGATGGTCTGCGAGTTCTGGAAAGCCTGGACGGGGCATTACAGGAAGATAGCGCGCTGCTCTCCGAGCAAGAATTGCAAGAAATCCGTGGGGCACAGCAGGCGCTGCGTGACTCGCTGGAAAATAACGATGAGGCACAGATTGCTGCCGGAATTAAACATTTGGATCATGTGACTCAAGAGTTCGCTGCACGCCGTATGGATAACTCTATCCGTCGCGCGTTGACCGGACACTCTGTGGATGAGGTTTAAGAATGCCTAAGATTGTAATTTTACCCCATAAAGACCTGCTGCCGGACGGCGGCGTCTACGATGCCACCCCAGGCGAAACTATCCTGGACGTCGCCCTGCGCAACGGTATTGATGTTGAGCATGCCTGTGAGAAATCCTGCGCTTGCACTACCTGTCACTGTGTGGTCCGTGAAGGGTTTGACTCTCTGGCGGAGAGCAGCGAAGATGAAGATGACATGCTGGACAAAGCCTGGGGGCTAGAGCCTGACAGCCGCCTGAGCTGCCAAGCACGTGTCACCGACGAAGATCTGGTGGTTGAGTTCCCACGTTACACTGTCAACCACGCACGCGAACATTGATGAACCCTGCGGGCTGGAATTTTTCCGGCCCGTTTTGTTTTAAGGAGCCACTATGTCATTGAAATGGACCGACAGCCGGGCGATTGGTGAAGCGCTCTATGATGAGTATCCTGATACTGATCCGAAAACTGTACGTTTTACTGACCTGCATCGTTGGATTTGTGAGCTGGACGGCTTTGACGATAATCCCGACGCCTCTAACGAAAAGATCCTTGAAGCCATTTTGCTAGTCTGGCTGGACGAGTACCAATAATTAAGGAGTGATGCCATGACCTCATCAGTAATGCCAATCCGCCTCAGCCAGCAGGCTGCCGATGCCCGCTGGGGGGAAAATGCCCTGATTTCCAGCGACCCGCAGGGGATCACCCTGCATCTTACCGGTAATGATCCCTTGGCGCAGATCCAACGTGCTGGCCGTAAAATTGATGGTCAGGGGATCCGCCAAGTGTCTCTGGCCGGTGATGACTGGGATCTAGAGCGCTGCTGGGCCTTCTGGCAGGGCTACCGCGCCCCGAAAGGCCAGCGTGATGTAGAGTGGCCGTCACTGAGTGATGCGGATCAACAAGAGCTGACCCGTCGCCTGAAAGTGGTCGACTGGGTCCGTAATGTGATCAACCTGCCGGCGGAAGATCTGGCCCCTGAAGATCTGGCCAGCGCCGCCATCGATCTGCTCAGTGACCTGGGTGGTGATGCGATCAGCTACCGCATTACTAAAGGGGAAGATTTGCGCGAGCAAGGTTATATGGGGCTGCACACCGTGGGCCGTGGCTCAACCCGTCCGCCAGTGTTACTGACCCTCGATTACAACCCAAGCGGCGACGAAGCGACGCCGGTGGACACTTGCCTAGTGGGTAAAGGGATCACCTTTGATACCGGCGGTTACAGCCTGAAGGGCAGTACCTTTATGGAGTCGATGAAGTCGGACATGGGCGGGGCGGCAACGCTGACTGGCGCACTGGGGTTGGCGATCAGTCGTGGTCTGAACAAGCGTGTTAAACTGATCCTCTGCTGCGCCGACAATATGGTCAGCGGCGGGGCACTGCGTCTTGGTGACATCATCCGTTACCGCAATGGCAAAAGTGTCGAAGTCATGAATACCGATGCCGAAGGGCGTCTGGTGCTGGCGGATGGCCTGATTGATGCCAGTCAGCTTAAACCCCGTCTGCTGATCGATGCTGCCACCCTGACCGGTGCCGCGAAAGTGGCTCTGGGTAATGACTACCATGCGCTGTTCAGTTTTGATGATGCGCTGGCGGGCCGGTTACTGGAGAGTGCTGGCAACGAAGGCGAGCTGTTTTGGCGTCTGCCGCTGGCAGAGTTTCACCGTCAGCATCTCCCTTCTGGTTTCGCCGACCTGAACAACATTGCCAGCCCAGCGCATACCGCCGGTGCCAGCAGTGCGGCGGCCTTCCTCTCTTACTTTGTCGAAGAGTATCAGCAGGGATGGCTGCACATTGACTGTTCCGCCACCTATCGTAAAGGGGCGGTTGAACAATGGTCAGCCGGTGCAACCGGTCTGGGTGTGCGTACCGTCGCGAACCTGTTACTGAAATAATCAGTCAGGTTCTTTTCAGGGCAGGCGAGAGCCTGCCCGATTTCTGTGGGTAGATCTTCCTATGCAACACTCCCTCGATGTGCTGTTACGTCAGGCGGCTGCCGAACCCGCCAGCCGACCGGCTTTTTTTCGGCAATTGTTAACCGCCACTGTCTGGGTAGTTGCCCATGATGATGGTGGCCAGCCCCGCTTTGATGCCGATTTCCGTTATGACCTAGAAGGCTACGCGATACTGCCTTTCTTCAGCAGTGAAACGGCGTTGGAGCAGGTATTGGGGGCGGCACAGCCGCGCAGCACCTTGAACGTCAGCCAACTGTTCCGCTTGGTTGACGGACAGACGCTGTGCCTTAATCCCGGGTTGAGTGAAGGTAAGGTGTTTACGGCGACGGAAATCAGGGAATTGCTGAACAGTGAAGGCAGTGTACTGGCGGGGATGGAGTCTGCAGCCGATACCGGTTCCCTGCTGTTGTCAGCGGTGGAGCAGCCGGATCCGCAGTTATTGGCTTCGCTCTCGGCATTGTTCCGGCAGGAAAAAACCGTCAAACGGGCCTTTCTGGCTTACTGTCGAGAGGCGGCTGACAGTGAAGGCAACTTACTGATTGGTATCGAAGCCGGTGAGGGGATTGAGCAGGTGATCCAGGCTGCTGGACAGGTGGCACTGGATACCTTACCGCAGGATACGCTGATTGATATTTGTGAAGTCAGGGGGCAGGAGGACGGTGTCAGTCACTTTTTCTCTGCTCACATCTCACCGTTTTATCAGCGTCCCCACGGCAGTTTCTTACGTGGCGTTGCATTGCCCCCCTCAGCGAACTGAACGCGCACGGGGCTTTACCCCGTGCATCTCAGCGTACTCCGGGCAGATCGTCGCGGCTTCCCCATTCTCCCCAAGAACCGTCGTATAAGCTAGCCTGTGGATAGCCAAGTTGCTCCAGCGCGGCCAGCAGTACTACTGCCGTCACCCCGGATCCACAACTGACAATAATCGGTTGCTTAAAATCGACGCCAGCCTGCTGAAAGGCCTGCTTCAGCTCATCATTCTCCAACAATTGGCCGTCGCGGACTAAGGTATTCCACGGCACGTTAAGGCTGCCGGGAATATGACCACGATATAAGCCTGGGCGCGGTTCGTCCACTTCAGCATTAAAGCGTGCCGCCGAACGGGCATCAATAATCTGTGCGCCCCCTTCATGGCTGATCAGCAGCACATCGTTCAATGAACGGATCTGATCCGGCTGCGGGACTGACTCGAACTCTGACTGGGCAACACTGACTTCGCCTTGCTCGAGAGGGTAACCTGCTGCCTTCCAACCGGCTAATCCCCCGGCGAGGATCGAGACTTGGTTGACCCCAAAATGGCGCAGCATCCACCAAGCCCGTGGCGCGGAGAACAGGCTGCCGTCGTCGTAGACCACCAGATGCTTATCATCACAGATGCCCAGTTCACGCATTGCTACCGCAAAGGCTTCAGGACGCGGCAACATGTGCGGGGCGGGATGGCTGTGATCGGACAGGGCTTCAATATCGAAAAAAGGGGCGTTCGGCAGATGCTCGGCCAGATATTCTGCGGTAATGTTACGGGTCAGTTCCTGGCCCGGGGGCAGCATACGCGCATCGATAACCTGTACATCTTCATCCTGGCGGTGTTCAGCCAGCCAGTCGCGGGTGACAAATAGTCCCTGGTTCATAGCCTCTCCTGTGGATGGTTAACTGTTATGAGTGTCGGTGATTTTCGCGGTGACCTCAAGACACGAACAGAAAAAGCTGCCGTTGTGCACGGCTCTGGCAACAAATTCCCCGCTCAGAGAGGGGATAGTGTTGGACTGTGGCGTTTTTTTTCAAAAAAAATGTGATTACCCGTAGGCAATGGCTGCATAGCCCCCTATAATTTGCGCCGTTTCTTCACCGGATAAATGATTTTACTCGCTTATCATTCTCGTCGTGACGACGAGAGACGGTGACATACTTTGGAAGTTCAGACTGAGGTCAAAATGACAATCGAACGTACTTTTTCTATCATCAAGCCAAATGCAGTTGCCAAAAACGTGATTGGTGCTATCTACAACCGTTTTGAAAGCGCTGGCTTCAAAATCGTTGGTGCTAAAATGCTGCACCTGACTAAAGAGCAGGCTGAAGGCTTCTACGCAGAACACAAAGGTCGTCCTTTCTTCGACGGTCTGGTTGAGTTCATGACTTCTGGTCCGGTTGTTGTTTCTGTTCTGGAAGGCGAAAATGCTATCCAGCGTCACCGTGACCTGATGGGGGCAACTAACCCTGACAACGCTCTGGCCGGTACTTTACGTGCCGATTACGCTGACAGCTTCACCGAAAACGCGACCCACGGTTCTGACTCTGCTGAGTCTGCAGCACGTGAAATCGCGTACTTCTTCGGCGAAGGTGAAGTCTGCGCGCGTACCCGTTAATCTGGCGGTGCGGGAGGTGACTGTTAACATACAGTGACAAATGCGCCTGTAAAAGGCCCAGCCAGCGTGGCATCCCGCAACAGATGATGTACAATAAGCACCCCTGCAGAGTTTCTGCGGGGGTGTTCCTTTTTTCACTCTTCATAACCGAGCCATAACGTGTAACAACGAGGCCAGAGATAACTATGTCCGAACCTGCAGCGACTCCTGTGTCCGATACTCCTGTAACCGTGACCCCGAAAACCTCCAAAATTAACCTGCTGGATTTAAACCGTCAGCAGATGCGTGAATTTTTCCGTGAAATGGGTGAAAAGCCGTTTCGTGCCGATCAGGTGATGAAATGGATGTACCATTACTGCTGCGATGATTTCGAGCAGATGACGGATATCAACAAAGTCCTGCGTCAAAAACTGGCCCAGGTCGCAGAAATCCGTGCCCCAGAAGTTGCCGAAGAGATGCGTTCCTCCGACGGCACTATCAAATGGGCGATCCGCGTCGCCGATCAACTGGTAGAAACTGTTTATATCCCAGAAGATGACCGTGCCACCCTGTGCGTATCCTCACAGGTCGGCTGTGCCCTGGAGTGTAAGTTCTGCTCCACGGCGCAACAGGGCTTTAACCGCAACCTACGGGTCTCAGAGATTATTGGCCAAGTGTGGCGTGCCGCTAAAATTATCGGTGCGGCTAAAGTGACCGGTCAACGTCCGATTACCAACGTCGTGATGATGGGTATGGGTGAACCACTGCTCAACCTGACTAACGTGGTACCCGCCATGGAAATCATGCTTGATGATTTCGGCTTCGGGCTGTCAAAACGCCGCGTCACCTTATCTACCTCCGGTGTGGTCCCGGCGCTGGATAAGCTGGGGGATATGATCGATGTAGCACTGGCCATCTCGCTGCATGCTCCGAACGATACGCTGCGTGATGACATTGTACCGATTAACAAAAAGTACAATATCGAGGCGTTCCTACAGTCGGTAAAACGCTACATGACCAAATCCAATGCCAATCAGGGCCGCGTCACCGTGGAATACGTGATGCTGGATCATGTCAATGACAGCACCGATGATGCCCATCAGTTGGCTGAAGTCCTGAAAGATACGCCGTGCAAGATCAACCTGATCCCGTGGAATCCCTTCCCGGGCGCCCCTTATGGGCGTAGTTCTAACAGCCGTGTCGACCGTTTCTCCAAGGTGCTGATGGATTACGGTTTTACCACTATCGTGCGTAAAACCCGTGGCGATGATATCGATGCTGCCTGTGGTCAGTTAGCCGGTGATGTCATTGACCGTACCAAACGTACGATGCGCAAAAAAATGGCCGGTGAAGAAATCTCTGTGAAGGCGGTCTAAGCTTTAACCGTGACGGCTTTTGCCGATCCCCGAGACTGTGTGAGGCTGTTGAGAAACACTGAGCACAGGAGCACAGCATGGCGGGGAAAGGGGAAAGCATTGTTTTACTGATTGTGTTGCTGGGGTCAGGCTGTCAGTCGGTTGTACCGGTCGCGGGCGGGGAAACCCGCCTCACCCTCGGCCTTGAGTATCTGGCGATGGGGGAATACCGAGCCGCAGAGCGTAACCTATTACGAGCGAAGCGGGCGCTGCCGGGGGATTATCGACCGGTGTTGGCCTTGGCTCGGCTTAATCAGACTGAGGGCCATGTCAGTCGCGCCATTGTCTGGTACACTCAGGCAGAAGAGATGGCTCCGGAAAATGGTTATGTGCTTAATAATTACGGTGCGTTTCTTTGTGCTTTAGGGCAGTATGATGAAGCTCGGCGGCGTTTCACCTTGGCTGGGCAATCCCTTGAGCCGGGCGGACTGACAGATACCGAGCCGTTCTCAGCGACCTGCTTTCCGCATGAATGACCACGGGTCACTGTGACGGCAAGCTGAGTCGCGATGGTTAACAAAGGCTGTTTTGCTGCTGAAACCTAATAGGCTGATGCGGTTGCCGGCGACGTCTGACTTGGCAACTGTTGCGATGGCAGAACGTTTTTGGTTAAAGATCTTTTACGCCGCGCGACACTATTCTCCCCGGGACACCCGGCGTTACGGAGAGGTTCGCGTGGATCAATCCACTTTCGATACAGCACCAGCGTTATTTAGCGAATGAATACTGAAGCCAACCAAGAAAAAACCGCAGCTCATTCCACCGGCGAACGCCTGCGTCTGGCCCGTGAAGCCAGAGGATTGAGTCAGCAAAATGTTGCAGAGCGTCTTTGTCTGAAACTGTCCACGGTGCGCGATATCGAGGAGGACAAAACCCCTACCGATCTGGCCGCCACCTTCCTGCGCGGTTATATCCGCTCCTATGCGCGACTGGTGCAGGTGCCTGAAAGTGACATTTTACCGATGTTATCCGAGCAAGCCCCGGTACGTGCCGCCAAAATTACGCCGATGCATAATATCTCTCTCGGTGGCAGTCGCCGTCGTAAAAAACGAGATGGTATGCTGATGACCTTTACCCTGCTGGTGATCCTGGTAGTGGTCGGTCTGACGGTGGCCTGGTGGTGGCAAAACCATAAAGCCTCGCAGGCTGATCTGAATGCCATGACCAATACCTCTGCGAGCGGCAATACCAGTGGCCAGTCAATTCCATTGACCGGCAGCAGTGATGATTCCTCTACCAATGGTACGTCGGTCCCGTTGGATACGGACAACAGTGCGCCGACTACCAGTGACTCACCGGCAGCGACCGCCAACAGCGGTGCTGATAATGCGCCGACGGCAGACAGCAACAACAGTGCAACGACTGCTACCGGCACTGACGACAACCAGACGCCAGCGGCGAGCAGTGCGGTTGTCTCACCCTCTCAGGTGACCACACCGACTTCCGCCCCTGTGCCGACTCCGGCTCCGACCAGCACCACGGACACCTCCTCACCAGCACAACCGGCAGCAGCGGTAACGCCAACCAGCGGTGATGCACTCGTGATGAACTTCCACGGTGATTGCTGGTTACAGGTCACCGATGCTAGCGGTAAAAAACTGTTCAGCGGACTGCAACATAATGGCGGTACTCTGAACCTGACCGGAAAAACCCCTTATCGTGTCCGGATTGGCGCACCTCGTTCTGTCTCTGTACAGTTTCGTGGTCAGCCCGTTGATTTAAGTCGTTTTGTTCGTACTAACCAGGTCGCCCGCTTGACGATCGGTGCCTAGTAAGACACCGTCTCAGGGACTTGTGGAGAGAAACTATGCATAACCAGGCTCCAATAAACCGCCGTAAATCCACTCGGATTTATGTGGGGAAGGTGCCAGTCGGCGACGGAGCGCCTATTGCCGTTCAGTCAATGACCAATACCCGTACTACCGATGTTGAAGCAACTGTTAATCAGATAAAAGCGCTGGAACGTGTTGGTGCTGATATCGTCCGTGTGTCGGTACCGACCATGGATGCGGCAGAAGCGTTCCGCTTGATTAAACAGCAGGTGAATGTGCCGTTGGTGGCCGATATTCACTTTGACTACCGTATTGCCTTGAAAGTGGCAGAATACGGCGTCGACTGTTTGCGTATTAACCCCGGCAATATCGGTAATAATGACCGTATCCGTCAGGTGGTTGATTGCGCACGTGATCACAATATCCCGATCCGTATCGGCGTTAATGCCGGATCTCTAGAGAAAGATCTTCAGGAAAAATATGGTGAGCCAACTCCGCAGGCGCTGCTGGAATCGGCAATGCGTCATGTTGACCATCTGGACCGACTCAACTTTGATCAGTTTAAAGTCAGTGTCAAAGCCTCGGATGTTTTCTTAGCGGTTGAATCTTACCGGCTATTGGCGAAACAAATTGATCAACCCCTCCACCTCGGTATCACCGAAGCGGGTGGCGCCCGAGCGGGGTCCGTGAAATCGGCCATCGGTTTGGGGCTGCTGTTGTCTGAAGGGATCGGTGATACGCTGCGTATTTCCTTAGCAGCGGACCCGGTTGAAGAGATCAAAGTGGGCTTTGATATCCTGAAGTCACTGCGTATCCGCACTCGCGGGATTAACTTTATTGCTTGTCCGACCTGCTCCCGCCAAGAGTTTGATGTTATTGGTACGGTTAACGCCCTAGAGCAGCGACTGGAAGACATTATCACCCCAATGGATGTCTCTATTATCGGCTGTGTGGTCAACGGTCCGGGTGAAGCGACAGTTTCCACCCTCGGGGTCACCGGCGGCAATAAGAAGAGCGGCTTTTATGAAGACGGTATACGCCAGCGTGATCGACTGGATAATCACGATATGATTGATCAGCTTGAAGCCCGTATCCGAGCCAAAGCCTCTATGCTCAACGAAAATCAGCGTATTGATGTGCGTGAGGTTGAAAAGTAACGGTAAATGTATTCCTGACAGAGTGCATTTGTTTGATAATTGGGCCTGTGCGGTATTCATCCTATAAGGTATGATGCCGGACAGGTTTTTTGTTTTAAGAGATTTTGACGTGGCAAAGAATATCCAGGCGATTCGCGGAATGAACGATTATCTGCCAGCAGATACCGCACTGTGGCAACGCATTGAGCAGGTTCTGAAGCAGGTTCTGGCAGGGTACGGATTTAGTGAAATCCGTCTGCCGATTGTGGAACAAACTCCTCTTTTTAAACGCGCCATCGGTGAAGTGACCGATGTGGTTGAAAAAGAGATGTACACCTTTGATGATCGTAACGGCGATAGCCTGACTTTGCGCCCAGAAGGGACCGCGGGCTGCGTGCGTGCCGGTATTGAACATGGTCTGCTGTATAATCAGGAACAGCGTCTGTGGTATATCGGTCCGATGTTCCGCTATGAGCGTCCACAGAAAGGCCGTTATCGTCAGTTTCATCAGATCGGTGCAGAAGTGTTTGGTCTGACCGGGCCGGATATCGACGCGGAACTGATTATGATGACCGCTCGCTGGTGGAAAGCGCTGGGTATTGCTGACCACGTTAGTCTAGAACTGAACTCTATCGGTTCGCTGGATGCCCGTGCTGAGTACCGTGAGGCTCTAGTGGCGTTCTTAGAGCAGCATAAAGCGTCGCTGGATGAAGACTGTCAGCGCCGGATGTACAGCAACCCACTGCGGGTGCTGGACAGCAAAAAACCGGATATTCAGACCTTACTTAACGATGCGCCACAGCTAGGCGACTACTTGGATCAGGATTCTCGCGATCACTTCGACGGCCTGTGTGCACTGCTTGACCAAGTCGGCATCCAGTATACGGTCAACCAGCGTCTGGTGCGTGGCCTCGATTACTATAATCGTACCGTGTTTGAGTGGGTCACCACCAGTCTTGGTTCCCAGGGTACAGTCTGTGCCGGTGGGCGCTATGACGGGCTGGTAGAACAGTTGGGCGGTCGCGGTACACCGGCGGTCGGTTTTGCTATGGGTCTTGAGCGCCTGGTTCTTTTAGTTCAAGCGGTTAATCCGGAATTTGAACCGAACCGTAAAGCGGATGTCTATGTTATCTCTTCCGGCAGTGGTGTTCAGGCAGCGGCGATGAAATTGGCAGAAGAAGTGCGTGACGCAGCGCCGCAGATCCGACTGATGACCAACTTCGGTGGTGGCAACTTTAAGAAGCAGTTTGCCCGCGCCGATAAATGCGGTGCTCGCCTGGCTCTGGTGCTGGGTGAAGATGAAGTCAACAACGGTCAGGTAGTGATTAAAAACCTGAGCACCGGCGAGCAGCAGACGATTCGTCGTGAGGATGTTTCTGATGCTTTGCTGGGTGCGCTACAGTAAGCCCAGGGCAAGTATTACGCGTTAACAGGAGTCTATGACGTGGAAGTTTACAGCACTGAACAAGAGCAGACGACTGCTCTCAGAAATTTCTTTACCCACAATGGTAAAGCGCTGGCCGCAGGCCTGGTGATTGGTGTCGTCGCTATCGCAGGCTGGCGTTTTTGGGTCAGCCATCAGCAGAGCAATGGGTTGGAACTGTCAGCCCGCTATCAGCAGTTGAGCGAGGCAATAGATGCCAATAAACCTGCGACACTGGATGCCATGTCTGCATTTGTTAATGATACCCATAGCTCCTATGGCGCGCTGGCCGCGATGGATCTGGCAAAAGTCTACGCAGATGCCGGTCAGCTGGATAAAGCGTCTCAGCAACTGGCTCAAGGCATCAAAGATAGCGAAGATGCTAACCTGCAGGCAGTATTACGTCTTCGTCTGGCTCGCGTGCAGTTACAGCAGAACCAGGCCGACAACGCCCTGCAGACCTTAGACACGGTCAAAGGCGATGGCTGGACCGCACTGGTTGCTGATGTTCGCGGTGATGCGCTGCTCAGCAAAGGTGACAAACAGGGGGCCCGTGCCGCCTGGAGTAAAGGCATTGATTCTGATGCATCCCCTGCACTGAAGCAGATGATGCAGATGAAATTGAATAATTTAAGCTAAGCCAGTCAAAGAGAGAGCGCATGGAATTACGTAAATACCTGCTGCCGGGACTTGTTTCGGCCACTTTACTCAGCGGTTGTTCGCTATTCAGTGGCGAAGAAGACGCCGTTAAAATGGCCCCGTTGCCGAAAGTTGATAACCAGTTTACGCCAACCCAGGTATGGGAAAAATCGGTAGGTGATGGCGTCGGTGATTTTTACTCAAACCTGCACCCGGCGTGGCAGGGTGATACCGTTTATGCGGCCGATCGCTACGGGATTGTTGAAGCGCTGGATGCGGCCACCGGGAAACAGAAATGGAAAGTCGATCTCTCCACCCGTACTGGCTTCTTCTCCTCGAACATTCCAGCACTGCTGTCCGGTGGGATCACCGTGGAAGGGGATATGCTGTATATCGGCAGCGAGCACGGCAAAGTGTTTGCTCTGAATAGCAAAGATGGCTCTATTGCTTGGCAGACTCAAGTTGCCGGTGAAGCACTCTCTCACCCGGTGGTCAGTGATGGCTTGGTACTGATCCATACCAGTAATGGTATGTTCCAAGCACTTGACCAAACAACCGGTGCCAGCAAATGGGAAGTAAACCTGGATGTTCCGGCACTTTCTCTTCGCGGTGAATCTGCGCCAGCAGTGGCCTTTGGCGGCGCGATTGTTGGTGGCGATAACGGAACCGTTAGCGCGGTGATTATGAACCAGGGGCAGATGATTTGGCAGCAGCGTATTTCGCAGCCAAGCGGTGCCACGGAAATTGATCGCCTAAGTGATGTGGATACCTCGCCAGTGATCGTCAACGGTGTCGTCTATGCGTTGGCCTATAACGGTGATCTCTCTGCCCTTGATCTGCGCTCTGGCCAGATCATGTGGAAACGGGAAATCGGCGGCGTGAAAAATCTGATTGTCGATAACGGCCACATCTATGTGGTTGACCAGAATGATCGTGTAGTCGCTCTTAATACCGACGGTGGTGTTGAACTCTGGCGTCAGAGCGGGTTATTACACCGTAACCTGACCTCTCCGGTGCTTTACAACGGTTACCTGGTGATGGGGGATGGTGAAGGCTACCTGCACTGGATCAATACCGATGATGGCCGTTTTGTCGCTCAGCAGAAGGTGGATACCTCTGGGTTCCAGACGCAGCCAGTGGTTGCCGGTGATAAGCTGGTGATCCAGGCGAAAGGCGGTGAAGTTTACGCGTTTACTCGCTAATCACCTTTTGAAATAGCGAGACTTCGGTCGCGCAAAAGGCGGCCTCTGTGATGCAGAGGCCGTTTCGTTTTTCTCCGGCCGGCAGATTTTCTCGGGAATAGCCTGAACTCTGTATCAGGAATCGTTATAATCTCCTGATTCGGTCGTAAATTTTTAGTCATGAGGCTTTATTATGGTACCTGTGGTCGCGCTGGTTGGACGTCCCAACGTAGGAAAATCCACACTTTTTAACCGCTTAACACGCACACGCGATGCGCTGGTGGCGGATTTCCCTGGTCTGACACGTGATCGTAAATACGGGCGCGCAGAAGTTGAAGGCAGGGAGTACATCGTTATTGATACCGGGGGTATCGACGGCACCGAAGAAGGGGTCGAAACCCGTATGGCGACTCAGTCACTGATGGCTATCGAAGAGGCCGATGTGGTGCTGTTTATGGTCGATGCCCGCGCGGGTGTTATGCCTGCAGATGAGCAAATTGCTCGTCACCTGCGTTCCCGTGAAAAACCGACCTTCCTGGTGGCCAACAAAACCGACGGTATGGACCCGGATAATGCGGTGATTGATTTCTATTCATTGGGGATGGGAGAAATCCACCCGATCGCCGCCTCTCATGGCCGTGGTGTGACCCAGTTGCTGGAAACGGTACTTCTGCCGTGGATGGAAGAAGACGTCAGCGAGCCGTTAACCGAAGAACAAGAGAACGAAGCGTACTGGGCAGCTGTTGAAGCCGAAGAGCAGGATCTGATCCCAGAAGACGAAGAGGATGATTTTGACCCGACCACATTGCCGATCAAACTGGCGATTGTCGGCCGTCCAAATGTTGGGAAATCAACCCTGACCAACCGTATCCTCGGTGAAGATCGCGTGGTGGTCTACGACATGCCAGGTACTACCCGTGACAGCGTGTATATTCCGATGGAGCGTGATGAGCGTGAATACGTGCTGATCGATACCGCTGGGGTACGTAAGCGCGGTAAAGTGCATGATGCGGTCGAAAAATTCTCGGTGATCAAAACCCTGCAGGCTATCGAAGATGCCAACGTGGTGTTGTTGGTGATCGATGCCCGTGAAGGGATTTCTGATCAAGACCTTTCACTGCTGGGCTTTATCCTGAATAGTGGTCGTTCGCTGGTGATTGTGGTCAACAAATGGGACGGTCTGTCTCAGGAAATCAAAGAAGAAGTGAAAGAAGCCCTGGATTACCGTTTAGGCTTTATCGACTTTGCCCGTGTCCACTTTATCTCTGCACTGCATGGCAGTGGTGTCGGTAACCTGTTTGAATCCATTACAGAAGCCTATGACAGCTCTACCCGTCGAGTGAACACGTCACTGCTGACGCGTATCATGAAAATGGCGGAAGAAGATCACCAGCCACCGTTGGTGCGTGGTCGCCGTGTAAAATTGAAATACGCCCATGCCGGGGGTTATAACCCGCCAATCGTGGTGATCCACGGTAACCAGGTGAAAGATCTGCCTGATTCCTACAAACGTTACCTGATGAACTACTTCCGTCGTTCATTGAACGTGATGGGGACGCCGATCCGCATTCAGTTTAAAGAGGGTGAGAACCCGTATGCAGGTAAACGTAACCTGCTGACCCCGACACAGCAGCGTAAACGTCAGCGTCTGATGTCGCACCTGAAGAAAAACAAGCGTTAAGAGTAAAAGAGAGCTGATTTAGCTCTCTTTTTTAATTTGGCTGAATGGAAAAAATCCGTTTTGACGCCACGACGGGGTTACCGTTTCGGCCAAGCCCTTTGTTCTGGGTGCATTTTGAAGCCGAGTAGCATAAGCAGTCCTACTGAGCTCACTGTATAGATTGTACCCTAAGAAGTGAAAACGGAGGGGGCAGTGGAATGTTTTATCGCAGTCAGGGATTATGTTGTTCATTACAGGTTCTCTTCAGTGCTGGAAGAGTGAAATAAGCAGTGCCATTTCTGAAATATCACAGAGGTGAGCGCCAACGGGAAATCATAAAATATGCTGGATAAAGGATCACTGCTCAGATTATTCAGTTTTAAACGCTGGGCTGACACTGAAACACTTAACGTTGTACAAAAAATTGATGCCACCGTCAGTCCTCAGCAGCATCATCAAATGCTGCGCTTAATGAACCATATTTATGTGGTTGATATGATCTTCCGCGCCAACCTGACCGGACAAGATCACGGTTATACTGCGCTGAATACGCCGGAAACGCCCTCAGCGGAAACGTTGAAAGCTGCTCTACGCGACTGCGCCGACTGGTATCAGGGCTTTATCCGCGACTTGCCTGTGGACAGTGGGGAGCAGGTCATTAGCTTCCGTTTTGTTGATGGGGGGGACGGGCAGATGAGACTGATAGATATGCTGAACCATGTGCTTTTTCATGGGGCTTATCATCGCGGAGTCGTCGGATGGCTGATCTCCGGCTGCGGAGAAACCGCGCCGAAAGATGTACTCACCGTCTTTCTGCGTGACCATCAGGGCACAGAGTAAAGCCGTCACTGAGACCGCGACCGGGCGTGGAACTATTCTCCGGGGCGGCCAGGGGATCTCGGTTTACGTTTTACTGTCTTTTGCTTAGTGACGGTGGTGATTTCACTCTCCACCCAGCCATCGCTGAGTCGAGTGCGCAGGGTTTCACCAGGGGTCACCTGGCTGGTCTGCTTAATCACCTCTCCGCTGCTGGCGGTGGTGACACTGAAGCCGCGTGCCAACGTGCCCAATGGGCTGGCACTTTCCAGCCGTACCGCCAGGGTACCGAACTGGCGACGGGTGTCATTCAGGTGCTTTTCCATCGCCTGCTGTAGACGATAGCGGCTGTCACTGAGGCGGCTGGCGCCCTGATAAATCAGTGACTGGGGCTGCTGACGCTGTAAACGGCGGTGTAGCTGTTCGATACTGACAGAGGCGCCTTGCAGGTGCTGCTGCATTGCCGACTGGAGTCGACGCTGCTGCTGTATCAGCAACGTCTGCTGACGAGCCAGTCGTAACTGTGGATGTTGTTGATTCAGGCGATGCTGCAGCTCAGTAAACTGCCTCTGACGGCGTGCCAGATAGTAATCCATCGCCATTTCCATCTGCTGCTGCTGTGACAATAACTGACGCAGTAATTCAGCTTGATTACGGCTCACCAATTCCGCCGCCGCGGAAGGGGTTGGCGCACGCAAGTCGGCGACAAAATCACAGATGGTAATATCGGTTTCATGACCCACTGCACTGACCACCGGAATACGGCTGGCGTAGACCGCGCGGGCCACCCGCTCATCATTAAAGCACCACAGGTCTTCCAACGAACCACCGCCACGGCCAACGATCAGCACATCACACTCTTGGCGCTGGTTGGCTAACTGAATGGCCCGGACAATGGCGGGTGCCGCTTCATTACCCTGCACCGCTGTTGGATAAATCACTACCGGCAGTGAAGGGTCACGGCGGTTTAATACCTGCAGAATATCATGCAGCGCCGCGCCGCTGGCTGAGGTCACCACTCCCACCTGACAGGCAGGAGAGGGCAGTGGTTGTTTATGCTGGGCGGCAAACAGCCCTTCTGCTTCAAGACGGGTTTTCAGTTCAAGAAACTGCTGCTGCAACAGGCCTTCACCGGCTGGCTGCATACTTTCGATGATCAGCTGATAATCGCCGCGGGGCTCATAGAGTGCCACGCTAGCACGCACTAGTACCTGCTGGCCGTTTTCCGGACGGAAGCTGACCCGCTGGTTATTGCCGCGAAACATGGCACTGCGCACCTGGGCATTGTCATCTTTCAGGGTAAAGTACCAGTGGCCGGAAGCAGGGCGGGTAAAGTTCGAGATTTCAGCGGTCAGCCAGATGCGTCCCATCTCATGTTCCAGCAAACGGCGGACCGTTGCGTTCAGCCGGCTGACTGAGAAAATTTTAGTGTTTTCGTCATGCAACATGTGATGGAGATCAAATAGTAAATCAGCGGGTTAATTAATCGATACTACATTGCCTGAACAGAGGATCAAGAGTTTTTGTAAAAAAAGCTGGAGGCAATCGATTACCCCCTGTATAATGCCGCGGCAATATTTTATCACTTCAGGTCGGGATATTGCTATGCTACGAATCATTAAAGAAGCCCTCACATTTGACGATGTTTTACTCGTTCCTGCACATTCCACCGTGCTGCCAAATACCGCAGAACTTGCTACAAAACTGACAAAAAACATTCGCTTAAACATTCCGATGGTTTCCGCCGCAATGGACACCGTGACCGAAGCCCGTTTGGCGATTGCGCTGGCACAGGAAGGTGGCCTTGGCTTTATTCATAAAAATATGCCGATCGAGCGTCAAGCAGACGAAGTGCGTAAAGTTAAGAAATATGAAACTGGCGTAGTGTCTGAACCTCAGACTGTCCTGCCAACCACTACCCTGGCAGATGTTAAGCGTCTGACCGAAATCAATGGTTTCGCCGGTTATCCAGTGGTTAACGCTAGTAACGAACTAGTTGGTATTATTACCGGCCGTGATGTGCGTTTTGTCACCGACATGACCCTGCCGGTTTCTGCGGTGATGACACCAAAAGAGCGCTTAGTGACAGTCAAAGAAGGCGAGTCCCGCGACGTGGTTCTGCAGAAAATGCATGAAAAACGTATCGAAAAAGCGCTGGTGGTCGACGATGCCTTCCATCTGACCGGTATGATCACCGTTAAAGATTTCCAGAAAGCCGAACGTAAACCTAATGCCTGTAAAGATGCTAAAGGCCGTTTACGTGTTGGTGCGGCAGTCGGTGCCGGTGCCGGTAACGAAGAGCGTGTCGATGCGCTGGTTGCCGCCGGTGTTGATGTCCTGCTGATCGACTCCTCACACGGTCATTCAGAAGGTGTTTTGCAACGTATTCGTGAAACCCGTGCTAAATACCCAGACTTGGAAATCATCGGCGGTAACGTCGCCACCGCCAACGGTGCCAAAGCACTGGCTGATGCCGGTGTCAGTGCTGTTAAAGTCGGTATCGGCCCTGGCTCTATCTGTACTACCCGTATCGTTACCGGTGTCGGTGTGCCACAGATTTCGGCAGTAGCAGATGCTGTTGATGCGCTGGAAGGCACAGGTATTCCAGTTATTGCTGACGGCGGTATCCGTTTCTCTGGTGATATTGCCAAAGCCATTGTGGCCGGTGCCTCCTGTGTGATGGTTGGTTCAATGCTGGCCGGTACTGAAGAATCGCCGGGTGAAATCGAACTTTACCAAGGCCGTTCGTTCAAGTCTTACCGTGGTATGGGTTCACTGGGTGCGATGTCAAAGGGGTCTTCCGACCGTTACTTCCAGACCGACAACGCCGCTGACAAACTGGTACCGGAAGGTATCGAAGGTCGTGTGGCCTACAAAGGTCGTCTGAAAGAAATCATCCATCAGCAGATGGGTGGCCTGCGCTCCTGCATGGGTCTGACCGGTTGTCAGACTATCGATGACCTGCGCACCAAAGCGGAATTTGTCCGTATCAGCGGCGCGGGCATCCACGAAAGTCACGTACATGATGTGACCATCACCAAAGAAGCGCCAAACTATCGCACAGGCTCTTAATTTCACCTGAATCCTCACGCCCGGTCACACCGGGCGTTTTTAGTAAATTTATTGCCCGGAAAAAACTGCAATGACGACGGAAAATATTCATAAACATCGTATTCTGATCCTCGATTTCGGATCGCAGTACACACAGCTGGTGGCACGCCGTGTTCGTGAGCTGGGTGTTTACTGTGAACTTTGGGCCTGGGATGTGACCGAAGAACAGATCCGCCAGTTTAATCCAAACGGCATTATCCTTTCCGGTGGCCCGGAAAGTACCACCGAACACGACAGCCCGCGTGCTCCAGACTATGTGTTTAACGCTGGCGTACCGGTACTGGGTGTCTGCTACGGTATGCAGACCATGGCGATGCAGCTGGGTGGTCAGGTTCAGGGATCGACCGAGCGTGAATTTGGTTTTGCACAGGTTGCGGTTAAATCTGAGAGTGCGCTGGTCAAAGGGATCCAAGACAGCCTTGACGCCGCAGGCGTTCCGCAGCTGGATGTGTGGATGAGCCACGGCGATAAAGTCACTGCTATCCCGCAGGGCTTTGTTACCGTCGCCAGCACCGAAACCTGCCCGTTTGCCATTATGGCTAACGAGGAAAAACGTTTCTACGGTGTGCAGTTCCACCCAGAAGTCACCCATACCCGTCAGGGCATGGAATTGCTGAAGCGCTTTGTGATCGATATCTGTGACTGTGAAGCGTTGTGGACCCCGGCAAAAATTATCGATGATGCGGTCGCCCGTCTCAGCGAGCAGGTTGGTGACGACCAGGTGATCCTCGGTCTGTCCGGCGGTGTAGACTCCTCTGTCACAGCGCTGTTACTGCACCGTGCGATCGGTTCTCGTCTGACCTGCGTATTTGTCGATAACGGTCTGTTACGTCTCAACGAAGCAGAGCAGGTAATGGAAATGTTCGGTGACCAGTTCGGTCTGAACATTGTGCATGTTAATGCCGAAAACCGTTTCCTGGATGCTCTGGCGGGTATCGACGAGCCAGAAGCCAAACGTAAAACCATTGGCCGTGTATTCGTTGAAGTGTTTGACGAAGAAGCGCTTAAACTGGACAACGTAAAATGGTTGGCTCAGGGGACTATCTATCCGGACGTTATCGAATCTGCCGCTTCGGCGACCGGTAAAGCGCACGTGATCAAATCACACCACAACGTGGGCGGCTTACCAAAAGAGATGAAGATGGGGCTGGTTGAACCGCTGAAAGAGCTGTTCAAAGATGAAGTCCGTAAAATCGGTCTGGAACTGGGCCTGCCTTACGACATGCTGTACCGTCACCCATTCCCAGGACCAGGCTTAGGTGTCCGTGTACTGGGTGAAGTGAAGAAAGAGTACTGCGACCTGCTGCGTCGTGCAGATGCGATCTTTATCGAAGAACTGCATAAAGCCGACCTGTATAACAAAGTCAGCCAAGCCTTCACCGTGTTCCTGCCGGTACGTTCGGTAGGTGTCATGGGCGATGGCCGTAAGTACGACTGGGTTGTTTCCCTACGCGCAGTCGAAACCATCGACTTTATGACCGCACATTGGGCACATCTGCCGTATGACTTCCTTGGCCGCGTCTCCAACCGCATCATCAATGAAATCGACGGTATCTCCCGTGTTGTCTATGACATCAGCGGCAAGCCACCGGCAACCATTGAGTGGGAATGATTTAACGCCTGGCAACAGCCTGCACAGTTAAGCAATAAAACACTCTAAGCCCGCGTCACTGCGGGCTTTTTTGTTTTTGTGTCTGGCACTTTCTGGCAATCTTCTGCATTGCCAAGCACCGTGACTTTGTTGAATAAATCGAACTTTTTCCTAATGGAAGGATCAGATCTTCCATCATCCCGATAACGCAGGCAGTACAGTGGCAAAGCAGAAGTTCAGAATCACTAACTGGAAGGCCTACAACAAAGCCCTTATCGAGCGTGGTTCCCTCACTTTTTGGCTTGATGAAGAGGTTGTTCAGGCATTGTATGAGCCAGCAAAGCCCACATCACGTGGGCGACCTCCGCGCTATTCTGACCTCGCCATCACCACCGTCCTGGTAATTAAACGCGTATTCCGTCTGACCCTACGGGCCGCTCAGGGATTTATTGATTTCATTTCTGCCCTGATGAACGTTCCGTTGCGTTGTCCGGATTACACCTGCGTCAGTAAACGGGCAACTTCGGTTAATATCAGCTTTAAAACGCCCACCCGGGGTGAGATATCTTATCTGGTGATTGATTCCACAGGGCTTAACGTCTTCAGTAAAGGCGAATGGAAAGTTAAAAAACACGGTAAAGAGCACCGCCGTATCTGGCGTAAGCTGCATTTGGCTGTGGATGCCAAAACACATGAAATTATCTGTGCTGACCTGTCGCTGAACAACGTTACAGACTCAGAGGCCTTCCCTGGACTCATCCGGCAAAGCCACCGGAAAATCAGGTGCGCCGCTGCAGACGGCACTTACGATACCCGGTAATGTCACGATGAACTGCGGCGTAAAAATATCTGCGAGCTCATCCCTCCCCGGAAGGGTGCGGGTTACTGGCCTGTTGAATATGCAGACCGAGATCGTGCTGTTGCGGATCAGCGCCTGAGCAGGAGCAATATACGATGGAAATGGACAACGGAATATCACCGTCGGCCAATAGCGGAAACCGCGATGGACCGGGTAAAGCAGTTGTTGGGTTGTTCACTGCTCCTGCGTACCTACGACGCTCAGGTAGCAGAGGCTATGGTCATGGTGCGGGCGCTGAACAAAATGACAAAGGCCGGAATGCCTGAAAGCGTGCGCATTGCATAAAATACAACCTGCTGCGGGGAAGCCCAGCCAAAATCTGATTTATTCAACAAAGTCCTTTTGAGGTAGTGGTCTGGATGACGGATGGCTGGCCGTTGTATGAGTCATGCCTGAAGGATAAATTTCACGTTATCAGCAAGCGCTACACACAAAGAATTGAGCAGCATAACTTGGATCTCAGGCAGCATCTGGCAAGGCTAGGAAGGAAGTCTCTGTCATTTTCAAAAATCAGTTGAACTGCATGAAAAAGTTATCGGGTACTACATGACAATAAATCACTATCAATAAATTGGAGTCATTACCCAGTTCACGTTACATTCATTGCGCAGAGAATAATGTGTCCGCAGACCCGGACACTGATGTTGTTACCTGCATGTCCTGAAGCCGCACTTTCAGAGGTGCGGCCTGAGTTGCTATGAAGCTTTCCTGTTTCGGAATGCAGCCACTTTCATGCGATTGCCGCAGGTGGCCATGCTGCACCAGCGCCGGCGATGGGATTTACTCAGATCGTGAAAGAGTAAAATGCAGTTATGGGCTTCACACTGCCGCACGTATTTGAACTTTTCATCCGTGACCAGCTTCACAAGCGCATCGGCTATGGGCCAGAGGAGGCCTGCTGGGCTGCCAGCACTTGAACAAACATCCACACGATAGCGTTGTGTATCCTGCTCCCATTTCAGCCGCGTTTCAGGGCACCCTGTCTCAAGAATTCGGTTAATCACCGTCAGGTCTGACTCACTGGACTTCATGGCAGCATGCACGACCGCGCGAGCTGCACCGCGCAGCTGGCGGGCCTCCTCGAGTAACCCAAGCGGAGCCATAGTTCCTTTCGGCACAAGGCCCACAGTTTGCAACCAGTCGATAACGCTCAGAGCGTCATCAAAGCAATCATGCCGGTCTTCGCCCGTCCCGTATTCACTGTTGATGAAGTCCAGCGCGAGATTATCGGCCAGGAAGAGAGGGGGGGAAGAAAGATTTTTGATTTCCATATACACCTGTAACCCATTAAATAATTTTGACAGGTTACCGGAATTTTATGTAACCTTCAATTCGGTATTTTAATGGTTACTCGGGATTGCTATGGCGTCTTCACCTTCGGGATTATCGACTGTAGATAACACAACGGCGCAGGTGCACCACCGCTACAAGCGGGCGGGCGATGTTAATGTCTTTTGCCGTGAGGCCGGCGATCCGAGTTCGCCAGCCCTGCTGGCAGTCTGGGGAAAGCACGAACCGTTTTTCATGGCCGCAGGCGCTGAGGCCTGGAAGCGCGATATCCCGGATGCAGAGGTAAACTTCTATGATACAGGCCACTTCGCGCTCGAAACGCATGCGAAAGAGATAGGCGACGATGCTTGGGAATTTCTTGACCGTCATGTCCGTCAGGCGGGTTGATCCGCTTCAGACGTTCAGCAGCCCGGAGCCGGGCGAGCAGGAATGGCGGGTGGACTCGCTAAAAGAAACCGGTAGCCACTGTTTTCCCGATGAGAGGCGTGGCTGTCCGAAGCTAAACAAAAATTTCACATACCACAGGCGCGCTGGTCGGTTGACGATCGAGCCTTAACAGAGCCATTAACAAGAGGACAGGAACAATGCCGTTAACTCATGGTGTACAACATGTTGGTTTAGCCGTATCAAATCTTGAAGAGAGCGCAGCGTTCTTCACTGATTTACTGGGCTGGCAGGAAGTCAAACGACGTGACGATTATCCGGCCATCTTCGTGAAAGACGGTGCAGTGATGCTCACACTCTGGAAGACGCAAACGGAAGAACCCGTTCCGTTCAATCGTAAAAACAATGTCGGACTCCATCACCTGGCTTTGCAGGTGGAGACTAAAGAGGGCCTTTACCAGATCCTTGAAGTGTTGAAGGCAAATCAGGTTGAAATTGAATTCGAGCCCACCCTGCTCCGCGAGGGGCAGTCTATGCACATGATGTGCTACGAGCCGAGTGGCATACGGGTTGAATTCTATTACTCAGGTTAAGTAATTTCTGAGGCCCTGTGCCAGGGACATTACCTTGATGCCATATCAGGGAGAAGTTCCTGGCGGCTGTTGTCCGGGCTATTACCATCCTGTTAGCCGGATTGCTCACCGCAGGATGGCGGCAAGGCTGCTCCCCCGCGTGAGCCATGCACTGAGAATGCCGGGGTATGGAATAGTCCGCTTCACGTCCTCGGGCATTCAACAGGTTTTTTGTACCTTCAGTGAAGGCATTTTTCTCGCTTCAGGTGCCAGAAAATATTTTGCTTCGTCGGAGCGAGTTCTGGTCTTACAGCAACGCTAGACGATCCTAGGAGGTGTCCCATGCAGCAGACACGCAGTGTCTTTCATAACGGTGAGCGTGCAGTACAGGCACGTGCCGAAGTGCCAGATGAATGGCTTAAGCAGGTGGAGGGCTTTGTGCGCCCCGAGATGCCTCTGCAACATCGTAACTTCTTTGAAAATCTCCAGATGCTGATTCTGGGACTGCTCGATTCAGACGGCCGGCCGTGGTGCGTTCCGGCTCTCGGGTCACCAGGATTCCTGGTTTCCCCCACTCCGGACACACTCGAGATCCACCGGGACCCCGTTCTTTCGCAGGAATTCGGCCTGGATCTGTCACCCGGCGCCAGCGTTGGCGCGCTCGGGATTGACCTGTTCAGCAGACGCCGCAATCGAGTCAATGGCCGGATACAACATGCCTCAGCAGGTGTAATGACCATCATGGTCGATCAGAGCTTCGGAAACTGTCCGCAGTACATTCAGGCCCGCCAGCTACCTCCTAGCAAGGACGAGCCGGAAGCTGCGAGTCGCCGGCGCGGCAGCATAACCGATCCGGCAGTTCGTCGGATTATTGAGGCCGCTGACACTTTCTTTATCGCCTCCCGTGAGGCTGGTTCGCTGGATGGTGGAAGCGCCGGTATCGATGCCTCGCACCGGGGCGGGCGTCCGGGATTTCTCGGTATAAACGGGAACGGAACGCTCTCCTTTCCCGATTTCTCCGGCAATCGCTTTTTCAACACGCTGGGCAACATCGAGAATGACGGCCGGGTTGGCCTGTTCGTTCCGGATTTTGAAACGGGTGAGGCAGTGGTGCTCACGGGGCGCGGTTCCGTCGACTGGGATCCCGACCGTATCAGGTCGTTTGAAGGTGCCGAGCGCATCGTAGACGTGGTACCGGAAGAAATCTGGCATGCCAGTGCCGTGCTGCCGGTTATCGGGCCCGAATCCGAGCCGTGGCCCGGACTTGTTGCCACGGGTACCTGGAAAGATGCGCGTCTGACCGCACTCAAAACGGGTGGCTACAGGCGCTTCCGGGTAGCGTCGAAGATTAAAGAGAGCGATAACATCACCTCTTTCTACCTTACACCTGCAGATGGTGGTTCGGTTGAGATGCATCAGGCGGGACAGTTCCTGCCGGTACGACTTCGAAGTAATGGTGAGATAATTCAGCGTAGTTACACAATTTCGCAGGGACCAAACGGGCAGAACTATCGCCTCTCGGTCAAGCGAGAAGAATACGGTGTAGCGTCCCGGCTGCTGCACGACCATTGTGAAGCCGGGGACGTCATCGAGGTAGGGTCACCTGCGGGCAGCTTCGTGCTGGATGACAGCACCCAGCCGATCGTCATGCTTTCCGGGGGCGTAGGTATAACACCCATGATGGCTATGCTTGATGCGCAGATACTGGCTCTTGAAAAAGGGGCATCCCGGCGCATGGTTTACTTCGTCCATGCGACACAGAACAGTGCCAGCCAGGCGTTTCGTCTCAAGCTCAGGGCTATGGCCCAAAGATACGACTGGCTTCGTCTCTTCACGACATACAGTGCTCCCGGCCCGGAGGACAAACTGGGGGATACATACGACACTGAGGCGCGGCTCAGCGTGGATGCTCTCAGCAGGCTGCTACCCTTTGGCGGCTATCAGTTTTACTTGTGCGGGCCGGAAAGTTTTATGCGATCGCTTTATGCGGGGTTACGGGAAATTGGAGTGGATCCTTCGCATATCCACCATGAATTCTTCGGTGCTGGCGAGCTCGGTGACCCCGGGGAGGAATTCCCGGCCGCAGTACTCCCTGAGAGTGCACAAGTCACTTTTACCTCATCGGAAGTCCAGGCCGAATGGACGAGTCAGAGCGGGACTCTTCTGGACGTTGCTGAAGTTGCGGGTCTCAGGCCCGACAACAACTGCCGCTCAGGAAAATGTGGCTCGTGCGCCGCCAAGCTGGTTTCCGGAAGCGTGCACTACCCACGCCAGCCAGCGATCGCTCCCGCCGACGGCGAAGTGCTGGTTTGCTGTGCTGTTCCTGCGGAAGGGCGCGTAGAAATAGAACTGTGAACGTTTCCGGTTTTTCGGGGGCGGGTTTTGAGCTAGTCGGGCAGCCCCGCCTGACTCACTCAGGCTGTGGCAGTTTTCCTCTGTCCATTTTGTGTGGTATCGGCACAGGACGCGGGCTGGCCACGTTTTTACATACCCTGAACCGAAAGCGACAGCACGCCGGCGGCCGGATTTTACCCAACAGGCTCCGTAATCCGGCGGCTTTGAATCCCCCTCAGACGGCCAGCGACCTTGCACGCAATTCGTCATTCAGGATCCGATCATTCTCGCCGTAGTCGACCGGGCTGTCGATTACGTGAACGCCTAGGGTCTTAATGCAGTGTTCCAGCAGGGGGAGCAGGGCTCCGGCGCTTTCAAAACGGTAACCACTGGCGCCGTACGCTTCTGCATATTTCACAAAATCCGGGTTGCCGTAGCCCACACCGAATTCGGGGGTAATGACTCCAATTTATTGATAGTGATTTATTGTCATGTAGTACCCGATGACTTTTTCATGCAGTTCAACTGATTTTGAAAATGACAGAGACTTCCTTCCTAGCCTTGCCAGATTCTGCCTGAGATTCAGGTTATACCGCTTAATTCTTTTTGTGTAACGATTACGGATGACGTGAAATTTATCCTCCAGGCGTGACTCATACAACGGTCGTCCATCCGTCATCCAGACTACTACGTCAAAAGGCGACAGCAGCGTCAGAAACTGCTCCAGGGTTGCTATCGTCCGCTCACCGAAAACGTGGCTACATCGCACCTGCGTACCCTGTTGTAGGCATAAAACCACCAACGCTGGCGTGATTTAGAGCCGATGTAGCCCCCATTGTTCATCCATTTCTGCGCAGACAATTACATCACTGCTCGGATGTATCCGTGAGGTTACTGAAAGGGGCTTGCATTTTTTTAAATGCCGGAAAGTAGTGTTTCAGACCAATGAAAATAATGTATGCACTGGCTCGACATCCAACGCCATTCATTACCATATCAATGATTTTCTGGTGTGTACCGTGTTGGGAGGCTGTATAGGTGAAAGTGAGTTGCCATGTCTTACGACACTGCTTGCAGAGATAGTGCTGATGACCGGCAGTACTTTTACCGTTACGGACAACGCCCTCAGTCCCAGCACAACGCACAGAAATGGAAGCCACAGAAGTACCTCGTAAACACCATCATATGCTAACTCAATAAGTTGGTAGCATTACCCGGAATTCAGAGGGAGATTGGTTTGGATAAATACCGTCAGTGATATAATTTATATCGCTTATTAACTATCCGATTTTATTATTCAAATAGCCCGAATACGAGCTGCCTTGTGATTAGGCAAGCACGACTTTTACGCTGCCCGGTGTCAGGCGCGGCTTTCCGACTACAATTTTCACATCGCGTCCTAGGCTAGTCAGGCATTCCATCATTTTAGCTTCACTGATGCCGCGGAATTGTCCACTCAGCATGTTGGAGAGCTTGGGTTGTGTCATTCCCAGCAGTTTTGCAGCTTGTTGTTGTGTCAGTTGACGGCTTTTGATGATATTACCAATAGCGGTGGCAAGTTGGGCTTTGACCCGCATTTCTTCGGCATCGTTCCTGCCGAGATCGGCATAAACGGTGCCGCTGCTGACTTCAATATCATCGCTCATAGTATGCTCCTTTGGCATGGTTTTCTGCGGCCTTCAGCCTTTCACTGATTTTATCCCTATCGGGCTTTGGTGTGGCAATTCCCGATAACGCCTTTTTCTAGAATGCGTGTAACACGTAAATGGCATTACCAAACTTAACGGTATATACCGCCCGATACGTATCACCGAGAAAGTCTTCTACTACCTCGAGTACACCAGCGCCACCAAATCCTTTGAGTGGCTTGGTCTGGGAATGTTTACCGCCTTGCTGCACCAGATACAGGGCATAGCCAAAAATATCCTGTATATCGTCGGGCAATGATTGAAGATCTTTCTTACTACTACCGACCCAATGCAGTGGCTTCATCCGTGTTATCCCTGCGCTAGATTATACCTATATGGGTATAAAATATCATGGCGGATGGTCAATGTATAGCCAAACTGTGAGAGGAATATCTTGGGTGTGTTTATGCCGTTAGCTCCCCAGGATATCCCGCGCAGCTAAGCGTAGTGCGGCTCCTGTTATCCGAATTGAGTGGTTGCACAGAGTCGCTCAGTCGATACTGTTAAAGAGTACCCCTTTTGACCCTCTGGTTTCAGACTACCAGCACGGGTTAAGTCACAGGTAATGACCCATTTAATTAATAACGCCCTAAACGTGAGGTTTAGCGACTTACCCCGTATGGATATAAAGGTGGCATCCATAAGAAATCCCTATGGCATTTCGCGTAGTGGATCGGTGGTGGCTATGTTATCAACTGTCTGTCGTTAAAAGCATTTACCGGTCTCTGGGAGAATGAAAATGAAAAAAGGTCTGACGCTGAGTCTGTTATTGTCAGTGGGGGCATTCAGCCATTTATCTTATGCTGAGCAGACCCTGAGTTTTGGTGTGGATCCGACTTTCCCGCCGTTTGAATCTAAGGCTGCTGATGGCTCCTTACAGGGCTTTGATATTGAACTAGGGAATGCGATCTGCGCCCAGGCCAAAGTAAAATGTCAGTGGGTGCAATTAGGCTTTGATGGCAGTATTCCTGCGCTGCAAGCCAAAAAGTTTGATGCCATTCTTTCTGCCATGTCGATGACGGAGAAGCGTCGTCAGCAGGTCGATTTCAGTAATATGATTTACAGTACCCCCAGCGCAGTGTTAGCTCCGGCCACTAGCCCGATCAGTACCGATATTCGCAGCCTGCGTGGCAAAACCATTGGTGTGGCTCAAGGCACTATTCAAGAAAGCTATGCTCAATCGCAATGGGCGTCTCAGGGTGTGAATATTGTTTCATATCCGAATCAGATGGACGTTTATCCTGATCTGGTGGCGGGGCGTCTGGACGCTAGCGTTGCCAATGCGGTGTCAGCACAACAGGGTTTCCTGAAATCACCGGAGGGTAAAGGGTTTGTGATTAAACAAATGTTGAATAATAAAGCCATTCTCGGGGCCGGGGTGGGCATCGCGGTACGGAAAGGGGATAGCGAACATCTTAACTTGATCAATACCGCGCTGGCAGAAATTCATGCCAATGGCACCTACGATAAGCTTGAGAAAAAGTACTTCGCTTTTAAGGTCTATCCTTAATAGGACATCCCGTCTCTGTCCAGTAGGTGGAGACGGGCCGACTTGGTTAAGTTTCGGGTTAGAGAGAGAGCAGAGCTTTCTTAAAGGATAATGTATGACGTCGGGCAGCAGTGACGCACTGTTGTTGATCTCTGCCGGCAAGGGCATCAATGATCGCATTATGTTCTGCCACGACCTCCTGAATATGCCCAGCATTGGACAGTGTTTTTGCCCAAAATCGCTGTGCCTGTGCATGGATGACATCAAGTAGTTCTGCCAGCCTTTGATTTCCAGCAATGTCAGCCAGTTGCTGATGAAAACGTTGATCCAGCAACATTAATGTTTCTCTGTCTGCCGTGTTTCCCGCCACGGCTATCTGCTGATTCAACTCGCGCAACTGTCGGATCGAGCGATCACTGACTTTTCCTGCTGCGAGCTGCATGCAGAGAGCTTCATTGACCAGACGTACTTCAATTAACTCTAAGGCATCATCCATGGAGAGTGGGGAAACCATAACGCCTTTGCGTGGCAGAATTTTTAGCAGTCCTTCGGTGGCTAACCGGTGTATGGCCTGATTTATCGGTGTACGGCCCAGTTGTAAATCTTCCATCACCGCCGCGGTGTTCAGATACTCTCCGGGTTTGTATTGGAGTGTAATGAGCCGGTGCCTGAACATTCGGTAGGCCTGTTCGTTTAGAGAAACTTTACTTTTTAGCGGGCGGTTATCCGTAGTGATCCATGTTTGGCTCATCGATTGATCCCGTTTTCTGTTGATATCCCATATTACCTTACATTCTGGCATGAAAATCGCTTATTTAATATGCCAGTGAAATTTCACTGTATTTTCAATTGTAGGGGAAAGCGATGCAATTACAGTTCGAGATCAGTACAGAACAGGACTCAACGATGACTGTAGAGGTTAACCACCTGGTGATTGCGGGTTGGGCTGGCCGAGATAAAGACGCAGTGATGCACCATATTAGGGAGCTTGAGGCCTTGGGTGTGCCCGCTCCTGGTGCAGTGCCGTTGTTTTACCGAGTGGCAGCGCAGCAGCTGACTCAGGACGGTGTCCTGGAAGTGGTTGGTGAGCAAACATCTGGAGAAGCCGAACCGTTTATCTTCTTTACCCAAGGTGAGTGGTGGGTATCACTGGCCTCTGATCATACCGACAGGCAGCTTGAAACGGTCAGTGTGGCGCTGTCTAAACAGGTTTGTATCAAACCTGTGGCGGCCATGGCATGGCGAATGAGTGAGGTGCTTGAGCATTGGGATAGCTTACAGTTGTCCTCACAGATCAAAGAACAGGGTGAGTGGGTAAACTATCAGCAGGGCACACTGGCAGCATTACTGCCACCGGGCGACCTGATCGAACGTTATTCTGCTATCAAAGAAGCCGGAGAGGGACTCGCCATTTCATGTGGGACATTAGCTGCCCTTGGCGGGATCCGACCCGCTAACGAATTTCGGATGGAATTATATGATCCGGTACTGAAGCGCACGATTTCTCACCAGTACACCACTGAGTGTCTACCGGTAGTGGCCTAATAACCGCAAAGCTCTCCATCATCAGATCAGTGAGTAGCAACTCGAGCCTTCACCAGGGCAAGCCACTGTCATAACACATCGCCCACAGAGGCAGCAGGACAGTTTACCAGCATGATGCTTGAGGTCGGACGATGTTTACCGTCTCAGCAGGGTATTCAGACCACTTATTTAGGGGGCGATTTCTGATGAAAGTAAAGTTGTACAGAGGTCATTACCCTGAGTCACCCCATAACGATCAACAGGCTAAACTGGCAGTCTTTGACAGAATGGCCCAGTACCGTGAATGTGGAATGTCATCAATACATCAGATTTATCAGGAACAGACAGATGAATAAAAATAATCCTCAGGGTAGGGCCGGTAAGCAAAAAGTGACCGTTGGACGTCTGGCTGCGGCCAGTTCAATTGGTACCGCATTAGAATGGTACGACTTCACAATTTATAACATCATGGCAGCACTGGTGTTTAACCATGTTTTTTTCCCTGACTTCGACCCTTTAGTCGGTACCATCTTGGCTTTTTCGACCTATGCGGTGGGCTATATCTCCCGTCCATTAGGGGGCTTTATTTTTGGTCATTTGGGAGATGTTGCCGGACGAAAAATAGTACTGATGGTAACGCTAGTGATTATGGGGATCACCACCGCATTGATGGGTGTATTGCCAGGATATCAGGCCTGGGGGGTCTGGAGTCCAATACTGCTGGTGTCCCTGCGCTTTATTCAGGGGGTAGCGTTAGGTGGCGAATGGGCTGGTGCGGTATTGCTCTCTATGGAACACGGTGATGCGGATAAGAGAGGGAGAAATGCTTCTTTTGCTCAAGTCGGCCCATCCTGTGGCACCCTGATTGGCACCGGCATTATTACGCTAGTGACCGTACTGATCAGTGTGGACAGTTTTCAAGACTGGGGTTGGCGCATACCGTTTCTACTGAGCTTAGTGCTGGTGGTCTGCGGATTATGGGTTCGTCGCGGTGTTGAAGAAACTCCAGACTTTGTTGAAATGCAGCAACAAGAAAAAACAGCAGAGATGCCGCTGAAGGAGGTGTTTGTTAACTATCCTAAGCAACTCCTCATCGCTGGCGGGTCCCGGGTCGGTGCGGATGTGATGTATGCGTTAGTGGTGGTTTTCACCCTAACTTATGTGACCACAGTATTGCATCTGCCGCGGCCGCTAGCCTTGATTGCGACGATGTTGGGAGCGATAGGTAATGCCATCACTGTTCCAGTATTTGGTGCGCTGTCAGATAAGTGGGGACGGCGTCCGGTGTATATGGCGGGAGCGGTGCTGGCAATAGCCTGGTCGTTTATCTTTTTCGGTCTACTCAACAGTGAAGAGCCGGTGTTGATTGTTCTGGCGGTCATCGGTGGTTTGCAGGTACATGCCATGATGTATGGCCCACAGGCCTCGTTCATTACAGAACAATTTCCAACCCATGTTCGTTATGCCGGATCATCACTGGCCTATACTCTTGCAGGTATTGTTGGCGGAGGATTTGCGCCATTAATTATCACCTCGCTGTTTAAAAGCACTGGGACGACCCTGTGGGTGTCGCTGTATGTCAGCTTGGCATTATTAGTGACATTGCTTGCGTTATGGAAAGCCAAAGAGACTGCGTATCGTCGTCAGTAATGTTGTTGCGGTGACCCTCAGCCTAGTGGGATGACTCACTAGGCTGACAGGGCACGGTATACTATGCCTTATCGGTTTGGTGTTCCCCTCAGATGACTCTACTACAAAGATTTCCTTACCTGTTTCGCAGGGGGCAGTACGCGTAAGACATTGCTGGACTTCACTTGTGAGCGTTATCGTGGCGGATCCTCGCGATTATTGTGTTGTGGTGAATATGCGCTCGAGCCAGGCGGCGAAAGCGTTGATTTGCGCGACCTGTTGCTCATTGAAATCCGTTGGCTGCTGACAGGCTGCCAGCAGTCGTTGCGTCTCATCACTTATCTGTGGGTAGCGCGCCTTAAGTTTATCCGCATAAGCGAGAAGTGAGCCTGGCCAATCAGTGTCGTCTGCCTGACGCAGAATATTGGTTGCCCTTAAAAATTTTCGGGCTGCGGCACGAATGAGTAACCTGCGTTGCAGCTGATCATCACTGTTTTCCGCTTCGTTTAAATAGCGACTTATCACCGGCATAAAGTCACCATTAATAGCAATCGCAATGGCTTTCGAGGGGGTGAAAGGCTGGAAATAGTGTCGCAGATCCTCACCATAGAGGCAGCAACATTGGTGCCCAAGAAAGCGTAACGAAGCTAAGCTGCAAAATGGTAGGACACTCTGGCCGCGCAGTAAAAAAGTGGCGACCAATGCATTAGTGAAGGCCGGTTACCGGTGTGAATGTGGGGATCACCCATTGTTTAAGCGCCGCACTTCAGACTTAAATTATACCGAGCCGCACCATTCAATCCCGATGAGTAGCCAGCCACAGTTTACGCATTCGCTGGATATCGAAGAGAACATTGTTTCATTATGCTGTAACTGCCATAAGCAGATACACCTCGGGGCAGGGCATGAGTCGATGCTGGAACACCTGTTTAACCAGCGTAAAGCATTATTGGCGGAATGCGGGCTGACCCTCAGTTTTCAGCAATCATTAGCACTGTAGTAATAAAACCTCCTGAAAATGATCCGCGAATGAGGATCCGACAATCAGGATCGCGATCGTCAGATCCTCGTGCAGGGGTATTATTGGCTGCTGCTGCGTTGAATACTGCCGATAAACGGCAGCCTTAACGCCAATGGCGAAAATTGGACACCCATATCCAGCCCCAGCAGGTTGATTTCAACACCCTCCACTGGTCCGATATTCACCCCCACCAATCCCATCAGTGAGAATTGGAAACCTCTCCCCGAAGGGGGGAGGCCAACGGGATCGGTCAGTGAACGGTAGTCTTTACCGATGGCATTGGCCGGTAGGTTCAGTTGCAACGCGGGTACATCGCGGCCGATATGGGCAAGGAAAGTGTTACTGTTTGGCCCCGGGTAAGCATGATAGGTCGTTTTCCACGGGTAAGACGTAATCGCTCGTTCAATTTGTGGGATCAGGGCGGCAGCCTCTGGACCGCGTTTATCCACTAATAAGTGAGGGCGGGCACCAAACCAGTAATCATCAGCCCCATGGCGATTACGGCGGATTTTCTCACCGGCCCCCCATTCGGTGACTTCATAGCGGGTATAGCGAGTTTCCCCGACTCGTTTGAAAATAATCCATGGATGGACCGCGACCTTACCGCGCCAGCCATAAGTCGGTGCATCATAAACTTGTACTATTGCAGTGTTAGCCAACTGGCGCGGATCCGGCGCTTGTCCAGAAGAGGTTTGGCGTGCTGCCCACCAGCCTTGTCCTTCCGCAACTCCCGGATGGGTGTCGTGCATCATACTGGCAGCAAGAGAGAAGATAATCACCACAAGAAACAGCAGACCTGAAACTTTCAGTATCGGCATCGCATACTCCTAAAAAGGGGGATTACATTAACTATAGTTTATGGAGTTAACCGGATGACTGAGCACGGAAAAGCGTGAGTATCGCAAGGTAAAACCTTAAGACCTTAAGGATGAGGACAACGGGGGACTCAATGGCACGATAACAGCTAAAAAAATCCTCAGTCAGGCAGGGAAAAGGGATAAGCAGTAGTAATAGGAACTTAGGGTGAACTGTGACGACAGGGTATCTGGAAATTAATGACCACTTTCTTCACATAGAGAGACAGAAGAAAGCGGTCATTATGCGAGGCTATTAGATGTGTTGGTCGTCAGGGGTTTTGGAAACCACCATTTCTAACGCATTTCGCAGAATATCCAGTTGCATCGGATCAGACGTGTTTTCCAGTTCGGCAATCAGGTACAGAATGATAGCTTTATTGGTCGCTTTACGACCGCTGAGAACAATATCGTTCACAATGGCGCTCAGTACGGCAGTTTCGGCGCTAGGATCATCAGTAGATGAGTGAAAGTAATGAACGATGTCTGCTTCCGGAGTTGTTGTCTGTTGCACGTTGTTATCCACTCGTAGTTTTGAAAGTTTTGAGCGACTGAAATACTCAGCCAGGAAATTAAAATTTGTTCTTGATGAAGCCTATAAAAATTGCCGGTTTTAGTGTTTTTTAAATCCTGTTACCGGAAAAACAGAAAACGATGACCGTTCTGCTTTTGCCGAGCGCCTGGCGGATGAGAAGTGTGCATTAACTTCCGCCAAGGCAAAAATCAGTGCATTTTTGCGTTCAGGCTGTGTTTCACTGGCCATCATCTTTCGCAGACGATGAGCTAATGTGGCTCCGTTAAGCGCGGCGTTTTGTTGGAGCAGGCTCATAATGGCCTCACCGAGCAGAGTTTCCGTTAATTTTTCCTGTTTGCTTCGCATGACTGATTGACTGAATCTCTCTGTTCAGAAGATTTACTGGTTATCCGGATTGACCCATTCGGCGGATTAATCCGTTAGTACCAGGCTGATCAGGTGTTGATAGTGCTGTGTCTGTTCAACGCTGGTAGCTTGATTTAGTCGGCTGAGCAGTGCCTGACAGATCGCTTTGCGGTTGATGTTTTTGCCGCTGGCCAAGATCTCCAAAACGATCTCCCCGAACGTTTCTTCTCCGGAAAGCTCTTCGGCGTTGAAATAATGGATAATTTCTGCTGCACTTCCCTGACTGATACTGTTCTGCCGCATGCTGACCTCTCTGTAATGTTGACTTGCTTTGATGAACAGCAATCCTTGAAATTGATCGCCGGGTTGTACAACTATGCAAACCTCGCACAATCTTGCTCAATGTGTACAACCAATATAAAGTTGTACAACTTTATGTTTTGTCAAAATGTGCTTTTTTATTAACGAAAGCTTTACTTTTATCGATTAACTTTACGATTGGTCGATTTATAGATGCCTCTCATCCTTACAGAGTCTCCATTACAGGAAGTGTATATACAGACATGATTTATAATAAAATTTTTGGTTTTATTGGTTTTATGTAAGGTAGCGAATAACATTATTGGCAAGTAAATTTTTTTGTCGAATAGCAGGCTAACTATCTATATTAGCAGCTAATTATTAAAGGATTTCCGACGATGAACAGTCTCTCTTCGCAAGTGAAACATGACCTGAGATTGGGGTTACTCTGCCTGCCAGTGATGGTAATTATTTCACTGGTCGGACTAATCAGCGGCCATGTTCCTGCCGCCAGTATTGCAGCGGGTGGTGCCATGACGCTCTCATTCGGTGCTAATAAGACCTGGGGCGGGTCATCGTTTGTAATGCTGTTTATCACAACCTTGGGATTGATGCTGTCCGCCTGGCTTGGGACCTTGGCCGGTAACAGTGTGCCTGTCTATATCATTGGCGCCATCCTTTATACCGGCTTGTATGTGATGATGGGGAATATCGACAGTAGTGCGTGGTGGATGTTACAGCAATGGGCAATTGCGTATCTGATCTCTGGCTACTTTTCCGACTCCTTGGTCCATGATGCCGAGCGTGCTGCCATGATTGGCCTTGGCAGTGCTTTACAGATGTTATTTTTGGCAGTGGTCTATGACCATACCAAATTTAGAGTTAAGGATATGAGCCCGCGGCTATGGCTGATGTTTCTACAGAAAAATACTGCTGGGTACCGCAAAAAATTACATGTTCAGTGGTCTGTGTTCACCGGAATATTGGGAATGGGGGTCGTATTACTGATTGCGCGGGGGGTGGATGTACCTAATGGTTATTGGGCAGGGATGACCCTGTTACTCTGTTTACGCAATAGCTACCATGACTCGTTGGGACGGGCTCGTAGTCGAGTGATAGGCACATTATTGGGTGGGGTTTTTGCGGCGTTAATGCTGAATTATTATCCCGTACAATGGTTTATCGTCAGCGCCTTTATCTTTTTTGGCTTTATTTCATTCACGCTCTCTTACTCGCTGATCCAAAAATCCTACTTGGTCTACAGCATTTTTATGACTATGACAGTGGTATTTATGATCTCGGCGTTTACTGGCCCGCAGACAGGAATTGCGCTGCATCGTATTGAAGCAACTCTGCTCGGAGGTGCGGTGGCGATTGCGGCGTTTGTGATCACGCGAGTGATCACCCGTAGGGATATCGCCACCGGTGAGGAGCAGTAAAGTCGGTTAATCAACAGTTGTATCGCTTTGCCCCTTGTTACAGCCCCTGTCGGGGCTGTTTTTATTTGTATCCAAAAGGAGACGCTACTTTACGCAGAAGTTCCTGTGGCAAAGCTGACCCCACCCATCATTTCGAGACCGTGATTGTACTCTGGCGGTAGCGGTAGCGGAGGCGGCAGATATATCAGTATTGCTGTTTTTAAATACCCTTTTAATTACAATTTAGAAACATCTATCCTAGGGCAATTTGCGGAAATACCCCTACAAAGTGGCTTTGTAATCGCTACCATCGACCAATATATGAACAATTAAGTGTATGTGTGTCACTTATGTCAGTTTTTAGGTTTTATAAATGTATTAAAAATGTTTTTAAAATGTATAATCTGGGCGCAAATTTTATCAGGGACTGCACTATGAACTTGTTATCAAAAGATAAGCCATTGTGGCTAAGAGCCGGCAGCTTGCTGCTAGCGGTGCTATTGATCGCCACAGCACTGTTTTTCATCATCGGCGGGGTGAAGTTACTCAGCCTAGGGGGAAGTGCTTACTTCCTGATTTCCGGTGTACTGATGCTGATCAGTGGTATTCAGTTGCTGCGCCTGCGTTCTTCCGGCGCGTTGCTCTACCTGATGACCACAGTTGGCACGGTTATTTGGGCTTTAGCGGATGCTGGCCTCAGTTTCTGGCCATTAATTTCCCGCCTGATGTTCCCGGGAGGGCTGGCGATCCTGGCCTTCTTCCTGCTGCCGTCACTGCGCCGTTATGAGAACCGTGCCAGCCTATGGAAAGGTTCATACCTGCTCGGGCTGCTGTCCGTCGTTGGCTTTGTCGCGGCATTTGCTGGGATGTTTGTCCCGCATGATCCGGTTGAATTCTCCGGACAGCAGAAGTCGCTGGTGCCGGTTGCCAAAGACCAGATGCAGAAAAATTGGGACAACTACGGTAATACCCCGGGGGGTAGCCGTTTTGTGGCCCTAGACCAGATCAACCGTAATAATGTCACCGAATTGAAACCGGCTTGGACCTTCCATACGGGTGATACCCCGTTAAGTCCAGACGGTAACGGTGCTGAAGATCAGCAAACTCCGTTACAGGTTGGTGATAAGGTATTCCTGTGTACGCCGCACAATAACGTGATTGCGGTGGATGCCGATACCGGTAAACAACTGTGGAAAGCTGAAATTAATGCGAAATCCTCAGTGTGGATGCGCTGCCGTGGTCTGGCTTATTTCGATGCGACACAGCCGTTACCACAACCTTCAGTTCCAGGCAGCACAGCTCCTGCACCGGTTGCCGCTGTAGAGACTAACAGCTGCCCGCGTCGTATCCTGATGAATACCATTGATGACCGTCTGATTGCACTGAATGCTGACAACGGTCAGCTCTGTCAGGATTTCGGTAACAACGGTACTGTCAATCTGCTGGAAGGAATGGGGCATTCGCCTGATCCTCAGTATGTCCTGACTTCTGCGCCAACTCTGGCTGGAACCACTGTGGTGGTCGGCGGACGTGTCTCTGATAACGTCAGCACCGATATGCCGGGTGGGGTGATCCGGGGTTATGATGTAATGACCGGTAAGTTACGTTGGGCCTTCGATACTGGTAATAAAGATCCTAATGCCGCTCTGCAACCGGGCCAGCATTATGTCAGAAGTACCCCGAACTCTTGGGCACCGATGTCCTATGATCCCTCCATGAACACCGTGTTTATGCCGATGGGCAGCTCTTCTGTGGATATCTGGGGGGCTAACCGTACCGCACTGGACCACAAATATGGCGCGTCAATCCTGGCGGTCGATGCCACTACCGGTAAAGAGAAGTGGGTCTATCAGACGGTGCACAACGACCTGTGGGACTTCGACGTTCCGATGCAGCCGAGCCTGATTAACTTCAAAACCAGCGATGGCTCTGAAAAACCCGCGGTCGTCGTCGGCACCAAAGCCGGACAAATCTACGTGCTGGATCGCCTTACCGGGCAACCACTGACCAAAGTGGAAAATGTGGCGGTGAAAGGTGGCGGTATTCCGGGTGAGCAGTACAGCTATACCCAGCCACGTTCCGTCGGTATGCCGCAAATCGGTGCTCAGACCCTGAAAGAGTCTGACATGTGGGGTGCGACGCCGTTTGACCAGTTAGTCTGCCGTATCAGCTTTAAATCAATGCGTTATCAGGGGCTGTACACGGCACCGGGTACTGATAAATCACTGAGCTTCCCAGGTTCGCTGGGAGGGATGAACTGGGGCAGCATTTCAACGGACCCCGTAAACCACTATATCTTTGTCAACGATATGCGTCTGGGTCTATGGCAGCAGCTGATCCCCGCTGATCCGAACGCCAAAACCGGTGTGAATACTGGTGGTGAAGCGGTGAATACGGGGATGGGTGCGGTACCGATGAAAGGTGCGCCGTATTCAGTGAATAAAAACCGCTTTATGTCACCGCTGGGTATTCCGTGTCAGGCACCGCCATTCGGCACCCTGAGTGCTATCGATATGAACACTCAAAAAATCGTTTGGCAGGTACCGGTGGGTACGGTACAGGATACAGGTCCATTCGGTATTAAGATGGGAATGAAAATGCCTATCGGTATGCCGACACTGGGCGGTACTCTGGCAACTCAGGGGGGGCTGGTGTTTATTGCCGGCACCCAGGATTACTACCTGCGCGCCTATGACAGCTCAACCGGTAAAGAAGTATGGAAAGCACGTCTGCCAGTGGGCAGTCAGGGTGGACCAATGAGCTACGTCTCGCCGAAAACAGGCAAGCAATATGTCCTGATTTCTGCCGGCGGTGGTCGTCAGTCTCCGGATCGCGGTGACTATGTGATTGCTTACTCCCTTGACGGTAAGTAAGTAGCCGCCAATAAAAAGCCCCCGTACTTTACCGTACGGGGGCTTTTTTATCCTCGCGATCAGTGTAATAGGAACAAGGTCGCCAGTCCGAGGAAGATAAAGAAGCCGCCGGTATCGGTCATGGCGGTGATCAGCACACTGGAGCCCACCGCTGGGTCACGTTTTAACTTGGTCATAATTAGCGGGATCATTACCCCCATAAAGGCAGCTAGGATCAAGTTAAGTACCATCGCCAGCATCATGACACCGCCGAGGGCGACATCGTGGTACATCAACCAAGTAATGCCTCCCATAATACCGCCCCATAACACACCATTGATCAGTGCGACGCCTAATTCACGCAGAAACAGAAATGAAAAGTTACTAGGTTCGACTTGGCGTAATGCCAGAGCACGGACAATCATGGTGATGGTTTGATTACCGGTATTACCGCCGATACCCGCCACAATCGGCATCAGTGTTGCCAGTGCAACCAGGTGTGCAATGGTATTTTCAAATAATCCAATCACCCGTGAGGCGACAAAAGCGGTACAGAGATTGAGTGCCAGCCAACCACAACGGTTACGTACTGCTTTGGTAACTGGTGCAAACACATCCTCTTCCTGACTGACGCCACCCATTTTACGGATATTATTTTCGTTCTCTTGGTTGACCATATCGATAATGTCTTCAACGGCGATACGACCGATCAGTCTCTGCTGTTCATCGGTGACGGCGGCTGAAATCAGGTTATAACGTTCAAAGGCGCTGGCCGCATCTTCGGCTTTGTCTTCCAGATGGAAAGTGACCGGTGACGGGTTCATGACCTCGCTGACCAGACGCTGCGGATTATTCAGCAGAATATCGGTCAGCAGCAGCTCACCCAGCAGGGTATTGTCATTATCGATGATAAACAGTTTATCGGTCCCGTCAGGGACAGAGCCTCTGCGGCGCAAAAAGCGCTGTACTACCGCTAGACGAGTATCTTTATGGAGGGTGATAAAATTAAAGTCCATCACCCTGGCGACGCCATCAACATCATTTTTGATGATATTAAGCAGGTCTGCTCGCTGTTTCGGTCGCAGTGAGGTCAGCAGCCTGCCGGTGAGGTCTCGCGACAGAAAGCGCGCCAGCCATGCCTGATCATCAATATCCAGTGGCTGAATGGCGCGCAGCAAGTCTTTATCGCTCATCCGCTCGGTCAGGCTTTCCCAGACATTCTCAGAAGCCTCCACCAGAATACGGCCGCGACGATCGACCGGCACCAGATGCCAAAGGGCCAATCGAGCATCTTCTGGAAGGGATTCGAGAATATCGGCCATATCCGCGGCGTGCAGCGACGACGCAGCCGAAAATAGGGTCTGGCATTCGGCATTCAGGCGCGGGTCCTTCAGTGACTCATCGTCGGATGAGCGTTTAAGCAAAGCATTAATCAGTGCAGAGTTGTTCAGCAGGGTAGTGATGATCTGGTGGCGTCTTTGCTGTAACTTTTCGGAGTGAGGTCCTGACATAAAACATCCTCTGTTTTGGGTAACACAGTTATTGAGTGTAGACAGTGACGCAGGGAGCGGAGATATTTCGGTGGTTGTGTCTACCACCGGCGTCAATTAACCACCGCCAGTAGGAATATTATCCCTGCGGACGTGAACGTCTGGCTATTTAATCGAGTTTTTCTGTGCCAGCAAGGTGGCAAAACGCATTTTTATCCGTTGACCATTGGCATCGCGTTTATGCAGTTCACCAAAGTGCTGGTTATACCTGAGAATATGCCAGTTACGGTAATAGTGGCTCAGCTCACCCGATTTAAAGGTAAACGGAAAGTCCAGTGGGCAGGGGGCGTCTGCGGTATCCATGGCCGCAACGATCAGGTTAAAGCCTTCTTTGGCGGTGGCTGCCTGCATATCGGCAATCAATTGCGGGATGGTGTGTGGTTGTAGAAACATCATCACCACCGTCGATATCACCAACTGATAGCGGCCATTAAAGCGGTGCTGATTGAGATCAATCTGCTGCAGGTTGATACCCTGCAGCTGTTCCTGCTCAATGATCTGCTGCAACTGTGCCAGGCTCGCTGGGTTATTATCCCAAGCGGTCACCTCAAAACCGTGACTATTAAGGTACAGGCTGTTGCGTCCTTTGCCACAGCCGATATCCAGGGCTGCGCCGCCGGGGGGGAGATGGCGCATGGCTGACCGCAGCTCTGAATGCGGTAGGGTCAGTTGATACTTGTCGGCAAAATAGTCATCGGCAAGACTGGCCGGTAAGGATTGCTCGTCCATATTTCGCACCTCTATTGCTGCTCACGCAGGATCAGTTGCCATCCGGTGACATCTTGCCAGTAACTCTGTTCTCGCTCCAGATCCAGATGCACTAACGCATTCTGGCTAAAATAGCCGTGTGGGAAAATCAGCGTCCAATGACCGTCATCGGTCGACAATGTCAGTGATTCAGGGCGGGTGGTCGCCTGACGCTGATTACTTAACAGTGCCGCCAGCCGTAGGATAAAGATCAGTGGTAAAAACTGTTTCTTCTTAAAGGATAAGAAGCGTGGAAACTCATCCGGCTTGACCCCTTTACGGTGATAGCGTACTAGGGTGGCCAGCAGCAGTTGCTGAGACTGGCTAAACCCCGGCATATTCGAGTGCTGTAGAATATAAGAGGAGTGGCGCTGCATACCGCTATGGTTGATGGATAAGCCGACTTCATGGAGCATCGCTGCCCATTGTAATAGGGCGGTTAATTGTGGATTGGCCAGTTTTGGGTTCTGCTCCGCCCATTGCTGATGCAGGTGTTTGACAATTTCCAGCACCCGCGCGGCCTGCTCACTGTCGATAGCATAGTGATTGGCTAAGCTCTGAGCGGTTCGGGTACGGATATCCTGATGGCGGAAGCGGCCTTCCATTTCATAGAGCACCCCTTCACGCAGCGCACCATCGGAGAACAGTAACTCACGGATCCCCAGCGCATCAAAGACGCCGCGCAGGATAGCGAGACCCGGTACGAAGACACTTTTACGATCCTCGGACAGGCCCGGTAGGTCTAAATCGTCGAAATTGTCGACACGCATCACTTCATCGTATAAACGGTCCAGCCCCTCAGGGGTAATACATTTCTCTTTATCACCCAGCGCACTCAGTACTTCACAGGCCGCTTTGATGGTGCCCGAGGCCCCGAGGGCATATTTCCAACCATGCAGACGGAACTGCCATGACAGGCTTTCCAGTTTCTGCGCGGCGGCCAAGCGAGCGCGCTTAAAATTGGCCGCAGAGATTTCTCCGCCGGGAAAATAGAGTTGGCCGAAGCTGACACAGCCCATACGACGGCTTTCCACTAGCTGTGGTTCAAAGTCTTCGCCAATCACCAACTCCGTTGAGCCGCCGCCAATATCGATCACCAGTTTACGGCCTTTTTCTGGCTGAGTGTGTTCCACGCCCATAAAGATCAGTCGTGCTTCTTCGTTACCGGCGATAATTTCAATTGGGTAGGGGATCACTTCTGCCGCGCGCTGTAAGAACTCTTCAGCATTACTCACCACCCGCAAGGTATGGGTGCCGACAATAGAAACACTGGCCGCATCAAAGCCCTGTAGGCGCTCGGCAAACAGCGACAGGCAGGCCAGTCCGCGACGAATACCTTCTTCACTGAGGCGGTTATCGGCGCCAATGGCATCCGCCAGATGGACACGTTGTTTCAAACGGCTGAGCACCTGTAATGCCCCATCTACAACCCGGGCGATCACCATATGAAAGCTGTTAGATCCGAGGTCAATAGCTGCAAATTCCTGAGGTTTAACGGCTGGTTTAGTCATTTTTGGCATAGGAAATTATTCAGGTTGTTCTAGGTTTTTGATGTAGTCATAAATGGCCTGCTGGGCACGTACTTTGCGGCGATTTCCCCGTGGCACATAACGATTACTCAGCTCTTTATCAATGATCCGCGCTTTTACCGTATCGCTAAATAGGATGGCGATAATATCGAGAATACGTTGCTTAATATGGGGATCAAGGATGATCACTGCCACTTCGATACGGTAGTCAATGTTACGGGTCATCCAGTCAGCGGAGGAGAGATAGACCTTTTTGTCGCCACCATTTTCGAAGATATAGACACGATCATGCTCCAGATAACGGTCAAGGATACTGATCACCCGAATATTGGTACTGATCCCTGGCAGGTCAGGGATCAGCGAACACATGCCCCGTACCAGCAAATTCACTTTGACGCCCGCCCCTGAGGCCGCATACAGGCGATCAATGAGTCCTTTGTCCACCAGATTATTTATTTTAAGGGTAATACCGGATGGTTTTCCTTGCTGGGCGTTAGCAATCTCTTGGTCAACCAACTGGTAAAGCATTCTCCGCGAGTTTTGAGGTGAGACCATCAGATAGTCGAAAGAAACCGGTCGGTAAGGATTTTCGATAAAGTTAAATACCCGCCGGACTTCGTTGGTAATACGTGGATCTGCGGTCAACAGTGAGTAGTCGGTATAAAGACGGGCGGTTTTTTCGTTAAAGTTGCCGGTGCCGATATGGGCATACCGTACCACTTCATTGTCTTCGCGGCGATAGATCAAAAATAGTTTGGCGTGAATTTTCAGGCCAGGGGCTGAGAAAATGACATGGACGCCCGCTTCGGTCAGCCGTTTCGCCCAGTAGATATTGGCGGCTTCATCGAAACGAGCCTGTAGCTCCACCACCACGGTGACTTTTTTACCATTATGGGCTGCGTGGATCATCGCGTCCATAATCCGCGAGTTTTTGGCCACACGATAAATATTGATTTTGATGGTCAGTACCGCGGGGTCAAACGAGGCCTGACGGAGAAACTCTAGTACATGCTCAAAGGTGTGATAGGGATAATACAGCAAAATATCCCGCGCCCTGACCGCATCAAAACCGTTACGGTAACCATCAAAGCCGAGATGGCGGATCGGCGGCAACGGTTTATTTTCCAGATTACGCTGGCCGACATTCGGGAATTGAATGAAATCTTTAAAGTTGTGATAGCGACCGCCCGCCAGAATAGAATCCTGGTTGGAGACAGACAGCTTTTCACACAACAGCTCTACCATTTCCACTGGCATATCGCGCTGGTAAACAAAGCGTACCGGTTCAGCGGTGAGGCGCTGTTTTAGGCTGGAGGACATCAGTTCCAATAAACTAGATTCCATTTCCGTGACCAAATCATATTCGGCATCACGGGTCATTTTCATAGAATAGGCATTCAGCTCATCGTAATCGAAAAAGCCTTTAAAGATTTCATTCAGGCAATAGCGCAGGATGTTATCCAGCAGGATCATTGGCTTGCGGCGGCGCGGTGGCTCTGCCGGTAGATTAATAAAGCGCGGCACCTTGTCGGAAGGGATTTCCAATAACGCATACCGCTTTTGTCCGCCGCGGATCAGCTCAACCGCCAGATAGGTGTAATCGTCTTTTAGGAACTGGGTCAGATCGGTGTCTTTGTTGATTAAGATCGGCGTGACATGCTGGCGCAGGTGCTGGCGGAAGTAGTTACGCAACCAAATTTGCTGGTTGGCGGAAAGCTGGCGCTCATTGATCAGGAAGATCTGGTTACGGGCCATCTCCAGTAACAGTTCGTTATACAGTAGATCGAACTCTTGGTCCGCCTTGACCACCCGTTGCTGAATTTTTTTTAGCAGGTGACGGGGAACCGTCACCGAGTTCTGTTCTTCACCGATAAGGATACGGCGCTTGAGGTCAGCAAAACGGACCTTATAGAATTCGTCGAGGTTGCTGGAGTAGATCCCCAGGAAACGCATGCGTTCAATCAGCGGATTGAGTTTATCGGCCGCTTCTTGCAGCACCCGTTCATTGAACGACAACCAGCTTAATTCTTTTTCTATATACAGTTTTTCCTGACCCATCCCGACTCCGTATTGCTGTGACAGAATTCTGGCTCCAGTATCCGCCGACATTATGGCGAGAACAGGGCGGCAATGTCCAATAATGGCACAGTGGATCATCAATATAAGGGAGGAGGCGGCGACACTTACCGTGAAATAGGCGACCCGTAGGCAGCCTATTGATCAGAAATGTGCGGCACCTTGCGGGGGTAACGGCTGACCGTCCAGCCAAGCCTGACCGGCGATTAAGGCCAACCTGCCTTCAACAAGCCACTGGATCACCTGCGGATAGAGCCGGTGTTCAGCGGTTTTGATGCGTGCTTCCAAGTCGGCGACCGTATCACCAGGGAGTACGGCAATCTGCGATTGGGCAATGACCGGGCCGCCGTCCAATTGTTCGGTGACAAAGTGCACCGACGAACCGTGCAACGTATCGCCGTTGTCCAAAACTTGGCGATGAGTATGGAGTCCGGGATAGGCGGGCAGTAGGGAAGGGTGGATATTGATTAATCGCCCAGCATAGTGGTTAACAAATTCTGCGCCGAGAATACGCATATAACCGGCCAGCACCAGCAAGTCAGGTTCAAAGCGGTCAATATCCGCCATCAGTTGTCGGTCAAACTGTTGGCGGTCCGGCAGTTCGGCGGCAGAAAGAGAAAAGGCAGGGATCCCTGCTTGGCGTGCAAAATCAAGGCCACCCGCAGTCGCCTTGTTACTGAACACCGCAGAAATCTCTGCCTTTATCTGACCTGACCTGCAGGCGTTACTGACCGCCTGCAGGTTACTGCCGGTGCCGGAGACCAAGATCACCAGCTTTTTCATCACTGAATAACGACCTGCTCGTCATCTGAACCGGCGGCTTCAATCACACCGATTTTCCATACCTGCTCACCGGCTTCCTGCAGGAAGGCTAGGGCCTTATCGGCATCCTGCGGGCTGAGGGCAATTACCATGCCGACTCCACAGTTAAAGGTACGGTACATTTCATGCTGGCTGACGTTACCGGCCTGCTGTAACCAGCTGAACACCGATGGCCACTGCCAGCTGGACCCATCGATCACCGCACGGGTATTTTCCGGCAGGACACGCGGGATATTTTCCCAGAAACCGCCGCCAGTCAGGTGAGCAATCGCATGCACATCGACCTGCTCAATCAGGCTGAGGATATTTTTCACGTAGATACGGGTTGGCGCCAGCAGGTGATCGGCCAGTGGCTTGCCGTCCAGCTGTTTGGTGGCCGGATCGGTCTGACTCACTTCTAAGATCTTACGCACCAGCGAGTAACCGTTGGAATGCGGACCGCTAGAGCCCAGTGCCAGCAGCACATCACCGGCACTGACTTTACTGCCATCGATGATTTCTGATTTCTCAACCACTCCGACACAGAAACCGGCCACATCGTAGTCTTCACCATGATACATCCCCGGCATTTCAGCGGTCTCGCCGCCGACCAAGGCACATCCAGACTGCGAACAACCTTCAGCAATACCGGTGATCACCGCAGCGGCAGTGTCCACATCTAGCTTGCCGGTGGCGTAGTAATCGAGGAAGAACAGTGGCTCGGCACCCTGAACTACTAGGTCGTTGACACACATCGCGACCAGGTCGACACCGATATGGTCATGGCGCTTCAAGTCCATTGCCAGACGCAATTTAGTGCCTACGCCATCGGTACCTGATACCAGCACAGGTTCGCGATATTTTTGTGGTAAGGCACACAGGGCACCAAAACCGCCAAGTCCACCCATGACTTCAGGGCGGCGGGTTTTTTTAACAACCCCTTTAATACGGTCAACCAGAGCATTACCAGCATCGATATCAACACCGGCGTCTTTATAACTGAGAGTGGTTTTGTCGGTCACTGCAGGATCCCCACGCGAATTGCGGTTGGTGGTTTAAATAGAGCGCGGCTATTCTAACAGTGCAGGCAAACGTTTGCGAGTCTGTTGTGCACCTCACTGCACCCTGCTGGCAGCGGGTGGTTTTTTTCAGTGCAAATCCTCAGCACTACAGTAGGTTTGACGCAGAGTAGTACCCGATAGCCTGAAAAAACGCTATAATCCGTCGATTTTTTTTAGCTCAACCTGTTCCGGGAGAAGAATAATGAAGATCGTGGAAGTCAAACACCCGCTGGTGAGACACAAACTGGGGCTGATGCGTGAACATGATATCAGTACAAAACGGTTCCGTGAGCTGGCCTCTGAAGTCGGCAGCTTACTGACCTATGAAGCGACCGCTGATCTGGAGACCGAAACGGTCACCGTCGAAGGCTGGAATGGTCCGGTTGAGATTGACCAGATCAAAGGTAAAAAAATTACTGTTGTGCCGATCCTACGTGCCGGACTGGGCATGATGGATGGGGTGCTGGAGCATATTCCTAGTGCTCGTATCAGCGTGGTTGGGGTATACCGGGATGAGAAAACCCTGGAGCCAGTACCCTACTTTCAGAAATTGGCCTCGAATATCGAAGAGCGTATGGCGCTGGTGGTTGACCCGATGCTGGCTACCGGTGGCTCAATGATTGCCACTATCGACCTGCTGAAACAGTCCGGCTGTGACGCCATTAAAGTGCTGGTGCTGGTTGCGGCTCCGGAAGGGATTGCGGCGCTGGAAAAAGCCCATCCAGATGTGGAGCTGTATACGGCATCCATCGATCAGGGGCTTAACGCGCACGGTTATATTATCCCTGGACTGGGTGATGCCGGCGATAAGATTTTCGGCACCAAATAACCGATGCGGGATCTGTCCCCCACGCGCGCAGCGCCTTCACAGCCCACCAGCAGGCCAGAGAGCCTGGGGCGTGTTGCTGTGCGCCGTTCGATACGGGGACAGAGCCTGCCATCACAGAAAAAACGGTGCGGGCACCGTTTTTTTTCGCCGGTCTATTCCGGCCGGCACTGCTTTTTTGAAACCGACAGCCGTCGGTTTTTTTATGCCTGGCAAAAATAATAATGACGGGGATTTCTGATGATACGACGCACCATAGAAGTGAATGAACGGCCACCGCTGTTGCAAACGCTGCCACTTAGCCTACAACACCTCTTTGCCATGTTTGGTGCCACGGTGTTGGTGCCGATCCTGTTCCATATCAACCCTGCGACGGTATTGTTGTTCAACGGCATCGGTACTTTAATCTATCTGTTTATCTGTAAGGGGAAAATCCCTGCTTATCTCGGCTCGAGTTTTGCCTTTATTTCTCCGGTGCTGTTATTGCTTCCCCAAGGTTACGAGTTAGCCCTAGGGGGCTTTATTCTCTGTGGGGTGCTGTTCTGTGTGGTGGCACTGATTGTCAAAAAAGCCGGTACCCGTTGGTTGGATATTATGTTTCCACCGGCGGCCATGGGGGCCATTATCGCCATCATTGGTTTGGAATTGGCCAGTGTTGCCGCAGGCATGGCCGGATTACTGCCGGCAGCGGGCAGTGCTGTAGACGGGAAAACGGTACTGGTCTCGCTGGTGACGTTGGGCGTTACGGTGTTTGGCTCAATCCTGTTCCGTGGCTTTCTGGCGATTATCCCGATCCTGATCGGCGTCGTGGTTGGTTATCTGCTGGCCTCTTGCTTGGGGATGGTGGACTGGACACTGGTGGAAAAGGCGCACTGGTTTGCGCTGCCGACCTTCTATAGGCCACGTTTTGAGTGGACAGCCATGCTGACGATTTTACCGGCAGCGCTGGTGGTGATTGCCGAACACGTCGGTCACCTGGTGGTGACCGCCAATATCGTCAAACGCGATCTGCTGAAAGATCCTGGTTTACACCGCTCAATGTTCGCTAATGGGCTGTCGACAGTGATTTCTGGTTTCTTCGGCTCGACCCCCAACACCACTTATGGTGAAAATATCGGTGTGATGGCGATTACTCGTGTTTACAGTACCTGGGTGATTGGCGGCGCGGCGGTGATCGCCATTCTGCTGTCCTGCATCGGTAAATTGGCCGCCTTAATTCAGGCTATTCCGGTGCCGGTGATGGGCGGAGTATCACTGTTACTCTACGGTGTGATTGCCGCATCTGGGATCCGAGTACTCACCGATGCCAAAGTGGACTACGCGAACCCGAAAAATCTGATGCTGACTGCTATTATTCTGATTGTCGGTGTCAGTGGCACACGCATTCAGATTGGCGCGGTGGAATTAAAGGGCATGGCGCTGGCAACCATTGTCGGGATACTGCTGAGCCTTATTTTCCACCTGATTTCGGTGTTGCGTCCTGAACAATCGCAGCAGGACCCTCAGGCGTAAGGGATTTATTCTGAATCGGGTAACCACGGGCTGCCCGATTCATCTTCGCCGAAAAGTTGTGGTAGACTGGACACGTTTTTTGCCATGTATGCTGAGGTACACCTGAACACGCCGGCGCAATTATCATTGCCTCTTTACCTTCCTGACGATGAAACCTTTGCCAGTTTCTGGCCCGGGGCTAATTCGTCGCTGCTCGCAGCCCTAAAAGCAGCTTTAACCCAGCAACATGGTGGTTACCTCTATTTCTGGTCCCGTGAGGGCGGGGGACGTAGCCACCTATTACATGCCGCCTGCGCAGAAATTTCGTCCCGTGACCAAGCCGTAGGCTATGTTCCTCTGGATAAGCGTACCTGGTTTGTGCCAGAAGTGTTGGAAGGCATGGAACACTTGGCATTAGTGTGTATCGATAATATTGAATGTATTGCCGGTGATGAAGCTTGGGAGATGGCTATCTTTGATCTCTATAACCGCATCTTGGAGACCGGTAAAACTCGGTTACTGATCACCGGTGACCGACCTCCGCGTCAGCTTAATCTCAAATTGGCTGATCTAGCTTCGCGGTTGGACTGGGGACAAATCTATCGCCTACAGCCGCTGTCCGACGATGAGAAATTACAAGCCCTACAGTTACGTGCTGGGCTACGGGGATTTGAATTGCCGGAAGATGTCGGACGTTTTCTGTTGAAACGTCTAGACCGGGAAATGCGCACGCTGTTTGAAACCCTTGATAGGCTGGACCATGCGTCGATCACCGCCCAGCGCAAACTCACTATACCTTTCGTCAAAGAGACGCTCGGACTTTAGTCACCGAGGATCTCCAGGACTTGTTCTGGCGGACGCCCTAATCGGGCTCGTTCGCCATTGACCACAATCGGCCGCTCAATCAGTTTTGGATGCTCCGCCATCGCCGCAATCAGCTGTGGTTGACTGAGACTGCTGTCTCCCAGACCAAGACTTTTATACAGCTCGTCCTTGGTGCGCATCATCTGTCGGGCATCGCTGAATCCGGCCTTGTCTAACAGGCTCTGCAGGGTGGTGCTATCCGGTGGCGTTTCCAGATAGAGGATCACCTCAGGCTCGATACCCTGTTGGTGTAGGAGTTGCAGAGTCTCGCGACTCTTGGAGCAGCGTGGGTTATGGTAAATATGAACAGTCATTGATTATCACCCTTTCTGATACTGACGGAAACGTTGCTGCAACTGACGCAGCTGGTCGATACGGGCATCATAACGTGCTTGCTTGAGACTGCCAAAGGGCACCTGCGCGCTCGCGCTGCTCAGGGCACGGATCGCCTGGGATAATTTGCCGTCTAAAGCTAACCCCTGTGCCTGAGCAAATAACACTTCATCATTCAGTCCTAGCGCGGCATCAGCCTGTGCCAGTAAATCCCAACCGTTAGGGTCATCGGGATAATCCCATGTGTAGCGATTAAGTAGGGTGCGAGTGGCGGCATTATCACCGGCTTGCAGGCTGGCATTGGCCAAGTTAAGCAGCAGCACTGGGCTTTTCGAGGTGGCTGCGCCGACAGCATTCAACATGCGGACCGCCGCTTGAGGCTGCTTTAGCCCAATGTCAATGTCCGTCATTATGTCGAGGAACCATGGGTTATTCGGCTGCTGTGCCAACAGTGGCTGAATAATGGCGCGCGCATTGCTGAATTTTTTAGCCTCAAGAAACTGGACGGCTTTACCATAGCGGGCCGCTAACTGCTGGCGGACATTCCCCTTTGCGTACTGCTCCAGCACATCATCCAGCATCCCGTTAGCGGGGCTTTGTGTCGTACCATACATGCCGAGAATACGCACTTTGGCAAAATAGAAGTCCTGCGAGGAGTGCACTACCGTACGTGGCATCTGATTGGCACGGTTACGGGCATCGGCCAAGCGGCTGTCCGGTAAGGGATGGGTCAGCAGCATTTCTGGCGGCTTGGAATCATAACGTGACATATCTGCCAGCTTCTGCATAAAGTCCGGCATTGCCTCGGGGTCGAAACCGGCGCGTTGCAGTACTTGAATACCAATCCGGTCAGCTTCTTGCTCGTTTTGGCGAGTAAAACTAATGACCCCTTGTTGACTCCCCGCCAGAGTGCCGGTCAGTGCCGCCATACCAGCCTGAGGGTTCGCCATGGCCAACAAAATAGACCCGAGGGCGCCGACCCAGGTAAGGGGCGCGTTGCGTTTCTGTTCCTCCATCGCCCGAGCCAGGTGACGCTGGGTGACGTGAGAAATTTCGTGGGCCATGACCGACGCCAATTCGCTTTCGTTATCGGTATAACGGAACAACGCAGAGTGAAGCACGACATTGCCACCGAAAAAGGCAAAAGCGTTCAGTTCATCGTTCTGGATCAGGTAAAAATGGAAAGGCGTTTTCACCGACCAAGCATGGGAGACCAGCCGCTGCCCGAGGGTATTTATGTATTGGTCGAGAATAGGATCGTTGATCAGTGGGGCACTGGCCCGCAGCTCGCGGACGTAAAAATCGCCCATCTGTAGCTCTTCGTTTACGGACAAGGTCGCGCCAGCGGTGGTGCCGATATCTGGCAGCGTATCCGTTACGTCGGCAAAGGCCGGGGCCACAGACAGGCTACAGGTACTGGCAACCAGCAGTGCAGCAACGAATTGTTTAACGGTCAGTGTCATGGTTCATCCCTGTTTATCAGTACCCGCGGCAGATCCGCTGGCAATAGCACGGGATCTGATCCCGCAAGCAAGGGGCTAAGGGCAGTGTATAGCAGAGTGTTGGGTGAGAGAAGCGGGCGTTTGGAAAATCAGACCGCCGGCCAATTCGGCGGTCGTAGGCCGTATTAGCCCTGCAGGTAGCTCAGTACGATGTCGTGATGGTTTGAGGTTTTGAATTCATCAAACACCTTTTCAACGGTACCGTCCGTGTCAATCAGGAAACTGGTGCGATGGATACCGTCATAGGTTTTGCCCATAAACTTCTTCTCGCCCCAGATGCCAAATGCTTCACATACTTTGTGGTCTTCATCGGACAGTAAGGTGAAGTTCAGTAACTCTTTTTCAGCAAAGCGTGACAGTTTTTCAGGTTTATCGGTGCTGATACCCAGCACCTGGACACCGGCTTTATTCAAGGCTGCCATATTGTCCCGTAATCCGCAGGCCTGCACAGTACAGCCTGGGGTCATCGCTTTAGGGTAGAAGTACACCAGCACTTTTTCCCCCTGGAAGTCGGTCAGGCTCACCTCTTCACCGTCCTGATCGGGTAAGCTGAACTGAGGGGCTTTATCACCGGCTTTCAATGGATTCATAACAACTCTCCGAATCTGATTCAGGGCGTTCGCTGCCCGTGGGTCTGTAATCTGCCTGTCACGCTGTTTTCTGCGAGGCGGGCTAGTTAATGTTATAGCGCAAAGTCGGTAAAAACGCAGGTGACCTTTGACGTCTTATCGGGTGGCTTAAGGCACTGTAGCGGCCGAAATATCCCCATCGAGAATACTGAACTGGCGTATACTGCCCTGTGCATGCAGTTCTGTACAGAGGAGTTGAAAAGCCTGCTCGAACTCCGGCCGCTGGCTCTGATCGGTACTGTGGGCGGTCATCTGAATATACAGGGTAGCGGCGGCTTCGGGACGGCCCGGCTGGGTACGAGATACCAACTCGGCGATATTCATCCCATGAGTATCCATCAAATTGGTAAAGCGTTCGATAATGCTGGGTGAGTCTGCGACCTTGACCTCAATACGGGTAGTCTCTGGACGGGGCGGGTGGGCTTCCACGTCGGTACGTTTCATAATGATCAGCAGTTCCAGCTCCGCCCCTTTAATCGGTAGGGTGGATTCGATTAGCCCAATCGCATTCCAACTGCCGGACAGTAGCATAATAAAAGTAAACTCATTCCCTAACAGAGCGAGGCGACTGTCATCAATATTACACCCGCAGCGGCTGACATGGCGGGTAATAGTGTTGACGATGCCAGGCCGATCCGTGCCCAGCGCAGTGATGACCAGATGATGTTGCGGTGATTGCGCCAATGTCCTGTTTCCTGTTTTTTTCTAATAACCTAAAGGTAAACATAAAAAAAACTGCTGACAAGCACATGAAGCGTCTGGCTTGCTTGCTTTTCACGTCAGGTAAACCGTACCATGAAGTAATTGTTGGTTAAGGGGATCGCGAATGTTTACCGGAAGTATTGTAGCGCTGATTACGCCGATGGATGAAAAAGGCCATCTTTGTCGTGAAAGCCTAAAAAAACTTATTGATTATCATGTTGATAGCGGAACCTCCGCGATCGTTTCTGTCGGCACCACCGGCGAGTCCGCCACCCTCAGCCACGAAGAACATGTCGCGGTCGTGAAGGCCACCCTGGAACTGGCCGATGGCCGTATTCCAGTGATCGCCGGTACTGGCACGAATGCCACCGCAGAAGGTATCTCTCTGACCCGCCAGTTTGAAGACAGCGGTGTCATCGGCTGTCTGACGGTAGTGCCTTATTATAACCGTCCGACTCAGGAAGGGATGTTCCAGCATTTTAAAGCTATTGCCGAAAGCACTGATCTGCCGCAAATGCTGTATAATGTGCCGTCCCGTACCGGGTGCGATATGCTGCCCGAGACCGTTGCACGTCTGGCCGAGATCAAAAATATTATCGGTATTAAAGAGGCAACAGGGAACTTATCCCGTGTGAGTCAGATCCAAGAGCTGGTTGATGACAAGTTTATTCTGCTGAGCGGCGATGACGCCAGCGCCTTAGACTTTATGCAACTGGGTGGTTCGGGAGTGATTTCCGTGACTGCGAATATCGCGGCCCGCGAAATGGCTGATGTCTGTAAACTGGCTGCAGAAGGGCAGTTTACCGAGGCCCGTCGCCTTAACCAGCGTCTGATGGCATTACATCACACGTTATTTTGTGAACCCAATCCTGTCCCGGTGAAGTGGGCAGCCAAGCAGCTGGGATTGATCGCCAAAGACACTTTACGCCTGCCGATGATACCGCTGACTGCAAAGGCAGAGCCAGTGATCGAGGCAGCATTGCGTGAAGCTGGCCTGCGATAATTTAGGGAGTTTTAATGGCTTATTCAGTTAAAAAATCGGCAGTGGCGAAAGCGGCCGGTTTGTCAGTGGTACTATTATTGTCTGCTTGTTCTCATGATCAGCACTACAAGCGAGAAATCAATGGCAACGAAGACTATCTGAACGCTGCGGGTCTTAATGACTTGAACGTACCTTCCGGAATGATTTTACCGCTGGAAAGTGGTCAGTATCAGGTGCCGCAGGCGAGCAGCCAAGGCGCTACCGGTAAGATGCTAGATATTCGTCCGCCGGCACAGCCACTGGCCTTGCTGAATGGTTCGCGGACTCAGTTTTCCGGCACTGACGCGGTACTGGTTATCCAAGGAACTCCGTCGGATATCTGGTCACAGGTGATTACTAGCCTGCAAGATAAGAAAGTGACTATTGCTGAACGTAATGACGCGGAACAGCAACTTTCGACCGACTGGATCAACTGGAATCGTCCGGACGAAGATCAACAGTACCGTGGTCGTTATCAGGTCGCCGTGCAGCAGCAGAGCTACCAGACGGTGGTGAGAGTGCACCCGCTGACCCTAGAACAGAAAGGGGTTGCGGTGACCGGTCAGTCTGAGATCCAGCGCTATACCGCTCAACTGCTCAACGACATTTCTGCTGAAATGAGCCGTGTACAGGCTGAACGCCTAAATAATGCGAATAATGTTTCGGGTAGTATCGACGTGCAAAGTGGTGCTGATGATACTGGCTTGCCAGATATCATCGTACGTGCGCCATTTGCGGCGACCTGGGATCGTTTACCGGCCGCTCTGAAACGTGCCGGGATGACCGTGTCTGATAAAGATCGTTCAGAAGGCAGCCTGAATGTTAGCTATAAAGCACTGAGCAGCAGCGATTGGGATGCCCTGGGCGCCAAAGATCCTGGCTTGGATAACGGTAAGTACAAGTTACAGTTAGGCGATCTGGATAACCGCAGCAGCCTGCAGTTTATCGACCCACGGGGCCATGTCCTGACTCAGTCGCAAAATGATGCGCTGGTGTCGGTGTTACAGGCCGCGTTTAACAAATAAGTGGTCATGGCCGGAGATTCTCCGGCCTTTTTTTTTAAAACTTTGGCATAATAGGGGCTGGCAGGTAAACGATTGCGTAGCGCGATGGTTTAGCTAAAATCAGCACCATGCGAAAGTTCTTTCATGTTTGGAGTTAACAAGATGCAAAAGCAAGCTGAGTTGTATCGCGGCAAAGCAAAAACAGTCTTCAGTACCGATAACCCTGATTTACTGATACTGGAATTCCGCAATGATACATCAGCCGGAGACGGGGCCAAAATCGAGCAGTTCGACCGTAAGGGAATGGTAAACAACAAGTTTAACTATTTCATTATGCAGAAACTGCAGCAGGCAGGTATCCCGACTCAGATGGAAGCCCTGCTGTCTGACACCGAAGCCTTGGTAAAAAAATTAGACATGGTTCCAGTGGAATGTGTGGTGCGTAACCGTGCCGCGGGATCACTGGTGAAACGCCTGGGCGTGGAAGAGGGAATTGCCCTGACCCCGCCACTGTTTGACTTGTTCCTGAAAGACGACGCGCATCATGATCCGATGATCAACGAATCTTACTGCGAAACCTTTGGCTGGGTCAGCAAGCCGCACCTTGATCGGATGCGTGAACTGACGCTGAAGGCTAACCAAGTACTGAGTCAATTGTTTGATGATGCCGGTTTGATCCTAGTGGACTTTAAACTGGAATTTGGCCTGTACAACGGGGAAGTGGTGCTGGGCGATGAGTTCTCTCCAGATGGTGCCCGGCTGTGGGACAAATCGACCATGGCGAAAATGGACAAAGACCGTTTCCGCCAGAGTCTGGGCGGTGTGGTTGAAGCTTATGAAGAAGTGGCACAGCGTTTAGGGGTTCCGCTGGACTGATCTGCTCCGCTGAACACCGATGACGCCGCGCTAGCACTCTGCTGTTAGCGCGGCGTTTTGCTGTCTGGAATAGGGGCTGTGCTTTTCCCTCTGCGGGTTGACTGGTCATCTGACACAGATACCACTAAAATCATCAGAATGTAAAAAAACATAACAGAGGTAGCTTATGCGCTGGCAAGGACGTCGTGAAAGCGACAATGTTGAAGACCGACGTGATCAATCATCCCCACAGGGAAGCGGCGGAGGTGGCATTCGTCTGCCGCGGGGCAAAGGCGGTATCGTGGTATTAATTGTCGTGCTGGTGGCAGGGTATTACGGCTATGACCTTACCCCACTGCTTGGCGGTGGTTCACAAAGCACCCAGGTAAGTCCCCCATCAACCACCACTAAACCTGCTGCGCACAGCGCGGCGGATGATCAGGCGGCGAAGTTCACGTCGGTGATCCTAGCCTCGACGGAAGATGTCTGGGGACAGATCTTCAAAAACATGGGGCGTCAGTATGTGAACCCGAAACTGGTGATGTACCGGGGTCAGACCCGTACCGGTTGTGGTACCGGCCAGTCAGTGATGGGACCGTTCTACTGTCCGGCCGATCAGACCGTCTATATCGATCTTTCTTTCTACGATGAGCTGAAAAATAAACTCGGTGCCGGCGGTGATTTCGCTGATGGCTATGTGATCGCCCATGAAGTGGGGCATCATGTTCAGAAACTGCTGGGGATCGAAGAGAAAGTGAGGCAGCAGATGCAAAACAGCAGCCAGACTCAAGCCAACCAGCTGTCGGTGAAACTGGAGCTTCAGGCAGACTGTTTCGCCGGGGTATGGGGCCACTATATGCAACAACAAAATGTGCTGGAGACCGGTGATTTGCAGGAAGCCTTAAATGCGGCTCAGGCTATCGGCGATGATAAATTGCAACAGCAGAGCCAAGGTCGAGTGGTCCCAGACAGCTTTACCCACGGCACCTCACAGCAGCGTTACAGCTGGTTTAAACGCGGTTTCGACAGCGGGCAGCCGGGACAATGTAACACCTTCAGCGCCGGATGATCTCGTTGGCAGAACAGACTGCGGTGATGCAGCGTGCCGGTATTCGCCGTCTGTGTGTCATCAGTGGCGAGGCGGATTGGGTGGTCCATTCAGCCTGTGAGTTTTCTACCTCCTTGCCCGGGGACTGGCTGACCTTAAGTGCTGATCCACAGTTTCCTCAACGGGTCCCGGCGGCTACGGCAAGTAAGCGACTGCTGGGGCAGGAGTTTCTACACGCCATTTTTGATGCCAGACAGGGCTTCCATGCTGAAGCCCTGGCGGCGTTGGCGGGTACATTGCGGGCAGGTAGCTGGTTACTGCTATTACTGCCGCCCCGTGAACAGTGGCCGGAGTGGCAGGATCAGGACAGCCTACGCTGGTCTGAAGCTGACCATCCGTTGCCGGTGCCGAACTTTATGCAGCATCTGCAACAGACATTGGCTGCAGATGGACATGTCAGTTATTGGTATCAACATCAGCCGCCGCATTTCGCCGAGCTTCCCCCAATGCCAGCATGGCACTGCCGGGGGCCTGAACAACAGCAGGCATTACTGGAAACACTCAGCCGTATGGCGGCGGGTATCGCCGTGGTCACGGCTCCCCGTGGCCGCGGAAAATCGGCGCTGGCGGGGATGTTGGCCAAACGTTATCCCGGCGCACACCTTTCTGCACCGGCGCGGCTGTCGGTGGAGGTGTTACAGCGTTTTGCCGGCAATGACGCGGCGTTTTTTGCCCCCGATGCCTTGGTGGCAGTGCAGGATGATCCCGGCGACCGGTGGCTGATCATCGATGAGGCTGCTGCGATCCCCGCGCCATTATTACAGAAGATGATTAAGGGATACCGGCGGGTGTTGCTGTGCACCACGGTTCAGGGTTATGAAGGCACAGGTCGTGGTTTTCTCCTGAAGTTCTGCGCCGGTTTACCCGATGTCTACCACTTCTCGTTATCTGAGCCATTACGTTGGTCGGCACAGGACCCACTGGAAGCCTTTATTTCGGCGCTATTTTTGTTTGATGACCGCCTACCGCTACCGCAAGCCGGCAGCTACACCCTGGCTGCGCTGCCTGCTGAATGTTGGTCTCGCTGTCCACAGCAGGCGCAGGACGTCTATCGGCTGCTGACGGCGGCACATTATCGCACCTCACCTCTGGATTTACGCCGGATGATGGATGCCCCCGGTATGCAGTTTCTGTTAGCACAGGGGCCCGCTGGGGCGAGTGGAGCGCTATGGTTGCTGAACGAAGGTGGACTGGATAACGCTCTCAGTGAAGCGGTGTGGGCCGGCTACCGGCGGCCAAAAGGCAGTTTGGTGGCGCAGTCTCTGGCAGCCCATGCCGGGTTTCCTGAGGCGGCCCAATTGAACTCAGTGCGCATCAGCCGCATCGCCGTACAGGGCAGTGCCCGACGCCGGGGCATTGGTCGGGCATTGGTGCAAGAGGCGATCAGCCGCGCCGCAGGTCACGATTTTGTGTCGGTAAGCTTTGGTTATACCGGTGAATTGTGGCAATTTTGGCAGAACTGTGGATTCCGTCTAGTGAGGCTCGGGACGCAACGGGAAGCCAGCAGCGGCTGTTATACGGCCATGGCGATCCTGCCGTTGTCTGAGGAGGGAATTAGCCTGCTGTACAGGGCGGAGCAGCGTCTGCGGCGGGATGCAGCCAGCCTGAGAATGCGTTGGTTTTACGGCGAAGAGGGCGATTGTTTGCCTGTCGACAATGCCAGCGTAACAGATGGCATTGATCAGGCAGATTGGCAGGAGTTGGCTGGATTTGCCTGGGGCAGTCGGCCGTTTGAAGTTGCTTTCCCGGCGCTGCTGCGTTTACAGATCCTGAGTAGAACTGAGCACAGACTGGTGCAGGGGATCGCCCTCCAGGAAAATGACCCTACTGAACAGGCACTAGTGTCCGCGTGCGGGGGGCGCAAAGCATGGCTAAGGGCATTGCGTGAAGAAGTCGCCGCGATCCTGACTGTCCAGCAGCCGTCCGTTACCAGTCATTGGCAGCAGAGACTGAGTGCGTTGCGGCAAAAATAGTTTTTTCAGAAAGTCTGAACCTCATCATCAGTATCCGCAGCCGATCAGTCCTCCAAAGCGCGCTATAGTGTACAGACAAGGAGGACAACTATGGTTCCTGAATATGTCATCGTCCAGTCGCCACCGGGTCCGGTAGCACAGTTATTTCTGCTGTTTCACCGCAGCGGAGATAATCCGGTTTCTATGTCGGAAATCGGCATGTGGTTTGCCCGTGATTTCCCGCAGGCCAAAGTGGTATCAGTGGGAAGTCCGCATCCGTTAGCCATCGGCGGCAGTGAATGGTACAGCGATCAGCAGGGGTCTCTGACCTTGCAGCAGAAGAATATCGATAATGCTTTAAGCGGATTTATTCGTAAGGTCGAAGAGTGGCAGGCGGAGAGCGGTGTCAGTTCAGCAGCCACCGCGTTGATTGGTTTCTCACAAGGAGCGACCTTGATCCTTGAAGCGTTGAAACACTCCCCTGACCTAGCTGGAAGGGCAGTTATTTTTAGTGGTCGCTATAATACGCCCCCGGAAACCAGCAGCTGTCATACCACGATCCATCTTATCCACGGCGATGAAGATGAAGTAATTCCATTACAGCATGCGCAGCAGGCGGAGGAGTGGATAGTCAGTACTGGCGGGGATGTGACCCTGGATCTGGTGGAGGGTCTGCCCCATGCCATCAGTGAGCGTAGCCTGCAACTGGCGCTGCACCATCTTAAATATACCATTCCGAAGCGCTATTTCGATGAGGCTCTTAGCGGCAGTACGCCGGAAGATAAGGATGTGATCACTCTGATATAAACGGAGTAATGCCCGTCAGCCGCAGCAGACGGGCACAGAGGTTACTGTTTTTTGGGCCAGTCGTCGTCATCGTCCCATTTATCGTTAAAATCACGATGGGGCGGTAACTTCGGCTTATTGTCGAGGAATTTCTTGGTATCGACCCGACGTAGGTCTTTATAGACATTAACCAGTATTCCGACCATAACCAGTATGATCAGCAGCCACCAGTGAGATTTTATCCACTCCATGACAGCACTCCTTTAGTGATCAGGCGATCAGCCGATCCATGATCCGCTGATACATCCGGCTCAGTGTTTGTAGATCAGAGGCTTTTACACACTCATTAATCTTATGAATTGTGGCATTCACCGGCCCCAGTTCCACCACCTGTGCCCCCATACGGGCGATAAAACGTCCGTCTGAGGTGCCGCCATTGGTGAGTAACTGTGGCTTAATCTCATTATAGTGCTGAACGGCTTTAACTACCGCATCCACCAGCTTACCTTTTGGCGTCAAGAATGGCTGGCCGGAGAGGTTCCATTCTAGGGTATAGCGCAGCTGATGGCGGTCGAGCAGCGCCTCAACCTGCTCACGGATCTGGGCATCGGTCAGTTCGGTACTGAAACGGAAATTGAACTGCACGCTGAAATCCCCTGGGATCACATTATTGCTGCCGGTACCGGCATGGACGTTGGCGATTTGCATGCTGGTCGGTGGGAAAAATTCGTTGCCTTCATCCCAGCGGGTGGCCACCAACTCATTCAACGCAGGCAGCGCACGGTGCACGGGGTTCTCCGCTAGGTGAGGATAGGCAACATGTCCCTGCACACCATGTACTGTTAGGTTAGCGGTGATCGAGCCGCGACGGCCATTTTTCACTACATCGCCGACCATTTCGGTGCTTGACGGTTCACCCACTAGACAGTAATCCATCCGCTCTTGACGGGCCATCAGAGCCTCGACGACTTTTACGGTACCGTTAATCCCGCTGGCCTCCTCATCTGAGGTAATCAGAAAGGCCAAACGGCCACGATGATTGGGGTGTGCCGTCACGAAACGCTCGGCGGCAACCACCATCGCTGCAAGAGAGCCTTTCATATCTGCTGCGCCGCGGCCATACAGCATACCGTCACGGATCGTCGGTTCGAATGGCGGGTTCATCCAGTGACGTTCATCACCCGCTGGCACTACATCGGTATGACCGGCAAAAGCCAAGGTTTCACCCTGTCCTCGGGTCGCCCAGAAATTTTTAGTGTCGCCGAAGTTCATCGGTTCAATGGTGAAACCGATAGCTTTTAGGCGATCGATGAGGAGGGTCTGACAACCGGCATCTTCCGGACTGACAGAGGGGCAACGGATCAGCTGTTGGGTCAGCTCAATGACCGGGCAAAACATTATTGATTCTCCTGAAGAAACGTCTGATAAGTGGTGGCAGAAAAACCACACAGCATCTTGCCGTTGGCAGCCGCTAACAGTGGGCGTTTGATCACCGTGGGATGAGCCTGCATCAGGCTGACAGCACTATTGTTGTCGGTGACTTGTAGACGGACGTCTTCTGGTAGGTTACGCCACGTGGTGCCACGTTTATTAATCAGGATATCTGCGCCCAGTGTTTGCACAAAGCCGTGCAGTAATGCGGCATCTGCGCCATCCACCCGGTAGTCGTGAAAGCGGTAGGCAATCTGATGTTCGTCCAGATAACGGCGAGCTTTACGGACCGTATCACAGTTTTTAATGCCATACAGGGTGAGGCTTGAGTGAGGCTGAGTGTTTGTCATTATTGGGAACTACCTGTCGTCAAAAACGGGTCAGCCAGCGGTGTGTGGCTGATCTCAAACTGATTTTCTGCGTACTGGTAGTGATAATGCCGTATAAGCGTTGTTTAATCTACCCTCGACGCTGACCCGGCAGCATTACACCGCCCGATACACAGATATTTATCGCCAGCATTTACAGCGGTGAGGCGGCCGATGCATGCTGAAAAGCGGGAGACAGGCCGGACGGGCTGATACTGCCGAGAAACGGCAAAATGGTCGGAACATCGCTTTACACTTTCACCCAACAGCCATTACTGGCTAGTAGGATTAGCATCAATTCATTTCATAACAACAACTTATGATGAGTTTTCTTCATGTTCGCATCATTACAGAAATAAACCTGCGATGACAGTACTTTACCTTAGGGCTATTAAACGGGTAGGATGCGACGCCCGATTTTTTTCTTATAGCAGAAAAGACTGATTCTGCCAGGGCCAGCCGGGATAGCCCATCTGTGTCGCAACGCAAACGATTACTGTTATGTTAGCGGATGGTCAGGACAAACAGGAAAATTATGAAACATACAAAAAAAACAGCCGAAGAAGTACGTGCGGCAAAGCGGAAGTGGCTTAATTCTCACGATTCCGGTTACCGCAAAGAGATGGGGAACCGTCAGGTTCAGATGATTGCCATTGGCGGTGCTATCGGAACCGGCCTGTTTCTCGGTGCCGGTGGGCGCTTGCAGGCTGCCGGTCCGGCACTGGCGTTGGTCTATCTGGTGTGCGGTATTTTCTCGTTCTTTATTCTGCGTGCCCTGGGCGAACTGGTGTTACACCGACCGTCGAGTGGTAGCTTTGTCTCGTATGCCCGTGAATTTATGGGTGAAAAGGCCTCTTATGTCGCCGGGTGGATGTATTTCGTTAACTGGGCAATGACCGGGATTGTCGACATCACGGCGGTTGCACTGTATATGCATTACTGGGGCGCATTTGGTGACGTACCGCAATGGGTGATTGCGCTGGGCGCACTGGCGGTGGTCGGTACCATGAACATGGTCGGTGTGAAATGGTTCGCCGAAATGGAGTTCTGGTTTGCGCTGATCAAAGTGGTCGCCATCGTGGTATTCCTGATTGTCGGTGTGGTGTTCCTAGGGAGCGGTAAGCCCTTGGCTGGTGGCCAGCCGGGCCTGCATCTTATCACCGATAATGGTGGACTGTTCCCGCACGGGCTGTTGCCTGCTCTGGTACTGGTGCAAGGTGTGGTGTTCGCCTTTGCCTCAATCGAATTGGTAGGGACTGCCGCTGGGGAATGTAAAAACCCGAAAATCATGGTACCGAAAGCGATTAACAGTGTGATCTGGCGTATTGGTCTGTTCTATGTCGGTTCTGTGGTGCTGCTGGTGCTGTTATTGCCTTGGAATGCTTACCAGTCAGGTGAGAGTCCATTTGTGACGTTCTTCTCTAAACTGGGTATCCCTTACGTTGGCGGTGTTATGAACGTGGTGGTGCTGAGTGCGGCCTTATCTAGCCTGAACTCCGGTCTTTACTCTACCGGTCGTATCCTGCGTTCGATGTCGATGGGCGGTTCCGCACCGAAATTTATGTCGAAAATGAGCCGTCAGCAGGTCCCATATGCGGGGATCCTGGTGACCATCGCGGTTTACATCTTCGGGGTGGTACTGAACTACTACGTCCCTTCACAGGTGTTTGAAATCGTTCTGAACGTGGCATCACTTGGCATTATCTCTTCTTGGGGCTTTATCGTGTTATGTCAGCTGAAGCTGCGTAAAGCGATCAAAGAGGGCAAAGCGGAAGATATCAGCTTTAAATTACCGGGTGCGCCTTTCACCTCTTGGCTTACGTTACTGTTCCTGGTCGGCGTGCTGGTGTTGATGGCCTTTGATTATCCGAACGGTACCTACACCATTGCCTCAATACCGCTGATTGCTCTGTTGCTGGTGGCTGGCTGGTTTGGTGTGCGTAAGCGTGTTAACGCCATTGCGGCGCAGCAGCATGAGCATCATACGCATCAGGAGTGATCCTGAGCATTGATGGAAGATAAAAACCCTGCTTCGGCGGGGTTTTTTATTGCTTGTGCGGCGTTGTGGATAAAGGCACACGTCATGGCCGAATTCGGGCTGGAACAGGGGACGCGACAGTATGAGGGTGTTGACGTAATTGGAGGTCAGGGGAGGGGAGGATAATGCCTCAGGGACAGACCGGGATAACCGTGCGGGCCATCACTGGCCCGCAACAGCAGATTAACGGTGATTACGCACCAAAGCGGTAATCAAATCGTTAACACCATCACTCATCGGCATAAAATGGCTACCCGGCGCACGGGCGACCACGATAAACACGCCGACATTGTTCTGTGGTGACATGGCGATATAGGTCATAAAACCGCCACCCCCGCCGGTTTTCTCGATAAGTGCCGGTCTTTCCGGTGTTGCCGGCATATGCAGCCAGCCCATACCAATGGCATCCGCATGGCCGGCCACATCCATTCCGTTCACCCGTAACAGGGACGAACGGGGATATACCATACGCTGCAGATCAGCGGCTAACGGTGAGCGCGGGTGCCCGACGGCGGTCAGGAACTGCTGCATCCAGCGTCCCATATCATCCGGTGTGGAATAGACCCCGCCACTGCCAATCGCAGCCAGGGTGTTATCACAGGGGCTGGCATTTTCCGCAGGGATCATCAGACGACGGCATTGATCCGGTGACGGCGTAAAGGTGGTATCTTTCATGCCCATTGGCCGAGTGATTAACTGGCGGAATAGCACCGGGTAGGGGGCTTTACCTGCCCGCGACAGGGCATCCGCCAGAAAATCGAAGCCAAGGTTGGAGTAGGCGACTTCAGTGCCTGGTGAATAACGCAAACGGGTATGTGACAACCAGGCCCAGCGTTCGCTGCGGATCGGCCAAACAAACACCGGACGGTTCGCTTTGCCCCCTGGCATTTCCCGCGGTAAGCCGGCGCTGTGTGTCGCCAGTTCAATCAGACGGATAGGATTACCTTGCCATTCAGGTATCCGTGTGCCGGGAGGTGCATAGCGGCTGAGGGGGTCATTAAACCGGACTTTCCCGCTGTGGACCATCTTGACCAGCATTTCGGTGGTCATCAGCTTACTGAGGGAGGCGATACGGATCACCGAGTCGGGGTGCGGACGAAGTCTACTGCCGGGGCGGGTCTGGCCGAAACCTTCGAATAGGTGTTGATTGCCATCAATGACCACCATCGCCATGCCAGAAGCACGGGTATCATGGTAAATCTGGGCCGCATAGCGGTCGGCGATGGTAGAGGTCAGTTCCTGGGTCGGCGCCACATGGGCCTGACTTTGAAATGAGCAGAGTGACGCCAGTAGGGTCAATAGTAGGGTAGTACGCTTTTTCAATCGTTTATATCCGCAATTTCGGTCAGAGAAAGGGTAAAAACACAGTGTAATCGCTTTACTTGCTACCGGAACAGCACTGGGCGCTTTTTTATGTATCCTGATATGAGCCGAGTAATGTTTTTTTATGAAACTGCATACTTCTGCACCAACCGCAGCGTGTGCCGGTCCGCGTTATGGACAAAAAAAAGCGGGGCTGGCCCCGCTTTTGTAATTATTCAAGCCACTCTTTTACTGGCAGGAACCTTTCATAGAGATCAGCCTCAGGGCTGCCCGCTTCTGGCTGCCAGTTATATTCCCAACGAACGTTGGGGGGCATCGACATCAGGATAGATTCGGTACGCCCACCGGTCTGTAGACCGAACAGGGTGCCTCTGTCCCAGACCAAATTAAATTCTACATAACGGCCACGACGATACAGTTGGAACTGGCGTTCACGTTCGCCCCAGGTTAAGGCTTTACGACGTTCAACAATCGGCAGGTAAGCGTCAGTAAAGCCACAGCCTACCGCCTGCATAAAGGCGAAGCAGTGGTCAAAATCCGGTGTGTTGAGGTCATCAAAGAACAGGCCACCGATACCGCGTTGTTCGTCACGGTGGCGCAGATAAAAGTAGCTGTCACACCAAGCTTTATAGCGCGGATAGATGTCCTCGCCGAAAGGCTGACACAGGTCTTTGGCAGTTTTGTGCCAATGTACCGCATCGTCAGTAAAGCCATAATAAGGCGTTAGGTCAAAGCCACCGCCGAACCACCAGATAGGCTCGGCACCGGTTTTTTCGGCAATAAAAAAGCGTACATTGGCGTGACTGGTGGGCACATAAGGGCTGTGCGGATGGATCACCAAAGAAACGCCCATAGCTTCAAAGCTGCGGCCCGCCAGTTCTGGACGGTGTGCCGTCGCCGACGCTGGCAAGTTGCTGCCGGACACATGAGAAAAGTTTACCCCAGCCTGCTCAAACACTGTGCCGTCACGCAGTACCCTAGAACGTCCGCCACCGCCACCTTCCCGTTGCCAGACATCTTCTGCAAAGCCGGTGCCGCCATCGGCCTCTGCCAGTTGCTGACAAATTGAATCCTGCAATGACAGCAGGAATTGTTTTACCTGATTCTTATCCGGAACGCTCATATCACTTCACTGGTTAAGGGATTTCAGGGGATTATACTAACTTACCTGACGGCTGTGGGCGACAGACTCATTATAATAGTTAACGATCCCCTCGGTGATAGCATTGGCGATTTTGCGGCGGAAGACAGTGGTGCCCAGCAGCTTCTCTTCAGCGGGATTGGTGATAAAAGAGGTTTCCACCAGTACTGACGGAATTGACGGTGATTTCAGTACCGCAAAGGCAGCCTGTTCAGTGACCTGACTGTGTAAATGATGCACCGGACGAATGCGCTCAATGACATGCTTACCTAACGTCAGGCTGTTCTTAATGGTATTGGTCTGCACCAAGTCAAATAAGATCTGCTGCAGATAGTGATCTTTCTCTTGCACTTTTAAGCCAGCGACATCATCGGCAGAGTTTTCACGCTGTGACATGTAGCGCGCCATGGCACTGGTAGCACCACGGTTCGACAGGGCAAATACCGAGGCACCATGAGCATCAGGACTGGTATAGCCATCGGCGTGGATGGACATAAATAGATGCGCACCGTGCTGGCTGGCAATTTCAACCCGCTGATAAAGAGGAATAAAGTGGTCAGAGTCACGGGTCATTCGTGCTTCAATATGCGGATGATTATTCAGCATCTTACGAACATTACCGGCGATCTCCAGCACCACATGTTTTTCCATTGATCCTTCTTCCCCGACGGCTCCGGAATCAATACCACCATGCCCCGGATCCAGCATCACGATAAATTTGCCATTAGTGGCCGGTTTATGGGGCTGCGGACGACGTGAAGCGTTAGCTTTGATCTCGGTATCCCGGGCCAGTACAGCCCGTGGTGATAATGCAGCCAGCGCCAGGCCGGAAAAAAGTAACTGGCGGCGATTGACCAGTTGTTTTAGCGGGGATAATTTTTTCATCTGCAGTTCCATCCGGATAATATTTGGCTTAACACATGTTTGTTATATCGTAACAACCGAAATTTTGCGACAAGGCAAATATTTCAGCCTTTTACCGAGTATTGCAGTTATGGTCTTTACAAATAGCGGCTTTTCGCTGATCGTTTGCGGTTTAAGGGTTTGCAGGGCAACACTAAAACGCCATAATCTGCCAATTATCGTTGAAAAAGAGGCATCGCGATGGAAATTCGTGCATTCCGCCAAGAAGATTTTGATGAAGTGATTACGCTGTGGGAGCGTTGCGACCTGTTACGGCCATGGAATGATCCAGAGATGGATATTGAGCGAAAGATGCACCATGACCCGGATCTGTTCTTAGTGGCAGTGCTGGGCGGGCAGATCGTCGCCACTGTGATGGGCGGTTACGATGGTCACCGTGGTTCAGTGTATTATCTGGGGGTTGATCCAGATTATCGCGGCCGGGGCTTTGCCAATGCGCTGATGACGCGGCTGGAAAAAAAATTGATTGCCCGGGGCTGCCCGAAAATCAATCTGATGGTTCGTGAAGAGAATGATGTGGTGCTCGGCTTCTATGAAAAACTGGAATATGAAACCGTGGACTCGATGATCCTTGGTAAGCGACTGATCGAAGACCGTGAATACTAAGCCCCATGGGCAGGGGAGTGGAGGGAACCTTTATTCCCCAGACAGCTATAACGCCCACGGCCAGTTAAAACTGCCATTGCTGTTTTGGCTGGTATTGCTGCTACAGGCCCGTACTTGGGTGATCCTGGTAATGGCCGGTGCCTCGCGGCAACAGGGCGAGGCACTACTGGGCTTATTCTACCCAGATACTCAGGCTTTTTATGCCGGACTTAGCAGCGGACTGATAGCGCTGTTGGTATTTTTGCTGTCCGGCCACCGTCACCGGTTTCTGCGGCTGTGGGCGGTCAGTCGGCTGGCGTTAGTGCTGGTGTCGCTGCTGATGTTTGGCGGCCAGTTGACTGGCCTAACAGGATCTTCCTTTGAACAATCGCCGTTGCCGCTGGTGTTACTGATTTTTGATCTGCTGTCGGCGCTGTGGTTACTGGTGGACCGTCGTCTGCGTGACGGTTTTCGACCGGAAATGGCGGCACGTGACTAAACTTTTTCACCGAATCTGACTCCAAGCAGACATCAGAACATTCTACCAAGGACTGAAATCCCTATGAAAGCCTTAAAAACCGCGACTCTCGCCGCTGTGGTTGTGTTATCCGGTTGTGCCTCTTCCGGCAGCAGTGCACCGCAACATGACAGCGTGCACTGGTGGAACCCGCTTAGCTACTCCTGGTCCTCGGCATTACCCTGGAATTGGTTTGGCAGTGATGTGCAGGTCACTGAGCAGGGCGTGGGTGGCCTTAATAGCTTAACGCCGATGACCTCGTCAGCGATCCGTGAAGCGCTGGGGAGCGGTTACCAATTGCGTGAAGGTATGCGTACCCGAGACGGCAATATCGTTAACTTCTGGCAGGCGCAGCGCGATGGCAAAGTGATGCTGGATATCCAAGGGCAGGACAATGTTTCTCGGGTAGTGGTGACCGACCCCCGAGTCACCTCTGTCAAAGGGGTGAAGCTGGGGTCCAAATTCTCTGATCTCTACAGTCAGGCCTTTGGTCACTGTCAGCCGGGAGAGACTGCAGGGACTGTGCTGTGTCAGGCACCAAGCAGTGAGCATATTCAATACCGCTACCAAGGGGAAACTGCGCTGGCACAAGGTATGATGCCGGCAGATGCTACCCTGCAAAACTGGACGCTGAGCGAGATTATCTGGCATCAGTAAGCAAGGCTTAGGTCGAAAAGAGTGCCGGTAACGGCCTTTTTCAGGTACTCTCTGCATTACTATGTTTTTGATTGTGGAGATAAAAGTGAGTTCTTTTCAGAGTGGTATTCTGCCGGAACATTGTCGAGCTGCCCTGTGGCTAGAAGCCAATGTCGCCGGCGATGTCACCGCTATTGGTGCAGCATGCCAGCAGTTTTTGGCAACCTTATCAGAGATGCAGCAGCAATTCCCTAAAGCGCAACTCAGCGCGGTGATCGCTTTTGGCCCCGCGCTTTGGCGCGATTTAAGCGGGTCAGCCACGTCAGCACCGGAGTTGAAAGACTTTGTGCCATTAGGTAAGGGGCTCGCGCCGGCCACCCAACGGGACCTGCTGGTCCATATTCATTCCTTGCGACATGATCTCAATTTTACCCTTGGGCAAACTGCATGCCGTGTATTTTCTGGGCTGGTAGCAGTACAGGAGGAGACACAAGGATTCCGTTGGACTGAAGATCGTGATCTCAGTGGTTTTATTGACGGCACCGAAAATCCTCAAGGCATGCAGCGTCAGCAGGTCGCGGTGATCGCGCAGGGGGAGGATGCGGGGGGAAGTTATGTGTTTACCCAGCGCTGGCAGCACAACTTGCAACGCTGGGATCGCCTGCCGCAACAGCGTCAAGAAGCGATCATAGGTCGAACCAAGCAGACCAGTGAAGAGTTAGCCGCGGATCAACGGCCCGTGACTTCCCATGTCAGTCGTGTTGATTTATCCGAGAACGGTCAGGGCCTGAAAATTCTGCGTCAGAGCCTCCCTTATGGTAGCGTCAGCGGCATTAATGGTCTCTATTTCATCGCCTACTGCGCCCGGCTACACAATATTGAACAACAGTTACTGAGTATGTTTGGTGAACGTGATGGTAAAGCGGATGCTATGCTGCAGTTTTCCCAGCCGGTGACGGGCAGCTATTATTACGCACCTTCCTTGACTCAGTTGCAGTTATTGTAATCCCGCCTTGCTGACAACCGTTGTCTGCTGGCCTGTCACGGTCTGGATACTTTTCATCCTAAATGTTCCCTGTGTTGGCCTTATGCTTTTTAAGACTTTAAAAGGAATAAAAAGTCTATAAAACTGCTACAGCTTTTCCCTGAGAAAAAAATACACTTATGTTGCGGATTTCGGGTCATTTTTACGGCGCAGGAGCTGACGCATGAAGGATTTCGGGAAAAAATGGCAGCAGCTGAGTTTGCTGATGCTGATGACAGTTGGCTCGGCACAGGCAACAACCCTGCTAAACAGTTCTTATGATGTGTCCCGTGAACTGTTCAGTGCGCTAAATCCGCTGTTTATCCAGCAGTGGGATCAGGCTCATCCCGGGGACCCACTCACTATTCGCCAGTCACATGGCGGCTCCTCTAAGCAAGCGCTGGCTATTTTGCAGGGAATGCGGGCGGATGTGGTCACCTACAATCAAGTGACCGATGTACAGATCCTCCATGATAAGGGCAATTTGATCCCCACAGACTGGCAACAGCGTTTGCCGGATAACAGTTCGCCGTTCTACTCCACCATGGCGTTTCTGGTGCGTAAAGGGGATCCGAAACAGATCCACAGTTGGGCCGATTTAGCTCGACCGGGGGTTAAACTGATTTTTCCTAATCCGAAAACCTCGGGTAATGGCCGCTATACGTGGCTGGCAGCCTGGGGTGCCGCCTCTCAGGCAAATGGTAATAATACTGCCCGTACTGAGGCCTATATGACTCAGCTGTTAAAAAACCTGCTGGTGTCTGATACCGGAGGACGAGGGGCGACCACCAGCTTTGCCGAACGCGGGCTGGGAGATGTATTAATCAGTTTTGAGTCAGAAGTGAACACTATCCGTCAGCAATATCCGGATGACCAGTTTGAGGTTATCGTGCCGAAAACCAATATTTTGGCGGAGTTCCCGGTGACGTGGGTGGATAAAAATGTAGCGGAAGACGGTAATGCTGCGGCAGCGAAAGCCTACCTGCAGTTCTTGTACAGTCCGCAAGCTCAGAAAGTACTGACCGGTTTTTACTACCGAGTGAATAACCCGGACTTAATGGCTCAGCAGGGCGCCCGCTTCCCAAAAGTGTCCTTATTCCGTGTAGAAGATCAGTTCGGCAGCTGGGCTGAGGCGATGCAAACCCAGTTCGCCAGCGGTGGAGAATACGATAAATTGCAGGCAGCAGGACATAAGTGATGATACAAATGCGTCAAAAGCGGGTATTACCCGGATTCGGGCTCAGTTTAGGCACCAGCCTGTTCTTTACCTGCCTGATATTACTTTTACCGATCAGTGCATTACTGATCCAGTTATCCAAAATGACGTGGGCGGATTATTGGCACGTCATTACTGATCCCGAGCTGGTGGTCGCCTATAAAGTGACTGCCATCTCAGCGGCGGCGGCGGCGTTATTTAATGCTGTATTTGGCATGCTGATGGCCTGGATCCTCACCCGTTACCGTTTTCCTGGTAAAACCCTGCTCGACGGGCTTATGGACTTACCATTTGCGCTACCTACCGCAGTGGCTGGGCTAACGCTGGCCGGATTATTTGCCCCATCAGGCTGGTATGGCCATTTCCTCGGTCAGTTCGGTATTAAGGTTTCTTATACTTGGCTGGGGATTGCGGTGGCGATGGCATTTACTAGCCTACCCTTTGTGATCCGTACCGTGCAGCCGGTACTGGAAGAGCTGGGACCGGAATATGAAGAAGCGGCAGAAACATTAGGTGCAACCCCTTGGCAGACCTTCCGTCGGATCATCCTGCCGGAAGTGGCTCCGGCCCTGATGGCAGGTACGGCACTGTCCTTCACCCGGAGTCTCGGGGAGTTCGGGGCGGTGATCTTTATTGCCGGTAATATTGCGTGGAAAACCGAGGTGATCTCACTGATGATTTTTATCCGTCAGCAGGAGTTCGATTTCCCGGCATCGAGTGCCATCGCATCGGTGATTATGGCAGCCTCATTGATCCTACTGTTTATCATTAACGTTCTGCAAAGCCGTTATGGCCGTCGTATCGGAGGGCACTGATGAACACCTCTGTTAACAGAAACTCCGTGGCACGTAAAAACAGCCAAGCTGGAAAATATCTACTGATTGGTCTCGGCATACTGTTTTCAACACTGATGCTGGTGATCCCATTAATATCTATTTTCTGGGAAGCCCTCGGCAGCGGCATTATGGCGGCGTGGCATAACCTTGAAGATCGTGACATGCTGCATGCTATCTGGCTGTCGGTGTTGATAGCCCTAATCACCGTGCCGGTAAACCTGGTGTTTGGCACACTACTCGCCTGGCTGGTCAGCCGCTTTAATTTCCCAGGACGACAACTATTACTGACGCTGTACGATATTCCGTTTGCCATGTCTCCGGTAGTGGTGGGGTTACTCTACTTGTTGTTTTGGGGAATTAATGGCCCAGCTGGACACTGGCTGGATGCCCATAATATTCAGGTGATGTTTGCCTGGCCGGGCATGGTACTGGTTAGTATCTTTATTAGTTGCCCGTTTGTAGTACGTGAATTGGTACCGGTAATGCTCAGTCAGGGCAGCCAGGAAGATGAAGCCGCGGTCTTGCTGGGGGCCAGTGGTTGGCAGATGTTTCGCCGCGTCACATTGCCTAATATTCGCTGGGCACTGCTCTACGGTTTGGTATTAACTAATGCCCGTGCTCTCGGTGAGTTTGGTGCGGTATCGGTGGTGTCCGGATCGATTCAAGGCCAAACCTATACACTGCCGTTACAGGTCGAATTATTACACCAAGACTACAACACCGTAGGTGCCTTCACCGCCGCCGCGCTGCTGGCACTGATGGCGATTATGACCTTATTCTTGAAAAGTGCACTGCAATGGCGCCTGGAACGTCAGCATCAGCGCCAGCAACAGGACAGCAATTATGAGCATTAATATTGATAAGATTGTAAAATCTTTCGGCAACACCCGTGTATTGAACGATATCTCGCTGGATATCGAATCTGGTGAAATGGTGGCGCTACTTGGGCCTTCAGGCTCAGGGAAAACGACCTTGTTACGCATCATCGCCGGATTGGAACACCAGAACAGCGGCACGATTTCTTTCCATGGCCGTGATGTCAGCCATCTGCATGCCCGTGATCGCCATGTCGGTTTTATGTTCCAGCATTATGCACTGTTCCGTCATATGACGGTGGCCGACAATATTGCCTTTGGGCTGACGGTACTACCCCGTCGCGAGCGCCCGTCGGCTGCAGATATCCGTAAAAAAGTCAGCAACTTGCTGGAAATGGTACAGCTTACGCACTTAGCTAATCGCTATCCGGCCCAGTTATCAGGTGGCCAGAAACAGCGTGTGGCGCTGGCCCGAGCGTTGGCGGTTGACCCGCAAATCCTGTTATTGGATGAGCCTTTTGGTGCGTTGGATGCTCAAGTGCGTAAAGAACTGCGCCGCTGGTTGCGCCAATTACATGAAGAGCTGAAATTTACCAGTGTCTTTGTTACCCATGACCAAGAAGAGGCGATGGAAGTCGCTGACCGGATTGTGGTGATGAGTCAGGGAAATATTGAGCAAACCGGTACCCCTGAACGCGTTTGGGAACAGCCAGAGTCTCGTTTTGTGCTGGAATTTCTGGGGGAGATCAACCGCCTCCCTGGGCAGATCCAGGGTGAACGCCTACAGGTGGCCGATCACCATTGGCCGATCAGCGCCAACCCGTATAGCGGAGAGGTTGAGCTGTTCCTACGTCCGTGGGAAACCGGCGTGTCCCTTGAGGCTTCAGCCAGTACGCCGCTGGCGGTAAAAGTGCTGGAAGTGAGCCCACGCGGTCACTACTGGCAGGTCGTTGCCGCCCCACAAGGCTGGCAGGGCAGTGATCTGACCTTGGTGCTGGATCAGCACGCTAGCCCGCCGGTTCGCGGTGAGCAGTTATTTATCGGTATCGATAAGGCAAGAATTTATCAGGGGGACCAGAGGCTGCAAGCTGTTGCCTTTGCCAAAAGCGCCTGATATTTTCATTCCATCGTCTGTAAAACAGCCCGGCTCCTTGCAGCGCCCGGGCTGTTTTCGTTTCTGCCTACAGGATACCCCGGTGATTACTCTGGAAAATACGATTGGCCATACGCCACTGATCCGTCTGCAGCGTCTGGTACCGGCCAATGGCAGTGAAGTCTGGCTCAAACTGGAAGGAAATAATCCTGCCGGTTCGGTAAAAGACCGCGCCGCCTACTCAATGATCCACCGTGCAGAATGCCGCGGCGAGATCTCCCCTGGGGATACGCTTATAGAGGCGACCAGCGGTAATACCGGTATTGCTTTGGCGATGATTGCGGCGCTGAAAGGCTATCGGATGGTATTGCTGATGCCGGATAATATGAGTCAGGAGCGTCAGGCGGCGATGCAGGCTTATGGCGCAGAACTGCGGCTTATCAGTGCGCAGCAGGGTGGCATGGAAGGGGCTCGGGATTTAGCCGCGGCCATGGCGGCACGGGGGGAAGGTAAGGTACTCGACCAGTTTAATAATCCGGATAATCCCCTAGGGCATTATGAAACAACCGGACCTGAAATCTGGCAACAGAGTGGCGGGCAGTTGACCCATTTTGTCTCAAGTATGGGGACCACAGGCACTATCACCGGGGTTGGACGTTATCTCAAAGAGCAAAACCCGCAGATCCAGGTTGTTGGGCTGCAACCTGAGGAAGGCTCGCAGATCCCGGGGATCCGGCGCTGGCAGGCGGCTTATTTGCCGGGGATTTTTCAGCCCCGTTGGGTGGATCGTACCTTGGATATGTCCGAAATCGTGGCGTCTGAAACCATGCGGAACTTGGCCCGCCAAGAAGGCATATTTTGCGGTATGAGTTCCGGTGGCGCGGTCGCCGGAGCCTTACAGATTGCCAATGAAAGTCCAAGCAGTCGTGTGGTGGCGATTGTCTGTGATCGTGGAGACCGCTACCTTTCGACTGGTATTTATCAGCCTCGATGAAGAGCGTCGCGGGTCGGTGAAAAGGGGATGTAAGGATAACGTAAATCAGGCAGTCAGCAAGCATCTGACAAGGCAAAATAATGGAAAACCGAGACAGAGAGGATGCCATGAAAATATTACTGGTCGATGATGACAGCGAACTAGGTGCGATGCTGAGCCAGTACCTAGAAGGCGAAGGGTTTAGTACTGAGTTAGTGATGACCGGCAAACAGGCGGTGACTAGTGCAGCCTCTGGCCAGTATGACGCCATGATCCTCGATATTATGCTGCCGGATATGAGCGGTATCGATGTGCTGCGTCAGGTGCGGCAACAGGGGCGGTTACCCGTAATTATGCTGACCGCCAAAGGGGATAATATTGACCGCGTGATAGGCTTAGAGATGGGGGCAGATGACTATGTGCCAAAACCTTGCTATCCCCGTGAATTGGTGGCCCGCCTGCGTTCAGTGATGCGCCGTTTCGAAGAGCAACCGTTGGTGGCCGAGAAAAAGGAACAGCTAAGTTGTGGCGAACTGACCCTCAACCCGTCGACCCGCGTGTCGGCCTGGCAAGGCAAGGCGTTTGACCTGACCGCATCTGAGTTTAATTTACTGGAATTACTGATGGCTGCCAGTGATCGCGTCGTGTCCAAAGATGAACTCTCGGAAAAAGCCCTTGGACGTCAACGTGAAGCCTATGATCGCAGTGTTGATGTGCATGTCAGCAATATCCGTCAGAAACTCAGTAAGCTGACCCATGACCGAGTAAATATCGAAACCGTTCGCAGCATTGGTTACCGCATACGATGAAAGCCGATTACCCCGGGCGACTGTTTTGGAAAATGCTGCTGGTTTTCCTGCTGGTGTTTATCATTCTCAGCCAGATTTTATGGCTGGGCTTCAGTATGTTCGGTACCGCTGAACCGCCAGGGCAGAAAGAGATCCGTCGGGTACTCGATATGCAGATGGCCTCCGCCGTTTCTGCGTTACAGCTTAACGGACCGCAGGGCATAGCCTCACTCACCGAAGGCTGGCCTGCTGAGATGAAAAGTGTGTTTAAGGTACAGACTGACAGCGGTGCGGGCTGCCAAGACGCGGCTGCACTGTTGCCTGTGCCGGTGGATCTGCCACCGCTGAGAGTGGCGAGTTCTGCACAGCCGGATAGCCGTGGTGCCGAGGCTGACGATCCGCCAGCCTCTCGGGATGCGCGCCTAGTACCGGATATTCTCTGTCGGCAGGTGAGCGGGCCGCTGGAGCAGCGTTATACGCTGTTTTTCAATACCCGTGCATACCGTCAAGTGGCGCCGTTGCGTGGTTCGGCAATCCAGCGTTTTCTACATTTACCGATGCCGATGCTCATTTTGTTTGTTCCGATGGGACTGATGTTCAGTCTGCTACTGGCCTGGAACTTAACCCGGCCAATGCGTCTACTGCGCGAAGGCTTCCGCCAAGTCTCTACCGGTGATCTATCGGTACGTCTTTACCCGAAGATGCAGCGCCGTCGCGATGAATTGACCACGGTCGCTTATGACTTTGACGCGATGGTCGAGCGCCTTGACCGGTTAGTGAAAACTCGTGAAGAGTTATTGCATGATATCTCCCATGAGTTGAGAACGCCGCTGGCACGCTTACAGTTGGCCACAGCGCTGGCGCGACAGAACCCGGAAAATGTGGAAACGTCACTGGCGCGTATCGATGACGAAGCCAGCAAATTGGATAAAATGATCGGTGAACTGCTGACCTTGTCGCGGGCCGAGCATGGCTACTTGGAAGGGGAACAGTTCTTTGACCTTACTAGTTTGTTGGACGTGGTGGTAGCCGATGCTCGCTTTGAGGCACAGGTGCCGCAGGTAGAGATTGCGGTACGCTACGATGCCCAAGCGGATTATACCGTGCAGGGCAATGCTGAGATGATCCGCCGCTGTATCGAAAATATTATTCGTAATGCCCTGCGCTTTTCTGGCCCAGGACAAACCATCTCTTTGCGGCTAACCTCTACCGCGGAGTGGCTGACGCTGATCATTGCCGATCAGGGTCCGGGCGTCGCGCATGAAAAACTGTCCAGTATTTTTGACCCTTTTGTCCGAGTTCAGTCGGCACAATCCGGTAAGGGCTATGGCCTAGGGCTTGCGATTGTCCGTAAAGTTGTTCTGGCGCACCACGGAGAGGTCCGGGCCCGTAACCGCCCTAGCGGTGGCTTGGAAATTACTCTGCGCTTGCCGCACTGGCAGTCCCGTTAAGGCCGTTTGGGGGGAGATGGGGGGCTCGGAACACAGACCAGTAGCACCCCAAGGATCACCAGTGTCATGCCGGCTAGTAGTGTTGGCGTCATGGGAAATGGGTCGGGTGCCAGCAGCGGCACCAGCAGATAACTGAGACACAGCAATGAATTGGCTTGGCTTAATGGTAGTGTCTTTAAGGCGAGAAACCAGCAAGCGGCCGATAACAGATAACCCCCAATACCAGCCAGTAGATAACCGCCGACCGGTGCCAGCAGTCGCGAAAGAGTTTGTCCACTCTGAGTTAGGGCAGGCAGTGCCACGCTGCCTTGTTTCAGGCACAGTTGGGCGAGGGTGACCAGCGCAACACTGGCTAATGCCGCAATATATCCTTTCATAAGCTAGCCCCCAGTAGACTGATCCCTAGCATAATACAGCCGATCCCCCACCATTGGCGGCAGCTAATGCCCTCCTGCCATATAAAACGAGCAGCCAGGGTAACCAGCACCAGATTAAGGCTGAGCAGTGGATAAGCGAGGAACAGTGGCGTGTGCCGTAATACCATTATCCAGAGGATAAATGCCCCCCCCCAACCAACAGCCCGCCAGCAGCAGCCAGAATAATAGTTTCCAAGGCGCTGAAGCGGCCATAAGGCTAGCCTGCTTTTGGCACAGTTGACTCAGAGTGGTGCATAATACGGTGAATAGTAGCAGCGTCATCGGCGAGGTCCATACCACAGCAGCAAAAAGCGACCTTGGCGATAACGGTAATCAGGTTGCGGCCAAGGCGTTGGTGGGGTAGCGGGTGGACGAGGCAAGAGTATCAGTAATGCGACCCCCTGCTGACGCCGGGCCTGCAACCAAGAAGTAAATTCTTGAGCGACGACCAGTCGTCCCTGCGCTTGGGGTTTATTTAACCCGTAGGCAAGTTCTCCGGGAGAGCCGTAAAGGCTGATATCACTGCGTTCGGCATACCAACCGGCAGCGGTCGCTAAACCGGGGTTGGTGGCAATAATATAGCGGCTGGCTGACAAGGGAACCTCGATGGTTTCCAGAAAGCTGCGCGGTTGTTTGGCGTCCCGTACTGTATCAGGGATAACGTAGCCTGCCACCAATGCAAGGAGCAGCGGGCACCCAGCACTCAGCGGCCAGAGGCGGCGGGGGCTACGCAGAGTTAATGCTCCGGCTACCGCCCAGCCGGCAAATGCCAGCAGTAATAATAGTACCTTGTAGGATTCTTGCGGGCTATACAAGGTAAGGGCTGGAACATAACAACTGACCACTAAGGCGATGCTGCCTAGTAGTCCGAACATCAGATTAATGATCCCGTTTAGTTTTAGACTGAGCAAGCTGAAACCGTGGCGGGCACTGATTGCCATTAATATTGCTAAGGGTGCAAAGCAGGGCAGTAAGTAGGTGGGCAGTTTGCCGCGGGTAATGCTGAAAAAGAGTAGCGGCATGACCACCCAGCCCAGTAGGTAGAGGGTCACCGGTTGACGATGACGTTGCTGCCAGCCGTAACCTAGAGCGGCTGGGATCAGCCCCGCCCAGGGTAAAGCACCTGTCAGCAGAAACGGCAGGTAATACCAGATGGGTGAACGATGCTGGGCATTGTCACCGGCGAAACGTTGAATATGCTCTACCCAGAAAAAATAACGCCAGAAATCCGGAGCCTGCCAGGCGATTGCCAGTGACCAAGGCAGCAGGATAACTAGGGCACTCAGTACCGCCAAAGGACCGTACATCAGGACGTCGCGCCATCGGCGAGTAAAGATAAGCCAAGGCAGCAGACTCAGGGCGGGCAGCAGTAAGGCGAGCAAGCCTTTGGTCATCACCCCCATTCCGCAAGCCAATCCCAGCCAAAGGTAACCCACCGCCTTACCGGCACGGCTGGTTGCCTCACAAGCCTGCCACAGTGCCAACATGGCGGCGCATAACCACAGTGCTAGCATCGGGTCCAGCAGGCTGTAAGTGCCAATGGCATACACCAGAAAGCAGCTGAGATAGATCAGGGCGGCCAGCATTGCGCTGTGACTGCTGTGCCACTCGCGGCGACAGAAGCGGTAAATGAGTATTGCGCAGAGCGTGACTGACAGCACCGAGCCTGCCCGTACTGCCAGCGGACTCGTGCCAAATAGAGCCTGAGCCAGTGCATCGATCCAGTAACCGGCAATCGGTTTTTCAAAGTAGTCCATACCCAGCAGTTGCGGCACAATCAGATTACCGCTGGTCAGCATCTCACGGCTGATTTCCGCGTAACGGGTTTCATCAGGGATCCATAAGTCGCGGCTGTTTAACGGTAGCAGATAGCTGATCAGATATAACAGCAGGAGCAGTAATGGCGAGAAGGTTCGTATCATGGAAGGCTGTTCTCACCGGCAGATTGACAGCCCACCCAGCCTTCACGACCTGGGACGTGGCCACGGATCACCTGCGCCACCGGTAGGGTAGTGACATCCTCCGGCAGCAGTGCACTCAAGGGAACGAACTGTATTCCCCTTACTTGCGCCTGCCGCAGCAGTTGCTTGAATTCCTGCAGACAGGCGATACCTTCCACTTCCGCATGCAGCGTATAAACGGCTACTCCGTTTAGCCTCTCCATAGCATCCAGAATAAAGGGGTTATAGTCAGTGGCAGAGACGGTTCTGCCTATAACTTCATCTCGAGTCGGCAGGCTAACGGGGATTTGTACACTCCCGTAAGCACTGCCCGAAAGCTGTGGTAAGAAGGGCGACACCCCGCGGCAGTCGCTGTTGTAGAGGAAATCGAATGGCTGTTTGGCGCGGATAACCCGTATATCTGCTCGCCAGCCGGGTACTGCCGAACAACGCACCGGCTGACCAGTAATGGCTTCCAATGCCTTGATACCATGCTCAAGCTCACGGCTCAGGCGCTCCGCTGACCAGTAACCAGCATGGCGCTGCCAGCCATAATGATCCCAGGCATGTAGCCCAGTTTCATGGTAGGCGGCACAGCGACGAATGATCTCGGCATTGTCAGGGCCGATTATTCGACCCGGCCAGGCGCTACCGGCCAATAAAATATCCCAGCCATACAGAGACGGTGCATTAGAGCGTAGCATTTTCCACAGAAAGGCGGGTTTGATCAGCCGCCACAGATGACGGCCCATGTTGTCTGGGCCGACGCTAAAAAATACAGAGGCACGGATCTGTTGCTGTGCTAGCAGATCCAGCAGGGCGGGCATACCGTGGCGGGTGCCGCGCCAGGTATCAACGTCAATCCGTAAGCCGACGGCTTTCATTGGCGGGCCTGTCGTCTAGCGACCAGATCCCGTAGGAAAAAGTCTAGCGTCTGTGCGACCGTCTGTTCTGTTGGGGTCTGTGGCTCCCAGCCCAGCAACTTTTTGGCATTACGAATATCCGGCTTACGGTGGGTGACATCTTGGTAACCTTTACCGTAATAGCTGCTACCGGGGATTTGGCGTACACCGGCGAACGGCGGAAACTGGTGGCGTAGCGGATGCTGTTCAAAACTCCGGCACAGCATATCAGCCAGTTCAGCGATACTGGCTTCGTTGTCTGGATTACCGATATTGATGATACGCCCATCGCAGTTGTGCTGTTTATTTTCGATAATACGGAACAAGGCCTCAACGCCGTCATTGATATCGGTAAAACAGCGTTTTTGCTGGCCACCGTCTACGAGCTGAATCGGTGTGCCTTCCACCAGATTAAGGATTAATTGAGTAATTGCCCGTGAACTGCCAATCCGCGCCGAGTCGAGTGTATCCAGCCTGGGGCCCATCCAGTTAAACGGACGAAATAAGGTAAAGCGTAGCCCCTGTGTCTCGCCATAGGCCCAGATCACCCGATCCAGAAGCTGTTTAGAGACCGAGTAGATCCAGCGAGGTTTATTGATCGGTCCGACCACCAAATTAGAGTGATCTTCATCGAAAGTCGGGTCAGTACACATGCCATAGACTTCAGAGGTGGAGGGGAAGATGATCCTTTTGCGGTGGCGAACACAAGCACGGATAATTTTCAGGTTCTCTTCAAAATCTAGTTCGAAGACCCGTAATGAGTTTCGGGTATATTCAATCGGTGTAGCGATCGCCACCAGCGGTAAGACCAAGTCACATTTTTTGATGTGGTATTCGATCCATTCCGTATGGATACTGATATCGCCCTCAACAAAATGAAAACGCGGGTGGCCGATAAAAGCGCTGATAGCATCACTGCTGATGTCCATACCGTAGACCTCATAGCGCGTCTCTCTCAGTAGCCGTTCTGTCAGATGATTACCGATAAAACCATTTACCCCGAGGATCAGCACTCGTATCGGCTGCCGTTCAGGCAGTAATGGCTGGCGGCAGAGCAGCGATCCTTCGGTCAGGCCGAGGTGCCGGGCCAGCGCTGGACCGGGTAGATAGACGCCCTGTTGCTGCTGGCCATTGAGGACTTCCAGGCTGCCTTCACCACAGGCAATAGAGAACGGGTCAACCGATAACACTTGGCCGGGAAGTTGATGGTGCGGTGTCTGGCAGATGGATGAACGCCAGATAATAAAATGCTTATCGCCGCTGTCGCTGAAGGCTCCGGGCCAGGGCGCATTGAGGGCTCGGACCAAATTATGGATATCCGTGGCTGGTAACTGCCAGTTAATACGGCCATCAGCAGGGGTGCGGCGTGTCACCCAGCTCGCTTGGGAAGCATCTTGCGGCTGACGTGGCGCGTGGCCTTCAAGGATCAGTGGCAGGGTTTCTGCCAGCAATTTTTCAGTAGTCACCACCAGTTTTCGGTGCAGGCGTAATGCATCATCCAGCGGGTCGATAGTCACTGGTTTCTGACTGACAATATCCCCAGCATCGGCCTCCGCCACCATATGGTGTAGGGTGACACCGGTCTGCTTTTCCCCGCGCAGTAGAACCCAATTAAGCGGTGCGCGGCCACGATAACTCGGCAGCAGTGAGCAATGCAGGTTATAGGCGCCAACTGAAGCGAGATCGAGGATCTCTTGGCTTAATAACTGACGATAATGAAAGGAGAAGATCGCTTCCGGCTGTAATTGACGGATATGATCGACCCACAGAGGATGGTTTATGTCCTGCGGGCAGCACACCGTAATCCGGTGCTCTGCCGCTAGCTGAGCCACTGAATCGAAAAATAGGTGTTCACCGGCCGCATCCGGGTGGGTGAAAATAGTCGTGATGTCAAAGCCCTGCGCCAACAGAGCACGGATGCCGGTACAGCCGATATCGTGATAGGCAAAAACAACGGTTTTCATTGTTGAGGTTCCTTTTCTGTCTTCGCTCTCTTTCCATGAGTGATGACCTGTCTGACAAAGTAACGAGGGCGGGCACGCACATCGCCATAGATACGGCCGATATACTCCCCTAACAGGCCGAGGCCGATAAACTGGGCGCCACTGAAGATGAACAGTACGGCGAACAGGGTAAATACGCCATCAGCAGCCCAGGATGCGCCCAAGGCGAGACGTAATAGCAGTAACAGTACTGCCAGTAGAAAACCGACAGCAGCCAGCAGTGCACCGAACAGGCTTAACATTCGTAACGGGGTAGTAGTGACGCAAGTCACGAGGTCATACATAAGGTTAATCAGTTGCATCAGACTGTATCGTGAGTTGCCATGAAGGCGGCCATCATGTCTGACGGTTATCTCGCGGGTGGTACGTGCAAAGCTATTGGCCAGCAGGGGGATAAAAGTACTGCGTTCTGGGCACTGCAACATGGACTCGACAATCGGACGGCGATAGGCACGCAGCATGCAGCCATAATCCCCCACTGGTTTGCCGGTACTGCTGCTGACCATACGGTTAATCAACTGTGAGGCCAGACGGCGAAAGAAGCTATCCTGGCGGCGCTGGCGACGAGTGTTAACCACATCAACGCCCTGATGGGCCGCACTGATCAGCTGAGGGATCTCCTCAGGAGGATTTTGTAAGTCAGCATCCAATGTGATGATCAGATCACCGCTGACATAGGCAAAACCGGCCATAATCGCCGCATGTTGGCCGTAGTTACGGTTTAGTAAGATAGTGGTAATGCCGCTGTCCGGTTGACGGGCAGCCTCGCATAGCAGCTGCGGTGAGTGGTCATCGCTGCCATCATCCACCAGTATTATTTCCCATTGGCAATCTAGCTGCGAGCAAACAGTGCGGAGACGGCGTAGCAACTCCGGCAAGCACTGTTGCTCATTACAGACCGGGATCACGATGGAGACTTTGCGAATAGGTTCAATTTCCCGCACGGAACACCTCGCCAATGTCCTGAACGGCATCGATGACCCGTTGGCACTGCCCATCGGTCATTTGCGGGAACAGGGGGATCGAACACAATCGCGCGCTGTTCCACTCGCTGTGGGGTAGTGACAGATGCGGCTGCTGTTGCCGATACCAGGGATGCTGATGGACCGCCAGAAAGTGGATACCGGTACCGATTTGCCGTTGTTTCATTTGCAGCATAAAGTCATCGCGGCTCAGTCCACAGTGATTAGGGTCAATGCGCAGAATAAACAGATGCCATGCATGACGATGAGGCCAAGCCGGTAGGCTCAGTGGCAGGAAGGGAGAGCCTTGTAACTGTTGCAGATACTGCTCTGCAATCTGCTGACGGCGGGCAGTGATTTGTGGTAGCTGAGTCAGCTGGTGGCGAGCAATGGCGGCTTGAATATCGGTAAGATTATACTTGAAACCGGGGGTTATCACCCGTGCATGTGCGGGACGTCCTGCCGTTTGACGATCAAAGCTGTCACTCTCCAGCCCGTGGAAACGTAGACGGCGTATCTTTTCCGCCAAGTCCCGATCAGAAGTGACGACCATTCCACCTTCGGCACAGGTAATGTTTTTTATTGCATGGAAGGAGAACAGCACCGTATTGCTACGGCCTATAGGACGGCCCCGGTAGTTGCAGCCGAGAGCATGGGCCGCGTCTTCGATGACCGGGATGTGATAACGTGTGGCGAGGGTATTAATGGAGTCCATATCAGCAGGTGCACCGGCAAAATGCACGGGGATAATCGCCCTAGTGCGTGGTGTGATCGCCTGCGCCAAGCCGTCGGCGCTGACCATCAGTGAGTGACGGTCAATGTCTACCATCACCGGTGTCGCTCCCAGCAGAGTGATAATGTTGGCGGTGGATACCCAGGTCATCGAGGGGGTAATCACTTCATCACCGGGACCGATACCCAGCGCCATTAGGGTAAGATGTAAGGCCGCGGTGGCAGAGCTGACTGCGACGGCATACGTAGCCCCCGTTAGATCACAGACTGCCTGCTCCAGTGCGTGGTTTTCCGGTCCAGTAGTGATCCATCCGGAGTCAATGACCCGGCGAACCACCTTGATATCATCCTCATTGAGGGAGGGTTTGGAAAAGGGGATAAAATCACTCATTATGCTATTCCCTGCATTGTGAGTTGAATCAATATTCTTCGGTATTATTTTGTCAGCCAGACAAAATATCTCGAGACTTAATAAAGGGCTCCTGCAGAGGATCGTAAAATAAAAAACATGCCTGCAGGCAGAGTTTCGGTTTTTATTCTACAGTAGCTAAAATAAAGATGCTTTTAATTTATCTTTATCTTGATCATTTTAATATTATTACAGTCGTGTTTTTAGTTTAAGAAAAAATCTCATTTAAAATCCGTGAATGATTACCTCTGAGCGCCCCCGCTAAGGGGGCAGCGCTGCCAGGGATGGCTATTGGCATTAAACAGGCTACGTCAGCGGCGTGTTTTAGCGTACTGACAGAACAGTATGTCTTTTTATGCAATATGACTGTCGGTTTTATGGCTCCAATAATAGTGAGCTCTACACGCCAAGTAAATCCTCGGTGGACGTAATGGATTAATGACTATCGCAGGCTTAATAATTATTATTTTTGATAGAGCAGCTCTATATTCTGTCGTGCCAGGCTATATTCACTATATAAGTATTATTAATACGCGAGTATTTCTGACCGCTATCATCTTTATGGGAAGGGAAAAGGGTGGCTACTGCGATCAGTCTTCGGTGCGCAGTGAAGTGTGACCGCTATGGCGCATCTCAGGCCACGGCGTTAGCGAGAAAAAAAACGCCGGTCAGGAACCTCTGCCGGCGTCTAGGATCACTCGTAATGGCTTATTTCTTAATACGGATCACCGGAGTTTCACCGGCAGTGACCGGGCCGGACAGTTTCACCAATTCGTGGATCTCATCCATATTAGAGATCACCACCGGGGTCAGTGTAGACTTGGCTTTTTCTTCCAGTAAAGGCAGATCAAACTCAATGATCACATCACCTTTTTTCACTTTCTGACCTTCAGCGGCAATACGTCTGAAACCATCCCCTTTCAGCTCGACCGTATCGATACCGAAGTGGACAAACAGCTCTATACCGCTGTCAGATTCAATGGAAAACGCGTGGTTAGTCTCAAAGATTTTACCGATAGTGCCGTCAACCGGTGCCACCATTTTGTCCCCGTTGGGACGGATTGCGATGCCGTCACCGACGATTTTTTCCGCAAATACGACATCGGGCACATCTTCGATATTAACAATTTCGCCTGACAATGGGGCGATAATCTCCACAGAACCAGACGTGCTGTCAGATTTATCGCCGAATAATTTAGCAAACAATCCCATGATCTTCTCCTGAGCAGTAATTTCGGGCCAACGTTCAGCAGGTTAGCAGAGTGTTTTTTCTTTGATGAACTGGTTGACCAGCGCCATCAAATCTTCAGCGGTTGGCTGTTCCAGGGCCTGTTCTGCTAATGCCTTCGCATCCTCAAAATTAGTATTGCGAATAATTTTCTTGATACGTGGAATTGAAATGGCACTCATACTGAACTCGTCCAGCCCCATTCCCAGTAATAATAGTGTAGCACGTTCATCACCCGCCAGCTCACCACACATGCCGGTCCACTTACCTGCCGCATGCGAAGCATCAATCACTTGCTTAACCAGTGCGAGGACCGATGGGCTCATAGGATTATAGAGGTGCGAAATCCGGTCATTACCACGGTCTACGGCCAGCGTGTACTGAGTCAGATCATTGGTACCGATACTGAAAAAGTCGACTTCTTTAGCCAGATGGCGGGCAATAACCGCCGAGGCCGGGGTCTCTACCATGATACCAACTTCAATACTTTCATCGAAAGCTTTCCCTTCTTCTCGCAACTGCGCTTTCAGGGACTGCAGTTCGTCTTTCAGTAGACGGACTTCTTCCACCGAAATAATCATCGGGAACATAATGCGCAATTTACCGAAGGCAGAAGCCCGTAAAATCGCTCGCAGTTGCCCATGAAGGATCTCTTTACGATCCATAGCAATACGGATAGCACGCCAGCCGAGGAACGGGTTATCCTCTTTTGGCAGATTCATGTAAGGCAGGTCTTTATCACCGCCGATATCCATAGTGCGGACAATCACCGCTTGGGATCCCATGGCCTCAGCCACTGCTTTATAGGCGGCGAACTGCTCCTCTTCGGTGGGCAGAGACTCGCGATCCATAAACAGGAACTCAGTGCGGTACAGCCCAACACCTTCAGCACCGTTGCGCTCGGCACCGGCCACATCGCGCACGGTTCCGATATTGGCACAGACTTCCACCTGATGGCCGTCCAGCGTGATCGCCGGTAAGTCTTTCAGTTTCGCCATTTCGGTTTTTTCACTAAGGTAGTGATCCTGAATTTCTTTCAGGCTCTCAACCGTATCAGCGGGTGGATTGATAAAGACTTGGTTATTGACGGCATCGAGGATCAGCGCATCGCCGTTTTTCACCTGAGAAGTGATACTACCTGTACCGACAATCGCCGGAAGTTCCAATGAACGGGCCATGATCGAGGTATGTGAGGTTCGTCCCCCCAGATCAGTGATAAAGCCCAACACTTTATTGAGGTTCAACTGAGCCGTTTCTGATGGGGTCAGGTCTTTGGCTACCAGAATGACTTCCTCGCTGATGGCACTTAAATCGACAATGTTCAGTCCGAGAATATTTTGTAGCAGGCGTTTACCGATATCACGGACATCGGCTGCACGCTCTTTGAGGTATTCATCATCGAGTTCTTCCAATGCTGTTGCCTGGTCCTCGATAACTGTTTTTACCGCGGCATCGGCAGTCTGGTGATCTTTTTTAATCAGATCGACAATCTCCAGCTCCAGCTCTTCATCTTCCAGCAACATAATATGGCCTTCGAAGATCGCTTCTTTTTCCGCGCCGAAGGTTTCACCGGCTTTGATTTTTATCGCCTCAAGTTGAGTGGCTGCCTTACTGCGGGCATCAAGAAAGCGCGACACTTGAGCACTGACCTGATCCTCTGAAATTTTGAGTGTATTGATGATTATTTCATCTTCTTTCAGCAGTAGAGCCTTACCAAAAGCGATACCGGGTGATGCGGGAATGCCTGAAATCATAACCTTACCTTTTAAGTACCATGGCAGGGGAGCATTAGCATGATGCTAAACGCCGTAACCAGACTAATTTAGGGAAGCAACCACGCGGACACCTTGTCCGCGATCAAAGATGCGACAGTCACTGAAGCTAATCTACACTGTTTATGCCGAATAACAACGTTACTCAAGTTCAGCCAGCAGGCGAACCAATTGTTCAATTGCCTGCTGTTCATCTTCACCTTCGGCAGACAGCGTGATCACCGTTCCTTGCGTCAGCCCCAGCGTCTGCAGCTTAAACAGGCTTTTTGCGCTGGCGGATTTGCCATTTGAGGTAACCGTAATATCGGATTGGAAGCCTTTGGCTTCTTTGACAAACTGTGCGGCCGGACGGGTGTGTAAACCGTTAGGTGCGGTAATGGTGACTTCCTGCTGAAACATAAAAATATCCCCCAAGGTTAACGGAGTATTGAGCGGACACCTAGCAGAGATCCCGATTGCGGGCGTTACGTAAACGGGTCTGAAAATCAGGCCAGGTGACCTATTCTGATCGCGCCGCTACTGGCGGAAACGCTGTGCGGTCATTATGCCGTGGTTTTGAAATCGGCCCTACCGGTAAATGTGCTGGGTTTGATCCGCTTCATAACAATGGCTAATTATTTCGCGCTTCAAAATAAATAGTTGCGTTTTGATAACAGACCTTCCCCTCTGAAAGCAATACGAATATAAATAAAAGTGAGATCCCGAACACAAAAAAGCACCCAGAGGGTGCTTTTTTAAGAGCGGTTTAGTAGAGGTAACTTGCTGATTACTGGTTAAGTTCTTTGTCAGTAAATAAATCCGCAAACAGAGCCGTACTCAAATAACGCTCACCAGAAGACGGGAGGATCACCACGATATTCTTATCGGCTAATTCGGGTTCCTGTTGCAATTTCAACGCAGCGGCCACCGCCGCCCCAGAGGAAATCCCAGCCAAGATACCCTCAGACTCCATCAACTGACGGGCGGTAGAGATTGCTTCTTCGTTGGTAATGGTGACTACTCGGTCGACCAGCGACAGATCAAGGTTTTCCGGAATAAAGCCGGCACCGATACCTTGGATCTTGTGGGGACCCGGTTTGATCTCTTCACCGGCAAGCGCTTGGCTAATCACCGGTGAATCTGACGGTTCGACCGCTACACTTATCAGGGATTTTTTGCCCTGAGTATTCTTTAGATAGCGGCTAACGCCAGTAAGGGTGCCGCCGGTCCCTACGCCAGCAATGAACACATCCACATCGCCGTCGGTATCTTCCCAAATTTCAGGACCGGTAGTTTTTTCGTGGATTTGTGGGTTTGCTGGGTTGCTGAACTGTTGCAACAACACGTATTTGGCTGGGTTGCTGGCGACAATTTCTTCGGCCTTACCAATAGCGCCTTTCATTCCCTGAGCACCTTCGGTGAGCACTAAGTTAGCACCCAGCGCTTTCAGCAATTTGCGACGTTCAACCGACATCGTTTCCGGCATAGTCAGGGTCAGCTTATAGCCACGGGCCGCCGCCACATAGGCGAGGGCAATACCGGTGTTACCGCTGGTGGGTTCAACCAGTTCGACGCCCGGTTTTAAGATCCCGCGTTTCTCCGCATCCCAAATCATATTGGCACCGATACGACATTTAACGCTAAAGCTTGGATTACGCGATTCAACCTTTGCCAGAATACGCCCGTTACCAATACGGTTAAGTCTGACCAACGGAGTATGGCCAATGGTTAATGAATTATCTTCGTAAATCTTACTCATAGCTTGTCCTTAACTCTTTGAAATTTGGAGAACCCCATGAGAATACGCTTTCCTGGGCGTCAGGGAAGTAAGTAAAAGCTATATCGTTATGTCACAGGGCAATAACGTTCAGGCATGGCTGCGATCCGAGACAGCTTTCTTCTCTACAGCAGCTGGCCCAAGCTCATTATCACGATAATGATCGACCCACATTGCCGTGGCCCCGCAAACCGCCACCGGCATGATCATCAAGTTAACAATCGGCACTAGGGTAAACAGGCTGACCAGTGAACCGAACTGTAGATGCATACTGCGGTGGGCAGCCAGCTGCTGGCGCATTTTATCAAACGGCACCCGATGGTTATCGAAAGGGTAATCGCAATACTGGATTGCCATCATCCAAGCACCGAATACAAACCATAGCAGAGGGGCTAGGGTCTGACCAATGACGGGAATAAAGTGTATCAGCAGTACCGCCAGCGCCCGCGGCAGGTAGTATTTCAGTTTCAGCCATTCCCGCCACATGACGCGGGGCAGGTCTTTAATCAATTCAGACCAAGAGATCTCCGGCAGAGGTTTACCGGTCAGACGGTTTTCCAGCTGCTCCGCCAGTAATCCGCAGAAGGGCGCGGCTATCCAGTTCGCCAATGTTGAGAAAAAATAACTGAACAGCAGGACCAGTGACAGGACAGCCATCGGCCAAATTAAGTAATCTAACCACTGTAGCCAGCCGGGTATATGGGTCATTAAGTTTGGGATCCAAACTTTCAGTTTATAGAAACACCAGACGATGGCACTGCCCATCAGTAACACATTGACCAGTAACGGCACAATGACGTAGCGGCGGATACCCGGTAGTAATGCTAAATTCCAGCCCCGTTGAAAATAGTCCAGACCATTCTGGCTCTTTTTCGGATGTCCTTCCGACATAATGATATTCTCCTGCATAAATCAGTGGCACATGATAGCGCTGTTTATGTAGTAGGGCAGGGCTTTTTGGTTGAAAAACCAGCAATTGCACGATCTGTCGCAGATAATTTGTCATAAAGTCGTGCGCAGACTTGCACTTGTACCGCCCTGCAAATACATTTAAGGGTAAAGGTGCCTGATTCAGGCAAAGTATTGGAACAACAGAGAATACAATGATGCAGGATTTGCGTCTGATATTAATCGTTGTTGGTGCGGTCGCCATCGTTGCACTTCTCCTACATGGTCTGTGGACCAATCGTAAGGAGCGGTCTTCCGTTTTCCGTGATCGCCCGCACAAACGTTTTAAACAACGTAACGATGAAGACCTTAGTCTGGAAGAAGAGGACAGTGTCTCTGATTTTCACGCTAGCCGTGACGTTGAGGATGACCCCGTGGTTTCTGCGAAGAGTGCCGCCCGTCCTGTTGAAGAGAAACGCCCCTCTTCCGGTGGAATGAAAAACTCACTCCGTCACCGGCCTGAGCCTGTGGCTGATCCGCTTATGGATGCTCATACTGCCTATCAGGCTGATGAGGAAGTTCCTCAATCCGAATCCGAGGCGGCACCGCCCCCTGCGCCGGTGCGTACTGCTCCACCGGTTGCCGACAGTGCCTATACCGCACCGGGAACTCAACCTGCGCACGTCGCTGTTGAGCAGCCAGCTGTGGAAGAAGCCCCAGTAGTGGAGCCACTACCGGAGCATGATGTCGCAGCACCTGAAGCGGATGATGCAGTTGAAGATGTTCGCGAAGAAGAACCCAACAGTGAAACCGCTCCGGCCACTCAGGCTAAAGAAACGGTGCTGGTGCTGCACGTCTCTGCCCACACTGGTGGTGAACTGAATGGCGAACCTTTGTTGCAGGCTATTTTGCAGGCGGGCTTCCAGTTTGGTGAGATGAATATTTTCCATCGTCACCTGAATCCCTCTGGCAGCGGCCCGGTCCTGTTCAGCTTGGCGAATATGATGAAACCTGGTTCGTTCGATCCTGAGCAGATGGGCGACTTTACGACCCCAGGTGTATCACTGTTTATGATGGTCCCTGCTTACGGCGATCCTTATCAGAACTTTAAACTGATGTTGCAGTCTGCTCAGCGTATTGCAGACGATGTCGGGGCGCTGGTACTGGATGACGAGCGGCGGATGATTACCCCGCATCAGGTTGACCTGTATAAGTCACGTATACGGGATGTCTTGCAGGCTCAGTAATCACCGGCTTTGTTAACATAAACCCCCGCTTGTCGGGGGTTTTTTATCTTATGGGGTTGTATGAACAGCATACAAGAAAAGTTAGATCAGTTGCGTGTCCAGTTGCGCCATCACGAATACCTCTACCATGTGCTGGATGCGCCTGAGATCCCGGATGCTGAATACGATAAACTGATGCAGGCGCTAAAAACGTTGGAACAGCAGCATCCTGAGTTGATTACCCGTGACTCGCCGACCCAGCGTGTGGGGGCTGCCCCGTTAACCGCATTTGAATCCATTCGCCATGAAGTGCCTATGTTGTCGTTGGACAACGTTTTTGATGACCAGAGTTTTTTGGCGTTTCATAAACGAGTCACTGATCGTCTGAAAGGGGACTCGAGCCCAGAATACTGCTGTGAGCTGAAGCTAGATGGTTTGGCGGTCAGCCTGTTGTACGAACAGGGTGAACTGGTGCAGGCGGCAACCCGCGGTGACGGTACCACTGGGGAAAATATTACCGCTAATATCCGTACCGTCCGTGCGATCCCCCTACGACTGCGCGGTGATGGGATCCCTGAGCGTCTGGAAGTCCGTGGCGAAGTGTTTATGAACCAGAAAGGCTTTGAGCAGCTGAATGAGAGGGCGCGCAAAAGCGGAGCAAAATTGTTTGCTAACCCGCGTAATGCCGCTGCAGGCTCGCTGCGTCAGCTTGACCCGCGTATCACCGAAAAACGTCCGCTGACCTTCTGCTGCTACGGCGTCGGTGTTACGCAGGGTGGTGAACTGGCGGATAGCCATTGGCAGCGTTTGCAGCAACTGAAAAGCTGGGGGCTGCCGGTCAATGATTATGTCTCCGTCTGTCGAACCCCTGAAGAGGTGCTGGCCTTTTATCACCGTATCGGTGAACAGCGTGAAACCCTGGGGTTTGATATCGATGGAGTCGTTATCAAAGTTAACTCCCTAGTACTACAAGAGCAGCTAGGTTTTGTCGCCCGGGCTCCCCGCTGGGCCACGGCGTTTAAATTCCCTGCTCAGGAGCAGGTCACTGTGGTGCGTGACGTGGAGTTTCAGGTAGGCCGTACTGGGGCGATAACACCGGTAGCAAGGCTTGAACCGGTACAGGTCGCTGGCGTAGTGGTCAGCAACGCCACGTTACACAACGCTGATGAAATTGCCCGATTGGGCATTTGTATCGGTGATAAAGTGGTGATCCGCCGTGCCGGTGATGTGATCCCGCAAATTGTTAATGTGGTGCTGAGTGAACGTCCTCCAGAGACTCGGGAGATCATGTTCCCGACGCATTGCCCGGTCTGCGGATCGGATGTTGAACGGATCGAGGGAGAAGCGGTGACCCGCTGTACCGGAGGCCTGATTTGTGGGGCTCAGCGTAAAGAAGCCTTAAAGCACTTTGTCTCCCGTCGGGCGATGGACGTTGATGGCATGGGCGATAAAATCATCGACCAGCTTGTAGAGAAAGAGTATGTGCAGACTCCCGCGGACTTGTTCCGTCTCAGCGCCGGTAAATTGACCGGGCTTGAACGGATGGGGCCGAAGTCGGCACAGAATGTGGTCGATGCCCTGCAGAAATCGATGGACACTACCTTGCCACGCTTTTTGTATGCCCTGGGGATCCGCGAGGTCGGTGAGGCAACCGCTCGCAGCTTGGCCCAACATTTTATTGAACTGCCGGCCTTGATGGATGCCTCACTGGAAGCCCTAACGGAAGTGCCGGATGTCGGACCGGTAGTGGCCAGCCATGTGCGCCATTTTATGGATGAAGAGAGTAACCGCGAAGTGATCCGTCAACTAGTGGAGGACATCGGTATTCGTTGGCCGGCAATCGCTGCGGCTGAGAGCGTAGGGGAAGATAATCCTTTCACAGGTAAAACGGTAGTGCTGACCGGCTCCCTGAGCCAGATGACGCGCGATGAGGCCAAAGATCGGTTGACGGCGTTGGGGGCCAAAGTCAGCGGCAGTGTGTCCAAGAAAACGGATATGCTGATCGCCGGGGAGGCCGCAGGCTCAAAACTGGAAAAGGCCAATGCACTGGGGATCAGGGTACTTGATGAGCAGCAGATGATCGATCTGCTAGAGGGGTAATTCTGGATAAGCAGAACCTGGTCGAACTGGCCAACCAGCGTATGCCGTTTGGCAAATATCAGGGGCGGGTGCTGATTGATCTGCCAGAAGAATATTTGCTGTGGTTTGCCCGCAAAGAGTGTTTCCCAGAAGGGACCCTCGGTCAGCTGATGCAATTGGCATTGGCGATAAAAATTGAAGGTTTGCAGGGTCTGGTCGATCCGCTACGTAAATAACAGACGGGGCCACTATGGGCCCCGTTTTTTTACTTAGGCAGATCGACGTTGGCGGAGGGAGTATCGCCGAACACCTTATAGTTGGGTAATGACAGTTGTTGGTTGTCCTGCCAACCGCCGCCTAAGGCTTTATAGAGGACCACCAGATCGGTGGCAGTTTGCGCCTGGACGTTAATCAACTGCAGGCGTGTCTGAGCCAGTTGGCGTTGGGCATCAAGCGCATTAATATAGCTGCTCAAGCCTTTCGAGTAACTTTCACTGGCCAGTGACCAGGCCTGTTGCAGGGCATCGGCAGAAGATTGTAATGCGACAAGCTGTTGCTGATCAGCCCGGTAGCTGACCAAGGCATTTTCCACTTCCCGCAGGGCATTCAATACCGTATTTCGGTAGTTGAGAGCCGCATTAGCCTGGCTGGCGCGGGCCAGCCTAACCTGAGACACCAGGCGTCCGCCTTCAAAGAGAGGTAAGGAGATACCGGGGCCGATACTGTAGAAGTGACTGCTCCAATCATCCAGGTAGCTGGCATCGGTATTACGCACCCCAAGCTGCCCAGTTAGAGAAATATCGGGGAATAACTGGGCGATCGACACACCGATATTGGCGGTTTGGGCGTGCAGGTCGGCCTCTGCCTCACGGATATCCGGACGGCGGCGCGCGAGAGTTGAGGGCACACCCACGGCAATATCCGCGGGTAGGGCGGGTAGGGCTTTGGCGGGGGCCAGTTCTGCATCTAATGTCCCCGGTGCCTGACCCAGCAAGACCGCTAATCCGTTCATGGCTTGGGTGATTTGCGACTGATATTGCGGCAGATCGGCCTGTAAGGCGCTGACTTGGGCAGTGGCACTCTGTAAATCGGTGGCAGGTGCCAGTCCGTTTTGCATTTGGCTTTCGGTCAGTTGCTGTGTCTGGCGAGCAATCGCGATCTGTTGTTCAGCCACTGCGGTCATCGCTTGAGCGGCCCGCAGTTGCAGGTAGGTCCTCGCCACTTCTGCTTCCAAGGAGACCATAGCATCGTTACGTTGTTCGATGGCAGCTTGCTGCTGGGCTGCCGCCATCTCACGCTGACGCCGTACTTTGCCCCACAGATCCAACTCCCATTGACTGTCGAAGCCCCCCTGATAGAAGTTAACGCTGCCGGTAGCATTGTTCACCACTCCGGCAGCTTGATCATTGAGATTGTCATACACGCCGTGGGATTTCAGTAAGCCTTTAAGACCCAGCTGTTGTCGGGCATAGCTGGCCTGACCGCTTAGGGTAGGGAACAGCCCGCTGGTCGCCTGTGCAACCTGTTCACGTGCACCAGCAATACGTAGCATAGCCTGTTGCAGGCTCAAGTTACCGGCAATGGCACGCTGTATTAGGCTATCGAGTTGCGGATCATTAAAGCTTTTCCACCAGCTAATGGCCGGATCTGCTCCATCAGGCCGGGAGGCCTGTGAAGAGGACATTCCGTGCCAATCGGCAGGTAACTGGTTTTTAGGCGGATGAAAATCCGGGCCCAGGCTGCATCCTGCCAGGATCAGACTGATAAATAATGCACTAAAGCGGTAGCTGACAGAGGGCATGGTGATTTCCTTTTTTTAATGGCCCGCGGCGCTGCCTTCGCTTTTCACTGGCGATAACAGCAAACAAAACGGTAATAGGATCAGGCCTATGATACAGAGTCCGTAAAACACATCGCAGTAAGCCAGAAAGCGTGACTGACTGATCATCTCCTGATAAAGCCTGCCCGCGGCGATAGAAGAGACATTACCGGCCATATCTGAAAAGTTACGGATCGCGTTACTCATCTGCTCCACAGACTGATTAAAGGCGGCATCCAATGAGGTCATATGGGCTGACAGATAGGCAGAGTGGGTTTGCGACCGCTCGGTGATGGCGGCGGTTGACAGTGATATGCCTATCGACCCAGCGACGTTACGAAACATGGTAAATAGGGCAGAGGCATCGCCATTTAGCTTTTGCGGAATGGAGATAAAGGCAATGGTGGTCAGAGGAACAAACAAAAATCCTAGGCCGATAGACTGGACACTGCGCATGATCACCAACGAAGTGAAATCCAGATCAGGAGTCAAACGCATCCCTGAATACAGAAACGACAGGGTCAAGCAACTGAAACCGAAAAGAATGATATAACGGGTTTGCACCACTGGCATTAGACGTAACACGATGGGAATAGTCAGAATAATACAGACCGCCCCAGGGGTAAGAACCAGCCCTGACAGGGTGGCGGTATAGCCCATATCCTGCTGCGCGAGCTGCGGGATCACCACCGAGCTGCCATACAGAATAAAGGCCATCCCCGCCATCAGCAGGCCGGACACCCAGAAATTCCGATCGCGCATGACCAGGATATCCACCACCGGATTACGGGCATACATTAGCCAATAGACGGCGCCGGTGATGCCAATAGCGGCCAAGCTGGCGAACAGTATAATAAAGTTTGATGAGAACCAATCCGCATCCTCGCCCCGGTCAAGGAAAACCTGTAGGCAACCGAGGCCAAGGGTTATCAGACCGATACCGACGTAGTCGATACGCAGGCTCCTTTTGTCGGCTTTACGCTCCCAAGGCGGGTCTTCAAGTAATTGATAGATAGCTAAGGCAGTGAGGATCCCAACGGGAATATTGATAAAAAATATCCAGCGCCAGCTGTAGTTATCGGTGATCCAACCGCCCAGCGTTGGACCAATCACAGGCGCAACGATGATCGCAATCGACGACAACCCGAAGGCTTTACCGCGATCTTTTTTATCGAAATAGTCCAGTAGCACCGACTGCTGCACAGGCTGTAAGCCGCCGCCAAAGAATCCCTGCAGGATACGGCAGAGGATCAATTGCCATAACTGTGTCGAGATCCCGCACAGAAATGAGCACAGCGTAAACATCACAATGCACAGTAAGAAATAACGCTTGCGGCCAAAGAAGCGGCTAAGGAAAGCCGAAATCGGTAACACGATGCCGTTAGCCACCAAGTACGAGGTCAGTACCCAGGTAGACTCGTCGTAGCTGGAGGAGAGGGACCCCGCAACATGGGGCAAGGCCACGTTGACGATGGTGGTGTCTAGCACTTCCATAAATACCGCAAAGGTGACAGTCATCGCTACCAACCACGGATTTGCGGAAGGCCGCCAGCTGCTGGCGTCGCTCATCGTACCGTCACCTCGGGTTCAACCGAAAGTCCCAGGGGGAGCGGGTGGTTAGGGTCCAGTCCCTGATCAATATCGATTTTCACCGGTACACGCTGCACAATTTTCACAAAGTTACCGGTGGCATTCTCTGCTGGGAATGCGGAGAAATGAGACCCAGATCCCATTTGAATACTGTCCACGTGCCCTTGTAACTTGAGGTCCGGGAAGGCATCAACGCTGAGGGTCACTTTGTCGCCCGGTTTCATATATTGCAGTTGAGACTCTTTGAAGTTAGCCGTCACCCAGATATTTGGGGAAACCAGTGAAAACATACTGCTGCCGGCCTGGACTAAGCTACCTTGATCGACATTACGGCGGGTCACATAACCGGACGTTGGGGCAGTGATGCGGGTATAGGAGAGGTTCAATTGCGCAGTATCGAGTTGAGCCTGTGCCTGAGTCACTTGCTGACGCTTTGCCTCGACCAGGGTCTGTTGTTGGCGCAGTTGTAGTTCAACCTGTGAAGCGACGGCGACCTGTGCTTCGGCATTCTGATATTCGGCTTGTGCGGAACGCCACTGTGCGGTGGCTGCATCAATATTGTTTTGTGAAGTGGCTTTCGGATCAACACCATGTTGACGGTGATAGGCAGCGGCGGCATTGTTCAGCTCAGCTTTTGCCCGAGCAAGGTTAGCCAAGGCCTGCTGTTTCTGAGCCGGGTACTGGACTTTTGCCAGTGCATACTGTGCTTGTGATTGTCCGTACTGGGCCTGTGCCAAGGCCAGTTGCGCTGTAGCCTGGTCTTGTTGAGCAATGGCATCCCGTGGGTCAATCACCGCCAGTAGGTCCCCTTGGTTGACTTTCTGATTATCGCGAACCAGAAGCTGGGTAACGTAGCCGGAAACGCGAGGGGAAATGACCACCGCGTTGCCGTCGGTAAAGGCATCATCGGTAGTTTCAATACCTCGGTTCATCAACCAGTAAATGACTGCAGCAATGACGATGAGGATCACCACAATAACGAGGATCACCAACGGCTTTTTTCCTGGACGTTTACGTTCATCCTTAGCGTTAGGTTGCTTATCTTCTGCTGAACTGTCTCGGTGATCCTCACCGGAGGAAGGTGCCTGCTTACCCTGAGTGTCTTCGGTCATGCCTGTTCCTGCCTTTAAACGTGAAAGTGTGACAAAACGCTTTAACTTCAGTTTGTTATACTAGGAATGTGCTGCACACAACAGCCTGAACCTTGCCGCGGATTGCCACAAAACTGCTTTTATCATTAGCGTTGAAGGCAGAAAAATCAATAGTGAGAGGAATTTAACTGTGAAAGGCTGCGATACAATCAAACTGTCGCTGCCGGTAGACAGCGACAGTTACTATAGGTTAGTCGTTAGCCGCCGTTGCGGCATCTGCATTCTGCTGTGCGTCTTTTTCGCTCAGTTTTCGGTAATGGCGAGCAATAAAAGAGCATGCCATTAACTGAACCTGATGGAAGATCATCAGGGGCAGAACAAGGATACCAATAACGCTGGCTGGAAACAGGATATTGGCCATAGGTACGCCGTTGGCTAGGCTCTTTTTCGAGCCACAGAACAGAATGGTAATTTCATCTGGGCGTTTGAAGCCAAAGGCGCGGGCTGCTACCACGTTAATGATTAACACGACTGCCAGCAGTCCCAGGCAGCCGACCACAATCAGCAGCAGGGTCATCACATTAACCTGGTGCCAAATACCGTTTACCACGGCTTCACTAAAGGCGGAGTAGACGACCAGCAGAATCGATGTCTGATCAGTTTTACCGATCAGTGAGCGATGTTTCTCGACCCAGGCACCGATCCAGCGACGGGAAAAGTGACCGAGCAGGAATGGAACCAGCAGTTGCAACATGATTTTACCGACCTGCTCAAGACCGTTACCTGGGGCATCACTGTGTACATGCATGACGAGGCCGACCAGCAGTGGTGAGACAAAAATCCCTAACAGGCTGGAAGCAGAGGCGGCGCACACTGCAGCGGCGACATTGCCACCGGCCAACGAGGTGAAGGCAATGGAAGACTGTACGGTTGCAGGCAGAATACACAGGTAGAGAAAGCCGCTGTATAACTCTGCGGACAAAGGCAGTGGATGCCACCAGGCAAACAACAAGCCGAGGATCGGGAACATAATAAAGGTGCTGAACATGATCCACAGATGCAATCTCCAGTGGCTGCTGCCAGCAATGATTTTGTCACGGGACAACTTGGCACCGTGCATAAAGAAAAGTAGAGCAATTGCAGCGGTGGTTAGCCATTCAAAGAAGGGAACAAAGGCACCTTTGGCAGGGAGAAAAGTGGCTAATAATACCGTGATAATCAATTTCACCATCATCGGGTCGAGGCGTAGAAATCCCATTGTTATTTTCCGAGCAGAAATAAAAAAGATTGTGCGGGAAAGCTTCTTAGAAATAAAATTAATTTATAAAATTTATCTATGAATAAAATTCATGAATTATACCTTAAAGCAGTTACGAGTATTCGTGGCGGTGGCACGGCAGGGCAGTTTTAGCCTAGCGGGGCAGGTTATTGGCCTTAGCCAGTCGGCGGTGAGCCACAGTATCAAAGAACTGGAAGCGGAGGTTGGGGTCCGGCTATTGGATAGGACCACCCGCGAGGTTCAGCTAACACCTGCCGGAAAACAATTGGCCTCTAGACTAATGGTGCAACTGGAAGAACTGAATAATACTTTGCTGGAGTCAGGGCGTTATAATGGTCAGCGGAGTGCTACCGTTAGGGTCGCCGCCAGCCAGACGATTTCGGCACGTCTAATGCCGATGTGTTTAGCTCGGGCGCACAGCCGATTCCCGGATATCCGCATATTGCTCCAAGACAGTGTGCAGCAATCGGTTCTGCAAAGTGTGCTGAATGCTACCGCGGATTTCGGCATCGTGATTGATCCCCAAAACAGTGATGAATTTGAAAGTCAGCCGATCTTAAAGGATCCTTTTTTACTGTTGTGCCGTCAGGATGATGCGTTTGCTAAGAGCACCGATATCCATTGGCGGGACCTGGAGGATAGGGAGCTGGTATTACAGGATTATGCCTCCGGCAGTCGTGCTCTGATTGATTCCGTATTCCGCGAGCAACAACTGTCTTCAAAAGTGGTACAACAGGTTGGGCATCCGGTTACCCTTTATCCGATGGTGGAGGCGGGGATTGGTATCAGTATCTTACCGGCGCTGGCCTTACCGTTACCTGCAGGCAGTACGCTAGTGGTTAGACGCCTGTATCCTGAGGTGTTTCGGACCTTGATGCTGATCCGTCGTAAAAATCGTTCATTGAGTCCGGCCGCAGAAGTGATCTGGCAGTTGGTAAGTGAACAGGCCACCTATCTCGGCCAGCATCGAGATTTTATCCCGCTCAGCTAAATCGGTACTTTACTATTAAGGTCAACTGAACCTGTATAGGGCGACAAGCATTTACTGTTGAAGGGGGCTGATGGGGGTAAGAGGGGTCGTGCAGGATGACTCGCTACGCTCGCCCTACGGGCCGTTGCCGTGGGCAACGTTGTCTCACTGCGTTCGACACGAACCTGCGGCAGGTTCTCATCCAGCACGATTTAACGTTGGAGCACAGAAACGAAAAAAGCACCCATAAGGTGCTTTCTTCTGAATTGGTGGGTCGTGCAGGATGACTCGCTACGCTCGCCCTACGGGCCGTTGCCGTGGGCAACGTTGTCTCGCTGCGTTCGACTCGCCCCTGCAGCAGGTTCTCATCCCGCACGATTGAATTCCATTGATTAAATTTTATTAGAAACACAGAAACGAAAAAAGCACCCATGGGGTGCTTTCTTCTAAATTGGTGGGTCGTGCAGGATGACTCGCGTTGCTCGCCCTACGGGCCGTTGCCGTGGGCAACGTTGTCTCACTGCGTTCGACACGAACCTGCGGCAGGTTCTCATCCAGCACGATTTAACGTTGGAGCACAGAAACGAAAAAAGCACCCATAAGGTGCTTTCTTCTGAATTGGTGGGTCGTGCAGGATGACTCGCGTTGCTCGCCCTACGGGCCGTTGCCGTGGGCAACGTTGTCTCACTGCGTTCGACACGAACCTGCGGCAGGTTCTCATCCAGCACGATTTAACGTTGGAGCACAGAAACGAAAAAAGCACCCATGGGGTGCTTTCTTCTAAATTGGTGGGTCGTGCAGGATGACTCGCGTTGCTCGCCCTACGGGCCGTTGCCGTGGGCAACGTTGTCTCACTGCGTTCGACACGAACCTGCAGCAGGTTCTCATCCAGCACGATTTAACGTTGGAGCACAGAAATGAAAAAAGCACCCATAAGGTGCTTTCTTCTGAATTGGTGGGTCGTGCAGGATTCGAACCTGCGACCAATTGATTAAAAGTCAACTGCTCTACCAACTGAGCTAACGACCCGTTTGGTGGGTGATGACGGGTTCGAACCGCCGACCCCCTCCTTGTAAGGGAGGTGCTCTACCAACTGAGCTAATCACCCGAAAACGTTTTCAGGATATCATGAATCTGGTGGGTGATGACGGGTTCGAACCGCCGACCCCCTCCTTGTAAGGGAGGTGCTCTACCAACTGAGCTAATCACCCAGATTCAGATTTTCTTTCCTGTTGCAGCGGGTTACCTACCTAAGTAGTGGTGGGTGATGACGGGTTCGAACCGCCGACCCCCTCCTTGTAAGGGAGGTGCTCTACCAACTGAGCTAATCACCCCCGCTGTGTGGAGTCGCATTATAGGGATAGTTGATTTTGAGTCAACGCTTTTTCTGAATAAAATGTTTGTTCGTTTTAATTTTCGCCACCCTGCGGGGGTTTTGAACAAAAAGGCGTTTTTTTAACCCTTGCTAGGTAATTATAAAGGTTTAGGCCGCGCTCAGTGATTGAGGATTCACTGCCAAGTGTTAAAATACGTACACTGATTTCCGCTCTTTTTTTGGTTTTTGACATCGGTGTTCAAAAACCCGCGTCCTAAGGCAATGTTTAATGAAGATTAAGACTCGTTTTGCGCCAAGCCCTACCGGCTATTTACATGTCGGGGGTGCCCGTACCGCTCTCTACTCTTGGTTGTATGCCCGCCATAATAAAGGTGAGTTTGTTCTTCGTATCGAAGATACCGATCTGGAACGCTCTACGCCTGAAGCCATTGCAGCCATTATGGATGGTATGAACTGGCTGAATCTGGATTGGGATGAAGGCCCGTACTATCAGACTAAACGCTTCGATCGCTATAACCAGGTGATCGATGAGATGTTAGAAGCGAATACCGCCTATAGATGTTATTGCTCTAAAGAGCGCTTGGAAACGCTGCGCGAAACCCAGATGGAAAACGGCGAAAAGCCACGTTACGACGGGCGCTGCCGTGACAGCCATGAACATCACAGTGATGATGAGCCTTGCGTGGTCCGTTTTCGTAACCCTCAGGAAGGCTCGGTGATCTTTGATGATCAGATCCGCGGCCCGATTGAATTCAGTAACCAGGAATTGGATGATCTGATCATTCGCCGTACCGACGGTTCACCAACCTATAACTTCTGTGTGGTGATCGATGACTGGGATATGGAGATCACCCACGTCATCCGTGGTGAAGACCATATCAACAACACACCACGTCAGATTAATATCCTGAAAGCTATCGGGGCGCAGGTACCGGTGTATGCCCACGTTTCGATGATCCTCGGTGATGACGGTAAGAAATTGTCCAAGCGTCACGGTGCCGTCGGCGTTATGCAGTACCGTGATGATGGCTATCTGCCGGAAGCCTTGCTGAATTATCTGGTGCGTATGGGCTGGGCCCATGGCGATCAGGAGATTTTCTCCGTGGCAGAAATGACCGAGCTGTTCCGTCTGGATGCAGTGAGCAAATCTGCCAGTGCGTTCAACACTGAAAAACTGCAATGGCTGAACCACCACTACATCAATACGCTACCGGCGGATTATGTGGCGACCCAGCTTCAATGGCATATTGAACAGCAGAACATCAACACTGCTACCGGTCCGTCATTGGCGGAGCTGGTGGGTCTGCTAGGTGAGCGTTGTAAGACACTGAAAGAGATGGCGGAAAGCTGTCGCTATTTCTACGAAGACTTCGCAGAGTTTGATGCTGATGCAGCCAAGAAACATCTGCGACCTGTAGCTCGTCAGCCGCTGGAAACTGTTTCGGCTAAACTCGCCGCCATCACCGACTGGACTGCAGAGAATGTTCATCACGCCATCCAAGCGACCGCTGACGAACTCGAAGTGGGAATGGGTAAAGTGGGTATGCCATTGCGTGTAGCCGTAACCGGAGCAGGGCAGTCACCTGCACTAGACGTAACAGTCTGTGCCATCGGACAGCAACGTAGCATTGCTCGTATCGAACAGGCTCTGGCCTTTATCGCCACCCGCGAAGCTCAGGGTTAATCCAGCTAGACACCGGAAACCCTCGGGTTTCCGGTTATTCTCGGTCTTCAAGCAGACCCAGCCGTAGCAGCACGCCGCGGATCCCTTCCCGTAATAACAGTCCGCTGAGTTGTTCTTTCTCCCGCTGGCTCATCTGGTCGATGCTGCTTAGCAATAATGCAGTCAGACGCTGGTCACCGCTAAAATAGTGCCCAATAGGTTCTGCTGCAGGCCGTACGGTGCTAAGAAACTGTTCAACCTCAGCATCGATATGGATAAGACGCGCTTTACCACCTTGGACACCGGGTTTGTGCACCGTTTTCCAACCCTGTCGTTTGATCCATTTATTGATGGTTTGTCGGCTGTAGCCAGTTTCTATCGCCAATTGTTCCGGGGTCATCCATTCCTTTGTCACAGTGCATCCTTTGCTGAGAGTGATTACGTTTTCATCTTACAGGGAAAGGTAACGTGTCCCAGTCGAAAAGAAAAGTCCATACGCTGTGCTCGGAGACCCGGGTCGCGGAAATGGCCGGCTTTACGCTGTATCAGTAAACTTTATGAGTAACAATAGGGTGTTAGTTATCCTCGTTGCTGGCTTTTTCAGCAATCGGAAAGGGTTTTTAAATTTGCCGTTGACACCTTTGCGCCGGTTTCATATTATGCCGTCCGTCAGGTGACCCCTGACAACTTTTCGGACTGGGGGTATAGCTCAGCTGGGAGAGCGCTTGCATGGCATGCAAGAGGTCAGCGGTTCGATCCCGCTTATCTCCACCATCTTCTTGTTGAAGAGTAGGCTCCGAAAAGATTCCAGATGTGGGGGTATAGCTCAGCTGGGAGAGCGCTTGCATGGCATGCAAGAGGTCAGCGGTTCGATCCCGCTTATCTCCACCACTTCAGATTTCCTTTTCCAAAATATTCCTTATCTTTCTTTTCCCTTGTTCTCCTAGCCGTTCTCTTTTCCGATTATTTATTCGTCATTCTGGTGATTATCATCCCTGTCTCTGTAAGTTGATCACGGTAATATTGATTTATTACGTTCCTTCACTACAGTTAACAGCAAGTTATGTAATGATAATGAGAATAATCGATGAAAATTAAAGGTATTAACGAAGGCTTCTTCGTGCTGCTACTACTGCTCAGTACGGTTGCATTCTGTATGGTGCTTAAAGCTTATTACTCGTCCATTTTCTGGGCATTATTGCTAGCATTATTGTTCTATCCCCTAAAAACCCGGTTACGTAAAATGCTAGGGGAAAAGAACGGTCTTGCTGCGATAATTACTTTGCTAATCATCTGTTTGATCGTGTTCATCCCGCTGGTGGTAGTGATGAGTTCACTGGCCTATGAAGGAAGCACCCTTTATAACAGTCTGCAGCAGAATAACCATGTGCTGTCCACCTCGCTGCGCACGGTGATCCAGCATTTGCCAGCGTTTGCCCAAAACTTTCTGCAGCAGCATAATCTGACTAATGTCGATGCACTGCAACAGAAAATCTCCGGTCTCGCGATGCAAGGTAGTCAGACTCTAGCGAGCAGTGCACTGGTGATCGGTCAGGGGACCTTCAGCTTTACCGTTGGATTCGTCATCATGCTGTATCTGCTGTTTTTCTTCCTGAAAGACGGTGCTTATCTGACCGGATTGATCCTTAATGCACTGCCATTAACTAAATATGTTAAACATCACCTGTTTACTAAGCTGGCCGCTGTCTCTAAAGCAACGGTGAAAGGAACAGTGGTAGTGGCTATCGTACAGGGTGCCTTGGGCGGTCTGGCCTTCTGGTTCCTGGGCGTTGAAGGCAGTGTCCTATGGGGCGCACTGATGGCTTTCCTGTCACTGGTACCCGCGGTCGGTTCTGCCATTATCTGGGTACCGGTGGCGGTGTACTTCCTAGCAGCAGGGCCGTTATGGAAAGGGATCTTCTTGGTGGTGTTCTTTATCGTGGTCATTGGGCTGGTGGATAATATTCTGCGTCCGATCTTGGTGGGTAAAGAGACTCGCATGCCGGACTATCTGGTACTGATTGCTACCCTTGGTGGGATGGAGTTATTCGGGATTAATGGTTTTGTGATTGGTCCGTTAATTGCCGCACTGTTTATTGCCTGCTGGAACCTGTTGTCAGGACGAAACACTCAGCAGAACTCTGATAAGATCGATGAGGATTTCATCTCTGAAGGCCGTGAGTACGAGCTAAGCCAAGCAGAACTGACAAAAGCGAAAGAGTTAGCGGCGTTGGCAAAAGAGCGAGAGAAACAGAACGCTGCTCAGTAAAAGCCAGCAGTGTACTGAGGAAAAGCCCCTGACCGTATAGACGGGCAGGGGCTTTTTAGTGTCCGCAGAGTCGGTGCAGCAGGCAGAGTAAAAGACTACGGCCCATGGATACCGGCGGTTCTACCGTCATGTTGGTGTGACGGGCAAAAAAAACGGGGCTAAAGTGCCCCGTGGAGAATGGTATTTTGTGTACCGCTTACGCCAGAACCAGTCCGGTGATTGCCGCAGAAAGCAGGCTGACCAGGGTCGCGCCGTAAAGTAATTTCAGGCCGAAACGCGACACCACATTGCCTTGTTCTTCACTCAGGCCTTTGATGGCACCGGCAACAATCCCGATAGAAGAGAAGTTAGCGAAAGAGACCAAGAACACCGATAAGATGCCTTCCGAGCGTGGCGTTAACTGACCGGCCATTTTTTGCAGGTCCATCATCGCCACAAATTCGTTAGAAACCAGTTTGGTGGCCATGACACTGCCGACTTTCAGGGCTTCGTCAGCAGGCACACCGATAATCCAAGCAAAAGGATAGAACAGGTAGCCTAAAACGCCTTGGAAACTGATACCAAAGACGGTGGTAAACAGCGCATTGATTGCTGAAATCAGGGCGATAAAGCCGATCAGCATCGCAGCCACGATAATCGCGACTCGGAAGCCTGCAATGATGTACTCACCCAGCATTTCAAAGAAACTCTGACCAGCATGAGCATTGGTCAGCTGTAAATCGTCTTCGTCTTCCACTTTGTACGGGTTGATCACTGACAGGACGATAAAGGTGCTGAACATATTAAGGATTAGTGCTGCGACCACATACTTTGGCTGTAGCATGGTCATGTATGCACCAACAATCGACATGGATACGGTAGACATTGCCGTGGCGGCCATGGTGTACATGCGATTTTTCGACATTTTGCCAAGGATATCTTTATAGGCGATAAAGTTTTCAGACTGTCCGAGGATCAGTGAACTGACGGCATTGAAGGATTCTAGCTTACCCATGCCGTTCACTTTTGATAGCAGAGTACCGATAGCACGGATCACCAGAGGTAGGATACGGAAGTGTTGCAGAATACCGATCAGCGCTGAGATAAAGACGATCGGACACAGAACGTTGAGGAAAAAGAACGCTAAGCCTTTTTCGTTCATACCGCCAAACACAAACCCGGTGCCTTGCCCAGCATATTTCAGCAGTGTATCGAAGAAGGCCGCGAAATCTTTAACGAAGCCAAGACCGGCTTCAGAGTTAAGAAAGAACCACGCGAGCAGAACTTCAATGACGAGTAACTGAACGATATAGCGAATACGGATTTTCTTTTTATCTTTGCTGACCAGCAACGCAAGGGCTGCAATCACAACTAATGCCAGAAGAAAGTGAAAAATATGTGCCATGTGTGCTCCGGTTTGAGGAGAGTTATATTTTGCGGTGTATTCTATGTAACGTGGTACATAAAAACGAGATCCAAAACCCAATATAAGTAAAAGATCTTCCTGTTTTACAGGGGGGCTACCTCGTTAGCGACTGTTTTTTAGCGATGATGTATGTGAAACATCAATATTCTGTCTTTTTGTTGTTAATAGGTGAGTATTTTAGCCTACGAGATAACAGGGTAAAACGTTTGCTCATCATCAGCGGATCAGGTAACGTGAAGCAAGAAGTATAGCCAGTGCTATACTTTTTAGCAGCGACTATTGAAGCAATAAATATTACCGATTTTCCCAATCGCCATCGGAACGGTAAAGTCAGATCCACACATGTTTCCGGGAGTTCCCATGTCAGAGAGCCAGACCGCTGAGCGCAACAGAAAACAGAGAAAAGTGAAGCTGGCCCTGATGGGACCCGCTTTTATCGCCGCTATCGGTTATATCGACCCAGGCAATTTTGCCACCAATATTCAAGCGGGAGCCAGTTACGGCTACCAATTGCTGTGGGTAGTGGTCTGGGCCAATATCATGGCAATGCTGATCCAACTGCTGTCTGCCAAGCTTGGGATTGCGACCGGCAAAAATCTGGCTGAACATATCCGTGACCGTTTTCCCCGTCCGGCGGTGTGGTTTTACTGGGTACAAGCCGAAATTATTGCTATGGCCACCGATTTGGCAGAATTCATCGGCGCAGCGCTTGGCTTTAAGTTGTTGTTTGGCGTGACCCTGTTACAGGGTGCCATCATCACCGGTATTGCGACCTTCTTGATCCTGATGCTGCAACGTCGCGGGCAGAAACCGTTGGAAAAAGTGATCGGTGGGATGTTGCTGTTCGTCGCCGCGGCTTACGTGGCAGAGCTGTTTTTCTCACAACCCAATCCAGTAGGTTTGGTCAAAGGGATGATATTACCGAAACTCCCTGATTCTGATGCGCTCTATCTGGCGGCGGGTGTTTTGGGTGCCACCATTATGCCGCATGTGATTTATCTGCACTCGGCGCTGACGCAGCGCGAAGATGGAAGCAGTCGTAGCGAACGTTACAGTTCCACCAAGATGGATGTGGCAGTGGCGATGACCATTGCTGGCTTTGTAAACTTGGCAATGATGGCGACTGCTGCGGCGGTGTTCCATTTTAATGGTCACACCGGTATTACTGAGTTGGATCAGGCATACGTTACCCTGCGCCCGCTGTTGGGTGATGCCGCAGCGCTGGTCTTTGGATTGAGTTTAGTTACCGCGGGGCTTTCCTCGACGGTGGTCGGCACGCTTGCTGGACAGGTGGTTATGCAAGGCTTTATCCATTTTGCTATTCCTCTATGGGTTCGGCGGGCCGTCACTATGTTGCCTTCTTTTGTGGTGATCATTGCCGGAATGGATCCGACTCGGGTATTGGTGTTAAGTCAAGTCTTACTGAGCTTCGGTATCGCGTTGGCATTAATTCCGCTACTGTACTTCACCGCTAACCGTCAACTGATGGGCGAACTGGTGAATGGTCGTAAGACACAGATATCCGGGGTCGTTATTGTGGTGATTGTGATTGTGCTCAACTTCGGATTATTGGTGGGAGAAGTCCCTAGCATGTTGTAGTACTCTGCGGTTCAGGCTCTGTAAGCGGTCTGTAGGCCTATTTCCGGCTAAATTCCGAAAAATGGCTTGAAAGCCAAATTCAGCATCTTACCTGTGAACAGTGGCTATTCGGCAGGTAATGGGTATGGTAGATTACTGTAAAAATAATAAATTGATTCACCGCTCTGATATGGTGAATCAATGATTGAAAAGCGGTCACTGCGCTTTCACCATCAATTACCCCCAAGCGGAGTAGCATAAGAATGACAAACTATGCCTTGGTCGGCGATGTCGGCGGAACTAACGCCCGCCTTGCATTGTGTGATGTAAGTAACGGCAGCATCTCGCAGACCAAAACTTTCTCTACCTCTGATTTTCAGAGTTTAGAAGATGTCATCCGTCACTATCTTTCAGAAAAACCTCCAGTGAAGTCGGCCTGTATTGCGATTGCGTGCCCGGTGAAAGATGACTGGATTGAAATGACCAATCACCATTGGGCATTCTCAACTCAGGAGATGCGTCAGAATCTCGGTCTTGAACACCTGGAAGTGATCAACGATTTTACTGCAGTGTCTATGGCTATTCCGATGCTGACTGACAGCGAAGTCATTCAGTTTGGCGGTAACCGTCCGGTAGATGGCAAGCCGATTGCCATTTACGGTGCTGGCACCGGCTTGGGTGTCAGCCACTTAGTTCATGTCGATAAGCGCTGGGTCAGTTTACCGGGCGAAGGTGGTCATGTTGATTTTTCCTGCGGGACCGAGGAAGAAGACATGATCATGAACGTGCTGCGTGCCGAACGTGGACGTGTCTCTGCTGAGCGTGTGTTATCCGGCAAGGGGTTGGTAAATATTTACCGCGCGATTGTTATTTCTGATAAGCGTACCCCAGAGGTGCTTCAACCTCAGGATGTGACCGAACGCGCCCTAGCGGGTTCCTGCACGGATTGCCGCCGAGCATTATCACTGTTCTGCGTCATTATGGGCCGATTTGGCGGTAACTTAGCGCTGACTTTGGGCACCTTTGGTGGCGTCTATATTGCTGGTGGTATTGTACCGCGCTTCCTTGAGTTCTTTAAAGCTTCTGGTTTCCGTGCGGCCTTTGAAGATAAAGGGCGTTTCCGCTCCTATGTCGAGGATATTCCGGTATACCTGATCACCCACGATCAGCCGGGGTTATTAGGTGCTGGCGCACATATGCGTCAGTATCTGGGCATGGTTCTGTAATACTCGCCTTCCTGTGGTCGGCCAGTTGGCCGATCACAACTTCATCAATTGCCGAAAGGCTTTCACTCGACTACGGCTTACTGGGATCTGAAATTCCAGTTCATGAACCCTCAGGATATAGGTGTTATTAAACCAAGGTTCGATCTCGCGGATTTTATTCAGGTTGACGCAAAATGAACGGTGACAGCGAAAGAACTGGGTCTCCGGTAACTTCTGACAAAACTCACTGATACTCATCGACATAATGTATTGGTCACGGCGGGTATAGACGATGGTCAGCTTTTCATGCGCTTCTGCATAACAGATATCATTAATGTCTGTGACGATAATCCGTTCATCTTTCACCAGATTAATGGTCTGTGGGATATTGATGCCTGTCGGTGACGCGTTAAGGGTGTTTTGCTGCATCTGCCAGTGATTCTCCAGCTTGTGCAACATGGTGATAATCCGAGATTCTTGGTAAGGCTTGAGAATATAATCGAAAGCTTCCAGTTCAAAGGCCTCGACCGCATACTCCTTCCAAGCAGTGATAAACACGATCTGCGGCCGCACTGCAAACATGGCAATGTTTTTCGCCAGTAGCATTCCATCCAAGGAGGGAATATTGATATCGAGGAAAATAACATCGGTCTGGTTATTCTGCAGATATTTCAGCACATCGACACCATCGGTAAAACAGGCATCCACGTTAATAGAACTGTGCTCCTGGATCATCCAGCTCAATTCCTGACGGGCAAGATACTCATCTTCGACAATGATTGCCTTCACGGTCTATTCTCCGGATTAAAATGATGATGATTCAGAGGGTTACGCGGGATCACTTTTTTTACGGTAAAAGAAATTTCGCTACCCGGCGTTAAGCGGCGGATATCCAGCCCCTCACCGTAAAGTAAACGTACCCGCTGATGGACATTTAATAACCCGATATTATTGCCCGGCATCTCGTTAGCCTTCACTCGGCGGATAATGTCATCACTGATCCCTGCACCGGTATCAGTCACGGAAATTTTCACCTCACCGGGTTGTGGTGCCGCCCTGACGCGGATGGTGACGACCCCTTTGCCCTGACTAGGCTGAATACCATGCACAATGGCATTTTCAACCAGTGGCTGGATTAACAGACTGGGGATTTTGCAGGAGATGTCTTCATCAATATCATAAATTACCGTGAGCTTATCGCCGAAACGGGCCTGTTCAATGGCGATATAATCCATCACCTGGTAAAGCTCTTTCTTTATATCGATCGGTTCATCGTCGCTTAACTCCAAGTTATACCGCAGATAGCGGGACAGGTTGATCACTAATTGCCGAGCTGTATCGGGGTTCATGCGAATTGACGATGAAATAGCATTTAAGGCATTAAACAGAAAATGCGGGTTAATTTTGCTTTGTAAGGCGCGCAATTCTGCCTTATTGGCCATTTCCCGCAACTGCTCCGCCCGAGAGACTTCAAGCTGGGTGGAGATAATTTGCGACAGACCGACGGCCATCTCTTTCAAGGCCCCGGTAATTTTATGGGCTCGGCGGTAATAGATTTTAAGGGTACCGGCCACTTCTCCTTTTTCGCGCAGCGGGATCACTAAAATAGAATGGATGTCGCGGGCACGGTTGGCTTCATCATTATTACGAATGATAATTTTACCGCTAGTGAGGGCTAGGGTGGTGGTGGGACTGAGGCTGACATTCGTCTGGTAGTGTTCCTCACCATAACCCACATAGGCCAGCACTTCCTGACGGTTGGTGATCGCCACTGCATCGGCATGAATATCATCACGAATGATTTCGCATACCTGTCGCAATGATTGGCTATTGATATGACGAAACAACGGTAGCGTTTTATTGGCAATGTCTAAGGCTAGCTTAGCCTGACGGGCGGCCTGTGCCTCTTTCTCACCTTCGACACTCTGTACTAATAGCACGATCAGTCCAATACTCAGTGAGCCGAGGATCATCGGCAGGGCTATTTCGCTGATAATTTCAATACCCAGAGAGGTTGGTCGGGCAAAGACAACAATCAGCGCCATGGTCAGAGTTTCACAGAGCATGCCGCAGATAATGCCGACACTCCAGCGTCGTGATTTCTCTACGTGCTGATAAATCAGCCCTGACACCATACCCGCCAAGACACTGGTGATCAAACAGGGAAGGGAACTGACACCGTGGATATCAATTAGGTAGCGGTGCAGACCAGCAATAATACCGGTAGAGACCCCGACCCAAGGGCCGAACAGGATCCCCCCAGACATAATGGCGATGGTGCGTACATTGAGCAGTGAGCCATCGACATTGATACCAGTCCAGGTACTGAACAGGGCAAATGCAGAGAAAATGACAATCACGGCCAGTTTTTCCGCAAGGGTATAGTCATCCTTCTGCAGTAACTGACGGAAGGGTGCGGCACGCGTCAGGAAAAACAGACAAATCAGCATCAGTGCTGCACGGTCGAAAACGGCCAAGAGTTTATCAAGGTGTAAAAACATCTGCGATTGCCTTTAGAAAACGATATGGCCGGTAGCTAAGGCTATCATAGGGAAAAGCCTAGTTGGGCACCAGGTGCAGTATCCTTACTGCCGTACAATACTGGCTCAGGATAACTCCGCTTACCGCTGGTCATAGTTTTTTTCAGGATTGAAAAGTACCTTAAAGCCAATATCAGAGACAACCGTTTCTGATTACACTGCAAGCTGGCATTATTGGCTGCTCGACAGCCTTGCCGCTAAAATACTATCAATACTCTGACAATTTATCGGAATCAGGCTAAAGTAGTCCGGCAAATGCATTTTATTTGCCCGAGCCGTAAGGCTCATGAGGAACAGGATCGGATCCGGGCACAGGAGTTTGATAGTATGAAAACATTATTGATGGCGTTAGACCGACAGGCTTCAATGGCTGAAAAAGTGATTAACCTGACGTTGGCACAGGCGCAAGCTCATCAGGCTCAAGTGGTCATTTTATGTTGCGTGGCCGCCGACGATGCCGCCTGCAGTCAGCCGATTGAAATTGATACCGCAGAAAAAATGACGGTATCCATGAATGCTAAAGATACGATCAATTCTGCAGAGCAGGTGATACGCAATGCCCTCAGCCCATTTGCGGAGGCCGGTGTTGCGGCGCGTGGCATCATCTGTGCTGGTGATCCTGCGGCCACCATTGTTGAACAGGCAGATCGGCTGGATGTCACCATGATCATCATGGGACGACGCCATCTGTCATCCTTTAACCGCATCCTGAAAGGATCGGTGAGCGCCGCCGTTTTGGAAAAGGCTCACTGTCCTGTTTTAATCGATGTTTCCAAAGAGCCTTCATCTTCATAATGACTGACACCCTGATACCATCACTGGCCGGCCTGATTATTCTAGGTATTTTCTGGGCGCTAGTGGTGCGAAAAACCCGTCTGACCCTTACGGGTGGGATAATACTGACGCTGCTACCGGTGCTGGTGGGGAATCTCTATTGGAGCTACGCCTGTAAGCCGCAACGTGATCAGCAAAGAACCGAACAGCAGGCGCTGGCGGAAATGGCCGCCATGCCAGGATATCGCGTGCTGAAACAGCAAGAACCGGCGCTGTGGACCCAATTGCAGCAAGTTTTTTTAAGTGCTATTCGCCAAGGGGACAGTGTCCCGGTCGCGGTTGGACAATTACGTAGTATGTTAGCGGATGTCATCAATCAGCGTCTTGGTCGGGCCACTGATCAGGCGGTGATCCACTATGTTTCGGTATCGGTCGACGAGATGCAGGCCTTGGATAATATTTCTACCGAGCAGTGTTTTCGCTTCTTGTTTCCTCAGGTAGACGGAGGGGTTAACCTGATGAAAGTCCTGCCGCCGCCGATGAATGCGGAAGACTCCGCCGCGATGGAGACCCTACTGCTGAGTAGCCAAGGACCTTATAAAACGTTAAATAAGGATCAAGCTTCGCAGACGCTAAAACAGGTGGTGAGTGATCTCTATACCCGTTGGGGCGATAAGCTGAAACAGCTTAATGAACCAGGCGATACCTCTTCAGATCACCAGGCGTTGTGCGCCATGACTATTGATCTCTATCAGACTATCCTCCGGCAACCGGCAGCACAATCGGCAAACCTGCTCCGCACTATGGTGGTCAGCGCGCAGTAATTGTCGCTCTGATTAGCAAAAAGCCCGCTTAATGGCGGGCTTTTTGCGTTACGTTCACGAGAATTTCACTACCACTAGGCGATTAGGTGTCCCACAACTACTCGTCGCTTGTCGCGGGCAGAGGTTGTAGCTATCCAGAGCTAAGTGAATTAATTGTCCAAGGCGATTTGTTCGGCACTGAACTCGGCCTGTGGTTGACGGATAGTCAGTGACAGTACCAGAGAGAGTGCCAATAATGTCATAATCAGGGCAAAGGTCACCATAAAACCGCCAAACAGCGTGGCAACCAGCGATCCTAGCATACTGCCGATACCATAACAGAGGTAAATCAGACCGTAATTTTTAGTGAGATTATTAAGACCAAAGAAGTCGCTGACCAGTGAAGGGAAAACTGTAATGGTTCCGCCGAAACTGAAAGCAACACAGGCAACGGACAAGAAAAAGGTTGCTTCATTTAAGTGGGTGAACATCATCAATCCGATCCCCAGTAGTGACAGCACCTGCCCCACAGAGATCACACGGATCCTCGCCAACTTATCTGATAATACCCCTAGTACCAGACGTCCACTGAGACTGGCGACCGCAATGGTTGTGACTGCGCTAGCGGCACTTAGCGCTGAGAGGTGGACTAAGTTTTGACCAATATCTTTGGCGACCCCAATGACATAAAGACCGCTCATGCAGGCAGTCAGAAACATTAACGCCAGCATCCAATATTGAGGATGGCGGACAGCTTCTGCGAGCGTAAAGTCTTTAGCAGTGAGCGTATCGGCACTGACTTTACGTTGTGGGGCATCTTGCATCAGCGACGCACCGATTGCCACCATGACCATAGCAATCAGTCCCCAGATCAAAAAGGTATGCTGTAACCCTTGACTGGCCAGCAGATCGCTGCAGATAAACTTAAATCCAAGTCCCCCTAAACCGTAGGCACCGATGGCGCAAGCAGAGATAACCCCTTTACGTTCTGGAAACCATTTCACGCAGTTCGACAGAGTCATCAGATAGCCAGCACCCGCGGCCAATCCGACAATCACACCGGCGCTGAGGTAGAGCATCCATAAGGACGAGGCCACAGAGGTAAGTGAGAAGCCAATAGCAAGCAACACGCCAGCCCCAAGGGTGACCCGCTTGACACCGAACTTTTCTTGGAATTTACCTGCCATCGATGAGGCAATGGCTAACGCTAAACTAAGGATCCCGAAAGAGAGCGCAATTTTACTGATCGGCGCAGAGAGTTTTTGCGAAAGAGGTTGGTTAAACAAGCTCCAAGTATAGACAGATCCCAGAGCAAATTGTGTGATCATGGTACCGGCCAACGTCAGCCAACGTACCTTGTATGCTGTGTGTATTGTTGTTGTTGTTGTTGTCATGTCATGCTCCGCATGAGAGTTATCAGCCAGACCTGGCGCTTTACCTGCTCAGAATAGATAATTCCCACGCAGAAAGGGGGGTTATGGCATGAAGTGCCACTTTTAGGGAATGAATGGCTTTGACAGCGGAATAAACGGTAGTTGGGTTGCCAGACCGGCAGAAAAAGACCGGCCCGAGAAGGTGCATGATCACCTGGCAGGTCAGCGCTGTCGGGGAGGCTGTGGCAGGAACATCAGCAGATTCGAACAGCCAATGCACAGTAGCCCGATCACGGTGGTCAGCTGCCAGACAAATCCTTCATAGCGGGCCGATAATGCCAAGGCGACCAACGGGAATAGCAAAGTGCTCCAACTGGCTTTTGCTGCACCAATACGGACAAGCAAAATAAAATAAGCACCGAAGCCACACACTGAACCGATAACTGCCAGATAGACTACTGCTGTAAGCCAGGGTAGGTTCAGTGATGGAGCCAGTGAGGCGCCGCGTAATAAAGCGATCACTGCCATGATCAGGCTGCCATATAGCATCGCCCATGCGGTTGTGCTGAGTGCATCTTGCTGTTGCTGCTGATGGTGTATACCGATCATATTACCCAGTGAAAATCCATAGGTGCCGAGGGCACAGAGACCCACACCGTATAGCAGATTGAGGGAAAAGTGGTTCTCCTGTAATTGAGGCCAGAAAAGAATAACCATTCCCGTCAGACCGAGGATTAACGCTGGTACAAAGCGCGGCGCAGGCTTTTGACCGAAAAATAAGCGGCTATTGAGGGCGTTATACAACACCGCCATTGAGAATATCACTGACTCTAGGCCGCTGTTAACCCACTGTGCTGCCGTGTAAAAGCACAGAAAGTTAGCCCCGAAGATACAGCTCCCTTGAATCAGGCACAGAGTGTGGGTCGCTGCTGGCAAGCGTCGTAAACGGCTCACGCCTTTCAGTATCACTAGCAGCAACAGTGAGGCGAAGAAAAATCGCCAGAAGACAGCGGTTTCTACCGCAACATTAGCGCTGTGTTGCTGAACAAAAATGGCAATCCAAGTGGTTCCCCAGATAAGTACCACCGCAAAATAAAGTAAAAATGTCATACTCTCCCCCGTCAAACGGTGAGTATCCCTTTTTTATCGGGGCAGGATTTGTACCGGCTTGCGGTCTACTTGTATGAAGCTGCTTTTTTATGATGATCATACCCGAACAATAGTGGTGGCACACCGGCAGGGCAGGGTAAAGTAGTTTCAAGCGAGTTATGGGAAGAGGGAAAAATGGCAAATTACCAGACACTGGAAATCCTTCAACGGCATAAGGCCAAGCTACTGACATCGGTGGTGTTGGATAATGGGGTACAACTGGCCTCATGGTTTAACCAGTGTGACCGAGTGACGAATCTCAGTGATCACCATACTCTTAGCCTATATACCCAAGAGGGGTATGATACTTGGCATAAAACCCCCCACGGCTGGCGTAATGGCGGTGCACCGGATCGTTTTTGTCTGATGCCATCACAGACAGAGTCGATTTGGGATGTGCGGTCGCAACTCTATTTTTCCCATCTATACTGTACGCCGCAGCATTTGACGACATTGGCGGAGAAAATCTGGGATCGGGGCGGAGCTCAGGTCGCACCAGATGAAAAAGTCTTTGGTAATGACCCGAGGATAAGTCAGATTTATCGGCAATTTCTACTAAATTGTGATTGGCAACAACCGGCGAATCATCTGATGCTAAGCAGTGCCAGCACGCTGCTGCTCACCTGCCTGGTACAAGATTACAGTAATGTCCGCTGGGAACTACCGCAGGTCCGTGGCGGGTTGGCACCTACGGTACTGCGGCGAGTCTACGACTATATCGAGCAACATCTCAGTGAGCCACTGACCCTGGCAGATCTGGCAGCACAGGCAGCGCTCAGCGAGTACCATTTTGCTCGTATGTTTCGGCACAGCAGTGGTCACTCTCCGCATCAGTTTGTGATGGTGAGACGGATGCAAAAAGCGATGAGTTTGCTGCGTCATTCACAGCTCCCTTTAACCGCTATCGCAGAAGAATGTGGATTTTCGTCACTCAGTCACTTTAGTCGTCGTTTTCGTCAGCAATATGGTCAGACACCTTCTGCGGTCCGAGCGCAGTTTGTGTGCTGAGGCATAACTTCTGTGGTCACTGACGAGGATCACTTTCGCCGAGGAAAAAGTACCACAGGGGAACAGACAGCATGGCAGTAAAAACGGTGGTATAGAGGGCTATCATAAAGCATTGAGTGATCCACAGATCCATCGGCCATTCACTAAAGGCCAGCTGATATTGGTCCACAACGCCACCAATAATGGCGCGGGAGATCACGGTGGCGGTGATCAGTGCAACAATGATCACGCTGATGACAAAGTGGCGGGGCTTTTTATGGGTTATCTTCATCGCTACACCTCACTGTTAACTGTTCCGTAAACTCGCCAGTTGATGCCACCCTTGACGCATCAGTAGGCTTCACAAGCCTATTGCCACAAAGCCCGAGCACTGAACAGATTATTTTTAATAATGTATTAACAATTATACTACAAGGGAGGTGCTGGATACCACTCAGTGGTGCTAGCCGCGAGGAGCTTTCCACAGATAAAAAAAACCAGTGCCTACGGCACTGGTTGTCAGAAACGAGGTGTGCTATCAACATTTATAATTAAATTCAACCCGACTTAATCACAGTTAATTGGCAGAGAAAAATAGTTTTTTTATATAGCAGGCTCTAATCTGTCATAGCAACCAGCAATAATTGTAGTGTTTTTATTTTATATCTATATTAATCAATTGGTTAAGTTTAATGCTCTAGTGGGGCGATTTTTTTCAGTCAATAAAGCATTGTTACCTTGCGTCAGTCCGCACAGCAGGATAAGCAAAAAGTGGTCAAAAGAAAGACACTGTTGTTCAGTGAAAAAAGGTCAATTATTGTTATGAAATCCCGAAACTATCGCTGGCAACTGGAAAAGGTCCCTTTCGTCTATCCTGTTGCACTGCGTGAGAACATTGAAAGCGTGCCCGCGGTGGCTGGTGTCTATTTTTTTTATGGTGAAAGTGAAACCCTGCCACTGTATATCGGTAAAAGCGTCAACCTTCGTTCGCGACTGTTATCACATTTGCGTAACCCCGATGAAGCAAAACTATTGCGACAGACACGTTATATCCGTTATCAGGAGACTGCTGGGGAGATCAGTGCATTGCTGCTTGAAGCTCAGCTCATCAAACAGCTCAAGCCACTGTATAACAAAAGGTTAAGAAAGCTGCGTCAACTGCATACCCTGAAGCTGGATGAACAGGTTGTCGACGTTGTGTCTTTGAACCCTCAGGACGTTGGCTGTACCGAAAATATTTTTGGTTTATTTAAGAACCGCTTCAGCGCTCGCAATGCCCTGATGGAGATCGCTGATCGCCACGCACTCTGCTATGGGTTATTGGGGATAGAAAAAAATCCTCCTGGCCGAGCCTGTTTCCGGCACGCCCTACGAAAATGTTCAGGGGCATGTTGTGGTGTGATCAGCCTAGAGCAACATCAAGCGCAGTTACGTGAAGCCCTAGAAGCAATGCGGGTGATCTGTTGGCCTTGGCCGGGCAGAATTGCGCTGCGAGAAGGGGATAAATATCAGGTCATTGACCATTGGGTGTGGCTCGGTGAAGCAGATAGCTTAGAGGAAGCTCAGGAGTTAACGAAAATATCAGGAGGCTACGACATTGATAGCTATAAAATCCTTTGCCGACCACTTCTCGCAGGCCATCATGATATTATACCTTTACCGTGAAGCGGTTCTCTGCGGCAACTCCTTCTGTGTGGAGGCTGGTTGAATCATCTCTGCCCACCGCCCTTAAAAAGCATAATCTGCGGAATCATTGTTGGCGCGATCGGGGGGATTGGCGTTGCTAGTAAGGCTATTGCTTATATTTTAGGCTAAGCCGGTGCTTGCTGCCTCTATCGCCGACGATTAACTCGGTAATTTTCAGACCGAGAGAAATAAATTTCACGGTCTTTAACACTACTAAAGACTAATTTCCTGTCAGAGCCTTCTTTTATTAGCCTAAATAAAAATTACACGAGGTATCTTGCGGTTATTAATAATTCTAGGAGAAATAAAAATACCTTTCTGTTCATATTATTAGTAACACTAACCGCCAGTAATCTGTAATTTACACCTAAAATCTGCATAACTGGCAGTAGCTAGCGACTTTATTAGGTGATCGGTCATCGTATTATTAGTCGCTGTCAAATCAGCACGCTAGGTTGTGGGAGAGGAGGCACTCACAACGTCGACCTTCGAGTCGTGTCTGCAGTTTGGCCGTCAATTAGCAGCTTGCTCAATGGGTGACTGCTGAGCATGCCACGTGGTGGCACAACTGCCGTCGTTCACTGAATGCCTTACCGTTTCTGTGATTTACAAGATGCGTTCTCTAATCTTCACCTTAGGTCGATAGGCTGCTGAATATCTGGCAAGTAAGGGGTCAGGAGTCTAGGGATCTGGCGAGTATTTTTGGTTTTATTAATTAATTGTTAAATACGTTAATTGAAATGGTGTTATTTTCTTTTATTGTATTATTTTTGGTTTGTGCAGTAGGGATTTTTTGAATCTTAGGGTTTTTTTAGATTATTTAAGCATTACTGCTGCGAGAATATAGCCGGATGTTTTCATAGTAATTGTAAACATAAATCTAAATAAGAATCATCAAAGATATAATATTATGTAAGTGGTTGATAATTTTGATTATTTAAATATTCTCTATTGAGATTTCATTGTTGGAAATATAGGCTCTGATGGCTGAATGGAATAACCATAAAGTTTCCTTTGGTTACAATTGACAGTTTGAATACGGAAATTTTTGGATCTTGTGAAGGAATATAAAACACCTCGCAACAAAAAAGCGTTTTTCCCACATTTTTCTTGACAACATGCGGGTGCAGAGGAATATACTGGGCTTCATTCGGACTACACAGAACCTATATTGTGCTGTTTGCGGCAATATATGCGTCTCGAAATCTGGGTACATCTCTAATAAGCGAATTCTGCAGTCTCAAGGGTTTGTTTATCGTCGGGTACTGCATAGCGCTTATTTGTTAAGCTTCGCCTGCAAACGCTTCGTTAAGAGCATTGTAAATTGTTGGGTACTGGCAAGGTTCCTGACAATGTGGCGATTTTTATCCTGCACAATAGGTTACTGTCAGGGATATGTGCTAACGGAGAGCCTGGGGTTTAGAGGTAAGGATGGTGCGACACCTGTTTATACTCTCCCTGTCCCGTCCCTTATCATTTTACCTGCCTGATAAGGAAAGGACGTCCGGGTGTCGCGGGCTACTACGGTCACTTAATACAAAAGAAGATAGTCATGTTAAGTAATGATCTCACATCGCTGATTACGCGCATTGACTTCGCGCTAATCTCATCAATTCATATCATTTATCCACCACTGACCATCGGTCTAGCACTGCTTCTGTTCATCTCTGAACTGATCTGGGTTAGAAAGAAAGATGATAAGTGGTACCGCATTACGCGTTTTTTCGAAAAGCTGTTCATTGTTAACTTCGGTGCAGGTGTTGCGACCGGTGTGACTATGGAAATGGCCTTCGGTATCCTTTATGGTCGCTTCTCTCAGGCTGCCGGACCGTTCTTTGGTCAGGTTCTGGGCTATGAGACCATTACCGCCTTTATGTACGAAGCCGGGTTCATCGGTCTGATGATCTTTGGTTGGGGCAAAATAAGTCGTGGTATGCACCTGTTCGCAACCTTCAACGTGGCACTGTCTTCAACGCTGTCTGCTATGTGGATCTTGGTCGCAAACTCCTGGATGCAGACCCCGACCGGTGTTGAATTAAAGAACGGCATCTTCGTAGTGACCGACTGGATGGCCGCACTATTCAACCCGAACGTCCGTTCAGCATTCCCGCACATGCTGCTGGCCAGCTTCGAGCTGTCCCTGACCTTCGTGGTCTCAGTCTGTGCATGGCAGGTGCTGAAGCGTCGTCACATCAACATCTTCCTGAAACCGCTGAAATATGCTCTGGCGGCTCTGGCCGTGGTTGCTGCTCTGCAGATCTATATGGGTGACGTGCTGGGTGAAAACACCCTGGAGCACAAGCCTGCTGCGCTGGCAGCAATGGAAGGACAATATGATGCTTACGATGCTAACGGTAACGTTAATAGCGCCTGGCACATCATTGGCTGGCCGAACAAAGACAACACTGCTCTGGCATGGTCAATCGACATTCCTCACGGTCTGAGTCTGATTGAAACCAAAACCTGGAACGGTGCAGTCCGTGGTCTGAACAGCTTCCCGAAAGATGAGCAACCACCTGTTGTTCTGCCGTTCTACAGCTTCCGCGCAATGGCTGCCGCGGGCGGTGCACTGCTGCTGGTAAGCTTGTGGGGCGTATGGCTGATGGCTCGTCGTCGTCTGACGGCTGAAACGGCTGCCAATAATACCCTGTTCCTGAAAATTGCGGTGGCAATGGTCGTTCTCCCTTACATCGCCGTGATTGCCGGTTGGTGGACACGTGAAATCGGTCGTCAGCCTTGGATCGTTAATGGTCTGATGCGTACCGTCGACGGTATGAGTGCGATGACACCTGGTCTTGCTATCTTCTGGTTCGTTGGTTTTGCCATCTTCGAAGCGTCGGTAGTGATTGGTACTATCTGGTTCTTGGCAAAAGTTGTCCGTCAGGGTCCTGACTTATCCAGTCCAGTTCCTGGGGAAGGGCATGAGCACCTCGGCCATCTTGATGTGGCAGAAGGCGAACATGCTGACCATCCTGAATATATAAGACCGGTGTGATACGGAGAAGAACCTCATGGATATGCTTACTCATACACAGCAATTTCTAACAATTGCATGGTGGCTGGCGTTTGGTGTCAGCGTACTGCTTTACATTGCGCTTGATGGCGCAGATCTCGGGGCGGGGATCTTCTCGCTGTTTGTCCGTGATCACGACGAACGTGGCGCCATCATGGCGGCAATGGCCGGAACTTGGGATGCTAACGAAACGTGGTTGATCGTGGCCGGTGGTATCATGTTCGGTACCTTCCCATTTGTTTATGGTTCGGCCTTTAGCTACCTGATGGTACCAATGGCACTGGTTCTGTGGGGCATTATGTCCCGTGCTGTGGCCTTGGAATTCCGTCACTTAGCGTCTCCGTTCTGGCAGCGTTTCTCTGACGGTGTGTTCGGTGTTGCTAGTCTGACTGTTACCTTTTTCGGCGGTGTGTGTGTTGGTGCCGTGTTACAGGGTTTTGCACTGGATACTCCAGCAGTGGGTGTCCCTCACTATGCAGGTGGTGCCTTTAACTTCATCACACCTTTCTCCGTATGGACTGGGATTGCATCCTGTGTGGCCATGACCATGTCTGGTGTGCTGTTTGTTCGTGCACGTTTTGAAAAATCTGAACCTATCCGTAAGGTTGCTGCTAGCTGGACTGCCGTCGTGTTCTGGTTAGCCATTGCAGCTGTTGTGGTGACCTTGGTATGGAGCGCCGTCGAGTTCGACTGGGCACGTGCTAAATGGTTTGGTCCTCACTTCTGGATTTGGGGCCTGTTTGGACTGATCGCTCTGTTCTGTATTGAGCAGGTACGTCGTGACACCCTGAAGGACAAAGATTTTGCCGCCATCCTGTGGTTCAACGCAGCAGCGCTGATCCTTGGTTTCGGAATGCTGATCACTATGTTCCCGTGGTTGGTACCGAATACGTGGACCATTTGGGCCGGTGCAACGCCGCAGGTCTCCCTGATCACCTTTACCCTAACCATGGGTGGGTTTGTTCCAGTGATGTTGATGTATAACTGGTACCAGGTTTGGGTATTCCGCGGACGTATCTCCAAACTGGTTGGTTACGGACACTAAAATACTATGTCGTCTCGCCCACCCCTCAGTGGAGCGGCAGCACGCCTGGCAGAGCGTTGGCTTTCGAGTCAACGCCGCCAGGCGGGTTTGCTTTTCTCCCTCACTGTCGCCATGGCAACACTCAGTGCCGTTTTAATGATTGCCCAATGCTGGTTGTTGGCATGGTTGATAGATAAAGTCGTCTTAGGCGGTAAAGGATTATCCGACCTGTTCCCGGCGCTCTGGTTACTGCCAGTCGTCATGATTTTACGCGCAGCCGTGGATATGCTACGTCAGGGTTTTGGCTTCGAAGGTGCCGCCCGGATACGTCAGTTGCTACGTGAAACCTTACTCGAACGCATTGCGGCCCTCGGTCCCTCCTGGAGCCAGCAACATCGTACCGGCAGCATCGCTAACACCTTAGGTGAAGGCGTTGAGGCTATTGAAACTTATTTCTCTGCTTTCCTGCCACAGAAAATGATCATCGGTATTGTGCCGTTGGCCATCCTGGTGGCGCTGTTCCCGTCCGACTGGGTATCTGGTGTGATCATGCTGTGCACTGCACCGCTGATCCCGCTGTTTATGATCTTGGTCGGGAAGGGCGCAGAAAAGATGAACCTCAAGCAGTGGCACAAGCTCAGCCTGATGAGTGCTCACTTTTTTGATGTAATTTCTGGTTTGACCACATTACGTCAGACCAATGCCGCCCGTCGGCAGGCCAATATCATTGCACAGATCTCTGAAAACTACCGCCAGACCACCATGAAAGTGCTGCGGGTGGCCTTTTTGTCATCGTTGGTGCTGGAGTTTTTAGCCACCATCAGCACCGCGATGGTGGCGGTCTATGTTGGCTTCCGTCTTTATTACGGTGATCTGGCGTTCCAACCGGGGCTGTTTGCGCTGTTACTGGCACCGGAATTCTTCCGTCCACTGCGAGATCTGGGTGCACATTATCACGCCCGTATGGATGCTATCGGGGCGACCGAAGGTCTGCTCGAGATCCTTAACGCAGAGCCTGCCGAACAGACTGGTAAGGCTAGCCTGGCCGCTGAGACTCCCCAAGAAATCCGCCTTGAACACGTCAGCTATCAGCATGAAGAGGGCGGTGGGATTGAGGATATTTCTTTCAGCCTGCGTCGCGGTGAAACTGTAGCGATTGTCGGTTCCAGCGGCGCGGGTAAAACCACGCTGGCACGGTTGTTGTTACGGTTCATTACCCCGGCCAGCGGGCAGATCCTGATTGATGGCAAGCCCCTGTCTGAATTAGAACTGCTGCAGTGGCAGCAGCGAGTGGGTTGGTTACCGCAGCGTCCAACATTGTTTGCTGGCACCATCGCCGAAAATATCTGTTTGGCACAGCCAGAGGCCAGTCAGCAATCCTTGCAGCGTGCGGCCTCTTTGGCTCAGGCGGATGCCTTTATCAAAGCGTTTCCCGACGGTTATCAGACCCAAGTCGGTGATGGTGGACAGGGACTCTCCGGTGGACAGATCCAACGGGTCGCAATGGCGCGAGCATTACTGACGGCTCCGCCGTTATTTATCCTCGATGAGCCTACCGCCTCTCTGGATAATGATACTGCCCGTCAGATGATGAGCGGTCTGGTGGATGCGTTGCCGGATGCGGCACGTTTAGTGATCACCCATGATACCTCGATTGCCGCGATGGCAGATCGCATCTTGGTACTGTCGCAAGGTAAACTGATTGAGTCCGGTACCCCGCAACAGCTGTCACAACAAAACGGTGTGTTTGCTGAACTTGAGCGTTTACAGAAGGGGGCGACCGAATGAACGACTTACGTCAGTTATTAAAATTGGCCCGCCCGTGGCGTATGCGTATGGCGATTGGGATCGCCTTATCGGTGATTGTGATCCTGTCAAACGTCGGTCTGCTGGCCCTGTCCGGATGGTTTATCGCCTCAATGGCACTAGCCGGTGTCGGTGCGATGACCTTGGAGTTCTTCACTCCAGCTGCGGCGATCCGTGGGTTGGCGGTATTACGTACCTTTGCCCGTTATCTGGAACGGCTGGTTACCCATGATGCCACCCTGCGGCTGTTATCGGTACTGCGTGTTTGGTTTTATCGCCATCTGGAACCTCTGGCACCGGCTCGTTTGCAGGATTTCCGTGACGGTGACCTGTTGGCACGCCTGCGCGCGGATATCGACAGCTTGGATAACTTTTATCTGCGTATCCTGGCACCGGCGATAGCGGGACTGATCTCCTCGGTAGCGATCTTAGCCGTCCTGTTGTGGTTCTCTCCGGCAGTGTCGGCGATTGATGCCGTCACCCTGTTACTGGCCGGTGTCATCATTCCGATGGCGATCGTGGCACGTACCCGCCGCAGTGGTCATCAGGTGGTGCGTTTACGCTCATCATTACAGGTCGCCTCTACAGACTTGATCCGTGGGCTGGGTGAATTACAGATTGCTGGAGCAGTACGTCGCCAGACACAACACCTGAATGATCTTTCACAGCAGATTATTTCGGCGCAACGTCGTCAGGCTTGGGTCGCTGCGTTAGGCAGTGTCCTGTCGGCATTGGCCGGTCAGCTCGGTATGTTCGTTGCTTTCCTGTTATTGGTGGATGCAGCCCGTGCCGGCAGCATGGCCGGAAATGATCTGGTCATGCTGGTTTTTGCGGTGCTGGCCAGTACCGAGGCCGTGGCTGCACTACCGGTTGCGTTTGCTGCCTGGGGCATGACCCGAGAAGCGGCACGGCGTATTTTTGCCATGGCTGAATTGAAACCGGCCATGACCTTGCCGGAAAAAAGCCCCACTCCTACAGAGCACAGCTTAAGCTTTAGCCATGTCACCATGCGCTATGCCGCGGAAAGTCCGGTTGTTCATCAGGATCTGAGTTTTCGCGTAGCAGAAGGTGAGTGTCTGGCATTGCTCGGTCCGAGCGGTGCGGGCAAAACCACTATTCTGAATCTGATCCAAGGATTCTGGGACTGCGAGAAAGGGGATGTTTCCATCGGTGGCTACCCGGTGCGTGAACTGTCAGATGAGGTGTTACGCCAACTGATTTCGGTGGTCGGTCAGAAAACCTATCTGTTCAATGCCTCAATCCGTGACAACTTACGGATGGTGTCTCCGGATGCGGATGATGATGCGTTGTGGTTGGCACTGACCCGTGCCTCTCTGGCGGAAGAAGTTCGAGCCTTCCCGCGGGGTCTGGATACCCTAGTAGGGGAGTTGGGCGCACGCTTATCTGGCGGACAAACTCGCAGAATTGGTATTGCGCGGGCCTTTTTATCGGATGCTCCGCTGATCCTGCTGGATGAACCGACCGAAGGGCTGGATGCGACCAATACGCATCTGGTACTGGAATCGCTGAAAGAACTGGTCAAAGGTAAGACGACCTTACTGGTTACCCATCAGATCCAGCCACTGGTATTGGCAGATCATCGCTTAATACTGGAAAGACGCTGATCGTTAGCCGGTTCGGTAAAGCGATCGCTCTTACCGTACCGGCTAGTTTTCTTATCTGCTTAGGCAGATCCCTTTTTTCTTAACCGCTCATCTGCAATCTCTATTTACCTTGGCTAGTCGCTATTTCCCTCGCCGATGATCTCTCTCTGTTGTCACGTCTCCCCAGTCGCGTTTAAATAATCCCGTTTTTACCGCATCACTATTATCAGTGATGACTGATGATTAAGTTTCGCTTTATTGTTTATCACTTTTTTATCAGCTTAAATGGAAATAGGATGTGGCGTGCTTTCAAATAAGATAATTACAGTTATGGGGCTTTGTTCGGTTTTTTTACAGGTCAGTTGAGCGTTGTCATACGCCTCTTTACAGAAAGACTACTTCTATCAATGTCACACTGCTGTCGATAAATAAGCATTACGGTTTTTTAATTTATTTAGCCGCGATAATTTATATTTGTACGCCATTTTTACTAGGTGATCATGGCATCGACAACTTTTAATGCGGTTTAAAAATCTTTATATATGATCTCTGTCAGATAAAAGATCTTGGGATTTGCTATTTATCGGATCATTATTCTACCATCGGGTTTCTGACTGCGTAGCCGAAGGATATCAGGCGCAGCGACAAAACCTAGGGAGAAAAAAATGGCTGATAGTTTCCAGAATGAAGTGCCAAAAGCACGCATTAATTTGCAACTCGATTTGCACACAGGCGGGGTGAGTAAAAAAACCGAATTACCACTCAAATTACTGGTGGCCGGTGATTTCAGCCACGGACAAGAAGACCTGCCATTATCTGAACGTGACAAGGTAAATGTTTCCAAAAATAATTTTGACAGCGTCCTTTCTGAATATTCCCCAACTGTTGACCTAACAGTAAAAAATACCTTAGCCGATGACGGCAGCGAAGAAAATCTACGCCTTAGGTTCCGCACTATGAAGGATTTCACCCCAGAACAGGTCGCTCGGCAGATGCCCCAGCTCAAAGCCATGCTGTCGATGCGTAATCTGTTGCGCGATTTGAAAGCAAACTTACTGGATAACCAAGGCTTCCGAAAAGAGCTGGAAAAGATCTTACTCGATCCCGCCCTCAGTGCAGAACTGCGACAGGAACTGTCAAGTCTGGCACCGAAACAGTCGTAACCGACAGGTTCATTAACGGATTAAACAAGGAATGCTTATGTCTGTACAAAATGAAAGTCGCAATGAGGCTGAAACAGTGGTGCTGGATAACGCCACCGGCGGCAGCATCTACGCGTCACTGTTCGAAAAAATTAACTTACGGCCGGTGTCAGAGTTGAGTGCCCTTGACGTCTGGCAGGATGCACAGGCGATGTCGGAAGCCAGTGCTGATGAACGTCTGACGGCGGGTATGCAGGTTTTTCTCGATTGCTTGACGAAATCCGGTAGCAAAGTGGAAAAACTGGATAAAAATCTTATCGATTTCCATATTGCTGAACTGGATCGGCAGATCAGTCGTCAACTTGATGCCGTTATGCACCATGAGAGGTTTCAGCAGGTGGAATCTCTGTGGCGTGGCTTGAAATCGCTGGTGGATAAGACTGACTTCCGACAGAACGTCAAAATCGAGTTACTGGATATCTCCAAGCAGGATTTGCGTCAGGATTTCGAAGACTGTCCTGAAATTATCCAGAGCGGCCTGTATCGACAAACCTATATTGACGAATACGATACACCCGGCGGCGAGCCGGTGGCGGCACTGATCTCTGCCTATGAGTTCGATGCATCCGCCCAAGATGTCGCGCTACTGCGGAATATTTCTAAAGTGTCAGCTGCCGCCCACATGCCCTTTATTGCTTCTGCTGGGCCGCAGTTCTTCCTCAAAGAGACTATGGAGGAAGTCGCGGCGATCAAAGATATTGGTAACTACTTTGACCGCGCCGAATACATCAAATGGAAATCCTTCCGAGAGACCGATGATGCCCGCTATATCGGCTTAGTGATGCCCCGGGTACTGGGTCGCTTGCCGTACGGTCCGGACACAATACCGGTTCGCAGCTTTAACTATATTGAAGAGGTTAAAGGCCCAGACCATGGAAAATATCTGTGGACCAATGCCTCTTTTGCGTTTGCCAGTAATATGGTGAAAAGCTTTATCCAAAACGGCTGGTGCGTACAGATCCGCGGGCCACAGGCGGGCGGTGCGGTGCAGGATCTGCCCATCCATCTGTACGATCTCGGTACCGGTAATCAGGTGAAAATCCCCTCTGAAGTGATGATCCCGGAAACCCGTGAATTTGAGTTTGCCGGACTCGGGTTTATTCCACTTTCTTACTACAAAAATCGCGATTATGCCTGTTTTTTCTCTGCTAACTCGGCCCAAAAACCGACCGTCTATGACTCAGCAGACGCCACCGCCAACAGTCGCATTAATGCGCGATTACCTTATATCTTCCTGTTGTCGCGCATCGCTCACTACCTGAAACTTATCCAACGCGAAAATATTGGCACCACCAAAGATCGCCGCCTACTGGAATTGGAACTCAACACTTGGGTGAAAAGTTTGGTCACGGAAATGACCGATCCCGGTGATGAATTGCAGGCCTCACACCCACTGCGGGATGCTCGGGTGGTGGTGGAGGACATCGAGGATAATCCGGGCTTTTTCCGTGTGAAATTGTATGCGGTCCCGCATTTCCAGGTAGAAGGTATGGATGTCAATCTGTCACTGGTGTCTCAGATGCCGAAGGCAAAATCATAAGGCAGGATGCCAATGAAAACCGAACAGCCCCTGTGGGGGCGTGGGATAATGGTGTCACCCCAGCACTTCCAGCAACAGGCTGCCTTTGCAGCCTGGTCTGCAGAGGCCATCGCCACCATGGGGCTCAACTATCCCTGGGGCGTCATTGAGGCGAGTTTTGAACCTGAGTTGTTAAAAATGGCGCGCCTGCAGGCGCGTAGACTGCATGTCCGCTTTCAGGACGGCACCTTGGTGGACACTGATAATGCAGCGCTGATCCCACAGGCGGTCTCCCTTGAGGCACTCTCTGGAGAGGTTACGGTACTGTTGGCGTTGCCACTGATGCAGGCCAATGGCGGTAACTGCCTAGAGCCGGAACAGATTGCCGAGCGTCCAACCAGATACCGTAAACGTTGGCGTGATATCCGTGATCAGTTTGGCGAACACTCCCGCCAAATTGCGGTATTAACACCGGAACTGGTGCTGCGCTTTTCCCACCAAGATAACAGTGATTATCTGACGGTACCGGTGGTACGGCTACATCAGGATACTCAGGGAAATTGGGCTACGGATGAGACTTTCCTTCCGCCGTTACTGACACTGCGTTGCAGCCGCTGGCTAGTGAAGGAACTTGAACAGCTACTGATCCAGTTGCGCACACGTCTGACCCGTCTGATGGCAATGCGTCGAGAAAGTAACCAGCGGATGGCGGACTTCGCGGTTGCCGATGTTTCGCTATTTTGGCTGCTGAGTGCCCTGAACAGCGCCGAACCGGTACTAGGGCATTTTAGTCGCCATCTGGACTCCCCTCCGGAACGCCTTTATACCGAATTATCACGGCTGTGTGGCAGCCTGCTGACCTTTTCCCTGGAGCACCAAGTGAGTGCTATCCCGGTGTATCAGCATTTGCAGTTGAATGATGTATTTCCGCCGCTGCTCAGTCTATTAAGTGATCTGCTGGAAGCCAGCCTACCGTCGCGGGTGATCGCCTTACCCCTTGAGCAAGACAAACGGCTACATACCTGGCAGGCACGGTTGCATGATCCGCGGCTACGAGAAGGGGCGGATTACTACTTGTCAGTACGATCATCGGTGCCGGTCGCACAGCTACAAGAGCAATTTCCTCGGCAATGTAAAGTCGGCAGTCCGGAACATGTCCTCAGTATCGTTAACTCTTCGCGGATCGGCATTCCGTTGACGCCCCTACGTCATGTCCCGGCGGCGATCCCATTACGACTGGAAAACCAGTATTTCAGCTTGGATATCAACCACCCCTTGGCCGTAGAGATGCTGGCCGGTGGCCGTTGCATGTTCTATGTCCCGGGATTGCTGGGTGAACCAGAACTTGAACTTTTTGCGGTGTTAACAACATGAATCAGCTCTCACGCGGCACGGCCGCGTCCATAGATATTGATGAACTGCTACAGGATACGTGGTTACAGGTAGTCAGCTTGCGTTACGGTCCTCAGTTCAAAGAAGGGGATGGCAGGATCCTCTGGGAACGCTGTGTGGCAGATATTGAGCACGTACAACAGCAGCTACAACAGCAAGGACTGGATGAGGCGGGCTGTCAGCATATTCTCACCGCCCAATGCGCCTTACTGGATGAAACAGTAAAAGGGCGTGGAGTGTTGGATGATGCTTGCCTGCAATGGTACAGCATCCCGTTGCAGGGGCATTTTCTCGGGACATTGGATGCCGGTGATACGCTTTGTGAGCGGATGAAGGCCGTACTACGAGAACCTACGGCGGATATTGCGGTAGTAACCTGTTTTCAGCGGGTGATGATGCTCGGTTTTCTCGGGAAATTCACCTCGTTGGACTCGCCGGAGCGCAGCAAGCTGGTTCAAGCGCTCAGTGACCGGGTATTGCCTTTTAGTGATCCCAAGCCGGGGCCGATATTGGCCACTAGCAGGGGTAGAACTTGGTTTTACCGCACGTTAAGTCGTGGATGGGTGCAGGTGATTGTCAGCGTGTTGGGGGTGGCAGCCGTCTGGTGGGGATTGAACCAGTGGCTTGACCAATTATTGCTGAGGTTGTTGCCTGGGACGATGCAATGAGTGCCACGCAGCGGTTCATTTTAGCACTGTGGGCGGCGCTGCTGGTGGCTATCCTCTGCGTGGTTTTTTTACCAGTAAACAGAGCACTGTCACTCCTGTTACTAACCGCTGGGTGGCTGACGATTTTACTGCTGTGGATCTCTTTTCGGCGGCAGTCACCTACGCAGCTTATGCCGTGGCTACAGGATTTACCTGCACCGGAATACCGACAACCGGTGGTCATCATTTGTGGGGATTTTCCGCAGGCTTGGCCCCAGGACTCGCCTGTGTTGCTACAGCCGCAGGGGTGCTGGATACGCTCACCGGAAGATCAGGATCTGCAGCAGACGGGTCTCCAGCTATTGGCCGCCCGCCCGCAATGGGGTAACCAGTTGGCAGTGATGGTCAATATCTGTCCGCAACAGCACAGCGATGCAGCCGTGTTTAACCACTGGCTGCTGAGATTACGCTGGCATATTAGTGAGTTACGTCAGTGTAGCGGCTATCCAGTTCCGCTTATCCTCAGCACATTAGTCGGTTGTCAGTTGACCCGTGACAGTATCTGGCAGATGGCTGCCTGTGGTAACGGAGGATGCATCCGGTCCCCGTTGCCTATTGCCGCAACCGACAGCCAAGCGACACCGGAAATGGCACAGCAGGTGCTGCTCGACGGTCTGATTCGCTGGAGCAAAGCAGAGGTCTGTCAACAACTCAGTGATGAAAAGCCGGATCTACCGCCCGTTTACCCGGCGATAGTGGTATGGGGAATATCACCGCTACTGGCTGGTAGTCTCGCTACCGGTCTGTGGAGTCACTGGCTGGCTGACCGTACGGCCTTAAGCGGCGTGTCAGGCTGGCAGCCAGCCGGGACCGACAGCACGGTGCTTTCCCTGTTACCTGGCTTTATTTTTCCCTTATTACCCCGAGGGCAGGGTATCCCTCCTGTAGGTCGTACTTACCGTTATGGCTTGGCTGTCCTGACCTTAGCGGTTATTGCGGCTTTGCTCAGCAGTGGCTGGAACAACCGGCAGTTATTGATCCGCCTTAACAGTGACCTTAACCGCTATCAGCAACTGCCAATGGAAGACGATGCTGCCAAGGCGCGAGAGATTGATGTCCTTCGTGAAGATATCGCGCAGCTAGACAGTTATCGCCGTAACGGCGTGCCGCTGCGCCTCGGTTTTGGCTTATATCGAGGGGAGTATCTGCGCGTGACATTGCTGGATGCAGTAAGCCGCTATCAACCGCCTCCGCCACCGGTAGTCGCACCACTGCCAGAGACGCCGCCAGAGATTATCCGCTTGGACAGCTTGTCGCTGTTTGATTCTGGGCAGGCAGCCTTGAAAACAGACTCAATACCGATCCTGGTCAAGGCGCTGACAGGGATTAATGCCAAACCCGGCTGGTTGATTCTGATCAGCGGCCACACCGATAACACCGGCGACCCGCAACGTAATCAGCTGCTTTCATTGCAACGGGCGGAAGCCGTTCGTAACTGGATGCGCGATATCGGCCAGGTACCGGCAAGTTGTTTTGCGGTGCAAGGATACGGAGAAAGTCGCCCGTTACAGTCAAACACTACGCCACAGGGCCGAGCCCGCAACCGGCGTGTCGAAATCAGTCTGGTCCCTCAGGCCAATGCCTGCCAGAGATCGGACAGGACCCCGGCGTCATCGAAGGATAATGACGCTTCACAACACAATGGAGAGTAAAAATATGGCAATTCCAGTTTACCTGTGGCTCAAAGACGATGGCGGAGCGGACATTAAAGGGTCCGTAGACGTTCAGGATCGCGAAGGCAGTATCGAGGTGGTGGCACAGCAACATAACCTGTACATCCCGACCGATAACAATACCGGCAAATTGACCGGTACCCGCATCCACACGCCGTTTCTGTTTACCAAGGAGATCGATTCCTCTAGCCCCTATCTCTACAAAGCAGTCACCACGGGGCAGACCCTCAAGGCTGCAGAATTCAAGTGGTACAAAATTAACGACGCCGGTCAGGAGGTAGAGTATTTCAACACCCGCTTAGAAAACGTCAAAGTGGTGAAGGTGAAGCCGGTGATGCACGACGTTAAAGATCCCTCCTTCGAAAAACATAACCATCTCGAAGACATTGAGCTGCGTTACGAAAAAATCACTTGGACCTACAAAGACGGCAACATTATCCATTCTGATTCTTGGAATGAACGCGCTACGGCGTGATCCCCCAACGGGCAGCACTGCTGCCCTTTTTTTGCTGAGTCTCTGGGGGTACGACGGGGACTCAGCAAAAAATAAATCGGAAATCTGACCTGATGCGCTTTGGCTCCTGACCCTAGGGAACAGCGATGGGCGGTAGCGTGCCACAGAGGGTCCCTGACAGTGAGAGTCTTGCTATGGAAAATACAGCGCTGCTGCGCCGCCTCAACCCTTTTACCGCCCGAGCCTTAGAAGGGGCCGCATCTTTATGCCAGACCCGCGCTCATCGCGAAATATTACCGGAGCACTGGCTGCTCAAACTGCTAGAGCAAGGGGAGGGCGACATTACGGTACTGGCTCGTCGCTATGAGTGGGATATGGACGCCATATGGCAGGGGCTACTGACCTGGTTGGAGACGCTGCCGCGCTCTGTGCGCGACCGACCGCAGCTGTCCAAGGCACTGAGCCAGTGGTTAAAACAGGCCTGGCTGGTGGCCTCTGTGCAAGGAGAAGAGCAGATCCGTAGCCAACACCTGTTGATGGCAGCTACCGAAAACCCCTCATTACTGCGTTGCGATGCACTGTGGCCATTACTGACCTTAGGCCAAAGTCAGTGGCAACAGCTCGGCCCATTGCTGGATGCTCAATCGGAAGAGTGGGCAGAGGCGCAGCAGCAGGTACTACCGCTTTCCGTGGCTTCCCCCGAAGACGCCGTCACCGGTGATCACCTCAGAGAGCAAGGCCTCCCTGCCTCCCTGCAGCATGCGCTGGATAAATTCACGATCGATATCACGGGAAAAGCCCGACAGGGCAGCATTGATCCCGTTTTTGGCCGAGACAGTGAAATCCGCCAGATGGTGGATATTCTCTCTCGCCGACGCAAAAACAATCCGATCCTGGTCGGCGACCCGGGTGTTGGCAAAACGGCGCTGGTGGAAGGTTTGGCGCTGCGTATTGCTGAAGGAAATGTCCCCGATAGCCTGAAAACCGTCACCCTACGTACCTTAGATTTAGGGTTATTGCAGGCTGGTGCCGGAGTCAAAGGGGAGTTTGAACAACGGTTGAAAAATGTCATCGACGCCGTTCAGCAGTCGCCCACCCCAGTCCTGTTATTTATCGATGAGGCTCACACTATTATTGGGGCCGGCAATCAGGCCGGTGGTGCCGATGCGGCTAATCTTCTGAAACCGGCATTAGCCCGGGGTGAACTGCGGACCATTGCCGCCACCACCTGGAGCGAATACAAACACTATTTTGAGAAGGATGCCGCACTGGAGCGGCGCTTCCAGCAAGTCAAAGTGGATGAACCGGATGACGATAGCGCCTGCCTGATGCTGCGTGGCCTAAAAAGCCGCTATGCAGACTACCACGGGGTACATATCAGCGAGCAGGCTATTCGGGCCGCGGTGACCCTTTCGCGGCGGTATCTTACCGGTCGGCAGTTGCCCGATAAAGCGGTCGATCTGCTGGATACCGCCGCCGCACGGATCCGTATGGGCCTGGATACGGTCCCTGAGCCGTTGACTCTGTTAAAAGCGCAACTGGCGGCCCTCGCCTTAGAAGAGCAGGGGATCCTCGAAGATATCGCCGTCGGCAATCAGCCGCAAGGTGAGCGCTTAAGCCAACTGAAACAACGTTCCGCAGAGATCGAGACCCGTCTGCAGCACTTACAGAGTCGCTTTGAACAAGAAAAAGCCTTGGTTCAAGCATTGATGGCCTGTCGCCAAGATCTCAGTCGGCAAGCTGAACTTCAGGCGCTTCATCAGCAACTTGCCGTGCTGCAACAGGATGAAGGCTTATTGTGCGTGGACGTTGATGCCCGTACCGTGGCCACGGTGATTGCTGACTGGACCGGGGTTCCGCTCTCTTCGCTGATGAAAGATCAACAAAGTGGATTATTAACCCTAGAAGAGATCTTGCAACAGCGGGTGGTAGGGCAGCAAAAGGCACTCTCGGCTATCGCGAAACGCTTACGGGCTGCGGGTACCGGACTGACCCCAGAAAATGGACCTCAGGGCGTGTTCTTGCTGGTGGGCCCAAGTGGCGTTGGTAAAACCGAAACCGCACTGGCACTGGCCGATGTACTCTACGGTGGCGAAAAATCACTGATCACCCTCAACTTGTCGGAATATCAGGAAGCTCATACGGTGTCTCAGTTGAAAGGGTCGCCACCGGGTTATGTCGGTTATGGTCAAGGCGGGGTACTCACCGAAGCGGTACGTAAACGTCCTTACAGCGTGGTTTTGTTAGATGAAGTCGAGAAAGCCCACCCTGATGTGATTAATCTGTTCTATCAGGTCTTCGATCGCGGCTTTATGCGCGACGGAGAAGGTCGAGAAATCGATTTCCGCCACACGGTGATCCTGATGACCTCCAACCTGGGCAGTCAACAACTGATGGCGTTACTGGACGGCGATCCACAGGCCAGTGATCGTTCGCTTCAGGAGTGTCTGCGTCCCCTCTTGTGCCACCATTTTCAGCCGGCACTGTTGGCCCGTTTTCAGACCGTGATTTATCGCCCGCTCTGTCAGCAGGCGATGCGTACCATTGTCACGATTAAGCTGTCCCAGGTCAGCGCCCGTCTACACCGCCATTATGGGCTAACCACCGACATTCAAGACTCGCTGTATGATGCGCTGACCTCGGCCTGTCTGCTACCGGATACCGGTGCCAGAAATATCGACAGCCTGCTCAGCCAGCAAATCTTACCGGTATTGGGTCAACAACTGCTCAGTTATATGGCAGTTAAACAAAAACCGACGGTACTGACACTGGGTTGGAGTGATGATCAGGGTGTGGTGCTGGAGTTCGGCCACCTTTAAGGAGAACCTTATGGCGAGTTACCCTGCAATCAGCTTCAGTCACAGTCACCACCTGTTGTCAGTTAAGGAGTGTGGGGTGACTCCCGATGTCCTGTCCTTCGAAGGGCAGGAATCCTTGAGTGAACCTTTTCGCTATCGTATTGAGTTTACCTGTAGCGATCACCATCTGGACAAACAGAAAGTGCTGCTGAAATCGGCATCATTAACGCTACAAGCAGCGGTGATGACGCTGGCAGGCATTGCCGTGCAGCAGCCATTGCGGGTGATCCAGGGGGTAGTGGCCGGTTTTGAACGTCTGGGTACCTCTAAAGATGAAACCCGCTACGCCCTCACGCTAGCACCGCGCTTGGCGCTGCTGCAGCACTGTTCCCATAACGCGATTTACTTGGATATGTCGGTGCCACAGATCGTCGAGAAAATTCTGCGGGAACGCCATGGTATGCGCGGTCAGGATTTCCTCTTTTCTCTGAGCCGTGAGTATCCGCGCCGCGAGCAGGTCATGCAATATGGCGAGGATGACCTGCATTTTATTACTCGTCTGCTCGGCGAGACGGGGATCTGGTTCCGCTTTAGCGCGGATACGCGGCTACATATCGATGTCGTCGAATTTTGCGACAGCCGCCAACAGTACCAGCAAGCTATCACGTTGCCCTCGGTGCCCCCTTCAGGACAGCATGCTAACGGGACCGATGCGGTATGGGCGATGCAATGCCGTCATCAAGTGGCGGTGCAACAGGTGTCTACCCGCGACTACAACTATCGGCAGGCCAACCAACCGTTAGACACTGTGGTCAATATTTCCGCGCAAGATCCCACCACCTATGGGGAGGCTTATCATTATGCCGATAACTTTCTGCAAGCGGGTGACCCCATCCCCAGGGATCCCGTCACTGAAACGGGGGCCTTCTATGCCCGTCTGCGGCATGAACGTTATCTCAACCAGCAGACTTGCGTCTCAGCGCTCACCAGCAGCCCTGCCTTGAGTCCGGGACAGGTGCTGAAGGTGACCGGCGGCAATGAGGTAGACCCCGTATTTGCTGAAGGGACCCTGATCACGACACTCAGTTGCAGTGCCCGTCGAGACCGAGATTTCCAAGTCAGGTTAACCGGGATCCCTGACAGTATCTTGTACAGTTTTCGCCCTGTGCCTGGCGCACATCCAGTGATGGCGGGGACTTTGCCCGCTCGTATTACCAGCACCACCGTAAACGACCCCTATGGACATATCGATAAACAGGGACGTTACCGTATCAGCCTGCAGTTTGACCGTGAAGAGCGGCAGGCAGGTTTTGAGAGCCTGTGGGTGCGTCTTGCCAGACCTTATGCGGGCGATACCTTCGGTCTGCACCTGCCGCTATTGGCAGGCACCGAAGTGGCTATCGCTTTTGAGAACGGCCATCCGGACCGCCCCTATATCAGCAGTGTGCTCCACGATTCGGCCCATCAGGATCTGGTGACTATCCAAAACTATAAGCGCAACGTGTTACGCACCCCGGCGAATAACAAAATCCGCCTCGACGACGAGCGCGGGAAGGAGCATATCAAGGTCAGCACCGAGTATGGCGGCAAGAGCCAGCTCAACCTCGGACACTTGGTCGACGAAAAGCGTCAGCCTAGGGGCGAGGGGTTTGAACTCAGAACGGACAGTTGGGGTGCCATCCGGGCGCAGAAAGGGCTGTTCATCAGCGCGGACGGGCAGGCGAAAGCGCAGGGTCAGGTACTGGCGATGGAGCAAGCGATTAGCCAGCTGCAACTGGCCCTGAACCAAGTCGAGGCTCTGAGCGGTGCAGTTGAAACAGCCAAAGCCGAACTGGCCGATATTCAGACCCAAAAAATACTACTGGAGCAGGGACTGACAGATTTAAAACAGTCCGCGCTGTTGCTCTCCGCTCCGGAGGGTATTTCCCAGAGTACGCCAAAAAGTGTGCAGCTGTCAGCGGGTGAGAATGTTATCAGCACCAGTGGCAAACATACTGATTTCAGTGCACTGAAAAGATTCACCGTGGCGGCCGGGGAGAGTGTGAGTTTGTTTGCCCAAAAATTGGGTATCAAAATGTTTGCCAGCCGGGGGAAGGTTGAGATACAGGCGCAGGGGGATGAGATGACGCTGGATGCGCTGAAAGATATTCGCATCAGCAGCAGCCAAGGCAAGTTGGTCATCAGCGCGAAGCAGGAAATTATTCTCACCAGCGGAGGCGGCTATATCCGTATTGCTGATGGTGTCGTGGAGTGCGCGGCACCGGACAAAATCATCCAGCGGGCAGCGGTGTGGCAGAAGTTTGGCGGTCAGAGCCTGAGCGTGGCGGCGCAGAGCTGGGAAAACGCTGATTTCTCTTATACACCCAAAGCGATTCACGCCTACGATGGTTCGGCTTTGCCAGCGCAGAAACTGGCCATTCAGGCTAAAGATGCAGCCAGTCAAACCGTCTCTACATCTGAGGATGGAAAGGGTGTTTTGATGAAACAGATTGATATAGTTAAGGATAAAATGCGGTTCGAGGGAGGAGAATAGCTATGACTCAAGCAGCAGCAAACGAGATCGTGATCCGGCCTGAATATGATGAAACCGGACGAGCCTGCTACAGCCTTCCTAATGCCAGAGCTGAAGACCATCTGGTGGTTGCCTGCCCTAAGGTTGCTGAACAGGTGGTCCCGGTTATTTTTCTGCCGGGAGTCATGGGTACGAATCTTAAAAAGCCAAAATCGCCTGAAAAAGTCTGGCGTGCAGACCTTTTTCAAGGTGCAGATGCTCTGGCGTGGCTAACTAAGTCAAAAGAACAAAGAAAAGCACTGTTGGATCCTCTCGCCACCGAAGTGGATTACACGGGGAAGGTGCTTTACGACGATCTCGACGGCAGGGGATTCCCCTCCAGAGCGGCCCGCGGCTGGGGTAGTGCGCTTTTTAAAAGTTACGGCGAATCTCTCCACGTCCTTCAATGTATGCTGAATGATGGTCATATCCTGATTGATAACCTGATCGATGGTACCAAAAGGCAAACGCCCCGACAGTTGCTGATTGGTGAAAATTTAGGAGCAGAGAAAGGCGAAGATGCGCTGACTGAGGCTGAGGTCAGGCGGAGTTATGATTATCTTTTTCCCGTACATGTTTTTGGCTATAACTGGCTGCAGTCAAACGTTGATTCGGCCGGGCACCTCGAACGGTATATCAAGGGAGTATTGGCCACTTACCAGGACAGGCTTGCAGTGAACAAAGTGATTCTGGTCACGCATTCCATGGGCGGCCTTGTAGCCCGACATTATTCAGAAAAAATGAACGGCAGGGACACTATTCTGGGTATCGTTCATGGTGTGATGCCGGATCTGGGATCGCCAGCGGCATATCGCCGAATGAAAACCGGGGAGCGGGGCGTTGTCGGCGCGGTCATTGGCGCTGATGCGGCAAACCTGATGCCCGTTCTGGCCCAGTCCCCCGGTCCGCTTCAGCTGTTACCGGGTAAGGCCTATGGAACGGGTTGGCTGAAAATTAATAGTGGCACGGAAATTGTGAATAAGCCGAAGTTTGACCCCTACACGGAAATTTATCTGAATGAAAGTGACTGGTGGCGGCTGTGTGAGAAAGAATTGTTGCTGGATGATGTAGACAGGGAATGGAAAACTTATCAGAGTCGGATAAAAGAGGATGTTGAATTATTTATTGAAGAATTAAATGACAAATATCATCCCAATACCTACGCATTCTACGGTGCGAGTGAAAAATATCCTTCTGACGATCATCTGATATGGCAGTCGATCCCTGCACCAAGGCCAGTTATGGGCGTATCGCTGGAACTTCCCGTTTACCGGCACGTCGCAGGTCAAACCCTTGAATTGAAGTCTTCAGGCAGCGCCGGGGACGGTACCGTACCTGTACGTGCCGGGCGTATCACATTTTCCGGGATCCGCTCGCTGCTTGCTACTGACGTCGATCATGAAGGTGCCTATGCCGTCGGGGATACAGGTAAGGAAAACGGCCTTTCTGTAGCGATGAAGTTCACGTTACGCTCAATTATCAAATTGGCCGGGGAGGTCGCCTGATGCGGGTAAGACATTTATGGCTGGGATTAATGGTTGTTGTATTTATTCTCTGTACAGTTTTCTGGTTACTCACCCGTCCGTGGCCGGTAGCCTCTTTAACGGCAAAGGAAAAACAAATGACGGATAAGCTTTTTGAACAGACCAAACCCCAGTGTCTTGGTCGCTATCTTTTTGATGTTCCCGTTACATTTAATAATGCTG
>NZ_ATMI01000004.1 GCF_000439375.1 Tatumella saanichensis
CCTGTCACGCCGCTGCGCATCGCGCTTTGCCGTGTCAGTGGGAGCGCATTATAGGGAGTTAATTTTTTCTGACAAGGGTTTATTTGAAATTAATTTCCGTTCGTCTTTTTTTTCGCCACAAGTGTTATTTATACAGCGATTTGCCGGTTATCTGAACAAATTCACCCGCAAATTCCGCCACTTTCTGCCAATCCGTGTATTCATATTCCTTCGACGTATCAGTTTCGCCCCCGGTCATCTTCATGATCAAACGGATCATCACCTTATCAAACCAGCGGTAACGCGGATAACGCAAGGCACCGGCAACCACCAAGCAACGATCTGGCGTCCAAGGTGACTGCTCCAGAAACTTACGGGTGTAGACATTCGTCTCAGGGGTATTCTTATCCGCTTTGCGCGCAGTCAGGTTGACCGAGATAAAACCGCTGGCCCGCGCCTGCAGTAATGGCAGGTGATCGGCAATACAGCGATCCACTTCCGGTGCATAATGACCATAACGGATCGAGGCGGCAATCAGCACCCGATCATAGTCCTGCCAGGTAACCTGATTTGCCTGAGCAACGTTGATCACATCACAGACCTCATGTTGTCCTGCTTCGGTAGCAATAAAGTCGGCAATTTTCTTTGTCTGTCCATCCCGGCTGGAAAACAGTATCAGCATCTTCATTTGATTATCCTTTGATAAAGATTTATTCCCGCCAGAAGGTCGGGGTGAACAGTACCAGTAATGTAAACACTTCCAGACGACCGAACAGCATGGTGGAAATCAGGATCCATTTGGCGGTGTCATTCATAGAAGCAAAGTTGTCGGCAACCACCCCTAATCCTGGTCCAAGGTTATTCAGGGTCGCCGCCACGGCAGCAAAGGCCGAGAAGTTGTCGACGCCGGTGGCGATGATCGCCAGCATGCTTACCAGAAAAACCAATGCATAGGCAGAGAAGAACCCCCATACCGCTTCGAGGATACGCTCAGGCAAAGCACGCTCACCCAGCTTTATGGTATAGACTGCGTTGGGATGCACCAGACGTTTAAGTTCTCTATTACCCTGCTTACACAACAACAGAATGCGGATGACCTTCAGTCCTCCCCCGGTAGAGCCAGCACAGCCGCCAATAAACGCGGAACAGAGCAGCAGGATCGGCAGGAAAGAGGGCCAGTTTGAAATGCTGTCAGTGGTAAACCCAGCGGTCGTCGCCCAAGAAACCACTTGGAAAAAAGCTTGGTTGAGGGTTTGCAGCAGACTGCCGTAAGTGTGATGTACCGCCAGCAACAGTGTAGCGATGGCTACCAGCGTTAACTGCACCCCGATAAAGACTCGGAATTCCGGGTCACGCCAGTAACCTTTCAAGCTACGACCAGTCAGTAATGAAAAGTGCAAGCCATAGTTACAGCCGGAGATCAGCAGGAAAATCGCAATAATAGTATTGATGGTACCGCTATGGTAATAACCGATGCTGGCATCATGGGTCGAGAACCCGCCGATAGCGATCGTTGAGAAGCTGTGACCTATTGCATCAAACAACGGCATACCCGCTAACCATAATGCCAGCGCACAAGCGACGGTGAGTAACACATAGATCAGCCACAAGGTTTTGGCAGTGTCGGCAATTCTCGGCCGCATTTTGTGGTCTTTTAGCGGTCCCGGCATTTCAGCGCGATAGAGCTGCATTCCCCCGACCCCGAGGATCGGCAGAATAGCGACCGCCAGCACGATAATACCCATCCCCCCTAACCATTGCAGCATCTGACGGTAGAACAGAATAGCTTTCGGCATACTGTCCAACCCGACCAAGGTGGTCGCACCGGTAGTGGTCAGCCCCGAGAATGATTCAAAGAAAGCATCGGTTACCGACAGATGTGGTTGTTCAGCGAAAATAAACGGCATCGCCCCGACACTGCCCAACACGGTCCAGAACAACACCACGATCAGAAACCCTTCACGGGGCTTTAACTCTTTCTTCTGTTTACGGTTCGGCCACCACAGGATCGAGCCGATCAACAGTGCCATCATGAAGGTCTGACTGAATGCCCGCCCGGCACCGTCGCGGTAAATCAAGGCCACCAGTCCCGGCACAATCATGGTGACGGAGAAGATAATAATCAGTAAACCCACTATGCGGGTAATGGCACGAAAATGCATTATGCCTGTCCTTAACTCTGTGAAGGTCGTTGATCTACCCGCTGAAGCGTCAACGCACCGCGGCTTAAGTCAGAAAGCTGTTTTTCAAACTCACGAATACTGTCAAAAGGTAATGCCAAGGTGAGGTGGATATCGGCTTGGTAATCGCTGGCGATAATTTTTCCGTTAAAGCGTTCTACCAGCCGTTCAGCTTCGGTCAGAAATCCGTAGTCACAGCGCAGGGTGAAACGCTGCATCGGCACTTTGCGGCATCGAGTTAAGGCCTGCAATCCCTGACGTACTCCCCCACCATAGGCTTTTACCAACCCGCCGGTACCAAGCATGATGCCACCGTAATAACGCACGACGACGCAGGTCACCTCACCGACCCCGCTACCCATTAGCTGAGCCAGCATCGGTTTTCCTGCAGTCCCTGAAGGTTCACCATCATCGGAGAACCCCAGTTGTTGTGAATCGTCGGGTGCACCGGCTACCCATGCCCAGCAGTGATGTCTGGCATCAGGATGCTGCTCACGGATCTGCCGGACGAAGGCTTTTGCCGCCTCACTCCCTTCGGTATGGGCAAGGTAAGTAATGAAGCGGCTTTTCTTGATCGTCTCTTCCGTGACGCAGACGTCCGCCGCCGGAATATCGTAAGCCTCCATTAGGCAAGCTTCAGATCACGGGTCATATTCTCGATCCCTTGGCTTTGGATAATCACGTTATCTTCAATACGGATGCCACCATAGGGCTTTAAGGCGTCAATGTGTTGCCAGTTGAAGTGTTTACTATAGCGGCCTTCACGCCACGGTGATAACAGCGACTCAATAAAATAGATCCCCGGTTCAATGGTCACCACCATACCGGCCGCTAACGTACGGGTGCAACGCAGCCACGGATACTGTGTTGGAGGTGCCTGGTGAGTGCCCTGCTCATCCTGCATAAATCCAGCGACATCATGGACCTGAAGACCCAACGGATGCCCCACACCGTGCGGCATAAACACTTGGGTAATATTTTCGCTGACCATCGCCTCTTCGCTGAGACCGGTAATAATGTCAAACTCACGCAGGACCGATGCCAGACGCTGGTTCATCTGCAAATGATAGTCGGTATAACAGGTCCCAGCTTGCAGCGTCGCAATCAGTGCCTGCTCATGGTGATCGATGGCGGCAATCAGGTCAGCGAACACACCACTTTCCGCGGCGTAGGTGCGTGTCAGGTCTGCGGCATAGCCGTTAAACTCCGCCCCGGCATCCAACAGAAAGCTACGATGCTGGGCCGGTACCTGCTGCTCCAGTCTGGTGTAGTGCAAAATGGCCGCATTTTCATTGAGTGCGACGATGTTACCGTAGGGAACATCAGTATCCCGTTGCCCAGTGGCCAACAGGTAAGCGCTATTGATCTCAAACTCACTTTTTCCGGCAAAGAAAGCATCACGGGCAGCGCGATGACCCGCTACCGCAATTTTCTGGGCTTCACGCATACACCAGAGTTCATAATCCGTTTTAAAACTGCGATGGAAATGCAGGTAATCAAGAACCGGCTGCGGGTTAATCTGCGCCTCAGCAATCCCTAATTGTGCGGCCCGTCCAACAGCAGGACCAATGTAGGCCACCTTTTCTCGGCGCTGAGGCAGCAGTTGACCTATATCTTGGCTGTTTCTCAGGGGAACGATGTCGAATTCATCGCTCCAGAAACTGTTCGGCAAAGGATCGGTTTTATGCCAGTAATCCACCGGAGAATAGAACCAAAGTGTCGGCTTACTGACACCATCAACCCACAACCAGCAATTTGGGGTTTGCGTCACCGGCAACCAGGCCTTAAACGGGGCACTGACTTTGAAGGGGTAGTGATGATCATCGAGGAATACGCTCTGTAATTCCCCAGAATGGATCAGCAAGGCGTCTAGCTGATTTGCCGCCAGCACCTGCTGCGCGCGATGTTGCAAGGTGGTCAGATGGGATTGATACAATGCATTCAGTGAGTTCATCTCTGCCTTCTTATGATTAAGAATAAGAATTTTTGCGCATTTTATCACAGCTCACCGCCGGGTGGCGTATTGCTGCGGCAGGCCAATACGCTTAGCAATGAGGCAATAAGGCAGGTCAAGCAGGGAGAGGGGAAGAATTACGCCCCTCCCCACCGGCCAGTCGGCCTACCGGGGAGGGGTGTTACATCACAGACTCAGATAAAGGCGAAGGCATCACCGTAAATCTGGCCGCTGACGGCATCACGTTCGGCACAGAAGCGTTCACGGGCCACTTTCGCCATTTCAAAACGGCCAGCAATATAGATATCGTAAGGCTGTAAGCTGCTGTAGTCCTGGATCACTGCCGGTAGAACGGTTCCGGTACGCCCCCGCCAGTCGCTGTCCGGTTGCTCAACCACCGGCACCACTTTCAGGTTAGGATGACGAACCGCCAACGCGTTCAGCTCTTCCAGATCATAAAGATGATGAGGTTCACGGCCGCCCCAGTAGATGGCAATTTCACGATCTGGCTGATTAGCCAGCGCCGTTAACAGGATCGAACGGGCATAGGAGAATCCAGTGCCGCCCGCGACCAAGATGATAGGCCGATCACTGTCTTCACGCAGGGCTGCTTTACCGTGCGGCATATCAACCGTTACGCTGCGCTGGTCACGAATTTTTTCCATTACCGCCATGGCATACAGATTCATCTCGGACGCGCCGATATGCAGCTCGATAATGTCTTTTTCCATCGGCGTAGAGGCCAGTGAAAACGGACGTTTATCGTTCTCATCCATCACCACCATCAGATACTGGCCGGCACGGAAACTGAATTCCGTTTCTGGAACCAAACGGACCCGATAGACCGTATCGTTGATGCTTTCTACAGAAATTACTTTACAGCTTAATGTTGTCATTCGTTCACTCTGTCGGGTTAGCGGATAAATTACAGTGGCCGTGACTTCACGGAGCTACCGGGTTCAAAGATTGCCAGCTCATCCCAGATTTCATCAATCCGTGCTGTGACCTTAGGGTCTTTCACAATCGGTCTGCCCCACTCACGATCAGTCTCACCCGGCCATTTATTGGTGGCATCCAGCCCCATCTTCGAGCCCAGTCCGGAAACCGGAGAGGCAAAATCCAGATAGTCGATCGGTGTATTTTCAACAATCACCGTATCACGTGCCGGATCCATACGGGTGGTGATCGCCCAGATCACATCGTTCCAGTCACGCGCATTCACGTCGTCGTCACAGACAATCACAAATTTAGTGTACATAAACTGTCGCAGGAACGACCATACCCCAAACATAACGCGTTTCGCATGCCCGGCATATTGTTTCTTCATGGTCACTACTGCTAGGCGATAGGAACAGCCTTCCGGAGGCAGATAGAAATCAACAATTTCAGGGAACTGTTTAATTAAAATGGGTACCAGTACTTCATTGAGGGCAACGCCCAATGCAGCCGGTTCATCCGGAGGACGACCAGTATAGGTGGAGTGATAGATAGCATCCCGTCTACGGGTAATATGAGTGATAGTAAAGACTGGGAAATCATCGACTTCATTATAGTAACCGGTATGGTCACCGTATGGACCTTCCGGCGCCATATCCCCAGGCTCGATATACCCCTCAAGGATAATTTCGGCGCTGGCAGGCACCTCTAGGTCATTCGACAGGCATTTTACCACTTCGGTTTTGGTTCCGCGCAACAAGCCGGCAAACGCATATTCCGATAGGCTGTCCGGTACCGGCGTCACCGCGCCAAGAATAGTAGCCGGGTCCGCGCCGAGGGCAACAGAGACTGGGAAGCGCTCCCCTGGGTGTGTCTGGCACCATTCCTGAAAATCGAGTGCGCCGCCACGGTGAGACAGCCAGCGCATAATCACGCGGTTTTTACCGATCACCTGCATACGATAAATGCCGAGATTTTGACGCTCTTTATGCGGACCACGGGTCACGGTGAGTCCCCAGGTGATCAAAGGTGCCGCATCTTCCGGCCAGCAGGTCATCACAGGGATTTCAGCGAGATCCACTGCATCACCTTCACACACCACTTCCTGACACGGGGCACTGCGCAGACGTTTGGTCGGCATATTCAGGACTTTCTTGAAGCGTGGCATTTGTTCGAACAGGTCGCGGAAACCTTTCGGTGGCGATGGCTCTTTCAGGAAGGCCAGCAGCTCGCCGACATCGCGCAACGCACTGACTTCTTCCTGACCCATCCCCAGCGCCACCCGCTTGGAAGAGCCGAACAGATTACACAGCACCGGCATGTCATAGCCTTTAGGATTTTCAAATAGCAGTGCTGGCCCTCCGGCCCGAAGCGTACGATCAGCGATCTCGGTCATTTCCAGCACCGGATCAATAGGATAACTAATCCTTTTCAATTCACCACGCTGCTCAAGTTGTCGCAGGAAGTCTCTTAAGTCCTGATATTTCATGAGGTTTTTTTACTTTGTTGCCGGAGTTAATCAAGCCATTATAGGGGGGATTCGGTGAAGATGCTGAAATTTATTAGCCACAGAAATGGCATAGACGCTGAGCGGTCATTGGTCAGACGTCCCTTTCGGGTTTAAGGGGGCGTGAGCTATGACTCTGAAAAGAGTTTTGCTATTCTTTGCTGCCTGAAAAATGGAGCAGTTATGGAATCTTGGTATCTACTTTTTTGTAAGCGTGGTCAGTTGTTAAGGGCACAAGAACATCTCGAACGTCAGGGGGTTAACTGCCTGAGCCCGATGGTCACGGTTGAGAAGACCCTGCGTGGGACTCAGGTCACACGCAGCGAGCCTCTATTCCCGAATTATTTGTTTATCCGTTTTTCACCGGAAGTCATCCACACCACTACCATCAGCGCCACCCGAGGGGTCAGCCACTTTGTTCGCTTTGGGGCTTTGCCTGCCACGGTACCGGATGAGGTCATTGATTCCATTGCGGCGCACAACGCCCTGCAACCTCCAGTCTCCACCCCGCCACAACCTGGCGATGAGGTGGAAGTTACCGCCGGTGCCTTTGAAGGCATACGCGCTATTTTCAGCGAACCGGATGGGGAAACCCGTTCAATATTGCTGCTAAATCTGCTGAATAAAAAGGTTGCGCACACCCTGAGTAACCGGCAGTTTCGTAAGCTCTGATCAGCTCAGGCGGAACAACCGCCGAGCATTAGCATCGACCTGCTGACCAAGCTGTACTGCATCCTCACCCCGCCATTGAGCCACCTGCTGCAAGATATGTGGCAGGAAGCAGGGTTCATTACGGCGTGACGGCGGGCGCGGATACATATCCCGCGGCAGCAAATAAGGTGCATCCGTTTCCAGCAGCAGTTTTTCCGCTGGGATCATCGGTAACAGCTCACGCAGTTCCAGTCCGCGTCGCTCATCACAGACCCAACCGGTGATCCCCACCGATAACCCTGCATCTAGACATTCCTGCAATTCCTGCCGAGTGCCCGTAAAACAATGCACCACCGAGGGCGGCAGCTTGTCTAACCAGGGTTTAAGCACCGCCATAAAACGTTGATGTGCTTCGCGACAGTGCATAAATACCGGCAACTGTAATTCAGCCGCCAGTGCCAGCTGTGCATCAAAGGCATATTCTTGTTGAGAGTGATCAGCCAAGTTACGGTTAAAATCGAGACCGCACTCACCTATCGCCACCACTTCCGGCTGAGCGGCGAGACGACGCAGTGTCGAAGAGGTTTCCAGCGACCATTCGCTGGCATGGTGAGGATGAACGCCAGCAGTCGACCAGCAATAGCCCGTGTGCTGCTGAGCCAGTGATCGCGCCTGCTGACTTTCGAGTGCATTGGTACCGGTAATCAAGAAACCGGTCACACCGGCATCTCGTGATCGGCTGACAACCTGCTTACGGTCTTTCGCAAACTGTGTACTGGTGAGGTTAACCCCTATATCAAACATGTTATTTCCCAAAAAACGAAACCCCCCATACGGGGGGTTTTGATAAACATTTCCCGCAACTGCCGGGACCTGAGTCAGGGATCTCAGGATCCTGGATCCTGTTCCTTATCCCAACGCCCTTTTCCCACGTAGTAACGAGAGAAGAATACGCCGACTTCAAACAGGCAGTACATCGGAATAGCGAGCAAAGTTTGAGAAAAAACATCTGGCGGAGTCAGTAACATCCCGACGACAAACGCACCGACTAGCATATAAGGGCGCTTTTTACGCAGGTCTTCCGGTGAAGTGATACCGGTCCAGCACAATAGTACAATGGCCACCGGGACTTCAAACGCCACACCGAATGCCAAAAACAGCGTCATGACGAAATCCAGATAGTTACTAATATCTGTCGCAATCTGTACACCGTGGGGAACGGTTTTGGCAAAGAAGCCGAATGCCAGCGGGAACACGATAAAGTAGGCAAAGGCAACACCGATATAAAACAGCAGCGTACTGGAGAACAACAGCGGCATAATCAGTTTACGCTCATGCCGGTACAGTGCCGGCGCCACAAATGCCCAGACCTGATAGAGGATCACCGGCACCGCCAGGAATACTGACACAATGATGGTCAGCTTTATCGGTGTAAAGAACGGTGATGCCACATCGGTGGCAATCATGCTGGCACCAACCGGCATCTGTTTGATCAACGGTGCCGCCACTAGCTGGTAGATATCATTCGCGAAATAGACTAACGCTAAGAAGATCACCAGTATCGAGGCGATACAATAGAGCAGACGCTTGCGCAGCTCAATCAGGTGGCTGATGAGTGGTTGAGTATCTTGTACATCCATGATTATCTTTCTTCGCTTACCGGAGAGGCGGATACTTTCCCGGGGTCTGAGGCAGGTTTAGCCGCGCCGGAAGAAGGTGTCGTCACTTCTGCCTGATCGGGAACCGCCGCTTCCTGAGTCACTGCGGTAGCTGAGGCCGGGGTCTGATGACTAACAGCAGGCTCTGCTGCGTGTTCAGGCACGCAGCTGTCCTCGTTTACCGAGGCAAAAGGAACGCTATGACTACTGTCAGTAGACTCGGTTTCTGAGGAAGAAGTCCGGGCTTTGGCATTAGCTTCGTCTTCAGCCTTTTCAAGAGTCGTTGCCTCATGATAAGTCCGCTTCATTGAGTCAGCGGTTTTACGCAACTCCTCCATCGACTCTTTAAGCTCTGGAGATAACGTTCCCTTACCGGCTTCTTCAACTTTCTTCAGACTGTCCTGCAACTCCTGAAGCTTGAGTTCCTGCGCCAGCTCATTTTGCACATTAGCCGCCAGAGAGCGCATGGCACGGATCCAGCCGACCACAGTTTTCACGGCCACAGGCAGACGTTGCGGGCCGAGTACAATCAGGCCAATGACAAAAACCAATAACAGTTCACTAAAGCCAATATCGAACACGGTTTATACCTGATTGTTATCTTTCCGGGCCTCTTCTTTCTGAGAAGAAGTCTGTTGAGTATCAGAAATAGATTTGGCGCTGAAATCTGCATCCTGATTTTTCTTGTCTTCATCATCGTGCATCGCTTTTTTGAAGCCTTTGATAGAAGACCCTAAATCTGAACCAAGGTTACGCAATTTATTGGTGCCGAATAACAATATGACAATCACTGCAACAACGAGTAAATGCCCGATACTAATGCCGCCCATGTTAACTCCCGATATTCGTGACTCTATAGTGCAAGTCTGATGAAAAAGTTCAGTCTTATGACATTACCCCGTAAGGATCAGGCTGACAATCAGTTTGTTTTGCGCCAGCCAACAATCCATGTTAACACACCTGCAACAATAAGCAGCGTTGAAGTGACCTCCGAATGCGGACGTCCGATAGCCACTGCTGTGCCGCATAACAAGAATACCGTACCAATCCCCAGTAGGTAGCGGGCTTGGCTGTGACGCACACGGTGTATGGTCATATCGGCCACCAGCTTATCGATGCTGTGTTTCAGCAGCTTATGCTGACGCATTCCGTCATAAAAAAGCTCCGGCAGCTCCGGCAACTTCTCCGCCCAGGAAGGCGCTTTTGATTTGACTGCCCGCCAGATCGCAGGAAAACCGACCTGATCTTTGATCCACTCTTCAAGGAAGGGTTTCGCGGTTTTCCACAGATCAAGTTGCGGATAGAGCTGACGACCAATCCCTTCAACATACAACAGAGTTTTCTGCAGCAGCACCAGTTGTGGTTGTACTTCCATATTGAAACGACGGGCGGTATTGAACAGATTCAGTAAGACGTGACCGAAGGAGATTTCCGCCAGTGGTTTTTCAAAAATCGGTTCACAGACCGTACGAATAGAAAACTCGAAGTCCTCAACATTAGTGTCTGGCGGGACCCAACCAGAATCCACATGCAGTTCCGCGACTCGCCGGTAGTCGCGGTTAAAGAAGGCGATAAAGTTTTCGGCCAGATAACGTTTATCGTCTTTGTTCAGCGAGCCGACAATACCGCAGTCGATACCGATATATTGCGGATCTTCCGGATGCTCATAGCTGACAAAAATATTGCCAGGGTGCATATCCGCATGGAAAAAACTGTCACGGAACACTTGGGTAAAGAACACCTGCACACCACGTTCGGCCAACAGTTTCATATCGACGCCATGGGCCCGTAGTGCCTCAGTATCGGCAATAGGGATTCCGTAGATCCGCTCCATTACCAGCATGGTTTCGCTGCAGTAATCGGAGTAGACATAAGGGACGTACAACATCTTGTTGTTTTCGAAATTTCGCCGTAATTGAATCGCATTACCAGCTTCACGCAGCAGGTTCAGTTCATCAATCAGGGTTTTTTCGTAGTCGCGTACCACTTCCAGTGGGCGTAGGCGACGGCCATCCGGCAGCAGGCGGGGTAACCAACTTGCCAGTCGATAGATCAACCGCATATCCGCTTTAATTACTGGCAAAATATCAGGACGGATCACTTTGATCACCACATCCTTGCCATTTTCTTTGAGGGTTGCAGTATGCACTTGGGCAATAGAAGCCGACGCCAGTGGCATGATTTCAAAATCATCGAACCACTCTGCAACCGGGCCGCCGAGGGACTTTTCAATCTGCTGCTTGGCCTTCACACCGTCAAAAGGTGGGACTTTATCCTGGAGGGCAGCCAGTTGGTCGGCAATTTCTGGGGGAAACAGGTCACGTCGGGTCGACAACATCTGGCCCAATTTAATCCACACAGGCCCGAGTTGCTCCAAGGCCATGCGCATGCGCACCCCCGGCAGTTCATTCGGATGACGGTTGGGGAGCCAGAAAATGCAGCGTCGCCAGAGGCGCAGAAGAAAACTCAGGCGGGTCGGTGGGATAAGTTCATCCAAGCCATAGGACAGAAACACCCGAATAATGAAATAGAGTCGCCGAAGTTCTCCGAAAATCATTTTTTCTCCCGTTGTGCCAGCCGCGCTTCCAGCGCATTCAGCTGTAAATCCAGAGCGGTGGTTTCTTCACAAAACCAAGCGATTTCGAGTGCGCCCGGTGCTACCCGCCATTCCTGGGTAATAAATTCCCCGATTTGCTGCTGTTTTCCTGAAATATCATTGCGGACAAAGGAAAATGCCCGCTTAACAGCCCGAAAAATCCCCTGAGCCGCTACATCACCCACCCAGGGTGCCAGATATTCTGCCGGATCCAGTTCAGCCAGATCGGTAAGGGCAGAAAACTGCTGAATAACCTGCAGGTCACCCTGCACATCCAGCCTTTCCTGCTTGATCAGTTCCGTCAGTTTCTGGCGGTCTCTTAGCTCTGCCAACACCGGAAAAGCCAGTGATACGGTGCAATCACTGTCACCCTGCCACTCACTGAGCACATCCAATTGCTGTTCGCTGAACACCAGTACCAGCGGGCGTGGCAACTCACTAAAACGTAGCGTCAGGACTTTCCCTTTAAGGCGCAGACGCGCTGCCTTCAGACCTCGGTCTTGATACAGCACACGGTTCAGCACACTTTCTGCCGCTGCAGTCAGCAGCGGCATTGCAGTCATCGCCATCGACATCAGAATTTGTATCCGCGGTGAAGGGCGACGATACCTCCAGTCATGTTGTAGTAGGTGGTATTCTCGAACCCAACATCGTTCATCATCCCTTTCAGGGTTTCCTGATCCGGGTGCATACGAATCGATTCCGCCAGATAACGGTAACTGTCAGCATCACCGGCGACCATTTGCCCGATACGCGGCAGAATGTGGAAGGAGTAGGCATCGTAAGCTTTACTCAATGGGTCGAGTACCGGCTTGGAGAATTCAAGGATCAACAGGCGTCCGCCTGGCTTCAGTACACGGAACATCGAGGCCAACGCTTTCTCTTTTTCGGTCACATTCCGCAGACCAAAAGAGATAGTAATACAGTCAAAATAGTTATCAGGGAATGGCAGGGCTTCCGCGTTAGCCTGAACATAGCTGACGTTTCCAGAGACACCTTTGTTACGCAGTTTTTCACGACCCATTTTCAGCATTGAACTGTTAATGTCCGCCAGCACAACCTGCCCGGTTTCACCGACCAAACGTGAGAATTTCGCCGTCAGGTCACCGGTCCCACCGGCAAGATCAAGCACACGCTGACCGCGACGGACACCGCTGCAATCAATGGTGAAACGCTTCCAGACACGATGGATGCCCATCGACATCAGGTCGTTCATCAGGTCATATTTTGCTGCGACGGAATGAAACACGTCAGCCACTTTTTCAGCCTTTTCATTTTTCGCTACGGTCTGAAAACCAAAATGGGTTGTTTCCTGAGATTCATCTGCCATCGGTATTACCTGTTGTGTAATCAATACTGTCTGAAGTGTACCAGAGTCCCAAAGGCTGGGCACCTTGCAGCGCCACTATTCCGAAACTCCGGGGAGATTGTCCTCATTGTCCCACGGATTTTCCGAGGCGACCAGCGAGGTTTCGCTTTCGCTGTTAGTTTCCTGATGCTCTGTATCAAAGGATAATGCTTTATCGCTGATTTTGGGATCGATCGGCCGACGAACTTCTACGCCCATCTGGCGGAAGGCTTCAGTACGGGCGATCAGGTTACCCCGTCCTTCTGACAGTTTTTTCATCGACTGCTGATAGCTGTCACGAGCTTTATCCAAGTGATTGCCCAAGTTCTGCATATCATCGACAAATAGACGCATCTTGTCGTACAACCGTCCGGCTTTTTCAGCAATATGCTGGGCATTCTGGCTTTGGTGCTCATACCGCCACAGATTACTGATAGTTCGTAGAGCGACCAGCAAAGTGGTCGGACTGACCAGCATAATATTCTGCTGTAAGGCTTCACTGATTAATTCCGGCTGACGGTCAATAGCCAGTAAAAATGCCGGTTCCAGCGGTATAAACATCAACACATAATCTAAGGAACGCACCCCAGGTAACTGCTGATAGTCTTTACGGCTCAGCAGTCGCAGATGGTGCCGGACCGCGGCGATATGCTCCTGTAGTGCCTGCTCCTGTGAGCGGTCATCTTCGGCGTTGAAGTATCGTTCATAAGCCACCAGTGTCATTTTGGCATCAATGACAACATCTTTTTTCTGTGGCAGATGAACGATCACATCAGGCTGAAAACGTCCATCACTGCGCTGGATATTGACCTGGGTCTCATACTCATGCCCCTCACGTAATCCGGAAGCCTCCAGCACACGGCTCAAGACAACTTCGCCCCAATTGCCTTGTATTTTATTGTCCCCTTTCAAGGCCCGGGTCAGGTTAATGGCTTCTTGGGCCATCTGGCTATTGAGTTTTTGTAACTGGCGGATTTCATGTGTAAGCGTATGCCGCTCACGGGCCTCATTACTGAAACTGTCGGTGATCTGACGGCGGAAACCATCAAGTTGTTCACGTAGCGGGGTCAACAGCCCATTCAAACTCTGTTGATTTTGCTCATTAAAGCGCCGACCACTTTGCTCAAAGATCCGACCAGCCAAATTCTCAAACTGCGCCGCTAGGCGCTGTTCGCTGTTGATCAGCACCCGTTGTTTTTCTTCTGCAGCCAGCCGTGTATCTTCTAGGCGGGTGGTGGCCTCCCGCAATTCCGCTTCTTGGACACGATTAATCTCTGACTGATGCCGCAACTCTTGATTAAGCTGTTCACACTGATCACGCCAATAATCCAGCTGATGCAGTTTTTCCTGCTGACCACTGAGGGCACTGTGTAACTGTCGCAGTTCGAGATCTTTTTCCTGTAAACGCTGCTGTATCGCATCCAGTGCCTGCTGCTGTTGCTGTACCGTTTCCTGACGAACTCTTAGCTCAGCATCGCTGGCGGCCAACTGGTGACCGGCACGCAGCACGGCAATCAGCCAGCCGAGCAGTCCGCCGCCCAGCAGTAAGCATCCTGAAATGATTAATTGCGTATCCACCCGCATCCCCGCTTATCAGTTGTTTGGGAAAAGGTAGAGTGACACTGTATAGATGTCCAGAGTTTTCTGGCAGGGGAAAGCACTCAGACTGCGAGCTATTACGCACGACAGCCTGAGTAGTAAAAAGGTTATAACAACGCTTTTGCAGCATTGACCACAATACTGACCGCCTGACTTTCGGTCTGCTTCATGGTTTCACTATCAGGGATCTCTTTCTGGGTGCGGTTGACGATGACCCCGGCAACCATCCCCGCGCGTAGACCCTGACTGGCACACATCGTAAGTAAGGTTGCTGACTCCATTTCATAGTTCAGCACGCCCATCGATTGCCACTCTTCCATGGAACCCCGGAATGCTCTCACCACTCGGCCGGAATAAGTATCGTAGCGCTCCTGCCCTGGATAAAAGGTATCTGAAGATGCCGTCACCCCAACATGGGTTGTTGCACCGGCTTCACGTGCCGCCGCAACCAAAGCTGACGTACAGGTAAAATCCGCGACAGCGGGAAATTCTAGCGGAGCAAAATGCTGGCTGGCACCATCTAGGCGAACAGCCGCAGTGGTCACCAGCACATCGCCGACATTAATATGTGACTGAATCGCACCGGTGGTCCCCACCCGTAGGAAGGTCCGCACCCCGAGCTGGGCCAGTTCCTCAACGGCAATGGAAGTCGACGGACCACCAATGCCAGTGGAACAGACGACGACTGGTTTGCCTTCGATAAAGGCTAGCCAACTGGTAAATTCACGATGCGACGCCAGCAATCGCGGGTTATCCATCAATCCCGCGATTTTCTCAACCCGCTCTGGTGCTCCAGGGACAATCGCCAAGGTCGCCCCCTGTAAATCAGCCTTCGTCAGCCCTAAATGAAAAACATCGGATTGCCCCATAGTCACCTCATCAAACACAATAGAATAATCACAGAAGTGTACGTGAAGCAGGCCTTTTTGGTGTGATAAAAATCACTTTTATCTAAGTCAATTGCACACACATACAGTGACATTGTGATTAAGCACAAAGTTTATCGCTAAAAAACGCCCTGTAATCCCTTATCTCGATGAGTAACTCCCCCATCCGCCACCGATTGTTCTGCGACGAAGGCCATCTACTCCCCAAACATCATTCAGATGACTAAAATTCAGACAGACCCTGAAAGCAATTGCCAACGGGCAAGATAGACTCAGACCTATACGCCATTCTCTCCGTTCCCCAGCAGCTAACCCGGAGCCAAACACTGTCGGGGCCTGACAGGAAAAAACGATGAAAAAGACACTCTTACTCTGTATCGCCCTAACCACCCTGACACTGACCGGTTGCAGTGCCACCGGTCAGTTCTTCCGTTCACTTTGGCCTGGCTCTCAACACCAAGCAGTACCGGCAGATGAACAGCAATTACAGCAAAATATTCGCCAGTGTGAGAACGATAAACAGGCGGAGCAATGTATGGCGGCCGGTTCACGCTATGAATTACGCGGCGGCGATGATTATCAGCGGGCCATGGATTTCTATCAGAAAGCGCTCAGCCTGAATGCCCCAGAAGCCTTCCAGGCCATTGGTCATCTCTATGAAAACGGCTACGGTGTGAAGCAGGATTATACCACCGCCCGTCAGTGGTATCAGCGTGGCGCAGACGCTGGCGAAGGGAATGCGATGCTCTATTTGGCCAATATGTACCGTTATGGACGCGGTATCGAAAAGAACCGCCACAAAGCATTGCAGTATGCGACTCAGGGATGTAAAAAAGGCAATATTCTGGCCTGCTCTACCCGTAAAGAGCTGCTGAAAAACAGCCGCAGCACGAAACATTGACCTGCTAGCAGCCGAGTGAATGGGGCAGGCTGGCTCAAGAAGTACAGCCTGATTGATGCTCATAGGCTGCACATGTATTTAAAGCACCGGCGGGCTGAGGTATAGTCCGCTTTTTTTCGGAGAATTCATGCTGAATCCCTCATCTATCCGCCTGAATAAATACATCAGTGAGAGCGGTATCTGCTCTCGTCGCGATGCTGACCGCTATATTGAGCAGGGCAATGTCTTTATCAATGGCAAGCGTGCTGCCGTCGGCGCACAGGTTTTTGCCGGTGATGTGGTCAAGGTGAATGGCCAGCTGATTGAACCCCGTGATGAAGAGGATTTGGTACTGATCGCCCTGAACAAGCCGGTCGGTATCATCAGCACCACCGAAGAGAACGAAAAAGATAATATTGTCGATTTTGTTAACCACAGTAAGCGGGTATTCCCGATTGGTCGCTTAGATAAAGACTCTCAGGGACTGATTTTTCTGACCAACCACGGGGATCTGGTGAATAAGATCCTGCGGGCCGGAAATGATCATGAAAAAGAGTATATCGTGACGGTGAATAAACCGATCACTGATGAGTTTATTACTGGGATGGCCGGCGGCGTACCCATGCTCGGTACCGTGACCAAGAAGTGTAAAGTCATTAAAGAAGCCCCCATGGTGTTCCGTATCACCTTGGTACAAGGATTAAATCGCCAGATCCGTCGTATGTGTAAGCACTTTGGCTATGAAGTCACTAAGCTTGAGAGAACCCGCATTATGAATGTCAGTCTAAAGGGACTGCCACAGGGTGAATGGCGTGACCTGACGGACGACGAACTGTTTGATTTATTCAAATTGCTGGAGAACTCTTCTTCACTGGCACCTGTTGAGCAGAAGAAAAAAGCAAAACCAAAAGCGGCACCAGCGGCTGTCCCCCCTGCTGCACCGAAGGGTGGTGCCAAAACGCCAGGCAGCCTCTCTGCACGTAAGCGTTTTACGCAGCCGGGACGTAAGAAAAAAGGGCGTTAGCCCGCTCAGGGGACCACGGGTCCCCGAGTTTTTTCTCCCGGAATGGGCCTGCCTGAGACCTTCATGCTCTCCTACCCTGTTTACCCGTCACTGTCGCGAGACTCAACGGCCACACAACTCGTCTAAGATCTCAGAGACAGTGCGAGTAGCGCGCATATCGTCTCCCCCATGGTATTCCCGGTCAGTCAGTTATAAGCTGTCAGTCATCACGGCAAATGGCTATACCGTGAGGCTATTTCAGGCAAAGAGGTTTTTTGGGTGTTTAGCCGTCCAGATGTTTACACATCTGCAATCAGCAGGTACTGTACTGCCCATAAGCGCTCATTCGATAACGTCATATCAAGGACCCTCATGATAGAGTTTAAGCACCTGAAAACACTGCAGGCTCTCCGGTCTACCGGTTCTCTGGCAGGTGCCGCAGCACAATTGCATCAAACCCAATCCGCGCTCTCTCACCAGTTCAGTGACCTGGAACAGCGCCTCGGTTTTCGCCTGTTTGTCCGGAAAAGTCAGCCACTGCGCTTTACGCCACAGGGTGAGATCCTGTTGCAACTGGCAGAACAGGTATTACCGCAGATCCAACAAGCCCTGCAGGCCTGTCAGGAGCCTTGGCAAACCACACTGCGTCTAGCGATTGAATGTCATAGCTGCATTCAGTGGTTGACGCCCGCCTTAGATAGCTTCCGTACTCACTGGCCGCAGGTAGTGGTGGATTTTACTTCTGGAGTGACTTTCGACCCGCAACCGGCCCTGCAGCAGGGGGAGTTAGACATAGTCCTGACCTCAGATATTCTGCCGCGCAGCAGCTTGCACTATTCGCCCCTGTTCGATTACGAAGTGCGTCTGGTGATGGCCCCGGACCATCCGTTAGCCAGTAAAGCCCTGATTATCCCCGAGGATCTGGCAGATGAGACCTTACTGATTTATCCGGTTCAGCGTCAGCGAATGGATATCTGGCGCCATTTCCTGCAACCCGCCGGTGTGACGCCTTCTCTAAAAAGTGTGGATAATACACTGTTACTGATCCAGATGGTGGCAGCAAATATGGGCATTGCTGCGTTACCACACTGGGTTGTGGAAAGTTTTGAACGACAGAATCTAATAGTGACCCGCACCGCCGGTGAAGGGATCTGGAGCCGTTTATACGCCGCAGTGCGCGACGGCGAACAGCGTCAGCCGGTACTCAGTGCCTTTATCCGCTCTTCGCGGCAGCATGCCTGTGAGCAGCTGCCTTTTGTTCGTGACGCTTCACATCCCAGCAAGGCTACAACCACTGAACGATGAGTCTGTGATAGCCGTCGGGGAGAGCGACACTGCCTAGCTCGCCCACTGCTTGAGAGCTATGCCGCCCCAGCGGCCAGGTTCAGACTCGGTACAACCGCTGCAAATAACGAGGCACCGCATCCTCGGCATTACTGCCAATCACCTCCATCTGTGGAAACAGATCCAGCAGCGGCTGATGGGCATTTTGCATAATACAGCCCTTCGCCGCCATGCTCAGCATTTCTTTGTCATTCATACCGTCACCGAAGGCAATACAATCGTTAAGGCTACGTCCCAGACGGGTCGCCACCGCCTCGAGTGCATGACCTTTAGAGACCCCGCCAGCCATCACTTCCAGGCAGGTCGGCAACGAAAAGCTGACATTGACCCTGTCCCCCCAGCGAGCCACCAATGACAACTCGAGCTGACGTAATTCCTGGTGATCCTCTCCGGTAAAAAACACTTTACTGATCCCGTCAGTTTCCAGTATTCCCGGCTGATACAGCTGATAACGGAATCCAGATTCCAGAAAATAGCTTCTTTCTTTTTCGCTGTCGCGGCTGATATACCAGTTATCGCCGCGATAGACTTGGGTGGTCAGCGTCTGGGAATCGTAACGCAGCGCATACAAGTCGGCGACGATATCTTCATCCAAATTATGCGCAAACACCTGCTCTCCGGCAGGATTGTGTACCCGTGCGCCATTAGAGGTGATCATATAGGCATCGATACCCAGCTTATCGCGCATTCTAGCGACATCAATATGGTGACGGCCAGTGGCAAACACAAAGTGAATGTCCTGCTCTGTCAGACGATTAAGGATCTTATGGGTGAAGTCAGATAAGGCATGATCAGGGGAAAGCAAGGTGCCATCCAGATCGGAGGCGACAATGTGATACATGAATACCTCTTTAGTTAACAATCAGACCAGACTATCAGGAAGAATTGGCGTCGTGGTCGTGATAGCCAGCGTCGGTGCTTTGAAACCCTCAAAATAACGCACGATAACATTCAGCGCCCTGGCACGCATATCGTCCTTTTCGAATAATATCTCATGCCGAGCCCCAAGGATAACGTCCGGAGCAGCACCATCACAGGGGGTCCCCGCACGCTTCCTCGCCTCACAGAATGCATTCTGTGCCTGATTATCCACCACTTGGTCCTCTTCTGCTTGCAGGATCATCATCGGTGTCGTGGCTGATACGGCATCGTTAAGGATCTGGTGCCCCGCTGCCATACTTTCACGTACCCAGTGGGCGGTCGGTCCGCCTACCTGTAATGCCGGGTCGTCTGCATAAAAACGCAGGTTACGCTGATAACGCACACGGCTGTGTGTCAGAGTATTCATGGCAAAAGGCGGCGCATGCCAGCGGCCGGTCCCTAGCGCAAAGCCTTCCCGTAGCCCCGAACGTGTTTCGGTCCAATTTAAAATTTTCTCAGCCATCCACTCTGGCATCGGCAGCACAATGCCAAACATTGGTGCCACTAACGTCACTGCATCAAACAGATCAGGCTGGCGTTGCAGTAACAGCGTAAGGATGGCTCCACCCATGGAGTGCGCCACGGCGAATTTTTGCTGATAGCGTGTAGTGGTAAACTCTCGCTGATAAAGGGTGTACAGGTCATCGACATAATCAGAAAAGTGCTCAACATGGCCTAGATGACTGTCTTCTAGCATCCTATCCGAACGCCCCTGACCACGATGATCAATGATAAAAACATCATATCCGCACTGAAATAAGTCGTAAGCCACTTCCGGATACTTTACATAACTTTCAATCCGTCCCGGAGAGATCAGCACCGCCCGCCGATGCCGGGGTGAGGTAAAACTGACATAACGAATGGTCAGAGAATCTTTACCCATAAACTGTTTTTCCTGGCGTCTCTGCCAGAAATGGAGAAGAGGTCCGTTCACAAACGCCGAAAACTCTTTTTCACGGTGCAACCAGCGTTGCGTATGCTGTTTCATCACGGTTCCTTCGGCGCTTTCACTGACTGTCACACCCATAACTGATTGTATCGTCATCAGGGATTATAACGTATTCTATCGCCCTTCTGCTGATGATTGGAGCTTTCTCAATGACCTTCGAATGGTGGCTCACCTACCTGCTGACCACTACCATCCTGAGCCTGTCGCCAGGATCCGGTGCCGTAAACACCATGAGTACTGGCATAAGCCATGGCTATAAAAAAACACAGATTGCAATTGCTGGGCTACAAACCGGGCTGGCTGCTCATATTATTCTGGTCGGTATCGGTCTTGGAGCGCTATTCTCGCACTCTGTGATGGCATTCCAGGTCTTGAAATGGGCGGGGGCAGCCTATCTGATCTGGCTCGGTATTCAGCAGTGGCGTGCCCGTGGTGCAATAGACCTTAATGCGGTTGCTAAAGCTACCTCACGGGGAAAACTCTATAAGCGTGCCTTACTGGTCAACCTGACCAACCCGAAGAGTATCGTTTTCCTGGCCGCGCTATTCCCGCAGTTTATCCTGCCGCATCAGCCACTGGTACTGCAGTATCTGGTACTGGGCGTGACCACCATTGTGGTGGATATCCTGGTGATGCAGGGATATGCCGTGCTGGCTACCCGTATCTCCCGCTGGATCAAAGGCCCCCGTCAGATGCTGTTGCTCAACCGTATTTTTGGCAGCGTGTTTATCGCCATCGGTGTCGTGCTGGCAACCGCCCGTCGCGGGATCTAAGTCATGTTCCTTTCCAGGCCGCCGGCCTGGAAAGGAAATCGGTTAACGGGTCAGTATCAGGTGCAGACCAAAGGCGGTGAACAGCACGCCGCCGACGCCATCCAGCCATTTACCGGTCTGCTGATACTTACGGCGCATCCAAGGGAGAGAAAACAGGGTCGCGACCAAGGTGAACCAGCCAAAAGTCTCCAGCAGGATCAGCGCATAAATCCCGCTGCGCTGCAGGGCAGACACATCCTCTCCGACAAACAGTGAAAAGACACTACCAAAGTAGATCACTACTTTAGGGTTCGACAGATTCGTCAGTAACCCGCGTAAGAAGGTATGCCCACGACGGGGTAATACCGGTTCACTGCCGGGGACTGGCGGATGGCGATGCTGATGACGCGCTGAACGCAGTAACTGCCAGCCCATCCACAACAGATAAATCCCGCCCCCCAGCATAATGATCTGATGCAACCAGGCCATCTTTTCCAGCAGCAGATTCAAGCCTAACAGTGCCACGGCGGCCCAAATAGCGACGCCGAGTGTCACGCCAAATACGCCCATAAAGGCTTCGCGCGGTGAACGACTGGCGGCAGTCTGAGAAATAAAGAAAAAATCTGGACCTGGGCTCATCAGTGCCAATAATTGCACAACAGCCAAGGTAAGAAACGACATCAACATACTGCAACTTCCTGACAAAAAAAGAGAAAAGAGAAGGGTTACTCGTCACTGAGATGTTGCTTTATCATCACCATAAACGGCCGACCAAATCGCTCCAGCTTACGCTGACCAATACCGTTTACCCCCAGCATCTCCGAGGCTGTGACTGGCAGTATTTCTGCCATTTCAATCAATGTGGCATCATTGAACACCACATAAGGCGGAACACTTTCCTCATCAGCAATGGTTTTACGTAACTTACGCAGTTTAGCGAACAGCTTACGATCATAATTACCGCCCGGTAGACGGCTGTTGCCCTGGCGGGGCTTGGCGACCGCCAAGCGCGGCACCGCTAGCATCAACGAATGTTCGCCGCGTAATACTGGCCGTGCCGCTTCCGTCAGTTGCAGGGCAGAATGCTGGCTGATATTTTGCGTAACAAAACCGAGATGGATTAACTGACGCAACACACTTACCCAGTGTTCATGCGAATGTTCACGGCCAATACCATACACTGGTAGTGCGTCATGCCCCTGTTCTTTGATACGCTGGTTTGCCGAACCGCGGATCACCTCCACGATATAGCCCATGCCAAAGCGCTGACCGACGCGATAGATCGCAGATAATGCTTTCTGTGCATCTACCAGTCCATCATAACGTCGTGGTGGGTCCAGACAGATATCACAGTTATCACAAGGTTGCTGGCGGCCTTCGTCGAAATAATTGAGCAACACCAGACGCCGACAGGTTTGCGCCTCGGCAAAAGCCCCCATCGCATTCAGTTTATGGCGTTCGATATCCTGCATCGCCCCCGGCGCTTTTTCTTCCAAGCAACGGCGCAACCAAGCCATATCCGCCGGATCATACAACATCATTGCCTCAGCAGGCAGCCCATCACGCCCGGCACGGCCGGTTTCCTGATAATAGGATTCAATATTACGCGGAATATCAAAGTGTACCACGAAGCGGACATTCGGCTTGTTGATCCCCATCCCAAACGCCACGGTGGCTACCACAACCTGAACATCATCGCGCTGAAAAGCTTCCTGTACACGGGCCCGTTGCTGAGGCTCAAGACCGGCATGGTAAGCCCCGGCGCTGATCCCCCGGCTCTGTAAACGTGCTGCAGTATCTTCCACTTTGGCGCGACTGTTACAGTAGATAATCCCGCACTTGCCTCGTTGATCCTGCACATAGCGCAGTAGCTGCTCGGTAGGTTTATATTTTTCCAGTAGGGTATAGCGGATGTTAGGCCGATCAAAACTACTGATCTGCACCAATGGATTATCCAGCTGTAGCTGCTGAAGAATATCATGGCGAGTAGCATTATCCGCCGTCGCCGTTAATGCCATAATGCGTAATGTTGGGAAGCGCTGACGTAACCCACCGAGAGCACCGTATTCGGGGCGAAAATCATGCCCCCACTGTGAAATACAGTGCGCTTCATCGACCGCCAACATTACCGGTCGCCACAGGCTCAGGGCCTCAAGAAAACTCTCCATCATCAGTCGTTCTGGCGCGACATACAGCAAACGTATGCGCCCCTGTAGGCAATCAGCATAGATTTGCTGCTGCTCTTCTCGACTTTGCGAGGAGTTCAGGCAGGCAGCCATAACGCCGTTGGCCAGCAACTGATCGACCTGATCTTTCATCAGGGAGATCAGGGGAGAAACCACCAGTGTCAGTCCTTCGCTGACCAGTGCCGGCACTTGATAACACAAGGATTTCCCGCCGCCGGTCGGCATGATCACCAAACAGTCCCTTCCTTCCAGTGAGGCATTAATAATCGCTTCCTGGCCGGGACGAAACTGCTGATAACCAAAAACATCCCGCAGGACCTGTTTAGCCTGTTCCTGCTGCGGAATTACTGCCATTGTTGTCACAAATGCCCTGCACTCTTTAATCAGAAAATATCATTTAACGTAACGCCGACGCCGATACGGGTCTGACGATGATTGTAGTCGATCATGGATTCGCCGTAACCGCTATACAGCTGAGTATAGAAACGCACATGATTAGTCAGCGGATAGCTCCAGCCCATCAGCGCACCGCCATAACCGGTGTTCCAGTTGTAGGTGCCTTCGATACTAAAGATATTATCCCCGAGCATATACCCGAGTTTGGCCCGGTAATAGCCCATATACTTAGTAATATCCGGATTATCGTCGCTGCTCGCACTTTCGGGGATCCGATACCAAGGCTTAATTTCAGCCAGCATATTACCATTTTTTGCCATAAAACGGGCATAGACACGGTTCCAGCTTCGTGACGTCGGATCACTGCGGCCATTCGATTGATGGTTCAGGCCCGTCTCGACATCGCGCAGGGTCCACCCCCCTAACTGATAATCCGTCGCCCAGCCAACAAATAGCTGCGGTTCATAGTTGGTTTCACGAAAGGGAGAAGATTCCCGAGTATTTGAGATCTGCCACCAAGAGCGCTGTGTATAGGACATCGCCAGCACCGAGTTATCCCCGGCAATGCCGCGCCATAGCGGAAAGGCCAAGCTGAGCTGGAATTTCAGTTCATCTTTTTTGGCATGATCCGCCCAGCTATAACTGGAGATCGCTGAACTGTTCATATTACTGGTATCGGTATAGAGCACATAGTTGTCCTCATACGGATACAGTAGAAAATTATTATCATGCTTTTGCAGTAAGTTAGCGATTATGCTGCCACGCACTGCCGGATCATCATGCACGTCGCTGATCGTCGCCTCTTGTGCCTGAGCCAGCACAGGCATTACCAGGGCAGCAACAGCCCCATAGAAAAACAAACGCATCACAGTCACCCTAACTGAAAAGACAAAAAACGGGGCATTACATGCATACCCTCTATCAATAGGTCACCGGTTTTCACCTAGCGACAACAGAAACTACAGCATAATATGAGAATTCACTCGAAACTGCTCAGAACAATTTTTCAGGCAAAGGTAAATTATGTCGCTTCGTTATCTGACACAGCACCAGGCACGGACGTTAGTCAGTGAAATATTCATCAGCAGTATGCCCTTTAATCAGGCCTTGGGGCTGGAATTACTGACGCTGGACGAACAGCATGCCAGCCTACGTCTGCCCAACAAACCTGCGCTGGTCGGTAATGCCGCCCAGAAAATTCTACACGGTGGCGTCATCGCCTCGGTGCTGGATGTTGCCGCCGGACTGGTCTGTGTTAACCACGCGTTGACCCGTCAGGATATGATCAGTGAGGAAGAGCTTAGGCAGCGTTTATCGCGGATGGGCACCATTGACCTGCGGGTAGATTACCTACGTCCAGGCAGGGGCGATACGTTTATCGCCTCCGCACAATTACTGCGGGCAGGCAATAAAGTCGCGGTCGCACGGGTGGAACTGCACAATCAGGATCAGCTGTATATCGCCACCGCCACCGCCAGCTATTTGATCGGCTAATCGCGTGCGAGTGGTAAGCATAAATAAATCCTCTGTCAAAAAGCCGCGATCCTAATTTTACATTTGCACGGGCGGGTGGTATCAGAGATATCCCACTGATTGATAACTAATGATAATCTAGGATACCCGTTCATGATTTTCCGCAAAATCGCACTCAGCGCCGCCCTTATTCAGGCGTTATGCCTGCCTCCCCTGGCGCTAGCCAGTATGTCAGACAACACGCCACTCTGGCAGGGTATTACCGCAGCAGAACTGGCCCACCAGCAGCCGATACATTGGGTATCGGTGGCACAGATCCGCAACAGTTTACAGGGTAAGCCGCCGATGGCCATCGGTTTTGATATTGATGACACCCTGCTCTATTCCACGCCAGGGTTCGTCCATGGCCAACAGGTATTCTCCCCAGGTAGCGATGATTACCTGAATAACCCAAAGTTTTGGCAAAAAATGAATAACGGCTGGGATGATTTCAGCGTGCCGAAAAAAATTGCACAGCAATTGATCGACATGCACCTGCAGCGGGGCGATACGATCTACTTTATTACGGGTCGTACGCCCACCAAAACAGAGACCGTCAGTGCTACCCTGCAACAGGATTTCCATATCCCAGATAGTGCTATGCATCCGGTGATTTTTAGTGGCTTCCAACCGGGCCAAAATACTAAAGTGAGTTGGATCAAACAGAAAAATATCCGCCTCTACTATGGCGATTCTGACAGTGATATCACTGCGGCCCGTGAGGCCGGAGCGACAGGTATCCGCGTATTACGCGCCTCGAATTCCTCCTATCTACCGTTACCTAAGGCCGGCGATCTGGGTGAAGAAGTGATTATCGACTCTCAAGACTGATCGTCTCCGCAGCAGCAGCCTAGCTGCTGCTGCAAGCAGCGACTCAGCCCTCCCGGCAATCATAAGAAAAAAATCTTACCGCCTTTCGCTGGCATAATCCTGTGGCTCATACCGGTTCAATGCACCATCCAAGACCATCTGTAGCGTCTTTTCTGGCTTTAACCCCGCTCTGTCACAGCGCAGCCGCACAAGCCTGGTGCGTTGCATTTCTGGCATACCAGTAATCTGATTTAATCACTTGTTGGCGGCTATCAGGGCACACAACATGCCCTCATCAACCGTGTTTACTCCTAGGGGAAAAACAGATGAAGACCGGCAAATTACTGAGTAGCCCGACGTTCGCATTTATCCTGCTGTATATCGGTTTTATGATTTCCTATGTTGATCGTAGTGCCATTTCTCTTTCCCTGTCCCATATCGCCAAAGATTTTAATATGGGGCCGGCAGAACTGGGTGTAGTACTGAGTATCTTCTATCTTGGCTATACGGTGATGCAGATCCCCGGCGGCTGGTTAGCCGACCGTTTCGGCAGTAAATATGTGGTCATTACCTCCATTGCACTCTGGTCAGTGTTCACTGTATTAACCGGGTTCGCCTGGTCGCTGACCTCATTACTGGTGATCCGCTTCCTGTTTGGTCTAGGTGAAGGTGGCTATCCGTCCTCTGCCATGAAAGGGATTGCCGAACTGTACCAGCGTCCGGCGCGTCCCAAAATGACGGGTTTCCTGATCTCCTCTAACTACTTGGGAAGTTTTGTGGCACCGCTGCTGATGGCTCCTTTGATTATTGGCCTGGGCTGGCGTGATGCGTTCTTCTACATCGGGATTGCCGGAGTGATGTTCGCCGTCATCTACTGGTTCGCCGTGCCTCGCAATAACCTGCAAGCTAGCGGTGAAAGCGACGCAGTACAAAAAATTAACCGTGCCGGTGTTGCTGAACTGCTACGCATGCCGTTGTTATGGAAAATTATGCTGGTCTGGTTCTGCCTGAGCATGGTCAACAAAGGACTTGATGCCTGGATGCCGATGTATCTGATGAAAGCCCGTGGCCTCGATCTAAAAACGGTGGGCTTTTTGTTGCCACTACCGTTTATTGCTGCCAGTGTCGCCTCCGCAATGGGGGGTTGGATCATGAGCCGCTGGTTTGATGGTAAAGAGAAAGTCATGCTGGTGATGAGCTGTGTTCTGACGGGTATCTTTGTCTACGGCATGTATCAGTCCGCCACCACCACAGAAGTGATTGTTTTCCAGACTATTGCTTACTTCTTTAAGTCCTTTGTATTCTCTGTGGCCTTCGCCTTGCCAACCAAAATTCTGGCCCAGCGTCTGGTTGGAACCGGTATCGGTATCATTAACTTCGGTGGTCAAGCCGCTGGGTTTGTCTCGCCACTGGCCATCGGCTTTATTATCTCGATGACCAACAGTTATCCGTCAGCCTTCCTGTTCCTGCTGGCATCGATTGCCTTAGCGGTAGTGATTAGCCTGACCTTTAATACCAAAAAGATCCGTGAAGTACAGTTAGCACAGGCACAGAAAGCCTGATGACATGACCGCGGAACTTTTATCTGCCTTTCCGGATAAGAGTTCCGCTACACTGCTGTCATGTTAGTCAAGAGATAGCCCAGTTATGAATGCCCGAATTCTGAGTGAAACTGCTGTTCTCTACTTTATGCAGGTGGTCAATTGCGGATCGATCAGTGAAGCCGCTGCGCGGATGCATGTGGTCCCCTCGGCAGTCAGTCGGCAGATCCGGCGTCTGGAAGAGGAGTTAGACACTCTGTTATTTGAACGCCAAGCACGCGGCGTAACCCTGACACCCGCCGGAGAGTTACTGGCGGCCTATGCCCGCCGTACCCTGCTGGATGCTGTACAGGTCACCAATGAGATCAAGGCGCTCAACCAGGTCACCGAATCACGGATTAAAATTGCCTGTACCCAAGGGTTTGCTTCACACTTTTTGCCGGTTGCCATTGCTGGCTTTCGTAACGCTGAACCCCGCTGTACCTTTCAGCTTCAGGTGGCCCCTGCAGAAGAAGTGACCCGTCGGGTTCGCGACGGCGAAGTGGATGTTGGCTTTAATTTCAGTCTCAGTGTAACGCGGGATATTCAGGTGCTCTATAGCCAACCAGCCCCGTTACTGGCACTGGTCGCCCCTGACCATCCGTTATTACAGCTTCCCCAAGTCACGTTACAGGATTTTGTGGGCTATTCACTGGCTCTGCCCAGTTTGAACACAACCCTGCGGGAGTTACTGGATATCTACTGTAGCCGCCAGGGAGTGAGTTATCACAGTGTGCTTGAGTCCGACAATTTGGAAACTTTGGCTGAATTTGCCGCCACCGGTGCAGGCGTGGCCTTTGGCGGAGAGTTATTTGTTCGGCACCGCCTGAAAAGCGGCCTGCTGAAAACATTGCATGTCCCTGAACTCCAAGAGAAGGATCGCTCAATTGAAATTCAGACCCGGGCCAATCAACAATTGTCTCCGATGATGATCCGTTTTATTTGTTATATCAGCGAGGTCATCGCGGCTGATAAGTAAAATACACTAATGAAGTTACCCCTGAGGTGACAATGTTCGCCCGCACACAGGAAATCTGAGTATGTCTGATGAGTTAACAACGCTAAGTGCCACCGAACTGAAACGTCTGATTGAGTCAAAAGAAGTCTCCCCCGTGGAAGCTCTGGACGCCTGCATCAGTCGTATCGATGCCCTCAACCCGAAAATTAATGCCTTCTGTGTCACCTCATTCGATCGTGCCCGCACAGAAGCGAAAGCCGCTGAACAAGAGATTTTACGAGGAGAGCCTGGCGGACTGCTGCGCGGTTTACCCATCGGGATTAAAGATCTCGAAGAAACAGAAGGCGTCCTGACGACTTATGGTTCGCCGCTCTACCGTGCCAATGTCCCGGTCCAAGACAATGAACTAGTACAGCGTCTACGTGGTGCCGGAGCCATCATGGTCGGTAAAACTAATGTTCCGGAAATGGGCGCGGGAGCCAATACCCGTAATCCTGTTTGGGGCGCAACCGGCAACCCATTTAACCCAGCGTTGAATGCGGGCGGTTCCTCCGGTGGCTCTGCCGCGGCTCTGGCTGCCAACCTGGTTCCTCTGTGCAGCGGCTCAGATACTGGCGGTTCCTTACGTATTCCAGCCGCCAAATGCGGGGTAGTCGGCCTGCGACCTTCTCCGGGACTAGTGCCGAGTGAACGTAAGCCATTGGGCTGGACGCCGATCTCCGTAGTCGGGCCAATGGGCCGTAACGTTGCTGATACTTGGTTACAACTGGCAGCCACCGTTGGGGTAGCCGATACTGATCCCCTCAGTTATCCCTTCACCTTGCCCGACAGCATCACTGAACTGCCGATCACCCAGTTATCCGGATTACGGATCGGCTATACCGAGGATTTTGGTGTCTGTGATGTGGACGATAACATCCGCCAAGTCTTCCGCGACAAAATCAGCCGTCTGCAAGGGCTATTTGCCAGTTGTGAAGAAGCAGATTTCCGCATGGAAAATGCGCATAAATGCTTCGACGTCCTGCGGGCCGAAGCCTTCGTCGCCAGCCTGCAATCTGCCTATGAAAAAGATCCAGATTCGTTAGGCCCTAACCCGCGGGCGAACTACGAATTGGGCGCACAGATGTCGTTAAAAGACTGTGTGTGGGGAAATGGCGAACAGACCCGAATCTTCCGCCATTTCCAGACCCTGTTTAACCAGTATGACCTGATCCTGTCGCCGGTCACGCCGGTATCGCCGTTCCCATGGGAACAGCCTTATCTAGAAGAGGTAAACGGTGTCAAACTGGATAACTATTATCGCTGGCTGGCCCTGACCTATGTGGTCACCCTCGCCACTAACCCGGCGCTGTCGATGCCGATGGGCGTCGACCACAAAAATATGCCGTTCGGGATGCAGGTGATCGGTAAGTTTCGGGGCGACCTGGAATTGCTATTGGCCGCCCAGGCATTGGAGGACTATTGTGAAACCACCGATGACCTGTGCCGTCCAACGCCGGATTTTGCCGCACTGAGCGCCAGCCAAGTCAACTTACTGACTCCTGTCACCCATCCACCGCTACCGGTGGAGGAGTACCAAACTGCTTCACAGGGTGCATCAGCCGTCTGATGCAGTGTTTTACTGGGAGTTAAACAGAACCATGGTTGTATACGGCAAATCTCGCGAACAGTGGATCACCGACTATCCACTGTTCGCCAATATCCTCGCTGGCCAACCGGTCAGTTGGTGTAATTCGGCACGGGTGCCTTTCGCAGAGGCCCTCAATGATATCGCGCTGACCGCTGAGGATGTGCAGCAGGCCAGTAAGCGGTTACAACGTTTTGCCCCGTTTCTGGCAGAGGCCTTTCCTGAAGTGGCCGAAAGTGGCGGGATCATTGAATCAGAATTACAGGAAGTGCCGGCCTTCGCCCGCGCCCTGACCGAACGCTATCACTTGTCGGCAGTTCCCTCGTTATGGCTGAAAAAAGACAGCCACTTGCCGATCTCTGGCTCCGTAAAAGCACGCGGCGGCATCTATGAGGTGCTGTTTCATGCTGAACAACTGGCGCTACAGTATGGTCTGCTGTCGACAGAGGATGATTACCGTATCCTGGCAGGAGAAGCCTGTCAGTCGCTATTCCGCCGCCATAAAATCGCAGTTGGCAGCACCGGTAACCTCGGACTATCCATCGGTATTGCCGCAGCACGTCTCGGTTTTAAAACCACCGTACATATGTCGGCAGATGCCAGACAGTGGAAAAAAGACAAACTGCGTAGCCACGGGGTGACTGTCATCGAGTATCAGGGTGACTATGGTCAAGCCGTAGAGCAGGGACGCCATCAAGCAGACAGTGATCCTTACTGCTACTTCGTCGATGATGAAAACTCCAAAACCCTGTTCCTCGGCTATGCCGTAGCCGGTGAACGCCTGAAGGCCCAGATCGACGCGCTACCGATCAAGGTGGATGCAGAGCATCCATTATGTGTCTACCTGCCTTGCGGTGTGGGCGGTGGCCCTGGTGGGATTGCGTTTGGCCTAAAACTGGCTTTCGGTGACCACGTCCATTGCTTCTTTGCCGAACCGACTGAATCCCCCTGTATGCTGATGGGGATGATGACCGGCTTGCACGAGCAGCTATCTGTCACCGATTTTGGTATCAGTAACCACACCGCCGCAGACGGGCTGGCAGTCGGCCGTCCGTCAGGTTTTGTTGGCCGTTCGATGGCTCGGATGATGTCCGGTTGCTATACAGTGACCGATAATGAGCTGTTCGCGTTACTGCAACTGTTGGACAGCACCGAGCATCTACAACTGGAGCCGTCAGCGCTGGCGGGCGCACCGGGGGTGGCCCAACTAACCGCTGACCGCTACCCGGACATTGTGCCGGAAAAAGCCACCCATATTATCTGGGGGACCGGCGGCGGGATGGTGCCGCCAGAGGAGATGCAGCACTACCTGACCCGACAGCCATAAAAAAAGCAGCCCGCTGGGGCTGCTTTTTTGATCGACCGACGGTTACAGCCAGTTGCGACGCTTGAAGTACAGGTACGGCGCTAGGGCCGCTAAGATCATCAGCACAATTGCGCCTGGATAACCGAATGTCCACTTCAGTTCCGGCATAAACTCAAAGTTCATCCCGTAGCTGGACGCTACCAGAGTCGGCGGCAGGAACACGACCGACACGACCGAGAAGATTTTGATAATCCGGTTCTGCTCAATACTGATAAAGCCCATCGCTGCCTGCATCAAAAAGTTTACCTTTTGAAACAGCGATTCATTGTGCGGCAATAGTGACTCAATATCCCGCAGGATTTCCCGAGCCTGCTCTAACTGGTTCGCTGGCAGACGGGCTTTACGCACCAAGAAGTTCAGGGCGCGCTGGGTATCCATCAGACAGAGACGCACTTTCCAGCCGATATCTTCCAGTTCCGCCAGCCGTGACAGGGCTTCGTCGTATTCTTCACCCTGTTGACCTTCCATAATGACGCGGCTCAGTTTTTCCAACGCCGTATAAATATTCTCGATTTCGTCTGCCAGTTGCTCGATTTTAGTTTCAAACAGGTCCAGCAGTAACTCAAACGCGTTGCCATCAATCAGAGTTTGGTTACGGGCACGCATCCGGTACAGGCGAAAAGCCGGCAGTTCACGCTCACGCAGGGTAAACAAGCGGTCATCACGGATAGTAAAGGCCACGGTCGCATTACCGGCATGGTCATCCGCATCTTCATAAAAGAAAAAGGAGTGGATATGCAGACCGTCTTCGTCTTCAAAAAAACGCGCCGAGGCCTCGATATCTTCCAGTTCAGGACGGGTTGCCAGGCTCTGACCCAACTGGGTCTGAACTAAATCACGTTCCTGTTCTTCAGGTTCAATCAGATCAATCCACACTGAGGAGGTCAGAGCAATATTATCGCTCTCCATTTCCATACGACTCAGTCGGTTTTCTTCCAGTTTATATGCACTCAGCATAGCAATAGTTACTCCCCATTACTGACAGGATGGGACAAGGCTGTAGCTCGCAGGGAACTCATGATCGGCACAGCAGGTGCCCGAACACAGAAACCACACAGGTGACAGAACAGTGCTGACGCAAATAACGGTGATTAACAGAGGGGTCACCGGCAACCATAAGGCGACCGGTGTTAGAGGATGCCTTAACGGGTTAGCCTGTTATTCAGGTCTGTGTGCCAGCAGCGACTGGGCGTGTCCAAGGCATTGTCCTCGTAATAATAATAGTGCGCGCATGTTACGCTGGGATGAAAAAATCGTCAAGTTCAGTACCTTAATCAGACAGTTTCAAGCCGTGCGTAGGCGGCGACTAGCCACTTGATCCCTTGTCCCTGAAAGGCGACTTGAAGGCGGCAATGATCACCGCTGCCTTCCAAATTAATAATGGTCCCCTCGCCGAATTTGGCGTGACGCACCCGCTGCCCCATAGTATAGCCGCTATCATTGGCCGTGACCGGCGATCCCATACGCTGATGGCTGACCGGGCGGCTAACACTGGCGCGCAAACGCACTTCCTCGACACAGTCCTCTGGGATTTCACCGATAAAGCGGGACGGACGATGACTGACCTCTTTGCCGTACAGACGACGGCTTTCCGCATAAGTCAGCGTCAGTTTCTGCATGGCGCGGGTCAAGCCGACATAGGCTAGACGCCGCTCCTCTTCCAGACGCCCGCCTTCTTCGAGAGACATCTGGCTCGGGAACATGCCCTCTTCCATACCAACAATAAATACCTGACTGAACTCCAGACCTTTGGCGGCGTGCATGGTCATCAATTGTACTGCATCCTGCCATTTGTCCGCCTGGCCCTCTCCAGCTTCAAGGGCCGCATGGGAGAGAAACGCTTGTAACGGCATCAGATCCTGATCTTCATCCTGATAACTGAACTGCCGTGTTGCCGTCACCAGTTCCTCCAGGTTTTCAATGCGAGCTTGGCCTTTCTCTCCTTTTTCCTGTTCATACATCATCCACAATCCAGAGTCTTTAATGACTCGGTCGGTCTGGACATGCAGCGGCATATCGGCCGTTTCTTGGGATAAGGACTCAATCAGTTCAATAAAGCGCTGTAACGCTGAGGCTGCCCGGCCAGCCAGGATTTTCTCTTTCAGCAGTTGACGGCAGGACTGCCACAGCGTCAACTGACCTTCACGTGCCGCCTGACGCACCACATCCAGCGTCCGGTCACCAATGCCACGAGTTGGGGTATTCACCACCCGCTCAAAGGCGGCATCGTCATTACGATTGGCCATCAGCCGTAGATAGGCCAGAGCATCTTTGATTTCCTGACGTTCAAAGAAGCGCATGCCGCCATAGATCCGATAAGGCAGGCTTGTTTGTAACAGCGCTTCCTCAAGGACACGGGACTGGGCGTTGCTACGATATAAAATGGCACAATCTGCCAGCGCACCGCCCTGTTCGTGCCAGTGCTTGATACGACTGACCACAAAACGCGACTCATCAAGTTCATTGAACGCACAGTACAGGGAAATGGGCTCCCCTTCGCTGTCCTCAGTCCACAACTCTTTCCCCAAACGGCCTTCATTATTGGCGATTAAGGTATTAGCCGCTTTCAAGATATTACGGGTCGAGCGATAGTTCTGCTCCAGACGGATGGTCTGCGCGCCTGGAAAATCCTTCAAGAAACGCTGGATATTTTCTACCTGTGCGCCGCGCCAGCCGTAAATGGACTGATCGTCATCCCCGACGATCATCACTTTCCCACTGTCGCCGGCCAGCATACGGATCCAAGCGTACTGAATGTTGTTAGTATCCTGGAACTCGTCCACCAGCAGATTGGTGAAGCGTTCGCGGTAATGGTTAAGAATATGCGGTTTGTTCAGCCACAATTCGTGGGCGCGCAGCAGCAGTTCGGCAAAATCCACCAGACCTGCTCGATCGCAGGCTTCTTGATAAGCCTGATAGATTTTTAGCCACGTCTGTTCCACCGGGTTACCATAACTTTCAATATGCTTCGGACGTAGCCCTTCATCTTTTTTCCCGTTGATGTACCACATCGCCTGCCGGGCAGGCCACTGTTTCTCATCCAGGTTGAGGGCTTTGATCAGGCGTTTCAGCAGCCGCAGCTGATCTTCACTGTCGAGGATTTGGAAGTCAGCGGGTAACCCGGCATCTAATGGATGAGCGCGCAATAAACGGTGCGCCAACCCATGGAAAGTCCCGATCCACATTCCTCCTTGGCTGGTGCCCAGCACCTGCTCAATACGGTGACGCATTTCCGCCGCCGCTTTATTGGTAAAGGTCACGGCCATTACCGAATAGGGTGAACAGTTCTCAACAGTCAGTAACCAGGCAATACGGTGGACCAGTACACGGGTTTTGCCACTGCCAGCCCCTGCCAGGACCAGCAAATTGCTGCGCGGTGCCGCCACGGCTTCACGCTGGTTATCATTTAAACTGTTGAGAAGATCAGAAACGTCCATAAGCACCGCGATTAAGAGAAAAGTAGCTGTATATTTTTACAGCCATTATAGCAGCGACATCAGCGAATCCAACCGCGAAATTTCGAGATGCGGTAACAACCTGGCATCGGTAGCACTCATCAGGTCGCGATCTCCCGGATTGATCCAGCAGGCCTGAAAACCGCTGCGTATCGCACCGGCGACATCAGTGGTTAAATCGTCACCAATATGCAAAATATCGCTGGGGGGTAACTGCAGACGCTGTGCGGTCAACTGATACATATCGGCTGCCGGCTTGGCCCGTCCATCTGGACCTGCGCGTAACATAAAGCGAAAATAGCCAGCGATCCCCATTTTTTCGGGGTCAGCATTGCCATTAGTGATCGCCACCAGAGGGATGCGCTGTGACAAATAACGGAGGGTCTGATGGGTCAGTGACGGCATAGTGACTGCGCTACGCCAGCGGGCAAACACCGACATCACATGCCCTATTCCCTGGCGGCACTGTTCTGCTGACAGACCCGCTTGCTGCATCACAAGGCTGACGGCCTTTTCACGCCATAGGGTGACATCATGGATCGTTTCCGGTTCCTGCTCCGCCACCTGGTCACGGGCAGACTCATAGTCACTGACAGTCAGATCCGCTAATGACGGATGCCACTGCTGTAATGCTTGATGAGTTTTAGACACTGTGGTCAGGATCACTTCCGCGTTATCGTAGAGGGTATCATCCAAGTCAAAGCTCATCGCCCGGATCGGGCCGGGGGGTCGGTAAAAATGCATTATTTATCGCCTCGTTTAGCACGGGGATGGGCGGCATCATAGACAGACGCTAGATGCTGAAAGTCCAGATGGGTATAAATTTGGGTCGTCGACAGGTTGGCATGCCCTAGCAATTCCTGGACGGCACGTAAATCCCCGCTCGACTCAAGCATATGTGTAGCAAAAGAGTGGCGCAGTTTATGGGGATGAATGTGGCTAGTGACCCCTTGCTTTACCCCCCACTCGGCAAAGCGTTTCTGTACATTTCGAGCAGAGATCCGTTTTCCCTGCTTCGACAGGAATATCGCATCATCCTGAGGCTCAAACAGCCCGCGTAATAATAGCCAGCGCTGTAGCCATTCGACTGCGGTACGGCCCACCGGTAAGCGGCGATCTTTGCTGCCTTTACCGGTGACCCAGACCTCTCCTGACTCTGCATCAAAGTGGCGGCAATCAAGGCCGACCAGTTCAGACAGACGTAATCCTGCCCCGTACATCACTTCCAACATGGTACGGTCGCGAACAGCCAAGGGGTCATTGAGATCAATATCCAGCAACTGCCCCATCTCATCGACATCAATATTTTTCGGCAGATGACGAGAAGCTTTTGGCGTGGCAACTCCTTTGGCTGGATTAGCCGGTAAGACGCCCTGTGCTACCTGCCAGTCGAGAAAACTGCGCAACGCTGATAAACGTAACGCTAAGCTAGCGGGTTGCAGTCCACTGCGACGACTCTTCGCTGCCAGCGCCCGCACACTCGCCGGTTCTAACTGGCTCCACTGCTGTAAACCAGAATCCGTCATCAGCGCGATCAGTGCCTCCAACTGGCGCTGATAGCTGGTAAGGGTCAGCGGACTTAGCTGTCGTTCGACCTTGAGATAGCGCAAAAAGTCCTGGGTAGGCCCCAGTAGTTGCAGCGAGGGGGTATCACGACTCATCGTCTTTTTATCCAACGGGATAAGAGTTCAGGGAGCATAGCGGACAAATAGTCCAACAATTCTGTCCCCATACCGGGATAGTAATGGTGTTTATCGCGACTGCTGAAGATCACTACCCCGCAGTCATCGGCCATCAGCGACATTGCCACTGAACCGATCGCGTTCGCCTCCGGCATCAGCAGTAATAACTCTGGGCCATTTAAAGACCCTAGATAGTGTTGCTGGCGCCCTAAACGCTGGATCCGTACCGGCTCAAAGGCCCGAGCGGAGAGCCCGAGACCGGTGAAGCCGGACGGTGCCGTAAGCTGCCATTGGTCACTGAACAAGCGAATACTGGCCCCTGCCAGACCGAGATCTCGTGCCCAGCGATGCAAACGGGACAGCATATCCTGCAGACTATCCGCCGAAGCCAAACAGGATTGCAGGGCAATCACTTGGCTAAAGAGATGCTGATTGGCGGTCGCCTGTTCCATTAGCAGGGTGATCTCTTCTTCCAGTTGCTCAATATGATGACGCTGACGGGCCATATGCCATTCAACCAGCGACACGCTGCCGCGTACCGGATGCGGTACTTGCATCTGTTCAACCTGGCGGGCATTACGAATGAAAAAATCAGGATTACGCTGCAGATAAGCGCACACCAACTGGTCGTCCGCGGCCATGCTGTTCAGTAACTCTGCTTCTTCATCGGTTCTCATAAATGAATAAATCCGTCATAAACATGGGTAGCCGGACCGGTCATATATAGCGGTGTCCCCGGACCATCCCAACTGATCTGTAAACTACCGCCGGGTAGATCGACCCGTACATTTTCTGCCAGCAGGCCTTGCAAGATACCGCTAGCCACAGCAGCACAAGCCCCGCTGCCACAGGCTTGGGTTTCTCCGGCGCCACGTTCATACACCCGAAGACGAATATGTGAGCGAGAAACCACCTCCATAAAACCGACATTCACCCGCTCAGGGAAACGCTCATGGCTTTCCATCTGTGGACCAATCACTTCTACGGCGGCAGTGCGAATATTTTCGACCTGAATAACACAGTGCGGGTTACCCATCGATACAGCACCAAACATCACGGTTTGCTCTGTCAGGCGCAGCAGATAGAGGTTTTCCGCTTTATTAGCGCGAAACGGGATATTGGCAGGCTCAAAATCTGGCTCTCCCATATTTACTCGTACCGTTTCATCACTATTCACTGTCAGAACCATTCTGCCGGTATGAGTGCTGACACGAATATCTTTCTTGTTGGTGAGACCTTTCAGACGCACAAACCGAGCGAAGCAGCGTGCACCGTTGCCGCACTGTGCTACTTCACTGCCATCAGCATTAAAAATGCGATAATGAAAATCCAGTTCAGGATCATAAGGCGGCTCAACGATCAGCAACTGATCAAAGCCGATCCCCAGATGGCGATCGGACAGCCGGCGAATAAGCTCCGGCGAGAAAAAAACATTCTGTGTAACTGCGTCAACAACCATAAAGTCATTGCCGAGGCCGTGCATTTTGGAAAACTGCATTTTTTGCTCCGCCGGTTAAGCTATTGGTCAGGGGGCGACTGTCCCCGCTGGCACGGTAGTCTCACTTTCCGCCTGCGGAACCGTGGCCTCTGTCTGCTGCTGCTTCTGTTGTGCCGTCACCGGCTGTTTAGGAAAATAGAGCGGCCCTTTCAGCCCGCAGCCCGTCAGTGCCGCCGGGATCACAATCAGTGCCAGCCAACCGAACATTTTTTTCATTTTGATTACACTCAACCTGTGCTTAGTTTTATCTGCTTATCATCGCAGTTGAACAAGGAAAAGCAACAGAAAATCCCCAGATCTCTGTGAGCTCGTCAATAAGCCACTGTCACCCTAGAACAGGGATTGGCAAACATTCTCAGCGCGCTATACTTTGCAAAAAACACGGGAGTAATAATGAACGACAGTGAATTCCATCAGCTGGCAGACCAGCTACTTTTGACGGTTGAAGAACGGTTAGACGAGCATGACGGCGACGCCGATATCGATTACGAAACCCACGGCAGTGTCATGACGCTGAGTTTCGCCAATGGCAGTAAAATCGTGATTAACCGCCAAGAACCGTTACATCAGGTCTGGCTAGCGACCAAAGCTGGCGGTTACCATTTTAGTGAACAGGATGGTCACTGGATCTGCGATCGCAGCGGGGCTGAATTCTGGAGTCTATTGGCAGATGCCTGCTCCGCTCAGGCCGGTGAACAAGTCACGTTCTGATACAGCGTATTAGGGCAGGCGGGAATGCGGCAGCCGATCTCGGGTGATCTGCGGGGAGAGATCCTCTGCAATATCGTCATGGGTAGCTGAATGAAACGGCGACACTCGCCATTTCCCGTGATCCTGACTGAGCTGGTAGAACTGTGGAAGGTTAAAATTGATAAACCCGGTGCCGCAGGTAAAGCGATCGTGAGAAGAGGAGTAAAAGCGACTGACATCGCGAACCAGCTCCTCTTTGCTGCCTTCGCAATGCCGGTACACCTCAGCGCGGTTATTCTCATCAAGGATATAAATGCTGAAATCCCCACCTTGCTCTGACTCTTCAAAAAAGAACTGAATAATCCCTTCACTGGCATAGTTATTCACCACCGCCGGCAGTTCGGTATGCTGAGCATCCACTTTGATCGACAAACCGTGTAGTTTGTTATTAGAGATAGCACCATAGAATTCCACGGCATTCTCCAGCTTCTGCACCGAGACGCTCATCCGTTCGAAGAACACTCCCCAGGTATCTCCAGCCAGTTTCAGTGCCTTAAAGCGACCGGGCTCCTGACGGGTGCCGGATAAGCGGATATCGATACATTCCGATACCAACTGCTGTACCCGGGTACGGATCAGGCCGCGTAGATGCTGACTGTAGCAAAACACGTCGACCTGATCTGGGGGCAGCGCGTCCTGATGCATCTTGCCCAAAATCGTTTTCAGGGCATCGATCATCGACTGTTCACCGTTGAAATGCAGGGTACGCACCTCATTCCAGGAATTACGGTACAGCAGGTCAATACTGCCAATAAGACAACGTTGCTGCTGGCCGAAACTGAAAACATCCAGTTTACGGAAATCGAAATGAACCACTTGGTTACGAAATTCCGCTGTCGGGTCATATTCCAAATTAACCATAATGGCCAGATGGCGGATTTCACAGGGGCTGTACAGTGCTTTCGGCGTGGGGGTGGATACGCGTAACGGAAAATGCTGTGACACGTCACTGACCAATTCCTGAAGACGCGCGGCATCACAACCGCCATTACCTTTGATATGCAGCACTGTTTTGTCAGTGAGCAGACCGTTAAACCATGACCACGCCACCAGCTTGATCAGATAACGGTTATATTCCAAAGGCTGATGACTGATAATTGCGCTCATCTCCGGGGCTTGGTTATACAGATACCAGCCCGGGCGGTTTGCCCGTCCTTCCGGCACATGAATAAAGGTCAAGTCCTCTTCTGACAGGTCCGGTGATATTTGTGGGTTCACCAAGATAACTTTACCGGGTAGCGCTTCAAAGGCGGCATAGAGTTTACGCGTCAGTACCCCGATATCTTGCGGGCTGGCGCTCACACTCAGATTATTACGGCGAGCGAAGCGGATCAGGTTACGATAACTTTGCATCATCGCATCCAGTAACTCGTTGTGCGCCTCACGAACCTGACCAATTTTCCAGTGTTCACGGCTGTCCAGCATCTGCAAACGTGCAGTATCCCATCCCCAGCTTTTCACCAGCTGACTGAGGATTTCACGCCGCCACAGGGATCTCACCTGAGGTCGCTCCACCGACAGTTTTTCACATACTTTCAAATAGAAACAGCGTCTGACCAGGTCAAGACGAGCAGTATCTTCTATCTCTGTCAGATAGTCAGTGACACGCTCCAGCATCATACAATAGGGGTCGAGACCGAAACTGATTATCTCACCGTTATGCAGGTGCTGTTTGATATCCGTGGCTAATAGCCGGGTGGTAGGGTATTCGCGGGTGTAGGCTTCCAGTAACAGGGTTTTCAGTACCGCTTTATAGGGGGAATCGATGCTTTTGTATAACTGCCATAAACTGGCCCCGAAATACTCTTCCGCCGATAAGCTACCCAGGCCGCCAAGATCCAGCCACTCATTAGGCATCAGCGCCCCGCCAGCATACAACGACATCACATAATCATCGTAATGCTCTTCTTCTTCCACCGGCACCATGTTCCACAAGATCCGCTTACCAGCCAGGCGCACCGCTGAACGGTAAAATTCATCCAACAGAAGAATATGCTGGGTACTGCCGCAATCTTCTCCCCCCAGATGCCCACTCTCGTTGTGACGAAACCGGTTCTCATCGATCAGGAAAAAACTGACCTCCACCCCGCAGCGATAACACCATTCCTGTAAAAGCTGACACTTATGCTGTAATGTCTGGCGCTCGTCGTTATCGAGCCATGACTGATGGCAGACCCAAATATCAAGATCAGAAGCACTGTTCTGGCCGACCGAAGAGGTACTGCCCATCGAGTAGACCCCGGTAATCGGTGCTTCGCCGGGTGGGGAAACCGGCAACCTTAGAGCCGGACCTAGCAACTGTTGCAGTAAGGAACGCTGCTCATCATCCACAGTAAAAAAACTGATGCCATAGGGAACATTGCCACCGGTGTAGCCGGGCAGCAAAGGATGGTGATACTGCAACAGCACAGGTAGCAGCTGATAGACCTGACGAAATGCCGGCCCAGTCGCGGCTATCGCGCGATCGATCCGCAGCTGATTGATGGCATCCAGTCGCTGTTTCAGAGTCTCAATATAAAGGTACAAGACGTTTAGCCTGCAATATCCGGTAATTAAGCACTTTAATCCCCTGCCCCGCCTGCGACACCTCAGCAGGAGACGGAGCCAGTAAAGAGACAGTTTACGCTTACCGCACCGCGGGGGTCGTTAGCGCGGTTATTTTATCACCTTTCCTCATCGGTCTATTGGCCATAGCACAGCAAGCCAACCACGAGCGCTAAGGATGGATTTCATCGCCGAAGCCTGCCACATTTAGCGTTTAAATGATAGGATGATCAGCAAACCACAAAAACGGTTATCCACAATGTCAGAGAAAATTATTCGTATCGCAACCAGACAAAGCCCGCTGGCCCTTTGGCAAGCTCACTATGTTCAAGATCGGTTAATAGCCGCCCACCCAGGGCTCCGCGTTGAACTGGTCCCCATGGTGACCAAAGGGGATGTCCTGCTAGACACTCCACTGTCCAAAGTCGGCGGAAAAGGGTTATTCGTCAAAGAACTGGAACTGGCCATGCTGGAAAACCGTGCTGACCTGGCGGTGCACTCAATGAAAGATGTGCCGGTCGCCTTCCCTGAGGGGCTCGGGCTGGTCACTATCTGCGAACGTGAAGATCCCCATGACGCCTTTGTCTCTGACAAATATCAGGATCTGGATGCATTACCTGCCGGAGCTACTGTTGGAACTTCATCGCTGCGTCGCCAATGCCAAATCCGTGCACAACGACCGGACCTGGTGATCCGTTCTCTACGCGGCAATGTGGGTACTCGTCTATCTAAACTGGACGCTGGTGAATACGATGCCATTATTCTGGCCGCTGCTGGGCTGAAACGTTTAGGCCTGGAGTCCCGCATTCGCAGTACCCTAAGCGCTGAAGTTTCTCTGCCTGCCGTTGGCCAAGGTGCAGTCGGTATCGAGTGTCGCCTCAATGATCAGTCGTTAATCGACGTGTTACAAGCCCTCAACCATGCAGACACGAACAGCTGTGTTCGTGCGGAGCGCGCCATGAATACCCGCCTGGAAGGGGGCTGTCAGGTACCAATCGGCAGTTATGCCGTGCTGGAAGGCGATCAGTTATGGTTGAGAGGTTTAGTGGGCACACCAGACGGTACTCAGGTTATCCATGCTGAACGCCGAGGTCATCGCGACCAGGCCGAGCAACTGGGTATCTCGCTGGCAGACGAACTGCTGGAACGTGGCGCCGGCGATATCTTGCGTGAAGTCTATCAGGGACAGCCACCAGTATGACCATTTTGGTCACCCGTCCAGAGCCTTCGGCGTCGGCACTGGTGGCTAGGCTACGTCAAACCGGCAAACAGGCTTGGAGTTTTCCCCTGATAGATTATCTGCCTGGCAGGGAACTGGCACAGCTACCACATCGGCTGGCAGCCCTAGGGCCTGAAGACCTGCTGTTTGCCGTATCACATCAGGCAATACGTTTCAGTGCCCCAGTGATGCAGCAGCATAATGCCGTCTGGCCAGCGCTGAGTTATTATGCAATCGGCAGACGCACCGCCTTGGATTTACACCAGGCAAGTGGCCGAAATGTGGACTATCCTCAGGGTATCGCAACCAGTGAAACGCTGCTTAATATGCCGTCACTCCGCGATCTCCACGGTAAACGGGCATTGATCCTGCGGGGCAACGGTGGCCGTGACCTGCTGGCGGAAACCCTCAGCCAGCGCGGTGCAGTGGTAGACATATTGGAATGTTACCAGCGCAGAACTTGTGACTACCAAGGCGCTGAGGAAGCGGTACGCTGGCGAAAACAAGGCATTACCACACTGGTGGTCACCAGTGGTGAGATGCTGCAACATTTATATTCTCTGTTTCCGGCGGTGGATCGCCGGGAATGGTTATTACACTGCCGACTGGTGGTGGTGAGTGCTCGTTTAGCTACCCTTGCGGCCGAGTTAGGCTGGCAGTCTGTGACGGTAGCTGATGGCGCGGATAACGATGCATTATTGCGCGCGTTACACTGAACTTATAACAATGGGATGAGCGAAAATGACGGAACACAAAGACCCCTCCGCCATGTCTGAAGCCACGCCACCGGAAGAAAATCACTCTCCGGCGACAGCGGGAAAAAAGACATCAGCTAAAAATATCGGTACACCTTTGGCAATCGTGGCCATTATTATTGCCCTTGCCTCTGCAGGTGGAAGCTACTGGTATGTCACTCAGCAGCAGAAGATGGACAGCGCTTCCCGAGATGCGCTTAGCCAGAAACTGAGCACGCTCATGCAGCAAAGTGACGCAAGCCGTCAGCAACTCTCTCAGCAGCTAAATGATGCGGCACAGGCGTTACAGAATGCACGCCAGCATCAAGATGCCAGCGATAAAGAGCTTAACAGCTTGCGTGACCGGGTTGCTTCACTGACCGGTAACGACGGTAGCACCTGGCTGATCGCCCAAGCTGACTATCTGGTGAAACTGGCTGGCCGTAAGCTGTGGAGTGATCAAGACGTGATCACCGCAGAAGCCTTATTAAAAAGTGCCGATGGCAGTCTGGCAGAGATGGATGACCCGAGCGTACTCAATGTTCGCCGAGCACTGACTGCAGATATCAGCACCCTATCCTCACTGAGTCAGGTGGATTATGACGGTATTATCCTTAAGCTGAACCAACTGTCGGATAATGTCGATAATCTGCGCCTCGCCGATGACGAAAATAATGAAAGCCCGATGGATGCTGACAGTAAAGAAGTTTCCGGTTCACTGGCACAGTGGCGGGAAAATCTGGCCAAAAGCTGGCACGATTTTATGGATAATTTTATTACTATTCGTCGTCGTGATAACACTGCTGAACCGCTGTTGGCACCGAATCAGGACATCTACCTACGTGAAAATATCCGCTCCAAATTGCTGATTGCTTCTCAGGCGGTTCCACGTCACCAGAACGACATTTATCGTCAGTCGCTGCAGGCGGTCTCTTCCTGGGTGCGTGCTTGGTACGACACCAATGCTCCGGCGACCAAAGCTTTCCTGGCGCAGATTGATGGCCTTGAGCAGCAAAATATCACCATGGATGTGCCGGCTTCACTGACCAGCCAGCCATTGCTGGATAAACTGATGCAAACCCGGGTTCGCGGGCTGCTGAACCAGCCTGCTGCTACCTCAGCACAGCAGGGAGGCTGAGTATGTTACGTGTCCTGATCCTTTTTATACTATTGCTGGCGGGTATCGTATTGGGCCCGATGCTGGCAGGTCACCAAGGATATGTACTGATCCAAACCGATAACTGGAATATTGAAACCAGTGTCACTGGACTGGTGATTATCCTGATCGTCGCCCTAATGGTGATCCTGGCGGTAGAGTGGTTGCTGCGCCGTCTGTTTCGCACCGGCAAGCGCACCCGTGGCTGGTTTACCGGTCGCAAGCGCCGTCGTGCTCAACGTCAGACCCGTGACGCAATGATTAAATTGGCGGAAGGCGATCATAAGCAGGTGGAAAAACTGCTGTCCCGTGATGCCGACCATGCCGCAGATCCTCTGGCTAACTATCTACTGGCAGCGGAAGCTGCGCAACAGCGTGGTGACGAAATTCGCGCTAATCAACATCTGGAACGAGCAGCGGAAGTCAGTACCAGCAATCAAATCCCAGTAGAAATCACCCGTGCCCGTATTCTATTGGCTCGCACAGAATATCATGCCGCCCGTCACTGTATCGACCGCCTACTGGATGTCGCACCCCGCCACCCTGAAGTCTTACGACTGGCTGAAACCGCCTATTTAAAAACCGGTGCTTGGCAAGCGCTGCTGGATATTCTGCCGTCAATGGAAAAAGAACGTCTGGTTGATGAGACCCAATTGCAGTCACTGCAAGAGAAAGCTTGGCTAGGAATGATGTCTCAGGCAATGGCCGACCAGGGTAGCCAAGGTCTGAAACAGTGGTGGAAAGGACAGAGCCGCAAAACCCGTCAGGACCCTGCCCTGCAGGCAGCAATGGCGACGCATCTGATTGAATGTAATGATGGCGAAGCTGCCCAGGAGATCGTGTTGACAGGGCTGAAACGTCAGTATGATGAACGCTTGGTGCTGTTATTACCACGCATCAGCAGCCAGTCTCCTGAGTTACTGGAAAAAGCGCTGCGACAGCAAATCAAACAGCACGGTGCAACGCCACTACTGAATAGCACCCTTGGTCAAATGCTAATGCGTCAGGGAGAGTGGCAAGCGGCCAGCGAGGCTTTCCGCCAAGCACTGTCTCAACGGACAGATGCATTCGATTTTGCCTGGCTGGCTGACTGCTATGAGAAAATGCATCGTCCTGAAGAAGCCGCTAAAATGCGTCGGGAAGGACTGCTACTGACACTCAAACAGCACCCCGAGCAGTAACGCTATTCCTGCCGCCACTAAAGGTGCCCTAACCGGCACCTTTTTTATTGTCAAACTCCGCTACAAAGACTCGCCCGGCCAGTCGTTGTAACACGGTAGCTCTCTTCATCATCTTTTTCTGCGTGTGATGCAGCTCACAGAAATACTCGGGGTGATAGATGCCTAATTCTAGCTCGACGGCCCAACAGCGACTTGTGAGATACAATAATCTATCCCTGGGATGTCAGCTCGAGCGCTTGCCACGGACCCGCTTATCGGCCCACAGCGACATACGCTGTGGGCCGATAGCCTCAGGGTAGAACCGCCGTAAACTGTGTTATCCGGCCACTGACAGCAAAGGGGAACGGTTGATCCAGAGTCATCAATGAGGGCAAAAAACTCCTCATGAATACAGCATCTTATCGCGGTATTTTTATCGAAGACGTAAAAAAACCCGCCGTAGCGGGTTTCTTTGAATAGGGTCGGCGAGAGAGGATGATGCCCCTTCGGGCCGTCGCTAACGCGACCTTGTCTCACTCCGTTCGGCTCAAACCTCCTTCGGAGGTTCTCATCCTCTATTTACTCTAGGCGTAAAAAAACCCGCTAGAAGCGGGTTTTCTTGAATAGGGTCGGCGAGAGAGGATGATGCCCCTTCGGGCCGTCGCTAATGCGACCTTGTCTCACTTCGTTCGGCTCAAACCTCCTTCGGAGGTTCTCATCCTCTATTTACTCTAGACGTAAAAAAACCCGCCGTAGCGGGTTTCTTTGAATATGGTCGGCGAGAGAGGATTCGAACCTCCGACCCACTGGTCCCAAACCAGTTGCGCTACCAAGCTGCGCTACTCGCCGAAATACTGCTGTACTTCTCTTTGTTTTTTGCCTGGTGCGAAGAGAGGGACTTGAACCCTCACGTCCGTTAAGACACTAACACCTGAAGCTAGCGCGTCTACCAATTCCGCCACCTTCGCATAACCAGCAAAAAATGGGGTGGCTAATGGGACTCGAACCCACGACAACTGGAATCACAATCCAGGGCTCTACCAACTGAGCTATAGCCACCATATCTTTCTACTTACAACGATGCTTTAAACATCTTTACTACTTTCGCGGTAAAACACCGCAGCTCTTGCGCACAAACCTAAGTGGCGCGCCCGACAGGATTCGAACCTGAGACCTCTGCCTCCGGAGGGCAGCGCTCTATCCAGCTGAGCTACGGGCGCTTAGCGCCGTTGCGGATGCGGATATTACGGGGTTGAGGTGATCCTGTCTAGTGCTTTTTAAATAAAAAATTCTGTTTGGCTGCTAATTGCACAGTTTGAGTGAAGTTTCATCATTGCAAGCCGTTTTTGATTGAAAAGTACACTATTACTATAATTCTCCGCGCCAATGATATTTTTGATAACGCAGCAACTTTATTTGCCGGCGCCAGCGGGAGGGTTCCATAATCAGGCGATATAACCACTCCAGGCCCGCTTTCTGCCAGAACAGAGGGGCTCGCTTCACCTCTCCGGTAAAGACGTTGTAAGTGCCACCAACGCCCATATAGAGCGCATTAGGGTAAACAGCACGACAACGCCGGATAAACAACTCCTGCCGCGGTGACCCCATCGCAACAGTGATAATTTGGGCTCCACTCTGGGCAATTGCCGCAATAACTGCATCGGTTTGCTGCTCAGAGAAGTAACCATCTTGTTGCCCGACCACTTCGACCGACCATTGCTCCTGCAGCTTTTGTGCCGTGTTTTTCAAAATCCGCGCTTGTCCACCCACCAGAAAAACCGGGATCTGTCGCTGCCCTGCCTGTTGCATCAGTGCGTGCCAAAGGTCGACACCGGTTATGCGCGTAATACGACTGCCTGGGTATTTTTTACGTATCGAACGGACGATACTGATCCCGTCGGGATAGTTAAATTCCGCCTGAGACAATATATCCTGAACCTGCGGATCCTGCTCCGCCGCTAAAATTTTTTCGGCATTAATCGCCACTAACATGCCGTAACGGAGAGGCGTCTCCGCTAGCAAAAAACCAATAAATGCGTCTGTAGAAGCAAAGCCATATAACGGGACACCCCGTATCTGGTAAGGAGGCTGTGCGTCACAATGAGTCATATCGGTCTCCAGGGATCAGTGTTTTTTAATAGGAGCAGCGACTTTCACAATCTCTGGCCCGTTATCAGTGCTGCGACGACCATAGATCCACCCTGATAACACTTTAGCCCCTGCCAGACACAGCAGGAAAACGACACAGAAAAAAACAATTCGCGACCCAAAAGCATCAAGCCCTTCACGGACCAGTACAATCAGATTAAAGACCGCGCCAAAACAGAAACTATTCAACACGGCGGCGTTATAGCGGTTGGTCTCATATCGAGCCCGATAATAAAGCGCATCGAACCCTTTGATAATCAGTCCTACCAGCACTGCGCCGGGGATCAATATCCAGACGCCACCCATGACCAGTAATGAACCGACCAGTGTCGGCGATATCGCCAGTCCTGAGTGATTATCCAGAACTTCCCAAGTGAAATAATTGGCACTGTTTAGCACCATCAGAGGTTTGTCATGCCACAGCCAAGTGGGGATAAAGACATAAAAATCCCGCCACATTGGGGCCAGCCCCTGGAACTTGATGTCATGATAGTGGCTGTACAGCGTTGCCAAGTTCTCCCAAGGCGAGAAAGTGTCTCGGGTCAGATAGAGAAAGGTATAGACCGCCTCATCACCGCTGACGTGCAAATTGTAGCGACGTAAGGCCAACCAGAACATGGCTAACACAGACAGTATTCCTGCCGAAACCAATACCGGTAAAGAGATCCAGCCCCTAGAAACCCCAATAAACAGGAACAACGCAAACGCAATAATAATATTGGCGCGGGTCCCGCCGATAATCAGATAACTCAGTACACCAAAACTCACCGTACTGACCAGAAACAGCCACCAGTTTTTACGGTCAGGGCGTAAAAAATAGACCACTAACATAGCAGGGATAAAAAAGTAGAAGAACCGCTTCAGGGCAACATCAGACACTCGAGAAGAAAAGATCTGACTGTAGGAGCTGAGACGGAACAGTAAAAAGCCGTTATGGATAAAAAATACTGCCACCGTACCCACGGCAATCAACGCCAGTAAGCCAGCCAGTATTTGCGCCTCGGTCTGATTCATTCTGAGTCGGTCTTTGACCACAGTAGGCCCATGCCGTCGCAGCCTGATTTTGTAGCTCAGAGAATAGAGTCCATAAAACAGTGTCGCTGAAAGCAGCGCCTGAAGCAGGTACTGCGTAGACTCTACCGGAGCATTGAACCCGAAAACCATTACCCCTGTCAGAGGAAACCCGAAATAGAAAGTCAGTAGAAACAATAAGGAAAAGAAAATATGGAAGTTGAAACGTTCGCGACGAAACGCCTGCCAAGTCAGCGCTAGCACAAACCCAAGGCAACACAGATAAACGGCGGTCAGCCCACAAAACTGTAACGGATTCATAGGCTCCCCCCGTTTTCCAGCAAATTCAACATACGGCTCCAGCCATCAAGATACCCAGGAGAAAGAAAAGCAATCGCCGCTTTATCGCACTGGGTGAGCTGACGGCGGGCTTCATCGATCACCGCACAAGAGAGTTCATCTTCGCGGAATAATACCGGTAAGTGTTGTTCGGTAAGATCCTGCCAAAAGGGATTTTTCCGGCTGACAACAAACGGAATATTTTTCTCAATCAGCAAGCAAAGTGTGCCAATTCCCTGCTGGCGTTCAAAAATGAAATACCCCAGACTGCATTGGTCGAGGAGTTGCTGATAGGTCGAAAAATCCATTTTCTCCGTCAAAATGTTGACTTGTCCCTGCGGAAAATAGTGCTCTGCGGTGTGCCGTACTTGGGCAATATAGTCCGCGTTACCTTGAGGATAGCCCATCGGCACGAGCACTCGCACATCTTGGCCAAACTGACGATGAATATCCGCCAGCACCTGCTGATGCCGATTCGCCGGATCGCCGGAATTCCCCGCCAAGATAGTCAGTGGTTGCCCGCTGACTGTGGCTGAGGGTCCACAACCCGCTTCCGGCATTCTGGCCGGAAAATAGAGCAGTGAGGCCGGCACTGAGGAGATACGCTGGCGGAAATGAGTAATATCTCCCCGGGTGGCCCACACGGCGGCCACGCGTTTTTGAGCCTGACGGCGTAGCAGATAGAAAAGCCGGAAACGCAAACGCCGCGAGTCCTCATACAAATCCGCCCCCCAGATATGCCAGTACACCTGATGGCGGGACAGTTTTCCCCTCAGTAAGGCCAACCATAGCCAAATATTAAACTGCCCGTGGCAGAAAAAACGCTGCCGACGATCTTTCGCCAGTTCAATAACGGCTTGAGCAAAAGATTTTTTATCAGGAAACACTCTGATATCCAGTGCCTTCAGCGCGGTAAACGCGCTGGCATCCGCGGCAACCACCATAAAGACTCGCGCCTCTGCAACGGGGACCTTTTCCGCCAGCTGATCATTAAAAAAATGCAGTAGCGTCAGATTATGGTGGGGAATATCCGATCCCAGCAGATGGATTAATCTTGTCATTTTCGATACCAAAACATAAAAGCTGCCCCACACAGGCAAAAATACACCATATAGCTCAGCGCATATGCCTCTACCGCACCCTCTACGCCCTGTAACGGGATCAGCCACCAAGCAGATGTCAGTAGTAAGATGAACTGGCTAAGTTCAGTCAGAAGATACAGGCGTAATGAGGCGCGGGCGATCACTAGGTAGCCAAAGATATAAGCACCGACCTTAAAGAAATCGCCGGTTAACTGCCAAAAAAACAGATCGCGCATCGCGGTGAACTGTGATGAAAAAAGTAAATGGATAGCGATATCACGCAACAGCCATACTGACAGCGCAATCGCTGCCACCAGAGGCAGATAAAAACAGAGGGCTTTACGCATCTCCATTGCGATCTCTCGTTTGTCTGTGATCCGAGAGAGAGTGGGGAGCAGCCAGACACTAAAGGTCGCCGTGATAAATTGTAGCCAAGCATCAGACAGCGTACTGACCCCTTGCCATAATCCGACATCTTGCCAGTCGGTATGGGCCGCCAGCAGTCGGCGCATCAATATCCACGCTACCGGTAAGGTCGCGGCGGTCATGATCGCCATTAAGGTATATTTCAGTAGGTTACCGGCAATCTGCGGCTGCCACTGCGGGAGCAGCCAGCGCCATTGTAGCGAGGTACGTCTTGTCAGCAGCCATAGCGCAGGTAGCAGTGCCATAGCAGGCACCAACGCCAGTCCGATCAGTGCCCCCCGATAACCTCCTACCCACCAACACAGCAGGTAGCCGCCTACGCCTAGCAGGCTGCCTAGTGCAACCACCAAGGCATTGCCTCGCGCATCACGGAACCCTTTTAGTAATGCCTGCAACAAATTTGCCCAGCCGATACCGGCCTGCAGCAAAGCCAACAGGCGCAGGATGCCCTGATAATGGTCGCTGCCAAACAGTAATGTACTCAGCGGTGCTGCGGCCAGTAGCAGTAGGGTTGCCATCAGTAGGGATGCGATTAACACCAATGCCGCCGCCGCCGAGGTCAGTTGCTGTAACTGCTGCGGGCTCTGCTGATGTTGTGCCACATAGCGGGTGACGCCATTAAAAATTCCAGCGCCGGCAATAACCCCCAACACCGTAATCAACTGGCGAAAATTGCCCGCCAACCCTAGACCTTGCGGGCCGTAGCTTATCGCCATCAACTTAACCACCAGCAACCCACACAGGATTTTGGTCAGTACCGAAAGTGACGTCCAGACAGAGGCTTTTGCCAGCGACATCAGTGCAGTAAGTCCATCAGTGCCTCAATCACTGTCTGCTGATCGGCATCAGAAAGGTTATAAAATAGCGGTAGACGCAGTAGCTTCTCGCTTTCTGACGTCGTAAAACGATCCTCACCGTGAAAACGGCCGAACTGCTGCCCAGCCGGGGAGCTGTGTAGTGGGATATAGTGAAATACCGTCAGGATGTCTGACTGTTTCATCTTCCGGATCAAGCCGTCCCGCCCCTCACTATCGTGCAATCGCAGATAAAACATATGGGCATTATGAGTACACTCGTCAGGAACCGCGGGTAAGCTCAGTAGTCCTTGTTCCGCCAGAGGCGTCAGCGCCTGATAATAACGCTGCCACAGTGTAAGGCGACGCTGGTTAATCTGATCCGCCGCTAGTAGTTGGGCCCACAGATAGGCAGCCTGTAAATCGGACATCAGATAGCTCGACCCCAGATCCCGCCAAGTGTATTTATCTGTCTGTCCGCGAAAGAACTGGCTACGGTTGGTGCCTTTTTCACGGATGATCTCCGCTCGAGCTACCAGTGACGGGTCATTTATCAGGGTGGCGCCACCCTCTCCGCCAGCGGTGTAGTTTTTCGTTTCATGGAAGCTGTAGCAACCAATATGCCCCAAAGTCCCGAGCGACCGCCCTTTGTAAGTCGACATCATTCCCTGAGCCGCATCTTCAATGAGGAATAACCGGTACTGTTCGCATAGCGCCAGTACGGTATCCATCTCACAGGCCACCCCGGCATAATGCACTACCACAATGGCACGCGTTTTCTCAGTGATCGCCGCGGCGATCAGGGTTTCATCGATATTTAGGGTATCCGGCCGGATATCTACAAAAACAATGTGCGCGCCGCGCAACACAAAGGCATTGGCGGTTGACACAAAGGTATAGGAAGGCATGATCACTTCATCGCCTGGGGCGATATCGATCAGCAGTGCGGCCATTTCCAGAGATGCCGTACAGGACGGTGTCAGCAGTACTTTCGGGCAGTCAAAACGCTGTTCCAGCCAGTGTTGGCACCGGCGGCTAAAAGCCCCGTCACCACTGAGTTTACCACTACCCATCGCCTCACGAAGGTAATCGCTTTCGTTGCCGGTCACCGGGGGAGAATTAAAGGGAATCATCAGCGCTCCTATAGAACCAGTAAGCCGTATTTTCCAGCCGTGCGCCGTTTCTCAAATACAGACGCATCGCAATGACGTTACTCAATTGTGTGGTGATCGCTAATCGCTTGGCCCCGCGTACCCTTCCCCAGTCAGCAGCAGCCAGCAGTAAGCGCTGGCCGACACCCTGCCCCTGTTGGTCAGGGGCGACCGCAAGTAGACCAAGACGGGCTTCCTCTCCCTTTGCCCGCACTGAGGCAAAGCCAAAGATCTCACCCTGAGCGCCACAAGCTACCAAGCATTGATCATCAAACTGGCCGTTCACGGCGTTCTCAATCCATTGCGCATAAAATTGTTGGCTCTGGTCCGTACGGTACCAAGGTTGACGAAAGCGGCTGTAAACGATTTCTCGACAGGCCGCTTGGCGCAATTCGGGGATCTGTTGAGGACGGGCAACCCTGATCCCCGGTTGACGTTCGGTATTATCTAGGGACATTGTTAACGTGGCTTCCCCTTCGGCCAACTGGAAGCCAAGCTGATTAAGCCATGTTATGGCCGTATAATCCTCAGCGGCGGCCTTGGCCTGTAACAGCGGATACTGATCCATCTCAGAGTGGGATAATGACGTCCCCTCCCCCAGTACCAAGCGGCCATGGTCAAAACCAAAAAATTCTGATTCCCACGTCAAAGGAATAATGGTGCCTTGTATCTGCATCGCTACTTCCTGTCAGCCCGGCGAACCGGTTATTGCCATAAACCCCGAGTATCGACTTTACGATACCCAGCTAGTTTTTGACGGTCGATAGCCCGGAACGCTTGGTGGTCAACCAGCAGCACCAAAATATCCGCCTGTGCCAGTGCTGCCTCAACCTCAACCAAACGGACATTATCCGCCAGCTGTTCCGGCAAGGCTGCCACATGGGGTTCAACAGCCAGGACTGGACCACGGTGCCAATCGCCGATTTGGCGGACGATCGCCAGGGCAGGACTCTCACGCAGATCGTCAATGTCCGCTTTAAAAGCCAGCCCAAAACAGGCAATGGTCACCTCATCCGCCCGCAGGCCGCTCTCGGTAACACAGTCAGCCAACTGCTGTCTGACTTGGTTCAACACCCACTCCGGCTTACTATCGTTGACTTCACGGGCGGTACAGATAAGACGTGCCTGCTGCGGATTCTGCGCCACGATAAACCAAGGATCCACCGCGATACAGTGGCCGCCGACCCCTGGCCCCGGCTGCAGTATGTTGACTCGAGGATGACGGTTAGCCAACGCGATCAGTTGCCAGACGTTAATCTGTTGCTGATCGCAAATCATCGATAATTCGTTAGCAAAGGCAATATTGACATCACGGAAGCTGTTTTCTGTCAGTTTGCATAGCTCAGCAGTACGATCATCGGTGGTAATACACTCACCAGCCACAAATATCCGGTAAAGTTCACTGGCCCGAGCCGCACAACTGGGACGCATCCCGCCAATCACTCGGTCATTACTGACCAGCTCATCAAGGATCTTGCCGGGTAATACCCGTTCTGGGCAGTAAGCAATATGAATATCGGGATGCTCACTGTGCTGGGGGAAAAGGAGGTCAGGACGTAATGCTGCCAACCACTCTGCCACCTGGCCACTGCTGCCCACCGGACAGGTCGATTCAATGACCACCAGGTTACCTTTTTCCAGTACCGGTGCGACAGACTCCGCTGCCGCACGGACATAGCTAAGGTCCGGCTGATGCCCCGCAGAAAAGGGGGTCGGTACCGCAATCATAAAGGCATCGGCAGCCTCAGGCTGTGTGGTAGCATGCAGGTTACCTTCTGTGACCACACGGGTAACCACTTCTGCCAGACCGGGTTCAGTAATATGGATGTCACCACGATTAATGGTGCTCACCGCCAGCGGGCTGATATCGACACCGATAACCCTCACCCCTTGTGATGCCAGAATGGCCGCCGTAGGCAGACCAATGTAACCTAACCCAATCACAGAAATCCTGTTAAAACTCATAGCGCGTCTCTGTACTGTTTTAAAATATCGACAATTTGTCGGCAGGCGGTACCGTCACCGTAAGGGTTATGGGCGTGTCCCATTTGCTGTCGCAGTGCCGGACTATCCAGTAAGGCAGAAACCTGGCTGACAATCTGTTGCGTATCAGTACCCACCAGACGCACGGTTCCGGCTTCAACCGCTTCTGGGCGCTCTGTAGTATCGCGCATCACCAGCACCGGCACACCTAGTGCCGGTGCTTCTTCTTGGATACCACCAGAGTCTGTGAGGATTAATGTGGCCCGATTCATCAGCCAGACAAACGGCAGATAATCCTGGGGGTCGATCAGAAAGACATTCGGAATAGCCTGTAAAATACGGCGGGCCGGCTCGCTGACATTAGGATTGAGGTGTAACGGATAGACAATACCAATATCTGGATAACGCTGTGCCAGTTCAGCAAGCGCTTGGCAGATACGTTCGAAGCTCTGCCCAAAGTTTTCTCGGCGATGCCCCGTCACCAACACCATCCGCTGACCAGGCTCTAGAAACGGATAACGGGCAGCCAGCCGCTGTTCCAATCCCGGATCCTGCATAATTTTATCTCTCACACGGAACAGTGCGTCGATTACCGTATTGCCGGTGATATAAATCTGCTGCGAAGGGATATTTTCCCGTAAGAGGTTCTCTTTTGCCGAGAGGGTGGGTGCAAAGTGGAAGCGAGCTAGATGCGCAGTAATTTTGCGATGGCCCTCTTCCGGCCAAGGAGAAAAGAGATTACCGGTACGTAGACCGGCCTCGACATGCCCCAGCGCAATACGCTGATAGTAAGCCGCCAGACTGACCGCCATAGTGGTGGTGGTATCACCATGTACCAGTACGATATCTGGGCGAAAGCTCTCCATCACCTCGCTGACGTCGGTGAGGATCCGTGCCGCAATCGCCGCCAGGTTCTGGCCGGGACGCATTACATTCAGGTCATAGTCAGGTTTCAGACGAAACAATTCCAAGACCTGATCCAGCATTTCCCGATGCTGAGCTGTGACACAGATGCGGGCATCAATGCCCGGTTCGTCGGCCAGAGCCATCACCAGAGGCGCCATTTTTATGGCTTCCGGGCGCGTGCCAAATACCGTTAATACCTTCACGCAAAGTTCCTTAGTTTGCTGTTGTATCAGCTATCGTTATCTGCCCTGATAAACGATAAGGGGAGCTGAATGGGGCTGTCTTGCAGAACGGCAGGGAGCCCCCGTCACTCTTCTGCCTTTCTACCGGCGATAAGTGCCGAGAATATATTGTCGATAACGTGCCCGGCACCTACAAACAGAATAATATCTGTTATTTCCTACCGGTGCTTTGATCTCATACGCTCACTGCAGTCGTGCTTTACGCCGTTGGTGCCATCTACGTTTCAGGCGGCGTACCCGCCGCGAGACACGCCACGCATGTTTAAGACAGTAGCCATAGACGAGGAATACCGCTAAAAACAACAGCATCATTCCCCATTCAGGGATAAAGGTCAGATACTCGCCGACCACACCAAACAATGCCAGTAGGGCGGCTGCTAGGGTAATCAGCAAAAATGCTTGCCCGGAACTGAATCCGGCACGCATCATCAAATGATGGATATGTTGTCGGTCGGCCGTAAATGGACTCATTCCTTTACGCAACCGACGATACATAATCGCCACCATATCCATCAACGGAATGGCGATTATCCATAACGCCGTTACCGGATGCACATCGTGGCTAACGCCTTGGGTCGTTTTGAGTAATAACCAAATAATAGTGAAGCCGATCATAGTACTACCGGCATCCCCCATAAACACCTTATAGCGGCGTCCGAGCAGACCCAAATTGAGCAGGATATAGGGCACAGTGGCAGCAATCATCGCAAAGCACCAGAACGCTAAGCTGTGCTGCCCTTTCAGCAGCATTAGGATCCCGAGAGCACCGAAACTGACACAGGAGAGCCCCCCGAGCAGTCCATCGATCCCATCGACCATATTGAAAGCGTTAATCGCCGCCCATACCGCAAACAGAGTCAGCACATAGCCAAATGGCCCGACATTTAACTCCACCGGCCCTATCACGTAACCAAAACTGGTTAGATAGATACCGGCACAGGCCATCATGGCAATAGCCACTATCGCCTGTACCACCGCCCGCAGCCGGACGCTAATATCAAAACGATCATCCAAGGCCCCTACCAGCACTAGGATACCGGCACAGGACAAGTACAAGGCCGCATCCGGCTGATAACTTTTGGTCAGTATTAATGCGAAAGCAATACCCGCAAACACTGAGATCCCTCCCACCAGAGGGATAGCCCCCTGATGACGTTTTCGGGAGTCAGGCTTATCGACCAGCCCGATTTTTTTGGCCACCTTACGGGCACAAAATAAAAACCCCAGCGAAAAGAGAAACGTCAGGCTGAGTTCAATACTCATATTGAGTAAATTCACATTAAATACTCTCGATTAGAATTCTCATTAGGATACAAACAGGGTGTCCTTTGATTCAGATAATGAGTAATTCAATACCTACGGGTGCTTTCCCGGATGTTGTCTGCATGTCTAACTCCATCATAAATTTCCCGCACATGATAATGCTATAACCGGAAAAACAAAAACGCCACGTAAAGACGTGGCGTTTTAACACTTTCAACAAATTCCTAATCCCATCATTAGGGGAGCGATGTTACGAACGCTTCATCATATCGAAGAATTCTTCGTTGGTTTTTGTCATAGCAAGTTTGTTGATCAGGAATTCCATCGCATCAATCTCACCCATTGGATGGATGATTTTACGCAAGATCCACATTTTCTGTAGCTCTTCCTGAGTAGTCAGCAGCTCTTCTTTACGGGTTCCTGAACGGTTATAATCAATCGCTGGGAAGACACGTTTTTCCGCAATCTTACGCGAAAGATGCAGCTCCATGTTACCGGTACCTTTAAACTCTTCATAGATGACTTCATCCATTTTAGAGCCGGTATCAACCAGTGCTGTCGCAATAATGGTCAGACTTCCGCCCTCTTCGACATTACGTGCGGCACCGAAGAAACGCTTAGGACGGTGTAGGGCATTAGCATCCACACCACCGGTCAGGACTTTACCGGATGCCGGGACCACGGTGTTATAAGCACGGGCCAAGCGGGTAATGGAGTCCAGCAGAATAATGACATCTTTCTTATGCTCAACCAGACGCTTAGCTTTCTCGATCACCATCTCAGCAACCTGAACGTGACGTGACGCTGGCTCATCAAAGGTAGAAGCAACCACTTCACCTTTCACCAGACGCTGCATCTCGGTCACTTCTTCTGGACGCTCATCGATCAGCAGCACCATCAGCTCACAGTCAGGATAGTTGTAAGCAATACTCTGGGCGATATTCTGCAGCAGCATGGTTTTACCAGCTTTCGGCGGTGCCACAATCAAACCACGCTGGCCACGACCAATCGGTGAGGCCAAATCAAGAACACGGGCAGTAATATCTTCTGTTGAACCGTTTCCACGTTCCATACGCAGGCGGTTATTGGCATGCAGAGGAGTAAGGTTTTCGAACAGGATTTTATTGCGGGCGTTTTCAGGCTTGTCGTAGTTAACTTCGTTGACTTTCAGTAACGCGAAATAGCGTTCGCCTTCTTTCGGCGGGCGAATTTTGCCGGAGATGGTGTCACCGGTACGCAGGTTAAAGCGGCGGATCTGGCTAGGAGAAACATAGATATCATCCGGGCCGGCCAGGTAGGAACTGTCCGCCGAACGCAGGAAACCAAATCCATCCTGCAGGATTTCCAGCACACCATCACCAAAGATGTCTTCACCACTTTTTGCATGCTGCTTCAGAATGGCAAAAATAATGTCCTGTTTACGCATACGCGCGAGGTTTTCTAACCCCATATTTTCGCCGAGAGTAATCAGCTCAGACACCGGCGTATTTTTTAATTCGGTAAGATTCATAGTGATGGGTTCTTGACTCGGGGTATTACTCGGAATGTTAGTCATGGGTGGTATGGCAGGAAAACCAGCCTTTAACCTGTAAATAGAAATATGTTAACTCTGAGCCCGACACTGACGTCGTCAATAAACAGCGACAAACAAATGACGAGACGGCCTTGATGCGACGTGGTGGATATCCACCGGATTGCTAACCCATTCTCTAGGTAACGCAGACTGGCTTAACAAAGGAAATCTTAGATTCTGACTACTGGTAAGAGCGTAATGCAGTGAAAGTAACTTAACACGCTAAAATGCAGACGTCCAGTGATAGCACAAAAATAAACCACCACTGGCGTCTGATTCTGACATTAACCGAGGTTAGCGTTCAGGAACTCTTTCAGCTGACCTTTAGACAGGGCGCCTACTTTGGTCGCAGCCACTTCACCATTAACGAATAACAGTAAAGTAGGAATACCACGGATACCGTACTTCGGCGCGGTGCCCGGGTTATCATCGATGTTCAGTTTGGCAACTGTCAGTCGGCCTTGGTACTCTTCGGCCACTTCATCAAGGATGGGTGCGATCATTTTGCACGGACCACACCATTCGGCCCAGAAATCTACCAGTGTCACACCTTCAGCTTTCAGGACGTCGGTTTCGAAACTGTCATCGGTCAGGTGAATGATTTTATCACTGCTCATGTATTGCTCCACAAAATTATGCCTGGCGAATTGGCGTAAAATGTATCAACGTAAGTTGACTTTATTTCATTGGATACGCTTTCGTAAAGCGACATTAAGCTGATATTCTACCACACTATGAGCAAAACACACTTAACAGAAAAGAAGTTTTCCGACTTCGCCCTGCACCCTCAGGTAGTGAAAGCCCTTGATAGCAAAGGATTTCAGTACTGTACTCCGATTCAGGCATTAGCACTGCCATATACCCTTTCAGGGCATGATATCGCGGGTCAGGCGCAAACCGGTACCGGCAAAACGATGGCGTTTCTGACGTCAGCGTTCCATTATCTGCTGTCTCATCCTGTTGCCGAAGGGCATAAAGTGAATCAGCCACGGGCATTAATCATGGCGCCAACCCGCGAACTCGCGGTACAGATCCATGCTGATGCAGAACCGCTGGCTGAGAGTACAGGACTGAAACTGGGCCTGGCTTATGGCGGTGATGGATATGACAAACAACTGAAAGTTTTGGAACAGGGCGTAGATATTCTGATCGGTACCACCGGTCGTCTGATTGACTACACCAAGCAGAACTACATCGACCTCAGTGCCATTCAGGTAGTGGTGCTGGATGAAGCGGATCGCATGTTTGATCTCGGCTTTATCAAAGATATCCGCTGGTTGTTCCGCCGCATGCCTGCGGCATCAGAGCGGCTGAATATGCTGTTCTCGGCCACGCTATCATGGCGCGTGCGTGAACTGGCGTTTGAACATATGAATAACGCAGAATATGTCGAAGTTGAACCTGAACAAAGAACAGGTCACCGCATAAAAGAAGAGCTTTTCTACCCTTCTAACGAAGAGAAAATGCGCTTACTGCAATCGTTGGTGGAAGAAGAGTGGCCAGATCGTGCCATTATTTTTGCCAATACCAAGCACCGCTGTGAGGATGTCTGGGGACATCTGGCTGCGGACGGACATCGGGTCGGTTTGCTGACCGGCGATGTACCACAGAAAAAACGCCTACGTATTCTTGAAGAATTTACTCAGGGCAACTTGGATATTCTAGTGGCAACAGATGTTGCGGCACGTGGATTACACATTCCAGCCGTCACGCATGTGTTTAACTACGACTTACCGGATGACCGTGAAGACTACGTCCACCGCATTGGCCGTACCGGACGTGCCGGTGCCAGCGGACACTCTATCAGCCTAGCCTGTGAAGAGTACGCCCTGAACTTGCCGGCGATTGAAGAGTATATCGGGCATAATATTCCGGTCAGCAAGTACAACAGTGATGCATTACTGACGGACCTGCCGGCGCCAAAACGCCTGCCTCGTCGTCCGGCGAACAATAATAATCGCCGTGGCAACAATAATAACCGTCGTAATGGACCACCACGTAACAACAACCGTAAACGTTCAGGTTAAGTCTGCCATGCAAAGCGCATCATCACTTTATGCTGCTATTGATTTAGGTTCTAACAGTTTTCATATGCTGGTGGTGCGCGGGATTTCCGGCAGTATCCAGACCGTAACGAGGATCAAACGTAAAGTGCGCTTGGCTACCGGTCTGAATCAGGAAAACCACCTGTCTGACGAGGCGATGGCCCGTGGCTGGCAGTGCCTGCGCTTGTTTGCAGAGCAGCTTCAGGACATTCCTGCCAGCCAGATACGGGTAGTGGCTACTGCCACATTACGCTTGGCGACAAATGCCCAACAGTTTCTGAGCGTGGCCGGCGAAATCCTCGGCTGTCCGGTGGAAGTGATCAGCGGTGAAGAAGAAGCACAGCTAATCTATCAGGGCGTTGCCCATACTACCGGTGGCTCCGATAAGCGTCTGGTGGTGGATATCGGTGGCGGCAGTACTGAACTGGTAACCGGTTCTGGGGCGGAGACTACTGCCCTTTTTAGTTTGCAGATGGGCTGTGTCACTTGGCTGGATCGTTATTTCACCGATCGTTGCCTGACCCGCGATAACTTCGAGCGGGCCGAAGCGGCTGCACGAGAGAAAATTCAGCAAATTAGCACAGTGCTGCGTGAAAAAGGTTGGGAGATCTGTGTCGGCGCGTCAGGAACTGTTCAGGCGCTGCAAGAAATTATGGTCGCCCAAGGGATGGATGAGCAGATCACCTTGAGTAAACTGCAGCAGCTGAAACAGCGGGCCATTCAGTGCGGTAAGCTGGAGGAGCTTGAGATCGAAGGACTGACCCTGGAACGTGCACTGGTCTTCCCGAGCGGTTTATCGATTCTGATTGCCGTTTTTCAGACGTTACAGATAGACAGTATGACGCTGGCTGGCGGCGCACTGCGCGAAGGCTTGGTATATGGCATGCTCAATCTGCCCGTCGACAAAGATATTCGTACCCGTACCCTGCACACTATCCAAGTGCGGTTTGCTATTGATACTGATCAAGCCACACGAGTCGCTCAGCTGGCTGATGTCTTTTTTCGCCAGGTCAGCCAGGCATGGAAACTGGATGATCGCTGCCGAGAACTACTGCTAAGTGCCTGCGCCATTCATGAGATCGGTCTGAGTGTCGAGCACCGCCAAGCCCCACGTCATGCCGCGTATCTGGTGCGCTCACTCGATTTACCTGGTTTTACGCCAGCGCAGAAGAACCTACTCTCTTCGATGCTGGAAAACCAGCAGGGCAGTATCGACTTGGCATTATTGGCTCGGCAGAATGCACTGCCGCCACGGCTGGCAGAACGTATTTGCCGTCTGCTGCGTCTGGCGATCATCTTCTCCAGTCGCCGTCGTGATGACACCCTGCCTGCCCTCAGACTCCAAGCAGATGATGACAGCATGCAACTGACACTCCCCGCCGGTTGGCTGCAGGCTCATCCGTTACGGGCTGAGTTTCTTGAGCAGGAGATTTATTATCAAAGCTATGTCCACTGGACCCTCAGCCTGAGATAACCGCATTCACCGGCCAGTAGGCCGGTGGATTTAGCTCTGCGTTTTTTTCGATTGCTCCAACATCGCCCTCAGTCCCGCCACTCGGCTTTGGCTGTTGACCATCCGCTCCTCACTGCTCATTTTTTTACGCTCGCCTTCCCATACCAAATCATCCTGCGGCAATTCCAGCAGAAAGCGACTTGGCTCTGGACGCATCTGCTCGCCATACTGTCGGCGCTCGCGGCACAGAGTAAAGGTCAGCTCTTTACGGGCACGGGTGATCCCCACATAAGCAAGACGACGCTCTTCCTCAATATTATTCTCATCAATACTGCTCTGATGTGGTAACAAGCCTTCTTCCATACCGACCAAATAGACGTAAGGGAACTCCAGTCCTTTAGAGGCATGCAAAGTCATCAATTGCACCTGATCCAGCTCTTCGTCGCTCTCCCCACGTTCCATCATATCGCGCAGCGTGAAGCGAGTAACCACTTGGGTCAGGGTCATCGGCTCCTCCAGATCAGAGCCCTCTAGCATCTCTGTCATCCAACGGAACAGGGTATTGACGTTTTTCATCCGCATTTCAGCGGCCTTCGGGCTGCCGGAACTTTCGTATAACCAGCTTTCGTAATCCACGCCATGGATCAGATCACGGACCGCTGCTACCGGTTCTCGTTCACTCAGCGCCACCAAAGACGCCAGCCAGTGAGTAAAACGCTGTAAATGTTCCAGAGATCGGGCAGGCATCCGTTCTGCTAAGCCAAGATCAAAACTGGCACGAAACAGACTTTTATCGCGGATCCCCGCCCACTCACCCAGTTTCTGCAGGGTAGCAGGACCGATTTCCCGACGCGGGGTATTCACGATCCGTAGAAATGCGCTGTCATCGTCCGGGTTAGTCAACACCCGTAAATAGGCGAGGATATCTTTGATCTCCGGACGCGAGAAAAAAGACGTTCCACCGGAAATCCGGTAAGGGATACGGTTCTGCATCAGCAGCTTTTCAAAGACCCGTGACTGATGGTTCCCACGGTAAAGGATCGCGTAATCCTGATAGCGGGTCTTATTAATAAAGTGATGGGCAATCAGCTCACCGGTCACCCGTTCGGCCTCATGGTCTTCATTATTGGCGGTGATCACTTTTAGCTGACTGCCTTCCCCAAGTTCAGAAAACAGTTTTTTCTCAAACACATGTGGGTTATTAGCGATAAGAATGTTGGCGGCCCGCAGAATACGTTGCGAAGACCGGTAGTTCTGCTCCAACTTAATCACCTGTAGAGCCGGGAAATCCTGTTTCAGCAGTACCAGATTTTGTGGCCGTGCGCCGCGCCAAGAATAAATCGACTGGTCATCATCACCCACCACCGTAAAGCGCGCCCGAGCACCGGCCAGCAACTTCACCAACTGATACTGACTGGTGTTGGTATCCTGATACTCATCCACCAACAAATAGCGGATACGTTGCTGCCAGCGTTCCCGCACCTGTTCATTTCGCTGCAACAGCAAGGTTGGCAGCAGGATCAGATCATCAAAATCCAACACATTACAGGCACGCAGATGCCGATCATACAAAGCATAACAGTGCGCGAACGTATGTTCCTGTTCTGACTGTGCCTGAGCCGTGGCGGTCGCCGGATCCGTCAGATCATTTTTCCAGTTCGAGATCGTGGAAACCAGCTGCTGTAGCAGGGTTTTGTCCTCCTCCAGCCACTCCCGGGTCAGATCTTTCAGTAACGCCATCTGGTCCTGATCATCAAACAGAGAAAAATTAGACTTCATTCCCAGCGCCGCATACTCACGCTTAATGATCTCCAACCCCAGGGTATGGAATGTCGAGATGAAGAGCCCGCGCGCTTCCTTGCGTCCCAACGTCTGCGCCACACGCTCTTTCATTTCTCGGGACGCTTTATTGGTAAAGGTGACGGCGGTGATATGTCGAGCCTGATAGCCACACTGGCGGATCAGGTGAGCAATTTTGTTGGTGATCACGCGGGTTTTGCCGGAACCGGCCCCGGCCAGCACCAGACACGGGCCGGTCACATACTCGACAGCATGTTGCTGACCAGGATTTAAACGCATAAAAAATCGCTCTGTTGATGGAGTAAAGGATGATATATAAGGCGGCAAGTATACACATCTCAGATTCAGGGAGTCGAGATATGGCAAAAACAGCCGCCGCATTACACATTTTGGTGAAAGAAGAAGCTCAGGCGAAAGAATTACTGACGCGTCTACAAAAAGGGGCCAGTTTTCAGCAACTGGCAAAGAAATATTCGACCTGCCCGTCCGCCCGTAAAGGTGGAGAACTCGGTGAATTTCGTCGCGGACAAATGGTACCAGCTTTTGATAAAGCTGTATTTTCCTGCCCGTTGCTGATGCCCTATGGACCGGTGAAGACCAGCTTCGGCTATCACATCATCAAAGTATTGTGGCGTCAGTAACTGACGCCACTGCAGCTATTGTTGAGCCGGTGTTGAGGTATCTGTGCTGCCGTCAGTCTGCGCAGGTGAGACAATAGCATCAAACTGCGCCCTCAGTGTCTGTGCGGGCACGGTAGTCTCTCCTGCCGGCTGAGAAAGTACTAGGGTCAGCGGCTGAGAGAACAACTGCCGTAACTGTTGATTCAGTGTGTCTACGGTCAGTCCAGTTAAAAACGCCTGACGTAAGCGCTGATACTGCTCTGGGGAAATATCCGTCACATTATTCTGTTGTGAGCGCAGACGCTGGGCAATCAGCATCTGGGTCCCGGTGTGCGCATAGGTCGCATACAGAGTATTCAACTCCGCAGTTTTCGCGGTGATCAGTTGTTCAAAAGCGCTCTGTGACAAACCGTTATCACGCAGTGCGACAAAATCGTTGGCGACTTTCTGTAGCTGCTGCGAAAGATTATCTCCAGCAGTATCGATACTTAGCCCACACTGAGCACGCTGATAAAACACTCGGCAATCCAGACCATAAAGGACATCCGCCGGGGTTTTGGCCTCTTGTTGTGGTTGCAGGTGCCAGTACAATACTTCCCGTGCGAGATCGCTTAGCCAGTATTGCTGCAAGGTCTGCGAATCGGTGATTGGCGTCCAGGGCATATCCCAAATCAGAGATAAACGATCAGAGGCACGCTGGCTGTCCTGTAGATTGACTGCATCCCCAGATAATGGCGGCAGCACCACCATCGGTGCCGGCGTGCTCCGCTGCCCTTTCAGAGCAGAAAAGGTTTTTGTGATGCTTTCTGCCAGACTGCGGCTATCAACGTTCCCAACCACATACAGGGTCATGGCATCCGGGGTATACCATTGATGATAAAAATCATTCAGTTGTGCAATATTGACCGGTGAACTGGCGTTGGTCAGAGGATCGTGGGCCTGTAAGACAGTCCCCTTTACACGGTAATTCCACCAAGCCGAATCCGGGGTTGGCGGCCAAGTACTGGTCGGATCGGAAGCCATTTCAGCGGTATTCACCACCTGCTGATTAATCGCCATATTGCCAGCGGTCGCCGCCAGCCATTGCAGGGCATCCTTCATCAGGTCTGGTCGATTCGCCGGTAGGCTGAGATTATATTGCGTATAGTCATAGGACGTGATGGCCGGCGAGAGTGCCCGCTGTTTATTAATACTTTGCTGCCATAATTCACGCTGTTGTGCAGTCGAGATCGCGGTGTTATGCACCAAGGCCACCCGTGTCAGGAGATGACTGTAACCCGCCTGTGCATCGCCCTCGTTCACGGAACCACTGTTCACCACCAATCGCAATTCTACACTGTCACTCGGACGCTGAGGTGTCGAAAGAACCTGCCAGCTAAAGCCATTTTTCAGTTTCCCCTGCTGCCAAGCAGGATCTGGCTGTAGGGTCTCTGCATGCAACGTAAAACTGGCGGCGACGACGATCACGCTACTCATCCAGTACAAGAATTTAGTGCCCTGCATGTAAACCCCTAATCTTCAGAATGAAAATTGTTATTTTCATCGTTATTTCATGGTGATGTGCATTTTTCAGCGCAGACCGAATCTGTTTTTAATAGATCATTGTAAATTCGACCGCGGAAAAAGCGGAAAGTCGCATTAATGAATTAAAAAAATCATTAAATTTTGGGCGCTATTATCCAAATGTCCGGCAATGCGGCAAGGAAAAAGCCACTATTGAGGTAAAATGTTGCAGAATTCTAGGAAATAGCGTGATAACCCAGCAAAAAACGCTAATTCTGCATAAAAATTACCGCCCCCTACGTAGTCAGAGAGCACCGCTACCGGTAACCGGTAGCGGTGAAGGGGTTAGTTCGCCATCTTAGGCAGCCACTGCTGGTTAAACTGCTGCTCTGATAACGCAGGAGAATAGAGAAATCCTTGAGCGATATGAATGCCACGGGCAATCAGCCAGTCTCGCTGCTCTTCCGTTTCCACGCCTTCGGCGACGACATCCAGTTTCATAATTCCAGCAATGGATGACACGACTCGCACCATGGTGTCATCAGCGGGCAGACCGCTCACAAAGCCTCGGTCCAATTTTAGGCGTCTGACCGGCAGCGAGCGGAACTGATGCAGATAGTTAAGGTTGGAATACCCCATTCCGAAGTCATCCAGCACCACCGAAACTCCGGTTTCCTCGATAGGCCGCAACAGCTCCATTGCCCGCTCAGTATCAGCAATCTGTGCCGTTTCAGTCAGTTCGAGCACAAAGGTGCCCGGAATAATCTTCAGGCTGCTTAACAGATTTTGTAGATGACTCACCATCGACGGGTCCTGCAATTGCAATGCGGAAGTGTTAACACTCAATGGCAGGGTAATCCCCCGAGACTGCCAAACGGATAGTATGCGACAAGCTTCCTCAAATACCCAACGGCCGATCTCCGGCATCACCCCAATATCTTCAGCCGTAGTGATAAATTCCTGCGGCAGGGTATAGCGACCATCTTCACGGCGGATACGCAATAACGCTTCGGCCCCCACCAACTCACCGCTGTTCATATCAACCTGGGGCTGAATATAGAGTGCATACTCTTTATTGTGGATCCCCTGCAGAATATCTTGGTACTGAGCCATGCGCTGCCTGGCTCGCTCCGTCATTTGCGGATCAAAAAACATGATCTGGTTAATGCCCTCTTGACTGGCTGAGTGCATCGCGGAGATCCCCCGCTCTAGGAGTTCGGTCGCATTGGCCTGCCCCTTTTCCATCCTTGCCAGACCGATGCTAACCGTCGGCCGTACCGGTACCTCTTGCAGGGTTAATACCTGCGTTAGTTCCTTCATCAGTTGTTCTGCATGACGCATCATCTGTAACGGCTGCGTCACGTCATAACAACACATCACAAACTCTGTGGCTGAAAGTTGCCCGGTGACGGATCCCTCGGCACTAAAACGACGGATCTTTCTGGCCATCAACATCTGAAAGGTTTCACTGCTTTTAGGCTGCAAGATATCTGGGACTAAACAGACCCGTACCACCATGACTGAAATCTGCCGATGTTTATTTTTTTGCGTAAGAAACTGTTCCAGCAATGCCAGAAACAGAGTGCGATTCGGCAAATCTGTCAGCCGGAAACGGGTATTGAGGCGCTCTACCTCATTATTGACGGAGGTCAGTAACGCCCGATCTTGATTAATGCTGCGCACCAGTACGCCGATTTCATCGTCATCATGCCCTGCCGGTAATATCAGCCGATCGCTACTGCCCGAAGCTGTACCGAAACTCTGTAACTGCTTACAGATATTACGCAACGGATGAACCATTAAACGGTTGATAAACCAGCTCACCGCAATCGACAACACCAGTGCCAGCAGCAGATAGGTCATGACCATGGTGGAAAAGGCACTACGGACAAACTGGTCATCACGCCCCGGCGAGGTCGTCAGCGTCAGCCAACCCAGCGGGGCAGCCCGGCCTTCCTCGGCCAGCGGATAGAGGGGCACCGTCACTTTTACCGGCAGACAAAATAGCCACGAGCGCCACGCTGGCATCGGCGGGTCATTACTGAAATTTACTTGCAACAGATTCTGGTATGCCGGTGAGGCTATAACTGCCTGGCCGAGAATACCGACAGGCCGTAGCCGGCTCAGTATCCGTTGCGTAGCGGGCAAATCGCCATTAAGCACCGCCATCGACAGTGGCGCGCGTACCGAACCGGCAATACTTTCCAGTTGTTGGACATACTCCACCCGGCGTTGCTGGACGGAATGAAACATTTGTAGCAGCACAAAGATACAAATAACCCAAACCGCTACCGCGGAGACCATCGTCATCTGTTTTAGAGTAAGTGAACGCTGAACTCGCAAGAGATTCTCCGGAGAGTATGTCATTAAATTAGGTTGAGTATATCGCAAGACACCTTATCTGTTATTGATGATTACGCCTACCTTTCAAGGATTAGGATGAAATCTGATAGATAATGGCGTTGTTTTTAACCAACCCATTATCCAAAACGACCAAGGTCACTTTCTACAGGCGTAAAAAAACCCGCCGTAGCGGGTTTCTTTGAAGATGGTCGGCGAGAGAGGATGATGCCCCTTCGGGCCGTCGCTGCGCGACGTTGTCTCACTTCGTTCGGCTCAAACCTCCTTCGGAGGTTCTCATCCTCTATTTACTCTAGGCGTAAAAAAACCCGCCGTAGCGGGTTTCTTTGAAGATGGTCGGCGAGAGAGGATTCGAACCTCCGACCCACTGGTCCCAAACCAGTTGCGCTACCAAGCTGCGCTACTCGCCGATGGGGGCGAATATTACTGCTGCCCCTGGGTATCGTCAACCGCTTTTTCACAAACCCGCAAGCGTTTGTTTAAAAAGTCAGCATGACGGATACCTGCTAACCACTGGCGGTGCATTTTTGCCCGATCACTCGGTTTTCACGCTGGAAGGTGCCTGACACCAGTTATTTTTCGGGTTGATGCCTCCATCGGGTGACGTATAACCAATACACCCCAAAATAGAGTCATAAAGATCAGTATGACGATGAGTTACGCCAGCCTTTGCCTGCTGCTGTAACAGAGCGAAGCGCTGACGGTTACCGTCATCGGCCAGATAGTTATCCGAAGCCCATACCAGCATCGGGACCCGGAATTGCTCAGCCGGGGCCATCTCACGCGGGGTACCGTGGAAATGGGTATTCTCACTGATCGACTCTCCGTGATCCGCCACATAGAACACAATCGCTTTCTTATCCCGCAATTTATCCAGCACATTATCCAGCATGTAATCGACATAACGTACCGAGTTATCGTAAGCGTTAATCAGTTGATCTTTCGTACAGAAATCATCTACCCCGATACATTCCGGCGTAAAGTGAGCAAAATTGCGAGGATAGCGCTGTGAATAGAGATAATGCGAACCTTTGGTGTGCAGGATCACTAAATGCTTTCCTTGCGGGTGGGCAGCAATCGACTGTCGTAGTTTCGGGATCAACAGCATATCGTCTACCGGTTTGCCGGTATTTTCAGGCTCTGAACCGATCTGCTCACGAAACGCCATGGTATTCACATCCGTCAGGCCATAGAACCACACCTCACTCTGCATGGCATACAGGTCAGAGCTAAAGCCTAACTGATGCATAACCGCAAAAACATTCTGTTCTTTCAGCGTTCTTCCGGCATCGTTTACGACCCCACCTTCACGAACAAACATACAGCGTAGTGAAAGTTTGGTAGCGGTGTCACAGGACTGCCCCTTAAATGCTACCAGATTTTTCTCTTTACTGAGTAATGGTGTGGTATCACGGGAATAACCTAGCAGGCCCATATGATCCCAACGGGTCGTCTCACCGATCACAAAGACCACATAGGTATCCTCCAGCCCTTTTGGCGGCTGATAGGTGAAATGGCTGACCGGATCATACAGATGTCCGCCAGTCATGCTTTCGTCAAGTTTCGACCACGCAAATAGTCCCGTAGCGGTTAACCAGTTAACCGGCAGATAAGAGTGTGCGACTACCCCACCATAGCTGGGTAGATCCACATTGGCACTGTAATCCTGCTTTTTATGCTGTTTATCAAGGTAGCGCATCGGCAACCACACCAGCGCCACACAAATCAGTACTTCGGCCAGTGCCCGCAAGCGTCTGCCGCGGCCACTCAGTCTGTCCTGAAGACGGGTGATCCAGATAAGGCCCAGAGGGATAAGGCTCACCAGTACCAGCCACAGATAGAAATAGTCTCCCACCACTTCTTTAGACAGATCAGTGTCGGTGGTCAGGACTGAGGCAATGATGCCGTAGCCAATCACCACATTGAACACCATCATATAGTAGGCAGAAGCCACTGAGATCAGCACCAACAGGCTAGCGGCGATCCGAAAAAACAGCCGACCACCCAGAGACAGTAAACGGAATAACAGGAAACAAATCAGTACTGCAGCAAACACTTCAGTGATGACAGAACACCAATGTAACCAAGAGTAAGAGGCTTCCGGTCCGGAGAACCGCCGAGCGAATACAGGTAGATTAAGAAAAATACCAATATAAACCGCCAGAAACAGAGACAAATAACCCTGCCTCATATTTTGTATTTTATGCATTAAACAACCCTAAGACTTTAAAATATGCCAGCACTCTCCTCTCAGAGTACGAATCACCCCACGAGTTCGACACATTTCAAAATAATCAGCAATAAAAAGAATACTTCAGAAAAATCACGAAAATATTAGCAATATACACAGATAGCGGCAGGAATGCGTGCTCAGACTTGCAGGAGACGCTCAATCCCTTCTATAGTCACTACAGGTTTACGGGTAAGAGGTGTACGATGCCAAGTCCATTGGAGAAGAAAGCTTCACAGTTTGCCCATGATGCACATGCACAGATCGATCAGCGCCGGAAATATACGGGCCAGCCCTACATCGTCCATCCTCAAGCGGTGGTAGAACTGGTACGCAATGTCAGTACAGATGACAGTCTACTGGCCGCAGCTTGGTTACATGACACCTTAGAAGATACGCCCACGACATTTCGCCAGCTTTACCGGTTGTTCGGTAAAGAGGTGGCCCTATTGGTCAGTATGCTCACCAATCCCCCGGCCCGTGAACAGGACGGTAGATTGCAACGTAAACAGCGTCAGTTACATCATTACCTTCATGCCTCGCCACAGGCTCAGACGATAAAACTTGCGGATATCATTGATAATACCCGCGATGTCGTCGACAATGACCCTGACTTTGCACGGCAATATCTGGTAGAAAAACTGATTCAAATCGACTTACTGCGCGACGGTGATCCGCAGTTATGGGCCTTGGCAGAGGACCAGATCCGTCAGCAAATCAGCCGCCTGTGCCAGCCCCCTTTCAATCAATCCACCGCTGGATTCCGCCACCTAACCGAACAGTACATGACAGCCAAACTGAAAGACTGTCTGCCAACCCGGCATTATTACGTGGAAAAATGATATCACCCACGGTTTTCTCTGTGTTTGCCCGTTGGCGAGCCCGTGGGTTTGCACTATCCTTGGGGATCTCTCTGCTTGTAAACTTACAAGTTGTCGAATAACAGGAGTAGGTTCCTTATGACATCAGGCATTTTCCGTGTTGCAAAGCAGTCTGGATTTCTGCTGGCAACAGTATTGATGGTATTTCAGCTCAGCGGTTGTGGTGACAAACAAGCAGAGCAGGCGCAAGCTTTCGGTAACTTTCTACAGAATACCGTGATGCGCACCAACGGCCAGCTGCCAACGCTCAGCGAAAATCAGAAAAAGAGCTTTGGTAATTTTGCCGGGGATTACGCCATCCTCTATGGCTTCTCACAACAATTGAACCGTGCCATCAATGATGGTGTGCGCCCGGTGACGGATGAGTTAGCCACCATCAAAGTGCCGGCAGATTATCAGTCTCAACGTGACACGTTACGCCAAGCTTCCAGTGCCCTAAATGTGGTTACCCAGCAGGTGGAAAATGCCCGTAATTTAGCCGATAGCAGCCGTACTTCACTAAAATTACCTGCAGATTTACAAAAGACCTATGATGCCGCCTACCAGCATGCGGTCACCGATCCGGCGCAACAGATATTACCTTTATTACCTCAGTTACAGACTCTGACCAGTGCAGTGATCAGTACCGGTGATTTCTTACAATCTCAGAGCAATACCGTCAGCTTCAATAACAATAGCGTCCAATTCCCGACCCAGGATTTGGTGAAACAATACAATGATCTGGTCAATCAGATTGCCACTGCAGCTCCGGTACTTAGCCAGTTGCAACCCTTACTGGCCAATACCCAATAATCTAGGCCACTCTGCGGGTTCACCCGCAGAGTTTCCGACAGCACCTGTTGTCGGTAAAGAATATTGCCGCAGATCTGTCTGCCCGCTGGGGTTTTCGTGTATCCTTGCCCGCTGTCCAAAGGAGTCGATGATGAAACAACCAGAACAAGCCGAGATTAAGCGTCTCAGCGACCAGCTTGATGCCCTAAACCATAAAACCCAACCGTTGATTGAAGCCGGTGATATGGAAAAACTGGGAGACGTCCAGAAAGAAAAACTCAAGCTAGAAGAGGAAATTAAGCGGTTACGCGGTGTCCGTGAGGAAAAGCTGAGTACCGAAGCGCGTAAATTACAGAAGCTGACCTTCAGCCGAGCCATCACCAAAAAAGAGCAAGCCAACCTCGGCGCGTTGAAAAAAACCGTTCGCGGGATTGTGATTGTTCACCCGATGACCGCTCTCGGCCGTGAAATGGAGCTCACTGACGTAACCGGCTTTGCTAAGAAAGCATTCTGACCGGTCACCTGTCCGCTCACCGTGTACCGGCGTCCTCACCCACAGCGGTATCAAACTGCTGTGCTAAGTTATCCAACAACTGATAACGACGCCGGTATTCTGCCCGTTTCTTACTGACCACTTCTTCCAGTGGCTTACGGGTCAGCTGTAAAGGCAATTCAAAAAGCCCCTGTGTATTGCTCACCCCGCCAAGGCTTTCCCAAAAATCACGGTAACTGGCAAAGAATTTAGCCTGTTTACTGCGACGATATCTCAAGCTACGGAATACATGGGTTTCCTCACTCACTGCGAGGATCTGCGGCATCCCACAGGCTGAAGCTAGCATCATTACCACATCCATCAGCAAACGCTTGGGAAACAGGCCATAGGCGGCACGGGTCGCTTCACGGATCAATGTATTGGCATCATCGTGACCCGGTCCCTGCAGACCACCGATCATCATGCCGACTGGCGTCAGCACAAAGGTCACCGTCGCCACCGATTGTTGCTGATAACTGAGACAGATCGTCGCCTCACCTTCTCGATCAAACCGGGCCGGACCATAACTAAACTGAAAGCTGCTGTCATTGGCACCACTGAGTGTCAGCCAAGGCGTCAAAGACGTCTGACTAAACAGTTGTCGCAATGTGGGTGATTGCACTGCAGCAATGAACTGATAATGTCCAAGGATCGTTAATGCACGCTGACGCAACGTAAAACCCGCACTCAGATAAGGGCGGTGAATTTTTGCCGGTAACAGACCCTGTTGATCCATCAGCCGTGGAAAGGCTTCCAACTGGGTCAGCGCCTGTAAATAGTCAAAACTGACTTTAGGGTAGCAGCAACAGCGCAGTAGGAATTTCAGAGCGAAACGTTTTTTACCCCAGGCTAGACCAGGGTGGGTTCTTCCTCGGATCACTGACCATAACAGTGAACCATGAGAGGTTTGAGAAGGTATAGGAAGTAAGGTTGTCACATAGCCGCCTGGGTGTAGTAAACAGACCTCAGAGCATATCGGCTGTGACTTCAACGAAGATTCAATCGAGGGTGAAACATTAATACTGCTGATGAGAATTCACCAGTGGTTGAGGCTAAGTTTAGGTTCATAGCAAAAAAAAACCGACAGCCAAGGCTGCCGGTTCATCACTGAAATAGTCAGGGATTATTTTGCAGACGCAAAACGGGCCGCAGCCTCATCCCAGTTAACCACGTTCCAGAACGCTTTGATGTAATCAGGACGTTTGTTCTGGAATTTCAGGTAGTAAGCATGTTCCCACACATCCAGACCCAGGATAGGGAAACCGGATGCTCCGGAGATCGCTTCACCCATCAGCGGGCTGTCCTGGTTAGCGGTAGAGACCACTGCCAGTTTATCGCCTTTTTTGACCAGCCACGCCCAGCCAGAACCGAAACGGGTAGCCGCGGCTTTTTCGAATTCTTCTTTGAACTTCTCCACGCTACCGAAATCTTTTTCGATAGCCGCTTTCAGTTCACCCTGCAGCGTAGTGCCGGTTTTCAGGCCTTTCCAGAACAGGCTGTGGTTAGCGTGCCCGCCTGCGTTGTTACGCAGTGCAGTTTTCTTCTCAGCAGGAACCTGATCCAGTTTAGTGATTAATTCTTCAACCGGCAGAGAAGCAAACTCAGTTCCTTCCAGCGCCGCATTGGCGTTATTAACATAAGCTTGGTGATGTTTAGTGTGATGGATTTCCATCGTTTCCTTATCAAAGTGCGGCTCAAGCGCATCGTAAGCATAAGGCAGGGATGGTAGTGAATAACTCATGTTCAACCTCTCCATTCTGATTTAAGGACAACATATCTCAAAGGACACGCTGTATAAGCACTGACTCCATTATAGTTAAATAATTGATCGGGAAAAGGAGAATCAGTCTCGATAATGGGGTAACGGTCTGTTTTTCTGACAAAAAAAACTGCTGAACTTAGAAGAATTCAGCAGTTTTAGACAAATTTGGGGATCAGTAGCCCAGTTCAGTCAGTGATTTATCCAGCGCACCGACCAACCAATCTATATCGGCCACTTGGAACGCGAGCGGCGGACGCAATTTCAGGACGTTACCGTAAGGTCCGGCCACAGAGGTTAATACGCGGTGCTCACGCAGACGTTCAATCAGATTCAGTGCCAGTTCTTTATCCGGCGTCTTGGTTTCGCGATCTTTGACCAGTTCAAAACCAATAAACAGCCCTGCACCACGGATATCACCAATACATTCGTGACGATCCATCAGTTTACGCAATTCGCCGAGTAACTGTGCACCGACTACACGGCTATGTTCTTGCAGTTTCTCTTCTTCGATGACTTTCAGTACTGCCTGCGCCGCCGCCATAGCAACTGGGTTCCCCCCAAAAGTATTGAAGTAAGGAATATCATCACTGAATGTCGCCAAGACATCACTTTTAGCCAGCAGGCCCGAAACCGGGATACCGTTACCCATCGGTTTACCAGTAGTAATGATATCCGGCACTACGCCGTGGCGGCCAAAGCCCCAGAAACTGTCACCGGTACGGGCAAAGCCTGGCTGAACCTCATCCGCAATGAAAATCCCACCGTTTTTATGGACGACATCCACGGCCTGTTTGAGGAAACCTGGAGGATTCGGTAATACCCCGTCCGACGAGAAGATGGAATCGGCCAAGAAGCCGGCGAACTTAATGCCATGTGCCGCCATATCATCGATCTGGCGCTGAATTTCCGCCGCAAACCATGCGCCTAAATCCGGCGCATCAACACGATAATCATCCGGCGGTGATACCAGACGGGTCGTCGCTGCCAGTGGCTGGCCACTGCCCAGTGCGGGAGAGGCGCCAGAGGTCAGATCACTGGTACCGTGATAGGCTTCTTTGGTGACGATAATACCGGTACCGCCGCTAAAAGAGCGTGCCACACGGATCGCCAAGTCATTGGCTTCTGAGCCCGTACACATATACATGGCTTTATTGATCTCTGCTGGAGCCGTCGCCAGTAAAGATTCACTGTAATCGAGAATAGTTTCATGCAGATAACGGGTGTGGGTATTCAGCATTTTCATCTGCTGAGTCACCGCCTCAATCACTGCCGGGTGACAATGTCCGATACTGGCCACATTGTTATACACATCCAGATATTTATCACCGTTAGCATCCCACAGATACTGGCCCTCGCCGCGTACCAGATGCACTGGTTTTCGATAAAACAAGCGATAGGAATCGCCGAGCACCTGGCTGCGCTTTTCCGTCAGACTACGGGTATCCGCATCCAGTCCAGAGGCATGCTCAGCACGGAAGCTGTTGGTATCCATGATGGTAGAACGAGTGGCCATACTTACTCCTGTCACAATAATCAGCGGGCATACGGGGTTCAATACTGTCTGGCTCCATCATGGCGTATTTTCAGAAAAATGCAACTAAATACACAAAAGCAATAAAATACACACACCAGACTCCCATACTGCGCTACACTGCAACAACTGTTATTATCCGCCGCCGGTTTTATTGAGGATGTTTTATGTTGCAGGAAACGCGATTACACCGAATTCGTTCATTGATCAGCACCCATCATCAGGTCAGTACTGAGCGTATCATCAAAGAACTGGGTGTCTCCCGTGAAACCGCGCGCCGTGACATTATTGCTCTGGAACAACAAGGCGTTGCCCGGCGGGTACACGGCGGCATTGTCGCCATTGAAGCCCCCGCAGAACTGCCGTTACCCCTGCGCTATGCGGCACAGGAAAAAGAAAAACGCGCCATTGCCCGCTGTGCCGTTGCACAACTGCATGCCGGTCAAACCCTGTTCCTGGATTCCGGCAGTACTACCACCCTACTGGCTCAGGAACTGCGGACCATGTCCGGCCTGACCATTATTACCAACAGCCTACAGGCGGCGCTGGCACTCACTGCCAGTGAAAATGACAGCCAACTCAGTCATGACGTGATCTTATTGGGTGGCAGTATGTCTGCAGGCACACAGCAAACTCAGGGCGGAAATACTGTTAATGAAATCCACCGCTATCAGGCCGATGTCGCTCTGCTGTCTCCGGTGGGGGTTGATGCAACCAATGGGGCCAGCAGTTTTTCACCAGCTGAAGCGGCCATTGCCGCGGCTATGGCGCATCAGGCCAGACAACTTATTCTGTTGGCGGACAGCAGCAAACTCGGGATCACCAGTCGCTACTGCTATGCCCGCCCCGCTGACATTCAGCTGTTGATTTCAGATAGCCAAGCATCACAACATCCGGCTTGGTCAGCGCTCACTCGCCAGCTCGATCAGGTGATTGTGGCCTGAGAAAGCCGTTGCGGGTGGGTATAGATGATCCCTTTACCGGGTTTACTGAAACCCACTAACGTCAGGCCACAGCGCTCTGCCACGCTGACCGCCAACGCGGTCGCCGCAGAGACGGCAAACAGGATCTCTACGCCGCAGGCCGCCGCTTTTTGGACCATCTCATAGCTTGCGCGGCTAGAGACCACCACCGCTCCCCTTTGCCACTGCTGCTGACTGCGACAGCCTAGCAGTTTATCCAGTGCCACGTGCCGCCCCACATCCTCACAGCCATGTAGCAGTTCACCGGAGGCTGACATCCAAGCCGCCACATGAGTGCAACCCGTCTGGCGGCCAATCGGCTGAAAATCACTGAGTGCCGCTAAGCCACGATCGAGATGTTGCAGATCAAAGTGCTGACTAAAGGGTAATGGTGCCAGCGGTTTAGCGATTTGTTCTAGCTGTTCGACCCCGCACACACCGCAACCGGTGCGTCCAGCCATAGCACGGCGCTGATCTTTCAATGCCATAAAACGCCGTGATGAGAGTTCTATCTGTACCTCTATCCCGTCACAGCTGGCCGCAACCTCCATCCCGTAAATTTCCGTAGCAGAGGCAATAATTCCTTCCGATAACGAGAAACCGAGGGCAAAAGCCTCCAGATCGCGCGGTGTTGCCATCATCACTACGTGAGAAATGCCGTTATACACCAAGGCCACCGGCACTTCTTCGGCCAGCATATCATCCTGAGGTTGGACACCCTGTGCCCCTTGCAGAGACTGGCGAGTCCATACCGGCAGGTGTACCAAACCAGGACGCCCTGTGGAGTCATTATCATTATCAAGATCAGAAAATTTCATTACCTCAGCACCGCGTAAATCGCTCAGGAAAACGGTTTTAGCACAGAACCGGAGCCGAGTGTTAACCTCTACGAGCGAACGCCAGCCATAAAAAAAGCGAGCCGAAGGCTCGCTTTTCATCGATCACTGACCGGTTACTGCAACAGAGAAATGTCCGCAACCTGCAGGAATAGCTCGCGTAACTTCGCCAGCAACGTCAGACGGTTGATACGCACCGCTTTATCTTCGGCATTAACCATGACATCACCAAAGAAGTTATCCACGGCTTCACGCAATTCCGCCAGTTCGTTCAACGCTTCCTGATAACGGCCTTCGGCAAAGTAAGGCTGCAATTTGCTGGTCAGCGCACTGACATAGGTCGCCAGAGTAATTTCCGCATTCTCTTTCAGCAGAGAGGCCTGCACGCTGTCATTCAGTGGCTCATCCGATTTCGCCAGAATATTTGACACACGTTTGTTGGCTGCCGCCAACGCCGCCGACTGCTCCAGGGTACGGAAGTGAGAGACCGCGCGCATACGAGCATCGAAATCTGCCGGACGGGTCGGACGACGCGCCAGAACCGCTTGCAGCGTATCGATGGCATAGCCCTCTTCTTGATACCAACTGCGGAAACGGCCCAGCATAAAGTCGATCACATCCTCGACCACATTGGCGTTAGTCAGCTTGTCGCCATACAGACGCACCGCTTCTTCCGTCAGCGTTTGCAGGTCCAGATCCAGCTGTTTACCGACGATAATACGCAGCACACCCAGCGCCGCACGACGCAGGGCGAACGGGTCTTTATCCCCTTTAGGATGCTGACCGATACCGAAGATCCCCGCCAGGGTATCCATTTTATCGGCAATCGCCAGCGCACAGGAAACCCCACCTTCCGGTAGTGCATCGCCAGAGAAGCGTGGCTGATACTGCTCATTCAGGGCAACCGCTACATCTTCAGCCTCACCATCATGGCGCGCATAGTGCATGCCCATCACACCTTGGGTGTCGGTGAATTCGAACACCATGTTCGTCATCAGATCACATTTTGACAGCAATCCGGCACGCGTTGCATGGTTGACGTCGGCACCAATCTTCGCCGCAATCCAGCCCGCTAAGGCCTGAATACGATCGGTTTTATCGCGCAGCGTCCCCAACTGTTTCTGAAACAGCACGGTTTCTAGACGTGGCAACTGATCTTCCAAGCGCTGTTTACGGTCGCTATTAAAGAAAAACTCAGCATCCGCCAGACGTGGACGCACCACTTTCTCGTTACCAGAAATAATCTGCTGTGGGTCGGAGGATTCGACATTGGCCACAAAGATAAAGTTTGGCAGTAACTGACCGTCGCTGCCGTATACCGGAAAGTATTTCTGGTCACCTTTCATGGTGTATACCAGGGCTTCCGCAGGTACTTTCAAGAATTTTTCTTCGAAAGTAGCCGTCAGAACAACCGGCCATTCTACCAGCGAGGTCACTTCTTCCAGCAGGCTATCGTTCAGGTCAGCGGTACCGCCCAGGGTCTGTGCCGCAGCTTCGGCACCCGCTTTAATCGCCGCTTTACGAGCTTGGTAATCGGCCATCACTTTGCCGCGTTCCAGTAAGACCTGCGGATACTGATCAGCATGCTCAAGGGTGAATTCCGCTTCACCCATAAAGCGGTGTCCACGGATCACACGATCGGAGGTAACTCCCAGGATCGTCGCTGGGATCAGTTCATCCCCCAGCAGCAGGGTCACTGTGTGTACCGGACGCACAAATTGGACATCACTGTCAGCCCAGCGCATCAGTTTAGGTACCGGCAATTTGCTCAGGACACCGGCCACCATCTCCGGCAGCAAAGATACCGCGCTTTCGCCTTTCATTTGCGCACGGTACAGCAGCCACTCGCCTTTATCGGTGGTCAGACGTTCAGCCTGATCAACAGTAATTCCGTTACCGCGCGCCCAGCCTTCGGCCGCTTTGGTCGGTTTACCGTCAGCATCAAAGGCTGCCGCAATCGCCGGTCCGCGTTTCTCGACTTCGCGATCCGCCTGGGCGGTGCTCAGTGCCGCCACTTTGACGGCCAGACGGCGCGGCGCGGCGAACCACTCCACGTCACCATGGGCCAGACCGGCATTATCCAGTTCGGTAGTCAGTTGACTGGCAAAAGACTCTGCCAGTTGACGCAAGGCTTTTGGTGGCAGCTCTTCGGTGCCGATTTCCACCAGAAAGGTTTTTTCAGTCATCGCTGCCTCTTATTTTTTGTTATTGCACATCGGGAAGCCCAAGGCTTCACGGGAAGCATAGTAGGCTTCGGCTACGGCTTTGGTCAGGGTACGGATCCGCAGGATATAGCGCTGACGTTCAGTCACAGAGATCGCTTTACGGGCATCCAGCAGGTTAAAACTGTGTGCCGCTTTCAAAATACGTTCGTAAGCCGGCAGTGGCAGAGGTTTTTCCAGTGCCAGCAGGGTCTGTGCTTCTTTTTCATACTGTTCGAAGCAACTGAACAGGAAAGGCACATCCGCGTATTCAAAGTTGTAGGTCGACTGCTCCACTTCGTTCTGGTGGAACACATCCCCATACGTGGTTTTACCCAGCGCACCGTCGCTCCATACCAGATCGTAGACACTGTCCACACCCTGGATATACATCGCCAGACGCTCGAGACCATAGGTAATTTCACCGGTCACCGGTTTACACTCCATACCGCCGACCTGCTGGAAGTAGGTAAACTGCGTGACTTCCATACCGTTCAGCCACACTTCCCAGCCCAGCCCCCAGGCACCCAGCGTCGGGTTTTCCCAGTTATCTTCGACAAAGCGGATATCGTGTACACCCGGGTCAATACCCAGCGCCTGCAGGGAACCGAGATACAGTTCCTGCATGTTCTCCGGTGACGGTTTGATCATCACCTGGAACTGGTAATAGTGCTGCAGACGGTTCGGGTTTTCGCCGTAACGTCCGTCAGTCGGACGACGGGAAGGCTGCACGTATGCCGTGGCGACAGGCTCGGGGCCCAGTGCACGTAGGCAGGTCATAGGGTGCGAGGTCCCCGCACCGACTTCCATATCCAGTGGCTGGACAATGGTGCAGCCCTGTTGTGCCCAGTAATCCTGCAAGGTCAGGATCAGGCCCTGAAAGGTCTTGGTATCAAACTTTTGCATGTTGAGTTCGCACGCTATTTGGCCGGATGAAAAAAAGTGGCTGGTAGTATACCCCTTGACCGTCGGATGTGCAGCCGGAAATCAGCGTAACTGCTGCCTGCTCGGGAAAATCATCGTCAGCGTTGGGGTCAGTCATCCTCCTGCTGAGAGGCGAGCTGCGACAATGCCCGCCGATATTGCCTAGCAGAAGAGAAGCCCGCCGCCATGGCCGCTTTCTCTACCCCTTCGCCCTGCTGCAATCGCTGCCGGACAAGGGCCACTCTCAGTTGCCGATGAAAATAACCAACGCTGATCCCCAGATGCTGGGTAAACAATCGTGTCAAATGGCGGCTGCTGACATGTACCTGCCTAGCCAACTCAGCCAGCGGCCAGGATTGTTGTGGCTGCTGACTGATCAGGTCCTGGGCGCGATGCAGGGCAGGATGCAGATGATTACGGTATCTCAACCAAGGAGAGAGTTGTGGATCATCGCCGGAACGGCGGAACCACACCACCATTTCTCTGGCAACACTCAACGCTTGCTGCGGGCCACAAAAACGATTAATCAGATGCAGTGAAAGGTCAATACCGGTGGTGATCCCGGCACTGCTCCAGATACCGTTATCTTCCACAAAGATACGATTCGCCAGCACGTTGGCCCTTGGGGCGCAGGCCTGCAATCGCGCGATCACCTGATGATGAGTGGTACAGGCAATGCCGTCCAGTAGCCCCGCCTGTGCGGCCAGTAAGGCTCCGGCACAGATACAGACTAGGGTGATCTGCCGCTGGCGGATAGCCTGCTGCTGGCGAACCAGCCACGCTCTGGCAACCTGCGCCTGCGGGGTAGACAGTTGCTGTGCAGAGTTCTCCAACCCTGGAATAATCAGGATACTGCCTACTGGCAACACATCCGGTAGCGGTAAAATTCCGCTAAGTGTCATCTGCGTCGAACTGAGCACGCTCTCCTCGGGGCCGATATAATGTAATCGAGTCCCACTACCCACCAGACGGAGCGTCTCCGCCGGGCCAGTAATATCCAGCGCCATCACACCCGGCAAGGTCAGAAACCAGACAGAAAGTGTCATCCACAGGTGCCCTTAATAGATAGAATGAGGTTAACGCGAAGTCTCCAGCCGTTGTAGGCACTCTTCCACCGTACAGACCGTCGCAAAACGACCGTTGAGCACCATTTCCGTATGCCACCTCAACGTCTCCGCAGAACAACAGACCCCCTGCCAGTTCATGGCAAAGGTCAGCATCGCCTCAGAAACAAACAGCACCTTAAAGCCAAGGTCACTGGCCACCCTAGCGGTCGTTTCACAACATTGTTCGGTACGCAGACCACTGATGATCAATTGTTCCGTGTTGTGATCCCGTAACCACTCTAGCAGCGAAGAGTCTGTCAGGGCATTATGCACCCTTTTTCGCACCGTCACTGCCGCGTCATGGTTGAGAAAGGACATCCTTTTCACCCAACCAGAGGCCGGATCAAACGCCCCTGTCGACTCGTGGAATACGTCCACCACCGGGATCCCACGTTCGATACAGCCGCTAATTAATTGCGAGATACTGTGTTTAAACTGCGGGAAATCTTGCTCAGTCCAGTACTCTCTGTGTAAAAACGAGTCCTGAACATCGATCACGACTAACGCACTCTTCATTATTGTCTCTCCATCTACGAGGGGTGAAGACTCAGTATCGCGGAGCAGAAAGCGTCAGAGAATGCCAATTCAGGACAGGTCACTGCCTGGGACAGACCAGATCGACCATTGCCGTTATGGATGGATAAACGTTGGCACGTAGCTGACGGGGAAATTCACCGAACGGGCAATAAAACAGACCTCATGGATACGATCATGGAGCGCCAACGCCAGTGCTAAATCAGTATCTGGTGGTACGGTGATCAACGGCTGCAAGGTGGCCGATAAAAAGCGCCCAGCACCGCCCTTCAGGACTTCGCCAGTTCCTTGCGGACTGTCCTGATAGGCCAACACGGTAATACCAGCTTCCGACGCCAAGTGGAGATACCAAAGCATATGGCAGGCAGACAGTGACGACAGCAATAAATCCTCCGGATTCATTTTTCCACTGTCACCGCCAAGCAGAGGATCATTGGAACAGTGGATCACTGCTTTACCGGGCACGGCGATATCCCAAGTTCGGTCATAGGCGCGATAGGAAGAGGTACCGCTACCGCGGTTTCCGGTCCAAGCAATGGTGGCTGAGTAGGTATGTTGCATAGGTTGCTCCGCTGTGGCTGGCATCCGTTGATGCCGAGAAGACAAGTCTGCCATATCGGTTCGTGCGACACTGTCATATTCCTGCGCTTAATCGACCTCTCTCACTGCTGTAGAGGCATTTAGGATGGCAGAAAATGTTTCCGGATATTAAATTTTCCTATGTTTCACAAAAGGCCGTGAAGAATTTGTACATATTCATTCTTAAATTATCTCCGGTTTACCCCACCTGAAAGCAGTAAACAATAAGATAACCAGTATTTAACATCCTAATTTATAAAGAGTAATAAAGCTGCCCTGGATGCTGCCCTGTCGAACCTTAACTGATACGCGTAACATTTGAGCAGAATTTACCAGTTAGACAAGCCCAATGTCGCTTCTATACTTAAAGTGTTCTGAAGAAAACTAGCCGATAAATCACCGCAATGTCAGCCTGAAATACGGCGATTTCAACGACGATTTATCAACTTGGCGAACTTAAATGGAGGAAATTATGGTTCAGAAGACAACAATTCATGCTCAGTCACAGACCTTACCTGGCAGCGATGAAAAACTGGAGCCAGCAGCGATTTTTATCCGTGATGATTACAAAGGCAGCGATAAGCTGGCGGGTAAAGTGGCACTGGTAACCGGGGGTGACAGTGGTATCGGACGTTCAGTAGTACAACATTTTGCCCGTGAAGGTGCGGATATTGCGTTTACCTATCTTCCTGACAGTGAAGAAGAAGCGCAAGATGCGAAAATTGCGCAGCAACTGGCTGAAAAAGAAGGCCGTAAATGTGTGGCCTATCCGGTGGATCTGCGCAGTGCCGACAGCTGCCGCGACCTGATTGATAAAGTGGTCAAAGAGTTCGGTAAACTCAATATCCTTGTCAACAATGCCGGCACCCAATACCCGAACGAAGATATCACTACCCTCAGTGATGAGCAGTGGTTGAACACGTTTGACGTCAATATTCATCCGGTGTTCTTCCTAAGCAAAGCTGCCCTGCCGCATCTGAAAGAAGATGATTGCATCATCAATACCACCTCGGTAAATGCCTATATCGGACCGCAAATCCTGCTGGATTATACCGCCACCAAAGGGGCGATTGTCAGCTTTACCCGTGCACTGTCTAACCAGATTGCCGCAAAAGGTATCCGTGTCAACGCCGTGGCCCCAGGTCCGGTATGGACACCGCTGCAGCCGGCGACCCTGGGACATCACAACCCGCAATGGCTGGAAGATTTCGGCCACGAAACACCGATGGGTCGCGCCGGTCAGCCTTCTGAACTGGGTCCCGTTTACGTGTTCCTGGCAAGTCTCGACTCGTCTTTTATCAGCGGTCAGGTTCTGCACCCTAACGGTGGGACCATGGTCGGCGGTTAATTCCGCACCCTGTCTTTCCGTGCCGGCAGCGTCCGCCGCTGGCACGCTCTTACGCTAAGTATGATTTGTGGCTGCCGCTGACCCGGCGGCGGCCTGCTGCCCCGGATACAGAGGTGACTATGTTATTTAAACATCTGACCAAAAGCTGGCTGAGTATGCCTTACCATCATGACTGGCTAGAAAAAGAGAGCCGCCGTCTGATGGCATTTTACCGCAACTCCAAACACCCGAAAGGCGGATTTGCCGCGCTGGATATCCACGGCGAGTTACCGGAGGATGCGGAACCAGAATCCATGTTGACCGCCCGCATGACTCACTGTTTTTCAATCGCCACCTTACAGGGTGAACCCGGCTCCGGTGACCTGGCTCAATGGGGGATTGATGCCCTGCTCGGCGTGCTGCGTGATAAAGAGTACGGTGGCTGGCTGGACGGCATCCCAGAGCAAACCCCGGATGGCCGTAAGCAGGCTTATTTACATGTTTTTGTCACCCTGGCCGCCCTCAGTGCTAGCTTGGCGGGTATTGATGGCTCGGAAGAACTGCTGGCTGAAGCCACGGAGATTATGGAAAACCGCTTCTGGTCAGACGAAGAAGGTCGTCTCAAAGAGAGTTTCAGCCGCCAGTGGGAAGATTGCGAAGCCTATCGCGGCGGTAACAGCAATATGCACGCCACCGAGATGTTTGTGCAATTGGCGGATGTGACCGGTGAAAAGAAATGGCGTGACCGTGCCCTGTCGATTGTTACCCATATCATCCATAAACATGCCCGTGCCAATGATTATCTCCTGGCCGAACATTTCGATGAGAACTGGCAGGAATGGCATGACTATAACAAAGACAAACCAACCGATGACTTCCGCCCTTACGGTGTGACCCCGGGCCATGCCTGTGAATGGGCGCGGTTGTTACTGCACCTCGAAGCGGCGCTGCTGCGTAACGGCGAGCAGACCCCGGACTGGTTGCTGACTGACTCGGAAGGCCTGTTTAAAACCGGCTTAAAATATGGCTGGTATGTCGACGGTGAACCGGGGCTAGTTTATACCCACGACTGGGATAAAAAACCAGTGACCAACAACCGTCTGCACTGGACCGTCGCCGAAAGCTGCAGTACCGCAGCCAGCCTGCTGAAACGTACCGGTAATCCGCTGTATGAGAGCTGGTACCGCACACTGTGGGATTATATTGCTAACTCTCTGATCGATACCAAAAACGGCAGCTGGTGGCACGAACTGGACGAGCACAATAACCCGTCTTCAGTGGTCTGGTCCGGTAAACCGGATATCTACCATGCTTGGCAGTTAACCCTGAATGCCCGTCTGCCGCTGGCACCGACCCTTGGTACCGCCGTCAAACAGGGTTTGGATCGCATGTAGTCAAAAATCCCCGGCATGCCGGGGATTTCCTATTATTTCTTCGCCTTACGTACGCGCTCAGCCAAACCCTTAAGGATATACCGCAGCACCTGATCGCCGCACTCACGGTAATTCTTGTGTCCTTCTTTACGGAAAAAAGCACTCAGTTCGTTTTCGGACATCGCAAAATCTACGGATTTAAGGATCTCCTGCAGATCCTCTGTTTTCAGCTCGAACGCAACTCGCAGCTTTTTCAGCATCACATTATTCGTGACACGCTTTTCTGCTTCTGGAGCCGGAAAACGTGGATCCCGTCCACGGCGATAAAAAATTAGCCCATTCAGGAAGCGCGCCATCACGAAATCGTTACAAGGGAGATAGCCCGGTTCACCTTCTTTGGTCAGGTAGCCGTTCATTTCCTGCAGGCTGACTTCAGCGCCACCGGAAATCAGGATTTCCAGCATTTTTTCATCACGCAGATCGAGCATATAGCGAACACTGCGTAAAACATCATTGTGCATCATGGTTGGGTCTTTCCCGGAAGCCGGGTGCGCAATGCGCCCGCTTACTGTTAGTGTATTTACGGGGCATTATACAAGCATGGCGGTAGGAGTCGCCTATCCGTGGCAAAAAATTACCTCACCAAGACGGGTTTGACCCTATCATAGGAAGAAGAGTCGACTACCACCTTGTTAGCAAGGGTTTCACCGTTAGCTTACGAACCAAGGGCTTTATTGACTGCTAGCATCACTTCACTGGCCAGCAGTTCGATGCAACCGGCCACTTTCGCATAAGGCAACCCGTCGATAACCCGGCGGCTATGCTATTCTGGCCACTGTCGATGCCCGTTCTGGAGAAAAACATGTTAAGTGCCAATCCGTTAACCCCTCTGTTGCGTCAGCAGCCTTTTCTGGTCCTGGACGGCAGTATGGCTGGCGAGCTGGAAAATCAGGGCGGGCCACTCTGCAACAGTCTGTGGTCAGCACAGCGGCTGATGGACGAGCCGCAGCAAATTGAACAGGCACATTACGCCTATTTTAATGCTGGTGCGCAATGCACCCTAACTGCTAGCTATCAGGCGACGTTGCCGGGGTTTGCAGCACAAGGGATCACCACTGTTGACGCTGAAGCGCTGATCCGTGATAGCGTGACGCTGGCCGCCAATGCCCGCCACCGCTACCTGAGTGAACATCCACAGGCTGGCCCGCTGCTGATTGCGGGATCGGTAGGACCTTATGGTGCATTTTTGGCTGACGGCTCGGAATATCGTGGCGATTATCAACTGACCGACCAGGCGTATCAGGCGTTTCACCTGCCGCGCATCAGAGCATTGATAGAGGCAGGCGCCGATTTGCTGGCCTGCGAGACACTGCCTTGTTTCGACGAAATCCGTGCACTGGCCGAACTGCTTAGCCACTTCCCACGCACACATGCTTGGTTTTCCTTTACCCTGCGCGATGCACAGCATTTGAGTGACGGAACCCCGCTCACTGAGGTGATCACGCTGCTGGAATGCTACCCACAGGTGATCGCGGTGGGCGTCAACTGTGTGGCACCGTCATTAGCCACTGAGGCGTTACGCCATCTGCACTCTCTGACTTGGCTGCAACTGGTGGTCTACCCAAACCGAGGGGGGCATTATGATGCGGCCGCTAAAACTTGGCAATTTGAAGAGACGGAACTGACTGACCCTATGGCCGACCTCGACGCTTGGCTGGCAGCCGGGGCGAAGCTGATTGGTGGATGCTGCCGCACCCACCCCGTAGATATCACCCGACTTCGCCAGCGGCGGGATCAGGCAGTGTGACGGCGTAGAAAACGCTGACGTAACGGTTTCAGAGCCAGTAAGGCAAGGATTGCGGTCAGTACGTCTAAGCTGATAGCGCTGGTAAACACTGGCATCCAGCTATGGGTGTGCTGATAAAGTAACGCTGCCAGCGGGCCGCCGGCGATAGAGCCGATCCCCTGCGACATATATAAACAGCCGTAGTTAGTTGTCGCGTGACGTGACCCAAAGGTATCGGTTAACGTCGCCGGGAACAGCGAAAAAATCTCGCCCCACCCCAGAAACACCACTCCGGACAGCAATACAAACAATACCGCATCATGCCGACACATCAGCCACAATGTCATGGCCACGGCTTCCAAGGCAAAAGCAATAAACATCGTCTGCTCACGACCAAACTTATCCGAGATAAAGCCGAACAACGGGCGAGTCAGTCCGTTGGTAAAGCGATCAATGGTCAGCGCCAGCGGTAACGCCGCCATGCCCATAACCACCACATCACTGATACCAAAATCTCGGGCAAACACCGCCATCTGCGACGTCACCATCAGACCGGAGGTCGCCATGCAGGTCATCATAAAAAACATCAGCCAAAACAGCGGCTCGCGTAACATTTCCAACGCTTTAAACTGCAGCTGATCGCCAGGAGCAACGGTCTTTTGCCGGGCCAGCGCCTGGGGAGCACGTTTCAGTCCTTGGCTGGCCAGCAGCCCTACCCCCGCAAAGATCAGTCCGAATACCGTTAGGGTAAAATTGAGTCCATGGGTCTGCAGAGTCATCGATACCGGAAAGGTGGTGACTATGGCGCCCATACCGTAACCTGCCGCCACCATACCGGCGGCAAAACCGCGACGCTCAGGAAACCATTGCACCACTAGCCCGACCACTCCGACATAGACAATGCCGGTGCCTAAACCACCGACACAGCCGTACACCAGATACAGCATCGTCAGGCTATGCACCTGCGCCGTCAGTACCCAGCTGAAACCGGATAATAATGTGCCAATGGCAATCAGACGCTTAGCACCGAAGTAGTCGATCAGTTTTCCTTGAAAGGGGGAAAAGAAAGTTTGCAGGATAATCAGCAGGGAGAAGGTCACCTGTAATTGCGGTAAGCCGACAGAAAACTGTGACATCATTGGCCGTGTCAGTAGCGTCCACACATATTGTGGGCTGGAAATCGCCGCCATACATAATAATCCGTAGCCCAGTTGTTTCCATTTTTCTTTGGTGTGAGGCTGAGAAAGCTCTGCCAGTTCTGCTGCTTGTGTGCTCATGTGCCACTCCGCTATGGTTCTATTTCTCTCCATAGCAGCAACATCTGTGCCATATCTCTGAAAGGCCACAATCCCGCACGCAGGCGCAATCAGCTTCTGCACAGAGCCAGCAATTTGCACCCTAATGGTGCTTAAAGGGTGAAATAAGTGTCACAGCAGGCTTTTTCAGAAAAAAAGGATCCACTGAAGATAAACGAGAAACGGCAGTTTCAGGATAACGGAAGGTAAATGGTGACGGACCGACAGCCCGTCACCGTCTAAAAACTTATAATGCGCCGCTGACTAAACCATCGATATGCACTTGCGGCACTCCCAATGAGCACATCTCAATACGGCCGCGGACTCCGTACACTTCAGCCAGACTTTCTGGGGTGATCACCTCTGCAGGCGCACCGCTGGCAACAATATGTCCGGCTTTCATCATCACCACATGGTCACTGTGACGCAGGGCAATATTGATATCGTGCAGCACCACTACGGTCACCATATTTCGGGCCTGGGTCTCTTTCCGTACCAGGCTCATCACATGGTACTGATAGTTGAGATCCAAAGCACTCAGGGGTTCATCCAGTAACAGCAGAGATGGATTGCGTACTAATGATTGCGCCAACCCCACCATCTGTTTCTGACCGCCAGAAAGCTCATCCATATAACGCAGTGCTAGCGGGGCAATCCCCACTTCATCCAACAGTTGTAGGATACGCTCCGGCGAAACGTCCGCGCCATGCTGTCCAGTCGCGCGGGCAGACACCAGCACCGACTCCAGCACCTGCAAATGAATACCGGAAGGCAGACTCTGTGGCAGGTAGACGACTTTATCACCGCGCTCCGACAATGACAGTTGATTGAGGTTTTTATCGTCCAGCCAGATTTCACCACGGGAGCGGTTCAGACCCGCCAGAGCCCTCAGCAACGTGGATTTACCGCAGCCATTCGGGCCAAGTAGTACCGTCACTTTACCGCGCGGGATCGCATCCAAGTTCAACTGAGTAATTACCGGATGGCGGCGGTAACCGGTGGTCAGGTCGCGGATTGTCAGGGAGTGACTCATAAATTCCCCCGATGACGCAGAATAATAATGATAAAGAACGGTACCCCCACCAGTGAGGTAATGATGCCGATAGGAATAATCACACCGGGCACAATATTTTTCGAGACCACTGACGACAACGACAATACCAGTGCGCCGATCAGACCGCTGGCGGGTAGATAAAAACGATGATCCTCCCCTACCAGTTGCCGAGCGATATGGGGAGCCACTAGGCCGATGAATCCAATTGGCCCGACAAAGGCAACCGCCAGTGCTGACACCAAGCTGATACGGATCAGAGACGTCATCCGTAGCCGAGCCACGTCAATTCCAAAACTAGCGGCTCGGTCTTCACCGAGGCGCAACGCCGTCAATTGCCAAGCACTTTTCAACGCCCAAGGCAGCAGCACTGCAATCGCTACCGCCAAGATCCCCAGCTTCTGCCACGACGCTCGCCCTAAGCTGCCCATAGTCCAGAAGACCAGCGACTGTAAGGTATCTTCACTGGCAATGAACTGCATCATCGCTACCAGTGCATTAAAGGTGAATACCAGCGCAATACCGAACAGTACCACCGTGGTACGGGTATTGACTGTCCGCCGACTGACCAGATTGAGAATAAACGCGGTCAGGATGGCAAAAATAAACGCATTGCCAGTCACCAACCATTGACCTGGAATAAAGGGGATCCCTACCCCGAGAACCAATGCCAAGGCAGCACCAAACGATGCCGCGGATGAGACGCCAAGGGTAAAAGGACTGGCTAATGGGTTGTTAAGGATAGTCTGCATTTCACTGCCGGCCATACCGAGGGCAAAGCCCACCACCACCGCCATCAGGGTAAAGGGTAAGCGGATATCCCAAACAATCACCCGGGTAGCCGCATCGACACCAGAAGGGTGGACCAGTGCCGTCAGCAACGTCGTAAGATCAAGATGTGCCGGTCCGATGGTGAAATCGAGGATGATGCTACACAGGATAGCAACCACTAATACCAACAGCAGTACAACACGTTTACGGATAATTTTTCGATATTCGGCACCGACGCCACGACCATCAGGGGCAACGGATTCTGTCACAGTACTCATTAATCATGTTTCCGCATTCTGAACTAACAACATTGTTTTGTGCGGCTTTGCTGTCGCCGAAATCAGTAACCGGCCGCCTTCGCCGTGAAAATGACAGCCTGACCGTCTTTGTTCACCCGCGACAAAATATAATAATAATCATTCCGAATGATACCGCGAAACTATCCGAATACAACGCTAAACAGTTTACACAACGTTAATGACGGAGATAAAACCCCGAATAGGCATTACTGCCCCTGGCCACCTTTCACTCACTGAGATATATCAGCTTGATGATATTTACGTATAGTTACATTCGTCTATTACCCTCTTCAGAGCTCAAGGGTTAATAATGGTTATGATATCGATTCTCATTCAATGCTTTCGTCATTGTGCCTGAAGGGCTTTCAGGCCATCAGCGACGGGGCTTATAAACTCCAGGAATACTAATGAAAAACGCCAAACCCTCTTTTCACAGTGTCGTGCGCGCAGCCCGCTATAGCCTACTCGCAAGTCTGTGTTTCTCATCACTGTCGGCACTGGCGACGGATTACCCGCTGACGGTGAAAGATATGGATAACCAAACGGTGGTGATTAACCATGAGCCGCGGCACATCATCCTACAAGATGGGCGTGATATCATGGCATTGGCATTACTGGATCGTGAAAATCCGTTCTCGCGGGTGATCAGCTGGAACAACTTGATCAAAAGGCAGGACGGCCAAGAGTGGGCAGTATTAAAAGGAAAATGGCCACAGGCGGCAACGATCCCGGATATGGGCTTCTCTGATCAAGGGGAAGTGAATACCGAAACGGTGATCGCCAGTCACCCAGACCTGCTGATTGCCCAGTTGCGTGCTAAACCGGCACTGGAACAGACCGGTGTATTACAGCGTTTCCGGGAACTGCATGTGCCAGTGCTGTTCCTCGATTATGAATTGCATCCCATCCAGGACACAGTGCCGAGTATCACCCTGTTAGGGAAAGTCCTGAATAAAGAAAGCCAGGCCAAAGCCTTTACCGATTTCTATCAGCAACGTTTGCAACAGATTGACAACGTGGTCAGCAAGGCACAGAAAAAACCCTTAGTCTTTATCGAACCCATTGCTGGAAACTCAGATAACTGCTGTTTCACCCACGGCAATAATGGCTGGGGTGGACTGGTCGCTGCCGCCGGTGGGATTAATATCGGTTCAGAACTGTTAACCGGGTCTTCCGGCTTTATTAATCCAGAAAAAATCATTGCGATGCGCCCAGACTGGTATCTGATGACCGGCTCTAAACGTGGGGCTGCCGGCAATCCGGTGCTGCCTTTTGGCTACAATACCCAAGTCTCGCAAATCAAAGCCAGCTTCGATAACCTGCTAAAACGCACCGCCGTTGCCACCATCCCGGCGGTCAGTGAAGGCCATGTCGGTGGCGTCTATCACCATTTTTATAACCACCCTTGGAACATCATCGGTGTCGAAATCCTGGCCAAGTGGTTCTACCCGCAGCAGTTTGCCAGCCTCAACCCGTTAGCCGATTACCACACCATCGTTACCCGCTTTACCGACCTACCGAATGACCCGGTAAATCTCGATTATTCACCGGTCAGTCAGTAACCCAGGGCGGAGAGGCCGACAACCTCTCCCCTTACACCTGACTGCGGTACGCCAGCAGGAACGTCTCCAGCGTATCTTCAACCCAACGTTCAATCTGCCCTTCTGTCGGCGATGCCGCGGGATGAGTCAAAAACTCATTATAGGCCTCCCCCCGCAGCATACTGACAAACTGCCCGGCGGCGGCACGGCTGCCGGTACGTTGCAGTGAAATCTCCCCCACGTCAGCAGCATGTTTCAAGTGCTGCTCCACCATTTTGATAATGGTATCCGGACCACTTTTCCAAAAAATATGGCCCAATGCCGGAAAACGCTGACATTCACCGATCACCGCGCGGTACAACCCCATCCCCTGCGGTGACAGAATGATCCCTAGATAGGCATGCCCTAGGCGACGTAATGTGCCGCTTAGATCACCGGGGGTACAGGGGATATTGCTGACAGCACGGGTCATCATTGCGCATTGATAATCGATCACCGCACAGAATAACTCCTCTTTACTGGTATGAAAGGCATAGACTGTGGCCTTGGATACGCCAGCCCGCTGCTGGATCATATCGGTGGTGGCGGCAAAACCATGTTCAAGAAAGACTTCAGAGGCGGCCTGTAAGACAGCCAGTTGTTTTCCGGTCAGGGCGGTTTCCTGCATTTATTTTTCCTATAGTGTACTTGTCAGTACACCTGAAAATAGTGCTTATGCTACTACTATAACAAATAGTTATGACATGACATAACTTGACAATTCATTACGCATCTCATTTACTGTACCGAAGAGTACACTGTTTTTTCTCCCGTTGCGATTATTTACTAAGGTCATTCTATTTTATGGGCAGTTTCCGCATACCCCGTTCTCCGGCCCCCCTGTCGCTGGTGCTGTGTCTGTTGCTGACTGGCTGTCTTTCCTCTGCAGGCCGTGTGCCAGATGAAACGGTGCCTAACCAGCAAAGCAGCCAGTACTGGCAGAAAATTGCTGCGGGGATGCCCGCCATTAATCACGCTGCACCGACCACCGACTGGTGGACAGTATTTAATGACCCGCATTTAAACGCACTGGAAAGCGGCGCTAATGACAATAACCCTGACATTCTATTGGCCGCAGCCAGAACGGAACAGAGTGCTGCCATATCCGGCATGGTGGCCTCGGCCCTCTATCCACAGATTTCGGTAAACGGCGGAGAAAGCCGGGCCGCCATCAGTGCAGATTCCCCCAGTGCCCGCTTAGGTGCACCGGATTCTAGTCATGAGTCTTGGCATTTCGGGGCGACGGCAAGTTGGGAACTGGACCTATGGGGGCACCTGCATGATCTGCATACTGCGGCCGCAGAGAAAGTGCTGGCCAGTCAGTATGGCCGCGAGATGGTCCGCGTCTCGGTCAGCAGTGAAGTAGCCCGTCAATATATTCTGTTACGCGAAATGCAGGCAAGGGAACAGGATCTGTTAGCCGACCAGCAGATCGCCGAGAAGATGCTGTCCATCGCACAAAGCCGTCAGCGTAACGGTGTCGCCACCCTGAATGAACCGGCGTCAGCTAATGCCGACATTCAAGAAATCAGTGCCCGTCTGGTGGCGCTGCAACAGCAGAAAAACCTGCTGATGAATAGCCTGGCACTGCTCTCCGGTCTGGCGCCACATCAGCTGGATACTGGCCTGCACACTGCCCCCCTGCCGCAGATACCGACACAAATTCCAACCGGCGTCCCCTCTGAACTGGCTCGCCATCGCCCTGATATTTTGCAAGCAGAAGCGGAACTGCGTTCGGCGATCGCGGGGACTCAGGCAGCCAAAGCGGATTTCTATCCGCGTATCGGACTGAGCGCCGAAGCTGGCTATGAAGCCTTTAGTTTTTCCGGACTTAGCGGTAAAAACTCCCGTTTCTACGGTATCGGGCCGACCTTATGGCTGCCGATCTTTGAAGGTGGACGGCTGAAAAGTCAGTTAGCGCTCAATCAAGCCCAACAGAAAACGGCCGCCCTGAATTACCGAAAAACGGTATTACAGGCGTGGCATGAAATTATCAATGCCCTTGATGAGCTGAATAATCAGCAGCAACAGCATCCAATGCTCGTGGCCGCAGAGCAACAGAACCGCATTGCCCTACAAGTCGCGGAAGAGTCTTGGCAGCAAGGGGCGGGTGAATTTAGTGCTGTCCTGCTGGCGCACCGTACTCTACTGCAAAGTCAACTGGCCGTGACCCAGAACAATGCCGCCATTGAACTGGCGATGGTCACGCTCTACCGTTCACTGGGTGGCGGCTGGCAGACAACGCTACCCACACCGGGAGCGGGTTCATGAGTCAGCCAGAGCAAAAAAAGCCCGCCCCCCAGCCCGAATTTGGCTTACGCATCGCCTGCGGATTGCTGGGTGTACTGTTGGCCGCCATCATTTCTGGATTGAGTGAGCGTCTTCCCGGCCTCGCATTGGTGGACATCAGTGGTGCTCATGGCTTCAGCCATGACGGGGCCTCTTGGCTAAATACCGCCTATTCGGCCGGAGAAATTTCGGTGATGCCTTTCGCGACCTGGTTTGCCATCACCTTTTCGCTGCGTCGTTTTCACCTGATCATGTTAACCACGACCCTGCTCCTGGCGGCTATCCTGCCCTTTATGCAAAGCCTGCCAGCGATGATCACCATCCGCGTAGTGCAGGGCATTTCTGCTGGGGCGCTGATCCCGCTGTTGATGATGTCGGCACTGCGCTTTTTGCCGCTTTCCATCCGTTTACACGGGCTGGCGCTGTACGCAATGACCGCCACCTTTGCCCCAAATATTTCGTTGTGGCTCACCTCACTGGCGGTGGATACGATGTCTGACTGGCGCTGGGCCTTCTGGCTAGTGATCCCACCAGGGCTGATCGCCATGGCGTTGGTCGCCTGGGGGATCCCCGTGCTGCCTCAAGCGCATCAGCGCATTAAAAATGCAGACTGGTTCGGTATGGCATTTGGCGTGCCCGGGCTGATGCTGCTGGTGGTTGGGTTGAGTCAGGGTGTCCGCCTTGACTGGTTGTGCTCACCCCTGATTAAGGAATCACTGTTTGCCTCACTGATCCTCTGTACCGTTTTTCTGGTCAGTGAATTCTTTCATCCGGCCCCTTTTATTAAGTTGCAGCTGTTGGCGCGTCGGAATATCTGGCTGGGGTTTGCCCTGTTCTTCTGCATGCTGATCCTAATGGGCAGTGCAGTATCACTGCCGGCGACGGTGCTGGAGAGCCTGCAAGGTTTTCGTCTGGCCCAGGTGGCTTCAATGGGGCTGATCGTCGGCCTGCCGCAAATAGTCCTCGGACCGCTGGTGGCACTGTTGCTCTATCGTCCGTGGATTGATGCCCGCAAACTGTTTGCCCTGGGACTGCTGCTGATGGCACTCTCCTTCTGGATAAATATCCGTATCACCGACCAATGGATGACTGCACAGTTTATTACCTCAATGGTGCTGCAGGCCTTCGGCCAACCGCTGGCGGTCATTTCGCTTCTTTTTCTCGCCACCAGTGTGGTACAGCCGATGGAAGGTCCCTACGTTTCGGGGACTATCAATACCTTACGTGCCGCCGGAACCGTGTTTGGCTCAGCATTGATTGGTCAGCTCAGCTTTTTACGCGGCAGTTTTCACCGCGAAATGCTGCTGAATAATCTCGGTTCCCGCTGGCCGGCTGACAGTGGAAATTCGACGCTGAGCCAAGTCAGCGGCTGGGTCAGCCAGCAGGCTGCCTTGCTATCTGCAGCAGATATTTACGTTATTTTTGCCATTGCCACCTTATTGCTGATCCCGGGCGTACTGAGTATGACCTATATTCCTGCTCCGCGTATCCCGGCGCCGGCTTCAGGATCCGATACCTCGTCAACCAAAAACCGACATGGATAACACAACCCGCTATGAGTAAATCATCCCGTTATAAAATCATCACTGTCGTTGTTGCTGTACTGGTGATCATCATCGCACTGTGGTTGTTTAACCGCCCAGAATCGGATGCGTCTTCGCAGAGTACCGATGATGCCTATATCCAGGCCGATATGACCACCATCGCCCCACGGGTGCCGGGGATTATTCGCCAAGTGTTGGTCGGCGATAACCAGACAGTTAAAGCTGGACAACTGCTGTTTACCCTTGATGACAGCGATTACCGGGTGGCGCTGGAACGTGCCAATGCCGGTATTCACAGTGCTAACGCGACCATTGCCTCGCTGAGAGCACAGATCCAGCGCCAGAGCAGTGAGCAGCAACAGGCCGTCGCGGCCATCAGCTCAAGTGAAGCAGACCTACAATTAGCGGTAGAAAACCGTCAGCGTTTCAGAAACTTAGCCCGTGACGGTGCCGGGACCCGTCAGTCACAGCAATCCGCCGAAGCCAGCTGGAAGAATGCGCAGGCCCAACTGATGAAAAACCGCGCAGCCCTACAGGGCATTAAAGATCAGACGGCAGTACTGGAGGCGGGTCTGGAAAAAGCCAATGCTGATTTGCAAATGGCTAATGCCGCCCGCACCGATGCACTACTGAATCTTTCCTACTGTCAGATCACTGCACCGGAAGACGGTACCGTCGCGCAACGTATCGTGCGCACCGGCAGTTACGCCCATGTCGGTGAAACGCAGTTAGTACTGGTGCCGCTGCATCGTCTGTATATTAATGCCAACTTCCGAGAAACCCAGTTAGCCCATGTGGTACCGGGACAGGATGTCAGTTTCCACGTCGATGCACTCCCAGATGCGACCTTCCACGGAAAAGTGCAAAGTGTCGCACCGGCCAGTAATGTCAGCTTTTCACCGTTGCCTGCTCACAATGCTTCCGGCAACTTTACCAAAATTGTCCAGCGTCTGACTGTCCGTATTGTTCCAGATGCTAACCAGCAAAACCTAGACCGCCTGAAAGTCGGGATGTCAGTCGAAGCGACGATTCATACCAATAATCATTAACGGTCCGCAAGGAGGTCACTATGCAGACAGGCTATCAGATCACCTTTTTTACCCAGCAAGATCGGGTCCATAAACAGCAGTCTCTGGCCCAGTGGCTGCTCGCGACAGCTCGGCAGTTGGGATTACGTGGGGCTACCCTGAATGGCAGTATCGGTGGATTTGGTCATGACGGCTGCGAACACAGTATTACAATGTTTGATGATTCTGATCAGCCAGTCCAAGTAGTGGTGGTGGTGACCGAAGAACAGGCTCGCCAACTGTTCGCCCTCCTCAATCATGAGCAGGTATCGGTTTTCTATACCCGTACTGAGGTCTCGTTTGGCCTCAGCGATCATTACCCGGGGTAAATTCCTTGCGGCAGATTTGTTTCTAAACCTGGGAAGGCTTACAGCGCGCTTTCGCTGAAGCCATTTCGTAATAACTGCCACAGATGATGGGCAGCGGGAGTAAAACGGCGATCTGAATTTCGCAGTAAGTGGCACTGGGTTTCCTGGGCTATCGGATGAGCGATCGGGACAGCCATCAACTGACCGGTAGCAATCAGCGGACCTGCTGCTTTTGCCGACATACAAGCAATCCCCAGCCCGGCGGCGCTCAGCTCCATTGCTGTCGAAAATAGATTGCAACGATAGGCCGGCGTGAAGTTCAGCCCCCTACTGCGGAATATTTCATTAATATACTGCTGCAGGCCAAAATGCTCGGTCAGAGCGATCAATCGCTGGTCTGCCAGTAATTCTGGAGAAATACATTGCTGACTGCTCAGTGGATGTTGCGGTGACATCACTGCACAAACTGGTCCCCAGTAAAAGCTGTGCCGCTTCACTTCCGGGCTACCAATGGGTCCGAATGCCAGTGCCATATCCGTTTCACCGTGGATCACCGCATCTAGCATCTCCTGCATGCTGGCAACACTGAGATCAACAAATACTTGCGGAAAAATTCGAGAAAAAGGCGTCATGATCTGTTCGACAAAAGTACTTACCAGTCCACCTCCGATCTTTACCGCAACGGTTCCTCCCCGCATATAACGCAGGTCTTTTAACTGGCTGGCCAGTTTATGCCGCCGTTGTCGGCTTTCAGCATAGTCTTCTGACAGTAACCGTCCGGCCTCCGTCAATACAACAGTCCTGCCCCGCCGCTCAATCAATGGCAGCTGTAATTCGCGTTCCAGACGCGAGATATTACGACTGATCACCGAAGGATTCACCCCAAGAATATCCGCCGCACGCCGGATGCCGCCATGAATACCAACTTCATACAGATAACTGATGGGTTTTTCCTGAAGCATAAGAGTGGTCATGCCCTGAATTGTTGATATTAAAGCAACAATATCACTATCTCCCGGACATTTATATTCTGTTTACCGTTATCGATAATCAGGAAAGGGCACCCTGAGTGTCTAAAAAAAACAACAATATCGCAGTACTAAAGGGTAGAGGATAAGGCGATACCGGCCAGCTAGATTTACGTGCAGATACCACAGAGATCACCGCTAGGTGTCAGCATAGACTGCCATAGTGTGCTTGTCAGTCGCCGTATTTTCCCAGCTCTGCGCATGTTCCAGAAGCACCTCTGAAGGGAGAGGCTGCAGAGAGCTATTAGATGGCCTAGCGCAGTGCCATTCTTCTGCCTGAACGGTACAGCAGCCCCAAAAATACACAATAAGAGGGTAATAATGACAAAACACACCATCTCCCACCAAACTCCTGACCCGGAGCAGGCCTACGGAAATGTCACACTGAAAGGCTGGCTGTCTCTGATTGCCGTATTGTTAGTCTTTTCAGGATTATTTTTTAACGTTAAAGAAAGGCCCTGGCTGGGTGCCTTCGATTTCACCACCCTCAGCGGCGCTTTTGGCACCATAAAGGGCGCTTCCTCCACCTTTACCGGCAGTGGCGGTTTAGGGGCCAAGGCCGGATTTCTGTTTGCTTTATCACTGGTACCAACGGTTATGCTGGCCCTAGGGTTACTGGAAATTTTTACCCATTATGGCGCAATACGTGCCGCACACCGCCTGCTGACCCCGCTACTTAAGCCGCTACTGGGACTCCCGGGCTTTACCGGGCTGGCCTTAATAACTGATCTACAAAGCACAGATGCCGGCGCTGCCTTGAGTAAAGAGCTTTATGACAGTAAGCAAATCACCCGTAAACACGTCGTCATCATGGGTTCTTGGCAATATTCCGGTGCTGGGCTAATTAATAACTATTTTGCGATCGGTTCCGCGTTATTCACCTCGGTCACCACGCCTCTGATCATTCCGCTTATCCTGATGTTTATTCTGAAATTTGTCGGCGCTGCTTTCACACGGCTGATCCTGAATACCGTTTATAAGAAGGATTTTATTAATGAATAATTCGCTTCCTACCCACAGTAATCCGTTTGATATTTTTGTAACAGGTGCCCGTAAAGGCTTTCACATCGCCATTAATAACCTGATGCCGAATGTCATCATGGCCTATGTGATCGCAGAGATCTTAAACCTGTTAGGCGTGATGCAGTTTATCGGCCATTTGTGCGCGCCACTGATGGGATTATTCGGACTGCCGGGTGAAGCCATTACTGTATTACTGACCTCCTGGCTTTCTTCTTCGGCCGGTACCGGCGTTGCTGCCAGCCTGCTAGCTACCGGTAAGCTAGATGCGACTCAGATTACGATCCTTATCCCAGCGATCTTTCTGATGGGGTCACAGCTACAGTATATGGGGCGGCTGCTGGGGGTAGCCGATGTGCCGAAAAAATACTGGCCACTGCTAATGTTGGTTAGCTTGGGGAATGCCATTATTTCTATGCTGGTGATGCGGCTCTGCGCCTGACACACCTCTTAACCCTTTACGCCTTTAAGGAGCAGAAAATGTCTCGGACGTTAACGCATTTTTCAGTGTTACATGAGATCCCGGAGCTGGGGTTTCAGGAAGTGAAAACCTCAGCCTACATCGCCAGCGCCCTTGAGCAGGCAGGCTTTAAAGTGACCCGACAGGTCAATGGCACCACTGGCATTATCGCCGAACTAGACAGCGGAAAGCCTGGACCGGTCCTGGCACTACGTGCCGATATGGATGCTCTCGGCCATATTATTGATGGCCAGCAGGTGGCTCGCCACACCTGTGGCCATGACGGACACTCCTCAGTAGTACTAACAGCGGCGGAAGAAATTATCAGTGAAGGACTGGTGAGAAAAGGTCGCCTGAAAATTCTGTTCCAACCAGCAGAAGAGCTAGGTACCGGTGCAATTGCCATGGTCGAAGGCGGTGCGCTGGATGACACCGACATGCTGCTCGGCTTCCATCTTCGCCCTATCGAAGAGTGCCAAAAAGGACAGGCCGTCGCCGCCATGCACTACTCTGCCAGTGCTACTTTGGAAGCGATATTCAGTGGACAGGCGGCCCATGCTGCCCGCCCTCACCTGGGGGTCAACGCCTTGGATGCCGCGGCTCTGGCCGTGCAGGCGGTGAATGGAGTGCATCTCTCTCCTTCCCTGACCTACAGCGCCAAGGCCACACGCTTTCTCTCCGATGCCGGCGTCACCAACTCTATTCCGGCGGATGCCCGAGTCTGCTGGGATCTGCGCAGCGCAGACAATGACGCGATGAAACAACTGAAACAAAAAGTGATCACCGCCATCACCGGCAGTGCTTCAGCAGTCGGTGCCGAGGTGGAGGTGACGCTATTGAAAGAAATGCCTGCGGCCATCTTGGATCCACAGGCCACGGCGGTTGTCAGTCAGGCCATCAGTGAGGTATTGGGTGAAGAGGGACTGATCGCGGCTAAAACTACCCCCGGCAGTGAAGATTTTTTCCATTATCTGCGACTTTGTCCACAGGTTAAGGGAGGCTTCTGGGGACTGGGTGCCAATCTGACGCCGGGCTTACATCATCCGGAGATGCACTTTGATCGCGATGCACTGGCCATCGGTGTCAAAATATTTAAAGCCAGTGTCGTACAGGTATTGGGGTAATCGGACTGGACGCCCGCTGTCACGCAGCGGGCTGCAACCTTCTGCTACATTCAGAAACGTTAATTGTCTGGAGCCCTGTCCCGTGACCCGGAATGATAGCGTCTGTCTTTTCTTGACCCTGATCCGGAGATCCCTATGGCTTTTTTAAAAAAGCACAACCGCTCCCCTTTTTCCCTATCATTACTAACGTTGGCCCTGTTAAGCCCTCTAAGTACCTTGGCTGCGGGCTCAGCCTGTTCTTTGTCTTTGAAAGCCGGTACGGCTTCAGTCACCACTGCGCTGCAACATGCGATTGACCAGTGCAGCCGTCATGGCGGCGGGACAGTGACACTGCCCGCCGGGACATGGATCAGCGCACCAGTCACCCTAAAAAGCCATGTCACCTTGCATCTCGCGGCTGGCAGTACCCTACAATCTACCGGCCATCCACAGGATTTTGTGCCGGCGTTTATCAGCCAACCCACTCATCCCCGCGAAGCATTGATCATCGCCAATCACGCCCAAGATGTCGCCATCACCGGTCCGGGTACGGTTGATGGTCAAGGGCAACACGCCTGGTGGCCGATGGCGACAGATGCCCGTAATCACCTAAAACAGGGTGATGTCCGCTGGTTTGAACGTCACTGGAAAGGGGTCCCACCGGCGAATGGCATGCCACGGCCGTGGCTGATTGAATTCAATCATGTCCAAGATGGCTATATCCGCGACCTGCATATAGTCAATTCACCGATGTGGAACCTGGTACTGCGTAATAGCCAGCACATCACGGTCAGTCATAGCAGCATTATTAACCCACCAGACTCACCAAATACCGACGGTGTGGATGTGGTATCGTCGCAAAATGTGTCATTGAATCATCTGAAACTCTCCACCGGAGATGATGATATCGCCATTAAATCTGGGCTGGCATCCACCGGTAAGGCACCATCCAGCGCCAATATTCGTATTGAAGAGATTGATATTGCCCGTGGTCACGGATTATCGGTCGGCAGTGAGACCGCCAATGGTATCGGCAGTGTCACGCTGCGCAATGTGACCTTCAACGGCACCGAAAATGGCCTGCGTATTAAGTCAGGCCGAGATCGTGGCAATAAAATCGGCCCCGTTTTGGCCGACAATATTCGAATGAACCACGTCAATGTACCGCTGGTGATCACTGACAGCTATGGCGGTAACGGCGGCTATTCGAAACAGAGCCTGACGCCGTTGCCAGCAGCGCCCGTCTCGGCACTGACACCGTTTATTCATGATGTCACTATCCGTCATCTTATCGCGAAGAATGCGGGGATGGCCGGGATGATCAGTGGTCTGCCGGAGGCGCCATTACAGAATATCCAATTGCAGGATATCGAGATTGATGCACCGCATGCCTTACAAAGCCGCTATGTGAACGGTGCACTGAGCAATGTCCGTGTCGTGTCACACAGCAAAGCGCTTCCTCTTCAACAAGGCCCAGATAGCCACTGGTCAAAGGGCTGACCCTTACCCCTGCTGGGGGAAGTGAACGTATCGCCTTCGCCGCGGGCAGTACTAAGTTCCAAGCGATACAGACAGTATGGCGGGGGCACTGGATCATGGCCTGGTTACCGACAAAGAAACTGTACGGCGACAGCTGTTTAATCACTCATGATGCTTAGCCCGCAGCAGCCGTAGAAACATTGCCCGCCTGTGCTGGGGGTGATACTATCCCTCAGCCGTTTAGACGGCTAAATAACACATCATTCGGAACAGAAGGAAGCGGTATGTGGCAACAACGACTGGCGGAAGTAGTCACCGCCTGCCATTGGATCGGTAATAAAGGTTGGGCACCTGCCACCGGCGGGAATATGTCCATTCGTCAGGACGAGCAATGGTGCTGGCTCAGCGAGTCAGGTCGTGACAAGGGCAGTTTAACCACAGAGGATTTTCTGCAGGTAAATATTGAGACCTTAGAGGCCCCTTCGGGACGTACACCCTCTGCTGAGACCGGCCTACATACCTTGATTTATCGTCTATTTCCGCAGGCCAATGCGGTTTTGCATGTGCACACGGCCAATGCTACGGTCCTGTCACGACTGGAAACCGGCGACCAGTTGCTGCTAAGCGGTTATGAAATGCAAAAAGCACTCAGTGGTCAGCAGAGCCACTTGGACACCGTTCCCATTGCCATTTTTGACAACGACCAAGATATCGCCGCCTTATCAGAACGGATTTTCGCCACTGCTCAGCAACAGCCTCTCCATTACGGTTTTCTACTGCGTGGCCACGGCCTTACCTGTTGGGGTAAAGATGTCAGCGAAGCACGTCGCCATCTGGAAGGGCTGGAGTTCCTATTTGACTGTGAATTGAAACGCCGTCTGTACGCTGGCCGTTGACCCTCTCCCTTTGATCACTCTCGCGGATAATGAATAATAATGAAAACTGAGCAATCACTGACCTCCACCCACTGGGGCACCTATCAGGTTGAGGCCGACGGTGAAAAAATCATCGCCATGACGCCGGTCTCCTGGGATAAAAATCCGTCCCGTATCGGCCAGTCAATGCCGGAAGCGATCACCGGTAATACCCGTATTCGTCGCCCGGCTGTGCGCCTCGGTTATCTAAAAAATGGCCCTGATTCCCGTGAAGGACGTGGCAAAGAGCCCTTTGTCGAAGTCAGCTGGGAGCAAGCGCTGGCGCTAGTGGCCCGCGACATGCAATCGGTCAAAGCACGCCACGGTAATGAGGCGATCTTTGGCGGCTCCTATGGCTGGGGCAGCGCCGGACGTTTTCACCATGTGCAGAGCCAGTTGCACCGGTTTCTAAAAGGCTTTGGTGGCTACACAGCCAGTACCAACACCTACAGCAGCGCCGCAGGCGAACGGATCCTGCCGCACATTATTGGCCCGCTGAGCCCACTGCATAAGCAACATACCCATTTTTCAGTGCTGGCGGAACACTGCGAAGTGTTTATGGCCATCGGCGGATTACCGGTTCGCAATGCCCAGGTCAATGTCGGTGGGGCCAGCGACCATATGCTGAAACACTGGTTAGAGGAGATGCAGGCGAAGGGTGTCAAGTTTATCAACGTCAGCCCAGTGAAAAATGACCTGAGTGCGGTCAGCAATGCCGAGTGGCTAGCGGTTAAACCCGGTACCGATACCGCGCTATTGCTGGCGCTCTGCCAAACTCTTATCCGCGAAAATCTGCATAATCAGTCGTTTATCGATAGCCATACCGTCGGTTTTGAGCCTCTGCGCCGTTATCTGCTGGGGGAAACCGATGGTATTGAGAAAAATGCTGACTGGGCTGCCCCCATCACTGGCCTGAGTGCTACGCAGATCACCGAGCTGGCCCATACCCTGGCCCGTCATCGCAGCATGATCAATATCTCTTGGTCGATTCAGCGTTCACGCCAAGGAGAACAGGCTTATTGGGCCACCGTTGCCCTGACAGCGCTGCTCGGACAGATTGGGACGCCAGGGGGCGGTTTGGCCTTCGGTTATGCTTGCACCAACCTGGCAGGGGCCGACCGTGTCGCCTTCTCCGGGCCGCGTCTGCCGGCTGGGGAAAATAAGGTGAAAACGGAGATCCCGGTGGCGCGGATCTCAGACCTGCTACTCAATCCGGGAGGTGAATACCAGTTCGACGGTAAAGATTGCCGTTTCCCAGATATCCGCTTGGTCTATTGGGCCGGTGGTAACCCGTTCCACCATCATCAGGATCTCAACCGCCTGGTTGAGGCGTGGCGCCGTCCAGAAACCGTGATCGTCCATGAGCAATACTGGACTGCCCAGGCAAAATTCTCGGATATCGTCCTACCGGCGACAACAGTGCTGGAGCGTAATGATATTGGTAGCGGTAGCCATGATGGCTTTATGGTGGCGATGCGCCAACATATTGCCCCAGTCGCCGAATCCCGTGATGATTATGCGATTTTCAGTGATCTCGCGGCCCGTCTCGGCTTTGCTGAGCAGTTTACTGAAAACCGCAACCCGGAACAGTGGCTGCGCCATCTGTATGATGAGTCCCGCCCGCGGGCATTACAGGAAGGGATTGAACTGCCACCTTTTGATGAGTTCTGGGAACAGGGAAAACTGGAATTTAAACGTCCGGAAACGCCACAAATCTTCCTCGAGGCATTCCGCCGGGATCCGCAGCAGAATCCGCTGTCGACCCCGTCAGGAAAAATCGAGCTGTATTCTGAGACCATTGCCGCCTTTGGCTACCGCGAATGCCCTGGCTATCCGTTCTGGGACCCACAGGAAGCCGAATATCAGCAGCAACAGGCAACAGAATGGCCACTGCACATGCTGTCTAGCCAGCCCCGCACCCGCCTACACAGCCAGTATGATCATGGCAGTGTCAGTCGTAGCACCAAAGTGCAGGGCCGCGAACCAGTGTGGATGCATCCGCAGGATGCGGCAGCACGGGGGATCAGTGAAGGATCGGTGGTAAAAATCTTCAATCAGCGCGGGGCAATCCTCGCGGGTGTGCATATCAGTGACCAGATCCGCCAAGGGGTTATCCAAATCTCCACCGGTGCTTGGTATGATCCTCAGGACCCATCAGTACCAGGTTCACTGGATAAACATGGCAATCCAAACGTATTGACCGAAGATCGCGGCAGTTCACGACTCGGTCAGGGATGCAGTGCCCAAAGCTGTAAAGTTGAGATTGAAGCCTGGACCCAACCACTGCCAGAGATCACCGCCTTTTCTCCACCGCCTTTTGTCACACACGATTAAGTCAGTACAGACCCCCGGTAGTTACGCTGCCGGGGACTCAAAAAGACTTAGGGCTCGCCGTTCTCATCGTAGTGAATGTCGATAGCAGGCGGCCGGTAACCGCTAGGCAATCCCTGCCTATACCGCTATAGCGTGCTCCATCTTTTCTTCAGGGCATAAAAAAACGCCTGTCACAAAGCATGTGACAGGCGTTTGCTGAACGTCATTGAAGCAGACTATACGAGCTGTGCGCGGCGGCGACTGAGCAGTGGGTAAGCAATGCCCGTCACGACCATACTGATCACCCAAGAGATATCTACCCCAGGGATCATGTTGGCGTAAGGCCCTGAGAAAAAGGCATTGGAGACAAACGGGATTTGCACCACAATTCCTAGGAAGTAGACCGCCAGGGCGATCACATTGGCCCGACCATAAATCCCGCCGTCGGCACTGAATATAGAGCGAATATCATACTTCATACGCTTAATTAGGTAGAAGTCGATAAGATTAATCATACTCCACGGGATCAGCACAGAAATCAGTGCAAAGATTAGGTTCAAGAACAGGCTGACGAAATCGCCCGCCGCTGCCAATGCCACCAGTGAACACACCACTAAAATCACCAGCGAAGTAAATACCCTGACTTTCAGAGCCGGTTTCCATGCCGGGAAAAAGGTCTGTACCGAGGAGATAATCGATAAGGTACCTCCATACAGGTTCATCGAGTTATGGCAGATGATATTGATTAAAAACAGGATGATCAGTACCGGTCCGAAAACTCCCGTTGCTTCTCTGGAAGCCACCATGGTATCTGTGCCGGCCGGCACTAAGCTGACCGCCAGCATACCGAATAAAAACGCCAGAATCGTGCCGCCACAGGTCCCCAGATAGGTATAGATAAAGGGTTTGAAGACCCCGATTTTTGCCGGTAGATAACGGGAATAGTCAGAAGTATAGGGTGAAAAACTGATTTGCCAGACCGCGCCGATACAGAAGGTACCAAACCAACCGGCAAAGGAGAAACCACCACGGGTAAAGAAATCAGCAGGCAAATCATGAAACAGCATGATGGCGATACCGATCAGTAAAGCGGCACCCATCACCCAGGCGCCAATATAGTTAATTTTATGGATAAACCGGTAGCCGATAACCCCAATTAGAGTTGCAGCAACAGCGCCAATCAGCGTGGCGGCATGCAACGGAACATCCGGAACCATATTATTAATAATTCTGCCCGAAAGTGTGATATTGGAAATAAAGAACCCAAGATAAATCACTGACGAGAAAAAGATTAATAATAAAGAACCGTAGCGTCCGAACTGTGCCCGACTCTGCAGCATCTGTGGAATTCCGACCTGAGGTCCCTGGGCCGACGTTAGGGCCAGGAAAATACCCCCAAACAGATGCCCGAAAATAATGGCACTGATCGCAGAAGCCATATTCAGATGATAAGTTTCAGTGGCTACCGCCCCTGTGGAAACCGCCAACGGTGCGATATTTGTACAAAACCATAGCGTAAATAAGCTTTTGACCTTTCCTTGTCGTTCCTCTGGTTTTACATAATCAATCGATTTATCTTCGATTAATTGAGAATTTTCTTGCGATGTCGTCATTACTTTTGCCACTCTTCACGTTTTTATCATCCTGATTGTTGCCCCCTATAATAGAGAACTTTCATTTATATCCCAAACGATCCCTGAAATAAAATTCCATCTCATTCCAATTACTACCCCCTAAGTACCAATAATTTATCCATATAATGCAGATTTATAACGGATAATTTCATCGCTTTTACACATAATAAAAAAGTCATATGCCAGTAGAATAATGACCAGTAACTTACTGACGTGGCTGACTTTTTAAAAAATATCTTTCACTGATTATTTTTGTCATATTATATTGATGCCAACGATAATAATAACTTGGTAAAATATCTTGTTGAAATGAGTAATGGGGATAACACGTCATTAGGTCATTTTGAAGTAAAAGAGGCCGGTCAAAGCACCACATTGGCAGATTTATGCCGCGACAAGACGGAACCTACTCGCTGATATCCAGCAGTGCAACTGCCATAAACGGAACCTGATATCGCTGGCGACGGGTGAGTAGTTGTCTCTAATACCACGGGGTCCCCGCTGGCAGAATATCTGCCCGCCCCTCATACTTAACAGCGGTTTCAGAGCGGCCTTTCCGCTCTGTCTGAGTAAGGAGAAGGTAAAATGTCCCCTGAGCTGCGATTCTGCGCCAACCTGAAATGGCTGTTTACCGAACTGGCTTTTCCAGCGCGATTTGACGCTGCAGCAGCTGCCGGTTTCCGTGCGGTCGAGTACGCTTCCCCTTATGCTTTTAGCGTAGCGGATCAGCAGCATTGGCTCAGCAACAACGGTTTACAGCTGAGAGTGATCAATACTCCCACCGGTTCTGCAGGCACCCTGACCGCTTCCGGGCAGGCCTGTCATCCCCATTCGGTAGCCGCTTTTCAACACGATTTTGCATTGGCCTTGGAATATGCCACCGCGCTGGGTTGTCCGATGATCCATCTGCAAGCCGGTATTCGGCCACCCGAGGTATCCGTCGACCACGCATTCGCGACCCTATGTCAGAATGTCAGTGATGCTAGCCAACTGGCCACCAGAGAGGGGATCACCCTATTGCTGGAAGCTATTAATCCGCAGGACATTCCGGGATATTTCCTGACTACCCAGGCGGCAGCATTATCGGTGATTAAACAAGTCGCCGCTCCATCAGTCGGACTATTGTTCGATATTTATCACTGTCAGCGAGCAGAAGGTGATGTCACTGCCCGTCTACGGCAGTATCTGCCCTGGGTCCGTCATGTTCAGGTCGCAGCTCCCCCGGATCGTAATGAACCCGGATGCGGTGAACTAAATTGGCCGTTTTTATTCGCGGAATTACAGCAACTGAATTATCAAGGCTGGATAGGATGCGAATATCGTCCTCAGGGCAGTACGGCCGTGGGGCTCGACTGGTTATTACCCTACACAACGCCGAGAAAATAGGCCTACATGACAAATCCACTTTTTGATTAACCTTACACAGGGAGTCTCAACGTGTCAGAAAAACTAATCAGTGCTGGCGAACCTGCGCCCTTTACCGTCCGTCGTGCTCAGGGTTCTTCACCGTTTTTATTGCTCTGTGACCACGCCGGTCGCCGTATCCCGCAAAAACTGGGTGGGCTCGGCATCAGTGAGGTAGAACTCAACCGCCATATCGGTTGGGATATCGGGGCGTTGGCAGTCTCAGAGCAGCTCAGCGATAAGTTGGATGCTACCTTGATCTCTCAGACTTGGTCACGGCTGGTGATTGACTGTAACCGGCCACCATCGGTTGAAAGTGCCTTTCCGGTGATCTCGGAAGCTACCCCTATTCCTGGCAACCAAGGCTTGTCTGATGAGGACAAGGCGATACGCCGTCGAGAAATTTTTGACCCTTATCATACTGAAATCCGCCAACTGATTGAGCAGCGGCGTCAGCGGGGCCAGCCAACCTGTATTATCGCTATGCACAGCTTTACGCCGGTATTTCTGGATGTGCCGCGCCCTTGGCATATCGGCTTGCTGTATCACCGTCTGAAGGCCTATCCACAGGCACTACTGGCACAGCTCCGCACCCAGCCAAACTGGGTGGTGGGTGATAACCAGCCTTACTCAGTCTCGGATGCCACCGACTATGCCATTCCGCAACACGCTGAGAAAAATGGTCTGCCTTCGGTCGCCATCGAGATACGTCAGGACCTGATCGCTGATGCCGCAGGCCAAGCAGAATGGGCTGAATCCCTAGCCCCGCTGTTACAGGCAGCTTGGCAGAACTACTGCAACACGCCGTCACACTAATCGCCACACCGGATGCCCGACTGTCATCGGTCGGGCCAGTCGAGCGAGCATATCCGTAGAGATAATGGCAATTTCGTGAAAATGGACTATTTTGGGGAAGATAATGACTTATTTGCAGGTATCATAGGGAGAAACGAACTTCCCACATCAAAGCGGGCAGTTATTCCCAATGGCTACGCTTACTTGAAGCAGTGATATATCCCACATAAATACAGATTATCAGTACATCATATCAATATAAGAATAAATCTCAGCAAAACTGGCCCAAAACTTGCTAAGGTTAGCCTCCGTATACTAAGGTAAATATACGTCAATAAGCATTGACCTGAAATTTGTCCGCGTTACTGGCTTCTTATAGCTTTCATTCCCCCTCTTTTGATACAGCACCATTTCTGGCAACGAAAGCTATAAGGCGGCCTCATCATAAAACGTTATGAGGAATCTATGACGAGTAGTACCACTGATAAGCAGAAGAAACCCTTCTGGAACAAGAAACAACAGAAAGAGCTGACTGTTGACGATATCACTATCGTTGATAACGAGATGCTGAAGCGCGCTGTCGGTGCTGCCGCCCTAGGTAATGCCATGGAGTGGTTTGACTTTGGTGTCTTCAGTTACTTAGCGGTAACTATCGGTAAGGTGTTCTTCTCGAATGCCAGCTCTGCCGCCCAGCTGATTGCCACTTTTGGTACCTTTGCTGCGGCTTTCTTGGTGCGTCCAGTAGGCGGCCTAGTCTTTGGCCCACTGGGTGACCGTTATGGTCGTCAGAAAATCTTAGCCATCACCATGATCATGATGGCGATTGGCACTTTCTGTATCGGTCTGATCCCTTCTTACGACAGTATCGGTATCATGGCACCGATACTGCTGCTGGCTGCCCGTCTGTTACAGGGCTTCTCTACCGGTGGTGAATACGGCGGTGCGGCGACCTTTATCGCAGAATACTCTACCGATAAACGTCGTGGCTTTATGGGCAGTTTCCTTGAGTTTGGGACCCTAGGGGGTTACCTGCTAGGTGCCGGTCTGGTGACCGGTTTAACCTACGCCATGCCTGCTCAGACGATGCTGGATTGGGGGTGGAGAATTCCATTCTTTATCGCGGCCCCTCTGGGTCTGTTCGGTCTGTATCTGCGTCTGAAACTGGAAGAAACTCCAGCATTCCAACAGCATATGGAAAAACAAGAAGCGCTGGAACACAGCAAGCCTCGTCTGGGACTGTTCCAGATGCTGGCAAAATACCGTGCACAGATGCTGAAATGCATCGGTTTGGTACTGCTGTTTAACGTCTCTAACTATATGCTGACCTCTTACATGCCAAGCTATCTGACCGGTATCCTGCACCTTAGTGATCTAAGCAGCCTGATCTTGGTAATGGTGGTGATGTTTGTGATGATGCCACTGACACTGATGTGGGGTCACTGGACCGATAAGGTCGGCCGTCGTCCGGTAATTGCCGCCGGCTCAATCGGTCTGATTGTCCTGTCGATTCCTTGTCTGATGCTGATCTGTTCAGGCAGCATGTGGGGCGTGTTTGCCGGTCTGATTATCCTTGGTTTTGTTCACACCTGTTTCAGCGGCACCATGCCAGCCACCCTGCCAGCACTGTTCACCACCGATATTCGTTATAGTGCACTGGCGATCGGTTTTAACGTGTCAGTGTCACTGTTTGGTGGTACCACACCGCTGCTGGCAGCCTGGCTGGTCGACAAGACCCACAACCTGATGGTGCCTGCGTATTACCTGATGGTGGCCGGTGTGATTGGACTGATCACTGTGTTTACCCTGCGTGAAACAGCCAGCCGTCCGCTGCGTGGTTCAACCCCGGCAGTAGGCTCTAAAGCTGAAGCGATGAAGCTGATTAAAAAGCTGAAACGCCCTACTAAGAACACCGCGGCATAATCAGGCGCGATAAACAAAAAACCGAGCATTTGCTCGGTTTTTTTATGCCTGTTTTTGTGGCCTAGCGGTCGATAATCCGCCCTGCCTGCATGGTAACAGCGCGGTCACACATATGATCAATCACATCTGGGTCGTGACTGACCAACACCATCGTCAATTGATGCTCACGTTTCAAGTCGTTTAATAGGTTGAGAATCTCCGCCTGCACCGACATGTCTAGCGCCGAAGTTGGTTCATCCAGCAACACAATTTTCGGTTCGAGTAATAACGCACGCACAATCGCCACCCGCTGGCGCTGACCACCAGATAGCTGATGGGGATAACGGTCCATAAAGGCGGGATCTAATCCAACCTGCCGAAAACCCTGCTCGATGCGCTGCTCAATATTATCCAGTCCGAAACGTTTCAGCGGTTCTGCTAAGGTACGGCGCAACCGGTGGCGGGGATGCAGAGACGCATAAGGGTCCTGAAACACCATCTGCACCTCACGGCGCAAGCTGCCGCGGAATTCCTGACCAGGGGTAATCCGGTTCTCTGCCAGCACCATCTCTCCCTGCCAGTGCGGGTTTAATCCGGCCATGACCCACAGTAGCGAGGATTTGCCACATCCTGATGGCCCAACCAGCCCGAAGCACTCTCCAGCAGCAACCTGCAAATGAACATCCTCAACCACCTGACGAAACTGGTGGCCTTGCGGATGAAAAACATGAATGTCATTCAGTTGGATAATACTCATAACTGGGCCTCCAACGCATCCCTGTCGAGGGTCGGTAACCGCTGTCCTTTGGTCGCTAAGCTGGGACGGCAGGACCACAGGGTCCGAGTGTACGGGTGCGTTGCTCGCGGCAGCTCAGCCGCAGGGAGAGTATCCAGAAGATGCCCCTTATACATCACCATCACACGCTGACAATGATCAGCCACCTGCTGCAAGTCGTGGCTGATCAGTAGCAGTCCCATATTACGCTGTGAAATCAGATCCTGAATCAACGCCAAGACCTGATCACGCATCTTATGATCCAGGGCTGACGTCGGTTCATCTGCAATCAGAAACTGCGGATCCGTGATCAAAGCAATCGCCAGCATAATGCGTTGCCCCATTCCGCCAGAAAGCTGACCAGGGTAGCGTTTTACCAGTTGCTGAGGGTTCGGTAAACCGACCGCATCCAGCATCTCCAAGACTTTCTCACGGCGCTGGCGACGATTAAGTCCTGTGTGTAAGATCAGCGGCTCTTCCACCTGCCAGCCAATGGTCAAGGCCGGATTGAGGGCATACTTCGGGTCCTGCATCACCATTGCGACCTTACTGCCCCGCAGTTGGGTCCATTGCCGTGCCGACAGGGACAGTGCATCTTGCCCCGCTACTGTCAATTGCTGGGCGCTGATCTGCAAGGAGGGGGATAACAACCCCATCAGGCTGCGCGCGGTCAGGGATTTTCCGGAACCGGATTCCCCCACCAATGCCACCCGTTCTTGGCCAAGTGTAAAGGAGATATTGTCGACCAGCGTCCGCCCTTCCGGCAAGCCGATGGTCAGATGATCCGCGACAATAAACGGTGTCGATTCAGCTGTCATTACGGCTATCCAAGCGATCTCGCAGACCGTCACCAATAAAGTTAAAGGTCAGGCTGGCCAGTAAAATTGCACCACCCGGTGCAGCGGCTACCCACCACTGATCAAAAATCACTTTGCCGCCTTCGGCGACCATAGAGCCCCATTCAGCAGTAGGAGGCTGTACCCCCATACCCAGGAAGCCCAGACCGGCCGCAGACAGAATAATACCGCCGAGACTCAGGGCCGCACGCACCACTGCGCTGGGTAAGCACAACGGTAAAATGTGCCCCAACATCAGCGACATTCCACGGATCCCCTGCATTTTTGCAGCAGCCAAGTAATCACTGCGCCGCAATTGCAGCGTTTCCGCACGAGCCTGACGGGCAAACGGCGGCCAACTGGTCAGCGCCAGGGCCAACGCGCCATTTAATAATCCCGGTCCCAATACGGCTACCATTGCCAGCGCAATCACCAGACTGGGTAAGGCGAGGAAAATGTCGGTGATACGCATCAGGATGCGTTCCGTCCAGCCGCCGAGATAGCCGGCAGTGATCCCCACCGCCATGCCGACCGGGACCGTCAGGACCAAAATAAAAATCACCAGCAACAGGGTGGGACGGCTACCATAAATCACCCGCGATAACAGATCGCGGCCAAAACTGTCGGTTCCGAACCAATGCTGCCATGATGGGGCCATCAATCGGTCCGCCATCTGCTGGTTATTCGGGTCAAACGGCGCCAGCCAGGGGGCAAACAAGGCGGTAATGATTAGCACGCCGAGTAGAGTGAAACCTGCCACTAACAGCCAAGGCGTCTTTCTGCGGCGGCGTACCGCCTGTGCTCGGGTTAAATCAGTCATCGTGTTCCCGGACGAGTAAGCCAGACCAACGCATCGGTCAGTGCATTGATCAGGATAAAACAGGTACCAATCACCAGCGTGGTGCCGAGAATGGCAGGAAGATCGGAGGCAAACAGGGCATTGGTCAGATAGCGTCCCATGCCAGGCCAGGAAAATACGCTTTCTGTCAGTACCGAACCTTCCAGTAAAGAGACATAGGAGAGCATCACCACAGTGATCAGCGTGCCGCGGGTATTAGGCAGCAGATGATGCCAGAGAATACGCCAGCGGCCTGCACCTTTGGCCAGTGCCAGGGTGACATACTCTTTACTGTTCTCTTCCAGCAAGGAGGCACGTAGCAGACGGGTGATCGAGGCCATCGACAATAGACCAAGGATCGCCACCGGCAACCACAGGTGCGCGAGCGCGTTGTAGAACATCTCCCGGTCCCCAGATAACCAGGAATCGATTAGCACGATGCCGGTTTTCGTTTCGAGGGTATACGCGTAGATATCATCCAGTTGTCCTGGACCGGCAGACCAGTGCAGCACCGCATAGAACAGCAGCAGCCCCAGCAGGCCGAACCAAAATACCGGTACCGAATAACCGAGCAGAGAGATCACCCGCGCCAGGTGATCGATCCAGCTTTTTGGCCGCCAGACTGAGAGCAGCGCCAGTCCGATACCGCCGAAGGCTCCGACCAACAGTGAACAGGTGGCTAAGGTGAAAGTCGCGGGAAAAGTACGCAATAAATCTTGTCCCACCGACTGACCGGTCACTTGTGAAACCCCAAGGTTCCCATGCAGCAGTTGCAGTAAATAATTCCAAAACTGACGCGGCAGCGACTGATCCAGCCCCATCTGATGCCTAACCTGCGCATAAGTGGACGCACTAGCATGGTCGCCGATCCGCTGCAGCACCGGGTCTACCGGGGAAAGGTGCGACAACGTAAAGGTGAACACCAGTAACCCGAGCAGCGTTACCGCTAGGGATAACAGGTTACCGGTGAGGCGCTTAACCAGCCGCCCCCACCCCGCAGCACGACGCTCTGGTTGCGCTGCTGTGATCATTACTTGCTCACCTGATTATAGAACACCATGTCCGGGTTCATGCCCTGTTGATAGCCTTTCAGGTTATCACGCAGTGCAATCAACTGACGGGCTTGGACACCAATCACAAACGGTGAGCTTTTCTGTACCTTGGCCTGCAGATCCTGATAAAGCGCGATACGTGCCTTGTTATCACTCAATGCTACCGCTTTGCGGGTTTCTGCGGTCAACTGCGGAATATCCCAGTTCGCGCGTTCTGCCAAGGTGTTACTGCCATCTTGCGGATTGGTGGCAAAAGCCGCCGCATTGGAGTTCGGGTCGAAATAGTCCGGCCCCCAAGAGCTGACAGTGGCCTCATAATTATGCTTGTTGACTTTCGAGGAGATTTCACTGCTGATCCCCGGGACCAATGTCACCTTGACGCCGGCTTTCGCAAAGCTAGCCTGCAGGGCTTGGGCAATATCCAAGTATGGCGGCTGGTTATTCACCACCAGCGTAAAGCTGACATTTTTCAAACCGGCTTTAGCCAAGATCGCTTTGGCTTTCTCCGGGTTGTAGGTATAAGGATTGCTGTTCAGCGCCCCCATATAGCCGTCCGGTAGGAAGGTCTGGTGTACCGAAAATTGCCCTTTCAGTAATCCGTTAGCAATACCGTTGTAATCGAACAGATAGCGAGAGGCTTCCCACAGCGCCGGGTTACCGGTGACTGGGTTCGCTTTGGCATTAAACATCAGGTAATACACCGAGGCGATTGGCACTGCCAGCGGTTTAACCCCAGGTTTATTCTGTAAGGCACTGAACTGATCACTGCCTAGGTTACGAGCGATATCGGCATCCCCCTGCTCGACCAGCAATACGCGGGTCGCCACTTCAGGAACGTTTTTAATCAGCAGATACTTCATTTTAGGCGCGCCCGCCGGTGAGGTCGGGTTAGCCGCCATTAACAGCGCTTCATGAGGCACGTAACGCTTGATGCTGAATGGACCGCTACCCGCAGAGTGAGTTCCCAGCCATTGATGACCGGAGTCGCCCTGCACTGCATGGCTATCAGCCAGTTTCTCATCAATAATCGATGAAACCGGTGCAGACATCAGACTCAAGACGAAAGAGGGGCTGACATCCGCCGTCCAGTGCAACGTCACCTGGTTATCAGCGGTTTTGGTGATTTGGCTGTCAACGTTCTGTGCTGTCCAACCTAACTGAGTCAGGATAAAGGACGGATCCAGGTTCAGTTTGACCACGCGGGTCAGAGAGAAAATCACATCTTCTGGACGGACAGGGTTACCACTGGCAAAGCGGGCACCGTTACGTAAAGTGAAAGTCAGGCTACGGTTATCCGCACCAGGGGTCCAGCTACTGGCCAAGGTCGGGCGCAGATCAACGGGGTTGCTCGGATCAGACTGTACCAAACGCTGATACAGGCTATTAAATGCCTGAATGGTCGACAGCTCAAAACCCTCTGCTGGGTCGAAGCTGGTAGCATCATCCAGCGACTGCGCCACGACCAAAGTATCAGGGGGAGTTGCTGCAAAAGCGGTTGCCGAACTGGCCAGCATCGCCAGCGCAAAACTGATTAGCGTTTTTTTCATTATCTTTCCTCACCAGAATTCAACATTACGCCAACAAAAACGGCTTGTACCGGCGGTGACGTGCGTCTTTTATTCTTATTGGTTATATATGAATGATTGTTTATTACTTAAGTAATTTATCGGATTTTACCTCCCTAGACCAGCATTGCAACGCTATGATCTGTCAAAAAGTAAGCAAAAAAACGGTTCAATACAGCGGACTCTGCTGGCAGTACCCGCCAACCAGCAGCAGACAGCCCACTAGGATCTGCTACTCAAGGACTAGGCGTTAAAATATGGGACGAGTAGTGACGGGGCGTGGGGAGTCGGGAAGGGCTTCCCACAGCGGTTGTAAACGTCTGAAAGCCTGTTCCAGCGTCGCATCTTCAGCACTAAACGGCATTCGCAGAAAACGATCAAATGCCCCAGATAATCCAAAACGGGTTCCGGTGCCGAGAATGATGCCAGCGTCACTGGCACGGGACGCAAAGCGGGTGGCTAACATCCCCGGTAATTCTACCCAGAAGGAGAGCCCTCCTTCTGGCATCAGAAACGACCAGTCAGGGAAATAGCGATTCATCAGTACCGCGCAGTGATCGCGGCGCTGCTGCAGGAGTTCTCTGCGTCCTTTCAGAAACTGCTCACTGTTGTCCACTAACCAGGCGCAGGCCAACTGTTCAGTCACTGGGGTGCCTAAATCTAACGAGTCGCGGATCTGCACCAGTGCCGCAGCCTGAGTCCCCGGTGCGCGTATCCAGCCGACCCGTAACCCGCCCCAAAAACGCTTCGAGGCCGAGCCCAAACAATAGACGTCGCTGTCGCCGGCGAATGCGGCCACCGGCAGTGGCGGCGGCTGCTGATACCATAAATCGGCGAGAGTTTCATCGATCACCAGTGGCGTACGGTAACGGGCGGCCACTGCCACCAGTTGCTCACGGGCCGCGCTGTCCATGCAATAGCCGGTTGGGTTGTGATAATCGGCGATTATATACGCCAGCCGCGGCGAGCTCTGTGCTAATGTGGCCGTCAGGCCTGCCAGGTCCCACTCACCGTGACCGAGAGACACCCCTACCGGCTGACAGGCAGCCCCACGTATCGCGGACAGTGCCGACGGATAAGTAGGGTGATCGACCAATACCCGATCGCCGGGCCCCGTCAGCAACCGTAGGATCAAGGACAGACCACTGACTGCGCCATTGACCACCATAATTTGGTCAGCACGGGTCGGCAGCCCTCGGCGCTGATAATCGCGGGCGATAGCCTCACGCAATGCCAGTAGCCCCTGAGGTGAATAACCGGTACCGGACAGATGTTGCGGCAGCCCTGATAGCGCCTGACTGAACGCCTGATAAATTTCCGGTCCCGCTTCCAGCGAGGCAGTAGAAAGGTCCAGCTCACCCCCTGTGGACATCATGGCCGGAACCGTATCGCGGCTTTCCGGTAATACCACTCGGCTCCCGCTGCCTTGTTGACTCACCAGAAAGCCCTGCTCGCGCAGGCGGGCCAGTGCACTACTGACGGTGGTACGGCTGATCCCCAGTGCCGAGCTGAGTTCACGCTCACCGGGTAAACGCGTGCCCAGCGTCAGGCGACCATCGAGGATCAGCAAACGCAAGGCCGAAGCCAGCTGCTGCCACAGTGGGACCCGTGAAGCAGGCTGCTGCCAATGGCCGAGCATCCGAGTCAGAGACTGATAACCTAAACGTCGTGAGGGCATAGCGATCCACTTTGTAATAACTGGCTATTAATTATCAGTCCATTTCAGATAACAATCGTTCCACTGTCAACCTGTGGTGCGGATAAAAAAGATGCTAAAACGATTACTCCACCTTTATGTCGGTCTAGTGCTGTATGGACTGTCCTGTGCCCTGTATATGCACTGCGGACTCGGTGCCGATCCCTGGGATGTCTTTCACCTCGGCGTAGCCAAGGTCCTGTCGATGAACGTTGGAACCGTGATGATTATCACCGGTGCACTGGTACTGGTGCTATGGATCCCCCTACGGCAGAAACCAGGGCTGGGTACCTTAAGTAATGTAGTGGTACTTGGACTGGTCGTCGCGGTTGCACTGGCGGTGATGCCACCACTGACCTCGCTGGCCGCCCGCTGTCTAATGCTGGCGGCTGCTATCCTAATGAATGCCATTGCCACCGTGATGTATATCTGTGCGGGTTTCGGCCCCGGTCCCCGTGACGGGCTCATGACCGGACTGCACCGCCGAACCGGTATTTCACTGCGGCTGATCCGAACCTTGATTGAGGTCACCGTCCTATTGATTGGCTGGTCGCTGGGTGGCAATGCCGGACCTGGGACACTGGTCTACGCCCTGACGATCGGACCGTTAATACAGTTCTTTTTGCCTTTTTTCCGGCAACACGACCGCTCTTTACAGGTCTCTGCACCGGCTGTTTCTCCAGCTCCCCCTGAGAAAACCTCCTGATGCTCACCTCGGGCAGCCAGAGACTGCCCGGCAAATAACAGGCCATTGCCCACCTGCCGTAACACGGCACATCCTTGTTATCGCAAGCATCAAGTCAAGTGTAAGTACTTACTATCAATAGACGATAAAAGCAGTAAGAATGGCGCCCATGTCAGCGTGAGACGTCGCGAAGAAGACGTGCTAGGCACATGGCTGTCCGGGGCTCGGGCTAATACTGACCCTCAACCTCGGCAGTAAAGATCATGGTTTGTGATTGATGAAAAATCACGGCAAACTGACCACTGAACGGGCCGTCATCCGCAGAGGGGCTACACTCATCACCCTTGACCTGACGGCATCCTCTGTCTACTGATCAGGAGTTCTGATGAAATATTTATCTGCATGCTGGCTTGCACTGCTGAGCCTTAGCGCCTCTTTCGGCGCTGCGGCACAATGGCCACCGGAAACCGACGCGCGAGTCCCCGGTAATGCCCTGGAAGTCCCCACCCAATTATCTGCGGTGAACCAGTCACTGGAGCAGTTGCTGGATCAAGGCGGGCAGGTTATTTCCTCGTATGTCGCCGCCGATGGCCCAGTCGTGACGCTACGTAAAAACAAGCATTACATCCTCTGCATGGTGAAAGGCGCCAGCAGTAGCCCGGGACAGAATGTGGCGACCTCAAAATGCTATCAGATGAACTGATCCGGCCGCCTTACAGGGCGGCGGCACAAGCGGCGGCAGAGCTCCAAGCCCACTGGAAGTTATAACCGCCCAGCCAGCCGGTGACATCAACCACTTCCCCAATAAAGTACAGTCCCGGTACCTCACGGGCTTCCATCGTGCGGGAGGAAAGCTGGCGAGTATCCACACCGCCCTGTGTCACTTCCGCGGTCCGATAGCCCTCGGTACCGTTAGGCTGAACCTGCCAGCCAATCAGTTGCTCGACCAACTGCTGCTGTTGCTTCTTATTTAACTGTTTGAGGGTCAGCTCAGGGATGATCCCCAGCGTCTGCAGAACTTCTGTCAGACGTTTCGGCAACAGTTTTGCCAGACTGTTCTTCAGGCTCAGATTCGGGTGGGCTTCCCGCTGCCTCTCCAGAAACTCAAGCAGATCCGTCTCCGGTAACAGATTGATTTCCAAGGTTTCACCCGGCTGCCAGTAGCTGGAAATCTGTAACATCGACGGCCCCGACAGGCCACGGTGAGTAAACAGCATCGCTTCTTTGAACTGTTGCCCTTGGCGAGCAGTGACCGTCACCGGAACCGCCACACCGGACAATGTCTGTAGCGGCTCCAGTAGCGGTTTATGCAAGGTAAAAGGCACCAGCGCGGCACGAGTAGGCAACACCTCTAACCCAAACTGCGCCGCAATTTTATAGCCGAAAGGGGTTGCTCCCAGACCGGGCATTGACAAACCACCGGAGGCGATAACCAGTTTGCGGGTACTCACATCCTCACCATTTAGTTGTAACCGGTATTCACCGTCATCAAGGCGTTCGGTGCTGAGGATCTCGGTGCGTAGGCGCAGTTTGACGTTACCCGCATCACACTCTGCCAGCAGTAGATCGACAATCTGCTGCGCTGATTCATCACAAAACAGTTGTCCGAGGGTTTTCTCATGCCATGTAATGCCGTGGCGATTAACCAAGTCAATAAAATCCCATTGTGTATAGCGAGCAAGTGCTGACTTACAGAAATGTGGGTTATCGGACAAATAGGCACCGGCATCAGTATAGAGGTTGGTAAAGTTACAACGGCCGCCACCGGACATCAGGATCTTACGCCCTGCTTTTTTACCATTATCCAACACTAACACTTTTAGCCCGCGCTGGCCGGCCTGCGCCGCACAAAACAGGCCTGCAGCACCTGCTCCGACGACAATCACGTCATACTTTTCCATGCTTCCCTCGGCTAAAAAACGGCTGATTGTAGAGATATGCTCGAGCTGACTCCAGAAGCAAAAGCCGCCTCATGGGCCAGGAAACTATTAAGCGTTTAATTTAAAAGAACTTTTAAAAATGACCTTGGTAATATTTATTAACAAAGACGAAAAAAAACGATATTTTCCTTTCCTGAACTAGCCTCTGTCGCTGATAATGCGCTGGGTTCATGTCCTCAAAAAATGGCGTAATGTTTATGCTTCATCTTTTTGCTGGTATCGATTTAAGTACTGGCCTACTACTGGTAGTCGCTCTGTTGTTTGTTTTGTTCTATGAAGCAATCAACGGGTTTCATGATACCGCTAACGCAGTTGCCACGGTAATTTATACCCGTGCGATGCGTGCACAGCTGGCTGTTGCAATGGCGGGGATCTTTAACTTCCTGGGGGTGCTGCTGGGCGGGCTTAGCGTTGCGTACGCTATCGTCCATATGCTACCGACCGATCTGTTGCTAAACGTGGGTTCTGCCCATGGCCTGGCCATGGTGTTTTCCATGTTACTGGCAGCAATTATCTGGAACTTGGTATTTTGGCTTACCGGCCTCCAGCTCACATACGCTGATCGGTGCCATTATCGGTATCGCCTTGACCAATGCGTTGGTAACGGGTGGATCGTTGGTGGATGCGCTAAATATTCCTAAGGTTATCAATATCTTCTTATCACTGGTACTGTCTCCGATTGTCGGTATGGTGCTGGCCGGAATATTGATTTTCCTGTTACGCAAATACTGGAGCGGTACACGTAAGCGTTCACGTATCCATATGACCCCTGCCGAGCGTGAAAAGAAAGACGGTAAGAAAAAACCGCCTTTCTGGACCCGTATTGCGTTGATTGTCTCAGCCATCGGTGTCAGCTACTCCCATGGCGCTAATGATGGTCAGAAAGGGATCGGCCTGATTATGCTGGTGTTGATCGGTGTGGCACCAGCAGGCTTTGTGGTCAATATGAATGCCTCTGGCTACGACATCACCCGTACCCGCGATGCCGTTGATCACCTAGCGCAGTATTATCAGCAAAACAGCCAGTCACTGCAGACCATCATTGCTCCGGCAGCTGCCACGCCACCTGTCGCGACGACTGCGCCAGTGGAAGAGTTCCATTGCAGCAACGAACGGGCACTGGAAGCCGTCGCGCATGCCCAAGGTATGCTGACCAATCTGACCAGCTATGCACAGCTTACACCGGAGAAACGCAGTCAGTTACGTCGTTTGCTGCTGTGTATTTCTGATACCGCTGATAAAGTGGCAAAACTGCCACAGACCAGTGCTCAGAACCAAAAATTCCTGGGTGATTTACGCCATGACCTGCTAGGTACCGTCGAATATGCGCCGGTCTGGATCATTATTGCGGTTGCCTTAGCTCTGTCTGCAGGGACTATGGTGGGCTGGCGTCGCGTCGCCACCACTATCGGTGAGAAAATCGGTAAGAAAGGCATGACCTACGCCCAGGGCATGGCTGCCCAGGTGACGGCGGCAGCCTCTATCGGTATTGCTAGTTACACCGGGATGCCGGTCTCTACCACCCATATCCTCTCTTCTTCGGTGGCGGGGACAATGCTGGTAGACGGTGGGGGTCTACAGACCAAGACCATTCGCAGCATCGCCATGGCTTGGGTGCTTACCCTGCCGGTATCGATTCTGTTGTCTGCCTCACTGTATTGGATTTCGCTGCAAATTATCTGATCGCTGTGATGCACAAAAAAGGCTGCCCAAGGGCAGCCTTTTTCCTTTCTGTTTTCTGCGTTTAGCGAATAAGCAGTGCCAGCAGACTGATCAGAGTCAGCACACACAGAACACTGGTCAGAATGAACTGGTGGCGGGTGCGAACGCAGTGACGGACAAATGCCTCATCCTGGTGATCGCGGTAACCTTTTTTAAACAGGTAACGCACCAGCAGGACCTGACGGGCAGGCTGACCTCGAGCCGTAAAAAATCCAGCACCGTCGACGGATTGGTAGAGCTGCGGGTCGCTGGTCTGCATCTGTTGCAGTAAGGCACGTAATGCTGAGAAATAACGCACCATATTGATGACGCTGACCACTAAAAACGAGATAAAAAGAGGAAAAATATTAATCATTATGCTTCCGTTATTGGCTTAAAACCGAGACCGTTTTCCCTCACCATGGCTGCCGACAAGGCAGACGGACACCGCATTCTGCCCGCTGATGACGGAAAACTTTCCCGTTTTGATCTGCTTCACATTTCCCGGCCTCGCGCCGCCGGACAATCCATCTATACTCAGTTGTATAGCCCTATGGTAGGATAAATCCACAGCACAAAACAGAAAATCGTCATAGTGTTCAGCAGCCTGCCCGTTCAGTTGAACAGAGTTAAGCCGCTGCTGACCCTTACCCTTTTCGTAATAAGGAGTCTGTCATGTCTTATAAACATATTTTGGTCGCCGTTGACCTCTCCCCAGAAAGTCAGTTACTGGTCGACAAAGCGGTCTCACTGGCACGTCCTTATGACGCCAAAGTATCTCTGATCCACGTAGACGTTAATTACTCAGACCTGTATACCGGTCTTATCGACGTGAACTTGGGAGATATGCAGAAACGTATTTCTGAAGAGACGCAGAATGCCCTGACCGAGCTCTCCGCGAATGCCGGCTACCAAGTCAGCCAAGCACTGAGCGGTAGCGGCGATCTGACACAGGTTCTGCTGGATGCAATTAACCGTTACCAGGTCGACCTAGTGCTCTGTGGTCACCACCAGGATTTCTGGAGCAAACTGATGTCTTCAGCCCGCCAGTTAATCAACACCGTGCACATCGATATGTTGATTGTGCCAATGAAAGATGAAGACTAGCTGTCTCTGATCGCAGATCGCGTCGCGCGGCTCCAGTAACGGAGCCGCTACCGGTTATTCCGGCATGTCGCTGACCGGAGCCAGAGACGGATAAATATCAAAACGGTGGCTTTTCGTCACCACCGCAGAGGCCGTAGCCACCCCATCCAGCGGTTCCGCATAATCCGGACGTTTCACCACAATGCGCTTTTTCGCTAACAGCCGTGCCGGCGTCAGTAACGCATCCGCATCCTCATCCGCCCCGACCAGCGACTGAAATACCCGCATCTCCTTTTTAACCATGGCACTTTTCTGCCGATGGGGATACATCGGGTCCAAGTAGACCACATCTGGCCGAGGGGTGATATCAGCCAATGCCTGATGGCTGGTCGCGTGGATCAACGTCAGCCGTTGCTGTAACCAGGGGCCGATTTCCGCATCCGCATACCCGCGGCGTAGACCATCGTCCAACAGAGCCGCCACCACCGGATGACGTTCCAACATCCGCACTCGGCAGCCCGCTGCCGCCAGCACAAATGCGTCTCGTCCCAACCCGGCGGTCGCATCCACGACCTCCGGCAGATAGCTGCCTTTGATACCCACCGCTTTAGCGACTGCCTCGCCGCGACCGCCGCCAAATTTACGCCGATGCGCCATGGCACCGGAGACAAAATCGACAAAGATCCCACCGAGTTTAGGTTCATCGCGCTTACGCAGTTCCAGATGGTCAGGGGTTAATACCAACGCCATCGGCGCAGTATCATCGTGCACCAATTGCCAGCGCTGCGCTAAAACAGATAAGGCGCCGTCTCCGGCGCCTGTTTCATCAATCAAACAGATGTTCACTAAAGACTATTCCTGAATGCCGTAATGTTCCAGCATCGCGTCCAGTGCCGGCTCACGGCCACGGAAGCGGGTAAACAGCGTCATTGGCTCTTCAGAGCCGCCACGGCTGAGAATATTATCGAGGAAAGATTGCCCGGTTTCTCGGTTGAAAATACCTTCCTCTTCAAAACGAGAGTAAGCATCCGCCGCCAGTACATCTGCCCACAGGTAGCTGTAATATCCCGCCGCGTAGCCGCCCGCAAAGACATGGCTAAACGCATGTGGGAAGCGGCCCCAAGCCGGTGAAGGCACCACGGCGACTTCTTTTTTCACATCCTGCAGGGTTTCCAGTACGCGGGCACCTTTGGCTGGGTCATATTCCGCATGAAGGCGGAAATCAAACAGGCCAAATTCCAGCTGACGCAGGATAAACATCGCCGCATTGTAGTTTTTCGCCGCCAGCATTTTTTCCAGCAGATCCTGAGGTAATGGCTCACCCGTTTCATAATGGCCGGAGATAAACGCCAAGGCATCGGGCTCCCAGCACCAGTTTTCCATAAACTGGCTTGGTAGTTCGACCGCATCCCAAGGCACCCCGCTGATACCGGAAACACCGGCAGTATCGATTTCAGTCAGCATGTGGTGCAAGCCGTGGCCGAACTCATGGAACAGGGTGATCACTTCATCATGGGTAAACAGCGCCGGTTTCCCGTTCAATGGACGATTAAAGTTACAGGTCAGGTAAGCCACCGGGTACTGTAGCGTCCCATCCGCTTTACGGCGACGGCCTGCGCAATCATCCATCCATGCCCCACCACGCTTGTTTTCACGGGCATAAAGGTCCAGATAGAAGCTGCCGCGTAGCTCACCGTTTTCATCATACAGTTCGAAGAAACGCACATCTGGATGCCAGACATCCACATCGTGACGCTCTTTGGCGGTAATGCCGTAGATGCGTTTTACCACTTCAAACAGCCCACTGACGGCCTTATTTTCTGGGAAATAAGGACGCAGTTGCTCATCGCTGATGGTATAGAGGTGCTGTTTCTGCTTCTCGGCATAGAAGGAGATGTCCCACGGCTCAAGGCTGTCGACATTGTAATGGGTTTTCGCAAATTCACGCAGTTGCGCCAGTTCTTTCTCACCCTGCGGACGCGCACGTTTTGCCAGATCACTGAGGAAGTCCAGTACCTGTTGTGGAGACTGGGCCATTTTGGTGGCCAATGATTTTTCGGCAAAAGAACCAAAACCTAACAGTTGTGCTAACTCATGGCGCAATGCCAGCTCTTCTTCAATCAGTGGACCGTTATCCCACTTACCGGCATTCGGACCCTGATCAGAAGCTCGGGTGCCGTAAGCGCGGTACAGCTCTTCACGCAGTGCCTGATTTTCGCAATAGGTCATCACCGGCAGATAGCTCGGGATATCCAAGGTCAGCAACCAGCCCTGCTGCTCTTTCGCTTCAGCCTGGGCTTTAGCTGCCGCCAATGCACTTTCTGGCATTCCCGCCAGTTCCGCTTCATCCGTGATCAGCTTGCTCCAGCCCATAGTCGCATCCAGCACGTTGTTGCTGTAGGCGGCACCGATTTCTGATAGCCGTGCAGAGATTTCACCGTAACGTTTCTGCTTCTCTTTCGGCAGTCCGATGCCGGACAGCTCAAAATCACGCAGGGCGTTATCCACCAGCTTTTTCTGTGCAGTATCAAGGGTCGCATACTGTTCACTCTGTTTCAGGCTGACATAGGCCTGATACAACCCTTCGTGCTGACCGACCCAGGTACCGTATTCGGATAACAGCGGTAACACCTGTTCAAAGGCTTCACGCAGTTCTGGGCTATTTTTTACCGAGTTCAGGTGACTGACCGGAGAAAACAGACGGCCCAGACGATCATCGCTCTCTGCCAGTGGCTCGCACAGCGTTTCCCACGTGTAAGGACCACCCTGAGCGACCACTTTTTCCACTGCGGCACGGCATTCCTGCAGGGCTTCGGTCACCGCAGGGACCACATGTTCAGGTTTGATTAATGAGAACGGCGGCAGGGTAAACGGCGTCAGTAATGGGTTTGTCATAGCACAATCCTGTTGTTGTCAGAGGGCGCTTCTGTTGCGCGATATAAAAAGCATGGGGGCAGTGACAGGGAAAATCAATGTCTCGCCACCGGAATAGCAGAACAATTGGCTGATCACCGCAGACAGTACGGACAGCTCTCTGCCGGACGGTTGACGGTTTTCTATAAAACGCACCACCTTCGCGGATCCTGCACTCTACACTTGGATAAATGCGGCGCATTGCTACAGCCATCCAGCCAATACTGCTATACTCGGCGCCCGCGACAGGCAGCTACCGAGCAGAGGCCTTCGTCTTGTTAACGTGAGGGTGTGACGATAGCGGGTTTACACCTCACAGGATCCGGAATTTATCAGAAGGTATACGACATGCTCAGCTATCGTCATAGTTTCCATGCAGGCAACCATGCGGATGTTCTTAAACATACCGTTCAGAGCCTGATCATTCAGTCATTACAAGAAAAAGAGAAACCATTTCTCTATTTAGACACACACGCCGGTGCTGGCCGCTATCTGCTTAACAGCGAACATGCTGAGCGTACTGGGGAATACACCGAAGGGATCGCCCGTATTTGGCAGCATCCGGATGCTCCGGAGCAACTGAATGCCTATCTGTCCGCGGTAGCAGCCCTGAATCCCTCCGGTAACCTGAAATATTATCCAGGTTCCCCCCTGATCGCCCGCCATTTGCTGCGTGAACAGGACAGCTTGGAGCTCACCGAGTTACACCCAACTGACTACCCATTACTGCGTAATGAGTTTTTGAAAGATGACCGCGCCCGAGTGGCACGTTCTGACGGTTACCAGCAGCTGAAAGCGAAACTGCCACCACAATCACGCCGTGGGCTGATCCTGATCGACCCACCTTATGAAATCAAAACCGATTATCAGGCAGTGGTGGACGGGATCCGCGAAGGCCATAAACGCTTTGCCACCGGTGTTTTTGCGCTCTGGTATCCCGTTGTCCTGCGCCAGCAGATTAAGCGTATGCTGAATGACCTACAGGCCACCGGCATCCGCCGTATTCTGCAGATTGAATTAGCGGTTCGTCCTGACAGTGACCAACGGGGTATGACCGCCTCGGGGATGATTGTGATCAATCCGCCTTGGAAACTGGCCGCTGAGATGGAAGCGGTGCTGCCGTGGCTGCATCAGCAACTGTCACCCACCGGTACCGGCCATACGCTGGTAAAATGGGTGGTACCGGAGTAATCACGGTTCAGATTTCAGTTACCCAGAAATCCTCCGCCAGTTCGGTCGCACTGAAGACCGACTGGCACTCCGCCAGCAGTCGCGGCATATCGTCTTTGCGGTAACGCGAACTGAAATGGGTGGCAATCAGCCGCCCTGCTCCCGCCTGAAGAGCCAGCTCTGCGGCCTGTACGGTCGTCGAGTGACCGCGGCTGTTGGCTTTTTCAGCCATCGCGGCCTCTAGCGTGGTTTCATGGACCATCACATCCACCCCTGCTGCTAAGGTCAATGCCTGCTCTGTCGGGGCAGTATCCCCGAAGATCGCCAGTGACTTGCCTTTATGCGCCGGTCCCAGATAATCGTTGCCGTCGATCACCCGCCCATCGTCTAGGGTCACTGTTTTCCCCTGTTTCAGTGCCGCAAACCACGGTCCGGAAGGAATACCCTCGGCCTTAAGCCGTGCCGCATCCAGAAAGCCGGGTTTGTCACGCTGACTGATGCGATAACCGAAACAAGGCACCACATGGTTCAGCGCCACAGCGGTCACCGTGTATTCCTCATCGTCAACGATCACCCCTTCCTCGATCTCAAGGATCTCTAGCGGGAAACTGACCCAGGATCCGCTCAGATCCAGCGCATTCTCAATGAAAGCTTTGATCCCTTTCGGGCCGTAGATCGTCAGCGGCTGGCTAAGGCTCCCCATTGAACGACTGGTCAGCAGCCCTGGCAGGCCAAAAATATGATCACCGTGGAGGTGCGTAATAAAGATTTTCTCAAGCTTTCCAGGCTTCAGGGCGCTACGCATATACTGCTGCTGGGTACCCTCACCGCAATCAAATAGCCAATCCCCCCCTGGGGGTAATGACAGAGCGATGGCAGTCACATTGCGTTGCAGGCTTGGCACCCCAGCACTGGTGCCCAGAAAAGTCAGGTACATGCTATGCTTCCGTTGATAAAGTGAGACCAATGGGCATCCTATCACAACCATAGGTGCAAACTTTGCGGCATTTGCCGTAGTCGCGTTACACTGGCAGCAGTGACAATATTGATACAGCCTCGCGGGTAAGCATCATTGCCCGGGTGCCTGTTTAACCAGAAACGGACGGATATCCTGAATGACAACACATTATGACTATCTGGCAATCGGCGGCGGCAGCGGCGGTATTGCCTCCATTAACCGCGCAGCAATGTACGGTCAGAAATGCGCGCTGATCGAAGCCAAAGAACTGGGTGGCACCTGCGTTAACGTTGGCTGCGTCCCTAAAAAGGTAATGTGGCATGCGGCGCAGATTGCCGAAGCGATCCATCTTTATGGCCCGGATTATGGCTTTGATACCACGGTTAACCGCTTTGACTGGTCGACCTTGGTGAAGAACCGCAGCGCCTATATTGATCGTATTCATGCTTCTTACGATAACGTGCTGGGTAAAAATAAAGTCGATGTTATCAAAGGCTTTGCCCGTTTTGTCGATGCCCATACCGTTGAAGTGAATGGCGAAATCATCACGGCAGATCATATTCTGATCGCCACCGGTGGACGTCCTTCTCATCCGCAGATCCCGGGGGCGGAACTGGGTATTGATTCCGACGGGTTCTTTGAGTTGGATGCGTTACCGAAACGGGTTGCGGTAGTCGGTGCCGGCTATATCGCCGTGGAGTTGGCAGGCGTGGTAAATGCTCTGGGTGCGGAAACCCACCTATTCGTACGTAAAGAGTCGCCACTCCGTCATTTCGATCCGCTGCTGTCGGAGACCCTGGTCGAGGTGATGAAGGCGGAAGGTCCAACGCTGCATACCGGCGCAACGCCTAAAAGCGTGCAGAAAAACAGCGATGGCAGCCTGACCCTGAACCTGGAAAACGGGGAAAGCTATACCGTCGATTGCTTGGTATGGGCGATTGGCCGTCAACCTGCTACCGATAACCTCAACCTAGAGGTCACTGGGGTGGCACTGAATGACAAAGGTCAGATCAGCGTCGATAAATTCCAGAACACTAATGTCCCTGGGATTTACGCAGTCGGAGATAATACCGGTGCGGTCGAACTGACACCGGTTGCCGTGGCAGCCGGACGCCGTCTCTCTGAACGTCTGTTTAATAATAAGCCGGATGAGCATCTGGATTATCACAATATCCCAACAGTGGTCTTCAGCCATCCGCCGATCGGCACGGTCGGGCTGACCGAGCCGCAGGCCCGTGAGCAGTTCGGTGATGAGGCAGTCAAGGTGTATACGTCATCGTTTACCGCCATGTACACCGCCGTCACTCAGCACCGTCAGCCGTGTCGCATGAAATTGGTGTGTGTCGGTGACGAAGAGAAAATTGTCGGTATCCACGGTATTGGCTACGGCATGGATGAGATGCTACAGGGCTTTGCGGTGGCTCTGAAAATGGGTGCCACCAAAAAAGACTTCGACAATACGGTCGCCATCCACCCAACCGGTGCGGAAGAGTTTGTGACCATGCGCTGAGCCTAAACTTGGCTGATTGACGCCCCCGTACAGCGACTGTGCGGGGGCGTTTTTTATTGTCTGTTCGCGCTAAAAAAGCCCGCCGCGCGGGCTTAATACTGACTGATAACGGATCAATCGATACTGTGCAGGGCTTCTCCCACCGCATCAAAGACACTGTCCAACTCTGCTGGCTGAGCGTTAAACATAGGACCAAACTGCAAACAATCGCCGCCGAATCGGACATAGAAGCCGGCTTTCCATAACGCGATCCCCGCATCGAAGGGCCGCACTGCCGCATCACCGTCCCGGGGAGCCAGTTGGATCGCACCCACCAGTCCGCAGTTACGGATATCAACCACATTCGGGCAATTACGCAGACCGTGCAGGGCCGTTTCAAATACCGGCGCCAATGCCGCAGACTGTTCAATAAGGTTGTCGCGTTCCAGCAACTCCAGTGTTGCCAAGCCCGCGGCACAGGCTACCGGATGGCCAGAATAGGTGTAACCATGGCCGAATTCCACCGCATGCTCTGGCAATGGCTGAGACATATAGGTCTGGTAGATGTCGCGGGTTGCCACCACGCCGCCCATTGGTATCGCACCGTTGGTGATCTGCTTGGCAAAGTTAAGGATATCCGGGGTCACCCCGAAATATTCCGCCGCCGTCCAGCGTCCCATACGCCCAAAGCCGGTGATCACTTCATCAAAAATCAGCAGGATATTGTGCTGGTCGCAAATCTCGCGCAGCCGTTGCAGATAGCCTTGTGGCGGAATAATCGCCCCAGCCGATCCAGACAGCGGTTCAACGATGACAGCCGCAATGTTCGAGGCATCATGCAGTTCGATCAGCTTCAGCATTTCGTCAGCCAGTGCCACGCCTCCGGTTTCTGCCTGACCTTGGGTAAAGGCCAGCTCCGGTTGCAGGGTATGAGGCAGATGATCAACATCCATAAACTGCCCAAACATCTTACGGTTACCGCCGATGCCTCCCAGACTGGTCCCGGCAATGTTCACGCCATGGTAGCCGCGAGCACGACCGATAAATTTGGTTTTCGCCGGCTGGCCTTTGGCACGCCAATACCCGCGGGCCATTTTCACCGCCGTATCCGCAGATTCTGATCCAGAGCCGGTAAAAAACACATGATTGAGGTCTCCTGGCATCCGCTGGGCAATTTTCTCCGCCAAGGTAAAAGACAGCGGATGGCCGTACTGGAACCCCGGAGAATAATCCAGTGTCCCCAGTTGCTGTGCCACCGCCGTCTGAATTTCTGTGTGGCAATGCCCAGCACCGCAGGTCCACAAGCCTGACAGACTGTCATATAACTGACGGCCTTTGTCGTCGGTCAACCAGCGATCCTTCGCCGAAACAATAAAGCGCGGATCGCGCTGAAAATTACGGTTAGCACTGAACGGCATCCAGTGCGACTGCAGATTAAGTCCTGAAGTATCGATGGTGTCTGACATGGTGGTTCCTCATAACAGGGATACGGAACAGTTTGCAATCAATGCTTAGTTAAGTTAAATCCCTATTATTGAACCTTTAGTTATGAAAAAACTTACCTGAATGAAAAACAAATCTCTGGGCCGGGTCAGCGACTATGAACTGAAGTTATTACGGATTTTCCGTACCATTGCCGAATGCGGTAGCTTCTCAGTGGCAGAAAGCCTATTGGGAATGTCACGACCGGCAATCAGCCAGCAGATGAGCGATCTGGAAAAACGGTTGGGCATGCGGTTATGTCAGCGTGGCCGGGCCGGTTTTTCCCTTACCGATGAAGGCAGGGAGATCCTGCAGCTCAGTGATACCCTGTTTGCCTCAGTGGAAACCTTTCGTCAGCAAGTGAACCAGATGCACCGCCAACTGCGCGGAACCTTTAATCTCGGCATCATTAATAATCTGGTGACCCAGCCGATGATGAAACTGACCCATGCTCTGGAGATATTGCGCCGTCAGGGGCCGGATATCCATATCTCTCTCACCATGACCACGCCGTCAGAAATTGAGCGGGCTGTGATGGAAGGACGCTATCATGTCGGCGCACTGCCGTTGATCTCGCCACTGTCTGGGCTGGATTATCTGCCGTTATATGAGGAAAAATCCTCCCTGTATTGCAGCCATACTCATCCCTTATTTGCCGACGGCTTAGGCGATGATCACAGTGTGCTGCGTCAGTACGATGCGATAGCACCCGCGGAACGCATGACCGCCGAAACCGTCAGATTGCATCAGTTGCTGAACTGCACGGCAACGGCTTCTGACCGTGAAGGCATTGCTTTTCTGATCCTTACCGGTCGCTTTATCGGTTTCTTACCTGACCATTATGCCGCCCACTGGCAGGAAAAAGGGCTGATGCGTGCCCTAGCGCCACAACAGTTGCACTTTACCCATACTATTGCGCTGGCGACCCGTAAAGGCCGCCAGCCGGATGCGATCCTACAACTGTTTTTACACTCACTGCACAGCGATCATCAGGAATAGAGCGGGATCGCTCCGGTGAGGATCCCGCCGATCAACAGTGCCAGACTGACCAGGATCCCCCATTTGATCGCGAAACGCTGATGATCACCAATATCCACTTTTGCCAGCCCCACCAGCAAATAGACCGAAGGCACTAGCGGGCTGAGTAAATGGAATGGCTGACCGACAATCGAGGCACGGGCTATCTCGGCGGCGGAAATGCCGTAGCCTTCAGCAGTCTGAGCAATCACCGGCAAAATGCCGAAGTAGAAAGCATCATTAGACATAAAGAAGGTGAACGGCAGACTGATCACCCCGGTAAACAAGGCCAGATACGGCCCGAAACTGTGTGGGATCACCGCCAGCAGACTTTTCGCCATCGCTTCTACCATACCGGTTCCAGAGAGAATACCGGTAAAAATACCCGCCGCAAAAATCAGAGAAGTGACCGCCAGTACGTTCGCCGCATGGGCAGCGATCCGCTCTTTCTGCTGATTGAGTGAGGGATAGTTGAGCATCGCTGCAATCGCAAACGCCAACATAAACAAAATCTGGATTGGCAGTGCACCCATTACCAGCAGCACCAGTAAAACGGTGGTCAGGATAAAATTCGGCCAAAACATCGCCGGACGGCGGTTGGCGGCGCAAGCCTCTTCATCTCCTAACCCAAGGCTGATGCTGTCCGTATGACCACCGGTGAAGGAGACTTTCCCCAGCCGGCGCCGCTCTTTTATCCCAAACCAGACGGCAACCACAACCAGCGACATGCAGGCCAACAGCATCGCAGGGATCATCGGAATAAAGATATCCAAGGCATCGATGTGTAATGCCGCTGCTGCCCGAGCCGTTGGGCCACCCCAGGGTGAAAGGTTCATGATACCGCTGGCCAGATTGACCAAGCAGGTCATCATCAAAATATTCATCCCTAGTTTGCGGTAAAGGGGTAGAAAAGCGGCAATGGCGATCATATAGGTAGTTGAACTATCGCCATCCAGAGAGACCAGCAACGTCAGAATGGCTGTACCCGCCAGCACTTTCAACGGATCGCCTTTGACCAGTCGCAGAATGAAGCGTACCAAGGGGTCAAACAGTCCCGCATCAATCATTAGACCAAAGTAGAGAATCGAAAACGTCAGCATCACACCGGTGGGAGCCAGCGCCTTTACCCCACTCAGCATCATGTCACCTAGCCCCTGATAAAACCCGCCGACTAAGGCAAAAACGGTGGGAACCAAAATCAAGGCGATTAGCGCTGACATGCGTTTGGTCATGATCAGGTACATAAAACAGACAACCATTGCAAAGCCCAAGATGGTCAACACAGTGCTCCCCCCTCATGGATCAACGATCCCTTTACACGATGAATGCCTCAGCCTGACGGCAGTCTCCGTCTCCCGCCCACAGCACCCGCCGCCAATATGCTGAAATCATTTATCACTACTCATAATAACACTAACAACTTAGCAACATTTATTAACATTAATAAAACTGAATGAGTGAAAAGCGATACCCGTCATATTTTCACGAGTCGGTCGCGGCGTTATGTGACGGCTATCAGAAGCTACTCTCACAGTGGGTTGACAGTGTGTGACCACGGCGGAGCCCGCTAGACTTGGGATACAAAGCCCTCTCCTCTTACTGACACCTACCCACAATAGCGGTTCTCACTGGAACCTTGGTGTCTTCAGACGCACGATATTGACCGGTGAAACGGAAAACCGGACATAGGAGCCCCTTGGAAAAGCACGAATACCCTTATTTTTATAAAGGTTGTTTAACTCTTCATCACCGCGGATTTTTTGAGCGTTTCTTGCCTTATGGACCGCAATTTTTTTTACCTGTAATTGCAACCAGCACTGTGTAGTGTTTTCGGAAACTGCCACAAGCTTAAAAAAATGCTAAATAGCGCAAGCTTGAATTTAACCTTACATCTTTTGTGGTTACACACGATTAACCTGTTCAGTGTCTAAAAAAACACCAAGGCCGGGAAACCAACCTCATATTTGAATTCATTTCCGGAAATCCGGACACCTCAGTTTACCTAAAAATAAAAAACCCTTTATTTTCATAAAGATAATTATTAAGAAAAGCTGGCACAGCCGTTGCAGTAGGTATTAGCGAGCAAGTTAACTTTTTGATTGATTCATTTTGTTTACAGGAGCTACATCATGACTACTGAAACCACCCTTTCAGGCATGGATTTACTGCACGACGCTGCCAGCAATAAAGGCACTGCCTTCAGTGAACAGGAACGTCAAACTAAAAAACTTGAAGGCCTGTTACCGCCTTCTGTAGAGTCACTGGATGTACAGGTACAGCGTGTCCTCAATCACCTGGATAGCAAAAAAGATGATCTGGAACGCTACATCTATCTGATCGGCTTGGAAGAACGTAATGAAGTGGTGTTCTACAAAACCATCATGTCTGACCCAATGCGTTTTATCCCAATCCTGTACGATCCAATCGTTGCCGATGCCTGCTTAGAGTTTGGTCATATCTACCGTCGTCCTCGCGGGATGTACATTACCCGTCATATGAAAGGCCGCATGGCTGAAGTCCTGAAAAACTGGCCAGTCAAAGATGTGCGCTTTGTCTGTGTCTCTACCGGGGGTCGTATCCTCGGCCTGGGCGATATTGGTGCCAACGGTATGGGGATCCCAATCGGTAAACTGCAACTGTACACCGCCTGTGCGGCCGTACCACCGGATTGCCTGCTGCCAATTCTGTTCGATATCGGTACCACCAACGAAAAACTGCGTAATGACCCGCTGTACCTAGGTACCCGTGAAGAACCGGTCAGCGAAGAAGAACTGAATGAACTGACTGAAGAATTCGTCCAAGCCGTACAGACCGTGTTCCCTGGCTGCTGTATCCACTTTGAAGATTGGAAAGGCACTGACGCCATCCGTTATCTGGACCGTTATAAAGATAAAGTCCTGTGCTACAACGATGATATTCAGGGGACTGCCAGCGTCGCCCTAGCCGGTGTTTTCAGTGCCATGAATATCACAGGCGGAGACATCAAACAGCAGCGCGTACTGTTCTACGGTGCAGGCTCTGCCGGTATCGGCATCGGTAAACTTATCTGTTCAGAGCTGCGCGATTTAGGTCTGTCTGAGGAAGAAGCCACTTCACGTATTGCCTATATGGACATCAATGGTCTGATTGAGAAATCTCGTAAAGACCTGAGCCCGGAACAGCAGAAATTTGCGCTGGATGCCGAGCCAACCCGTGACCTGGTCAAAGTGATTGAAGAGTTCAAACCGACCATTCTGTTCGGGGTCAGCACCAGCGCCGGGGCCTTTACCCAGCAAGTGGTCGAAAAAATGAGTGAAATTAATGAACGCCCAATCATTTTTGCCCTGTCCAACCCAACCAATAAAGTAGAGTGTACCGCAGAGCAAGCCTACACTTGGTCTAAAGGTAAAGCCCTATTTGCCGCCGGTGTCCAGTTCCCTGAATTTAAACTAGACGGAAAAACCTTCCTGCCTGGTCAGGCGAACAACTTCTACATCTATCCGGCAATTGGTCTGGCAACCTATGTCGCCCGTCCGCTGCTGTTAAACGATGAGTGCTTTATTATCGCGGCCCATGCAACGGCCGATCAGGTGACCCCTGATATGCAGAAAAAAGGGATGCTCTACCCAAGCCAACATAATATTCTGGAAACAGAGGTCACCACTGCGGTGAAAATTGCCGAATATATGTTTGATAATGGGTTGGCTCAGGCTGAACGTCCGGAAAATATCCGTCAGTGGATCGAAAAACAACTTTATAAACCACAATATTAATCTCTCCTTCAGTCTTATTTCAGGGATAGTCTTTTCGGGGCGCCATCCGCCCCGCTTTTTTCCTTCAGGAGAAAATCATGAACTTTTTTATTTCTGCCCTGCATGATAACCCGGATATCGCTATTTATTTAACTCTGGCATTAGGCGCATGGTTCGGAACCTTTAAAATTGGTAAATTTAGTCTTGGCGTGGTCACCAGTACATTAATTGCCGGCCTATTAATCGGTCAGCTTAATTTACATATTTCTCCCGTCATGCAATCCACCTTTTTTGATATGTTTTTATTTGCCGTCGGTTATGCTGTCGGTCCAGAATTTATCCGCGCACTGAAAAGTGACGGTCTTCCGCAAGTCATCTTTACCGTGATTGTCTGCCTGTCAGGTCTGGGTACTGCCATCGTGCTGGGTAAAATCTTCCACTATGATCCCGCACTGACAGCAGGCCTGCTGTCTGGCGGTTACACTAACTCGACTGTCCTTGGGGTCGCCTCCAGTGTGATGTCGCAAAATGCCGCCGCTGCTGCCGCCCTGTTACCGGTTGCCTATGCCGTCACCTACCCGTTTGGGACTGCCGGTTCTGCTTGGTTCTTGGCAACGCTGGGGCCAAAATTAATGAAAATTAATTTACCTGAGGCCTGCCGCGATTATGAAAAAACACATGGTGCCACTCAGGAAATAAAAGACTCCGCCTATATTTCGCATGTTGCTCGTGCCCTGACCGTTCAAAACTCAGCGTTTATTGGCAAAACCGTTGCCGATGCCGAAGATATGTTGGGCCATAAAATATTTATTCGCCGAATTCGTCAGCAAGGAAATAAAAATATCGTTCAATGTGAAGCCGACACCGTGCTGAGCCAGGGCGATGAAATCATTGCATCAGGCCGACTGAAAGATATTGTTGCCTGCCAAAAACAGATTGGGCCCGAAAGTGCCGATATTAATTTATTAAATTTTGCCACCGAAAAACTGGATATTGTCCTGAGTAAAAAAACCACTCAAGGAAAAACACTGGGGGATCTGGTTTACAGCGAATTTAACCGTCCGGGACATGGTATTTTCCTACTAGGAATCACTCGTCATGATGAGGCGGTTACCTTGGATATGGATATGCCGCTGAAAGCGGGCGATGTCCTGACCGTCAAAGGTGAAGGTAAAGATGTCGCCGCGTTGGCAGCAAAAACGGGTTATGCCGACCGTAACAGCAATACCTCTGATCTAATGTTTATGTGTGCTGGTATTGCTATCGGTTGTCTGGTGGGTGCAGTGACTATCCATGTTGGCGGCATTCCACTCAGTCTGGGGACCAATGTCGGTGCCATCGTTGCCGGTGTCATTTGTGGCTACATCCGCTCGGTCAAACGTACCTTTGGTAAAATTGCCAATCCGGCCATCTGGTTACTCAATAACCTCGGTTTAAATGGCTTTATCGCGATTGTCGGTATCAATGCGGCTTCTGGGTTTATCGGTGGCCTGCAACACTACGGATTACCCTTATTTATCTGTGGGATTATTGTTACACTAGTGCCACTGATTGTTGGGCTGTTATTAGGCCGTTATGTGTTCCGTTTCCACCCAGGGATCCTGTTCGGCGTCTGTGCTGGTGCACGTTCTACTACCGCAGCCTTAGGGGCCATTCAGGAAGCTGCAAAAAGCTCAGTACCGGCCATTGGCTACACGGTTGGCTATGCCGTTTCCCGGTTAGTGATGGCGGTGCTCACTATCGTGCTGCTTAATATCTACTAATTGCAGACGAGATGGGTCTGAACCTCCTCAGCGCCCGGTCATTCTAGTCTTCGGTGACCGGGTCCGGCAAACATACATTATGCAGGAAAGAGGTTATGGTTCAGGAAGATAAGACACTCCCCACCGAGAAACGTTTTTTTTCATTTTCCCTCAAAGGGCTGCTGTGTGCGGCCCTTATTGCCTTGTTGGTACTGGTCATTGATTGTCTCAGTTACCGCGCCCTGGTTCCGCAACTGATGGGTCAGGCAGAATCCCATCTACAGGCCGGTTTACAACGCCGGGTCAATACTTTTGAACGTAACCTCGATAAGTACCGCTATCTGCCGCTGACTCTGGCTATGGACAGCGACTTACAGCGCTTTATCCACCATCCCTCAACCGAAAGCTATCCATATATTCATCGCAAACTGTGCCTGATAAGCCAAGCTATCGGTGCAGAACAGGTCTTTCTTGCGTCTCCGAGTGGGATGATTGTTGCCTCCGGACAGCCCTCCGGGGCCGATTATCTCCGCGGCCACGATATCACTTTCCGCCCTTACTTTCGTCAGGCGGTAAACGGACAGGTGATGGCCTTTTATGCGGTCGGCACCAGTGAAAATATGCCAGGGTATTACTTATCAGCGGGTATTGATGGCGGTGTGCTGGTCCTGAAAATCGACCTTGAACATCTGTTTGTCGCGGATGCCCCGCAAAGCGAGCCTCTGGCGCTGGCCGATACCAGCGGTATCATCCTCTCTTCCAATATTAAGGGCTGGAACTACCATACCTTTACCGCCGTCGAAGCGGGAGATCTCCGAGAAGTCGCCAGTACCCGCCAGTTTGGCGGCATAGAAATTACGCCGTTAGCCAATGTGCAGGTGAATAATGCCTCGCCACGACGCCGGCTGATCCGTATCGATGGTCAGCAATATTTGGCAGCCCGTGCCTCGATTCCCGGCACCACCATGCATCTGGTTACCATGCAGTCAACCACGCCGATCTACCGGGACCTCTGGTTACGCATTGCTCTGTTGGATAGCGTCCTGACATCGGTCATTTTCTTCGGCTACTTTGTCAGTCAACGCCTGAAACTGATACGTAAAGTCGCTGAAAACCATCGGGCAGTAAAAGATGCCTATGGCCGCCTAGAGATTTTGGTCGCCGAGCGCAGTCAGGAGTTACAGCAAAAAAATATCGAGCTAGAAAACGAGATCACCGAGCGCCTCGGGTTTGAAGAGCGTGAGCGGCACCTGCAAAAAGAGTTGATCCGTACTGAAAAATTGGCGGTGATAGGCCAGCTATCCGCCGGACTGGCCCACGAAATTAATCAGCCCTTAGCCGCTATCCGCGCCTATTCAGAAAATACCATTATCTTCTTACAGCGCGGTAATCTCGACGCTACCCGCGATAATCTGGGCCGTATTGCAGCATTAGTCGATCGCATCGGGGTGCTGACCGGCCAGTTACGCTCATTTGCTCGGCCTTCGGATGAAAGCATCAATCCGGTCTGTCTCAGCCACTGTATCGACAATGTCTTGGTACTGCTGAAGCACCGGCTGGAGAAGAAACATATCAGTATCAACAAAGATTTTCAGGGTGACGATATCTACGCCGACTGCAATGGACTGCGTCTGGAACAGGTGCTGGTCAACCTGCTGGCTAATGCCATTGATGTACTGGAAAACCGTGAATCCCCACACATTTCTGTGCGCTTATTCCGCTTCTTTTCAGAGGCGATTATTGAAGTGACGGATAACGGCCCCGGGCTTTCAGACGCGATCATAGACCATGTTTTTGAGCCCTTCTTTACCACCAAAACCACCACTGGCCTGGGATTGGGGCTGGCAATTTCCGCCGATATTATTAAAAGTTTTAACGGTAGCCTGAGTGCGGATAATCTCAGCAACGGCGGTGCCCGCTTTACCCTCAGACTGCAACTCAGTTCTCAGCAACAGGAGGCTCTCATTGGCTGACTATGACGTACTAATTATTGAGGACGATGAATCAGTCCGCACCAGCTGCATCCAGTCTCTGGAACTGGAAGCGATCAGCACTACCGGTGCCGGCTCGGTAGAAGACGCCATCAAGATCCTGCCAGATGATTTTCAGGGTGTGATCATTACTGACCTGCGACTGCCGGGGCTCAGTGGCATCGACTTTCTCCACCAGCTACAAGTCTCTGCGCCTGAAATACCGGTGATCATCATTACCGGACATGGCGATATACTGACTGCGGTCGAAGCTATGCGCAGCGGGGCCTACGATTTTCTACCAAAACCCTTTTCACCACAGGTACTGATCCAACAGGTTAGACGGGCACTGGAGAAACGCAAGCTGACCTTGGAAGTAGCAAAACTGCGTCAGCAACTGGCCCATGTCAGTGATCTCGATAGCCGCTTTATCGGACATGCACAGCCGATGTGCGAGCTGCGGCAAACCGTCAGGAATATCGCTGCCACCCCTGCCAACGTGATGATCCACGGAGAAACCGGCACCGGTAAAGAGCTGCTGGCACGCTGTATTCATGACCTCAGCGGCCGGCCGGGAAATTTTGTTGCTCTGAACTGTGGTGGTCTGCCAGAAACCCTGTTCGACAGCGAAATTTTCGGCCATGAACGAGGCGCTTTTTCCGGTGCCACCCAGCAACGTATCGGTAAAATAGAATACGCGCAGGGCGGAACGCTGTTCCTCGATGAGATCGAAAGTATGCCGATGCCCATGCAAATCAAGCTATTACGAGTCTTGCAGGAACGGATGCTGGAGCGACTCGGCTCTAACCAAGAAATTCCGGTGGATATCCGTGTCATCAGTGCCACCAAAGCTGACCTGAGTGTCTTGGCCGAAAAGGGCGAGTTCCGCGCTGACCTGAATTTCCGTCTCAACGTGATTGAATTGCCCATCCCACCCTTACGCGAACGCCGAGAAGATATTCCACTGCTGTTTAACTATTTTGCGCAAACTGCAGCAGCCACCTTTGGCCGCGAGGTACCGCAAATCGATACCGTCAGAATGCAGAATTACCTGACCTGGCCCTGGCCGGGGAATGTCCGTGAATTGCGTAACGAAGCCGAACGCTGTGTGCTAGGCATGACCGGTGAGGCGGGCAGACACAGCTCTGACCATGTGCTGTCCTTGCCGCAGATGGTCGAGCATTTTGAGAAAGATTTAATTATCTCTGAACTGAGTAAACATCACGGCAATATTTCTCAGGCCGCCGAAGCCCTAGGCATCGCCAAAAGTACCTTGTTTGATAAAGTGAAAAAGTACGGCCTGCAATAGTAGTTCCCCCCTACGGTCAGACCGCAGGGGGTGACATCAGAAGCTATAGCTGACCCCTGCTTGCCAGCTACGATCCCGCCCTATCCAACAATAACTGCTGCTGTAACAGGTATAGGTCATTTTATTGGTCAGATTCTGGGCACTGGCCTTCACCGTCAGGCCTTTGAGTGAGGGACTCACCTGCCCCATATCATAACTCACTGCTGCATCAAACTGCGTATTGCCACCCATTGCCGCAACGGAGTTATCTGGGGTTATCGCTGTTTTTCCGTTGTAACGTAGCCCTGCCCCGGCCATTAATCCACTCAGTGCTCCTTGGTCGAAGGTGTAATCCCCCCATAACGTCAGCCGGTTTTCTGGCACCTGGGTCGCTCTCTGCCCTTGGTACAATTCATCACGGGTATTGATAGCGTGGGTATAGGCGTAGCTTGCAATCAGATTAAGGTTATCCGTCGGCCGACTGACCAGCGTGACCTCGGCCCCACGTGAGCGTATCTCTCCTGTCTGCCGATAATTCAGTAGCCCAGCGGCGGTGTAGGTATAGTCGGTGGTCAGTACATTTTTCTGACGGATTTCAAACAACGACGTTGTCAGGGTGGTGGCATAGTCTGCCAGCAGATATTTTACACCGCCCTCGACTTGCCGACTGGTCGTGGCCTTTGCCTGATCACTGGTCAGTGTTCCCTGCGGTGATACCGGTAAGAAGCCTTCCGAATAACTGAGGAACGGGGCAATACCCTCACTGAATTGATAAAGTACGCCTAGCCGTTTGGTGAGTCGCTGTTGATCAACGGAGGTTTTCTGCCCCTGATTGAGATAGTCGGTGGTGGAGGATTGATAGTCATCATAACGCAAGCCCGCCATCAGGTTCAGGCCACCAAATTCCGAGTGTTCCTGCAGATAATATCCCCGCTGATTGAAGCGCAACCGCTGACGCTTCGCAGTATACAAGCCGGCTTTCTCGCTCTCCATCAGGCCATAATCCGGATGTAACATATCAATGCCGGGCGAGGTCGTGGCATAACGATATGTCATAGGTGAGTTCAGGTGCTGATAATCGAATCCTGCCAGCAGGTGATGTTCACCGCCACCTGCGGTAAAACTGCGGGTCAGCTGATTATCAATATTAATACTATCTACTCCTTCATCGGTGGTATAGCCAAAACGGGTTAACTCAGTGGGAACGGTTCTGCTGCCAGTCGCATAAAGACTTTGCTGATGAGTATCGACGGTAAAATAGCGAGCCTTCTGTATCACTCCCCAACCGTTATCAAACTGATGTTCGAAACTATAACCCAGCATCCCTTGCCGCTGGCGGAAACCATTCCAATGATCACCGGCATAGGCACGGCGCGACGTATAGCCGCTGCGCAAATAAGCTAAGGGTAACGGCGATGACGGGGTTAATGACGGTTGATTCTGATAGAGGGCATCCAGGGTTAATCGGGTCTGATCGTCCGGCTGCCAACGGACGGAGGGCGCAACCAGATAACTTTCATGACGCGTCGTCACAGCTTGATCCTGACCGGCACTGCCTTTGGCAATCAGACGATAGCTCCAGTCGCTCTGCGCCAGCCGCCCTGTTGAGTCGATATACCCCTCGCGTAACTGGCGGTTGCCGGTCATGACACCGACTTCGGTGTGTGCGGTCGATTGAGGCATTTTACCCTGAATATTGACCAGCCCACCGGGGGAGGCATTACCGTAAAGTACCGAAGAGGGACCTTTCAGGATATCCACCTGTTCAATCAGGATCGGATCAATCGAGGCTTTGGTGTTGCCAGAAACATTATACGGCAGTTGTAAGCCATTGTAATACTCATGTTCCGCGGCGAAACCCCGGATCTTATATTCGCTCATATAACTGGTGGCCCCGCGCATCTCACTGGCAACCCCGGCATCGTAGCGCAAAATTTCATTCAGAGAATTGGTATGTCGTTTTTCAATTTCTTGGTAAGAGATTGAATCAATCACCTGCGGCGTGCGGCTTTCAGGCACTGCGGATTTGGTCGCACTGTTGGTATAAGTCGCCACACTCTGGGATGATGCGGCAGACCGACCGTTGGCATACACCTCTAATTCTGTCTGCTCTGCTGCCCACAATGCAGGACTGACGATCAATGTCGAACCCACCAACAGACGTGGAAAAACTGTACGATAGTACCTAGCCATGTTAACTCTCAGTCGATAAATACCCTTAGCAGAGATTATCGCTCTGAGGACGCTTATCACCGTTATGCACAGTGACGAAATAACTATGAGTAACGACAAAATGCCGCGGTGAGGGATTATGGCATCCGCGGGCGGTCAGCGGGGTAATTTCCAGGGGAGGTCCCGTAATGGCGTCGAAAAGCGGTGGCAAAATTACTGGCATGCTGGTAACCCGAATGCCATGCCGCCTGTTGGACACTGTAACCTTGTTGCAGATACCGCTTTGCCAGCGCCAGACGGCATTGACGCAGATAGCCGAACACCGATTCACCATAGGCTTGCCGAAATTTACTCCGCAGGCTACTGCTGCTCATCGCTGCCACTTTCGCCAGCGCATCCAGCGTATATTCCTGCTCTGGGCTGGACTCCAATAAGTGACGCACTGCTTCCAGACGCTGATGTTCTGATGGCTGGATCCCACCACGTCGTCGTTCCTGCGCTGGTTCCGGTATCAGGAAAAGCGATAATAGCTGCAGCAGAGCCCCTTCCAACGCCAGTTCTCGAGCCAATGGCGGGGTCTGCTCACTGACAGCGTGACGCAGTGTCATCAATAGGTGTCCAGGGAGGGTGCGTACTCTTGCCGGTACGCCATTTTGCAGCCAGTCAGCTAACGTTTGTGGACGCAGGCAACTGTTCGGCTCTAAACCGAGCGCCAACGTCACCAGCCGTTGTCCAGAGGTATGCCTAACACTGAGCATGCCTGGGGTATGCAAACCGGTACAAAATACCTTGCCGGTACTCAGCAGGATCTCCCGACCCACGGATCGCAGCTCAACCGAGCCTTCAAGGACAACCAGTAAAAATAGGGGAGACTGGCCTGCGGAGACGGATTCATAGGGTAACATCACCTGCACATCCGAATGTGTCACGTTCAGCCCTGAGCACAACTGCCACTCGCTTACCTGCCCATGGATCACCGGACACTGTGGTTCTGCTGCCGGAAAGCGGTAGTCTATCGCATAGCGCTCACCGAGACGCTGAAAATCAGCGACGGAAAAACTTTCTACCTGAATATCGGAGGATAAACGGTTCATAAACGTAATCTAGTGGAGGCAGGCAGCCCTGCTGAGCGGTGACGATAGCAAATAGCTTAACACCGTCGCCATAGATAACAAAGCAAATGATACGCATTTGCATTTGAAGGCGATTGTGGGATAAACATTGCCGGACGCTGAGGCCCGGCAATAGGGATTAATTCTGTAAATGACGGCTACACAGGCGCACCACTAAAGCACTGACCGCCGCAATGATTGCCACAATCACCACACCCTGCCAACCGGCATGGGTTAATGCCAGACTACCCAGTACTGAACCGGCCGACATGCCGACAAAGACCAAGGTAAACAATAAGGCGTTCAAACGGCTGCGAGCTTCCGGTACCAAGCGGAACACCAACGTCTGATGTGCCACCAGCGACGCCTGGATCCCAAGGTCAAAAATAATAGCACTCACCACGATCAGGCCTAACTGACAGGTCGGCGGCAGTAACGGCATCGGCAACATAATCACAAACGCCGTGATCACCAGCGCAGCGCCGACCTGAGTGACCCGTGCCGGACCGATCCGGTCGGCGAGACCTCCGGCTAGCGGAGCCGCCATGGCACCAGCAGCACCTGCTAACCCAAACGCACCGGTCACCGCACTATCGAGGTGATAATTTTTGTATAGCATTAGCGCTAAGGTCGACCAAAAAGCGCTGAAGGCCACCGATAACAAGGCCTGTGCTGTCGCAGCCCGGCGCAGTGTCTGATGCTGCTGCCATAACTGCCATAATGAACGCATCAGCGATGTCCAAGGCGCGCGCGTCATCGGCTGGAAAGACGGTAGAGTACGCCACAGTACCAAGGTGATGATCAGTACTGAGCATGCCGCAATGAAGTAGAGATTACGCCAGCCGAGGTACTGACCCACGACTCCACTGACCACCCGTGACAGTAATATCCCTCCCAGCAGGCCGGTCATCACTGTTCCTACTATTTTTCCGCGACTCTGCTCCGGTGCCAACGCGGCCGCAGCCGGTACAATATCCTGTGCGACCGTGGCCGTCAGGCCGGTCAGCAGGCTGGCGACCAGCAGGATATTAAGATCTGGGGAGAACCCACACATCACCAGCGCTGCCGCCAGCAGGATCCCTTTCACCGCGATCAGTTTACGTCGATCCAGACGATCCCCCAGCGGCGTCAACAGTAGGATCCCTGCCGCATAACCAGCTTGGGTCAGCATCGGGATCAAACCGGTCTGTGCTGGGGTCGCATGGAAGGGTTGCCCCATAATATTGAGCATCGGCTGGCTGTAATAAATAGCAGCGACACTTAAGCCTGCGCCGGTCGCCAGAATAAATAGCAATGACGCTGACAGCGCTGGCGCACTTGTGGCAGATGAAGGTGCGGACATAATGTTTCTCCTTATCAGAATGGCCGCCAGTAGACCCGATTTCTGTAATGCGTGGTAGACTCAAACACTACACAACCATTATGCGCCCGACGTATGAAACAACTCAGCCCCGGCAGCAGCGACCGCATTGAATTAATGCAGACCTTTATCCGGATTGTCGAAAGCGGCAGTCTGTCTGCCAGCGCCCGGCAGTTGGGGGTCAGTCAGCCGACCGTTAGCCGGCGACTCCAGGCATTAGAAAATATGCTGGGTCAGAAATTGATCCTGCGAACCACCCATGCCCTTAAGCTGACTGACGACGGCGAACGCTGCTACCGCCACGCCCGACAGCTGGTGAATAACTGGTATGCCCTGGAAGATGAACTGACCAATATTCATGATGAGCCGGTCGGCACTCTGCGGGTACGCGCGCCCCACGCTTTCGGCCAGGATCAGATGATCACCCCACTGGCGGAGTGGCTGAAAAGTGCGCCAGATCTCAAAATTGAGTGGATGCTCAATGACCGGACCCCAGATTTTGTCGCAGAGAATATAGACTGTGCCATTCAGGTCGGAGCCCTAAGCGACCCGGACTTGGTTGCAATACAAATAGCTGAAGTCCCCCGTTATATTGTCGCCACACCGCAACTGTTATCCCATTATTCGCCGGTCAAAGAGCTGTCCCAACTGGCCGAGCTGCCGTGGATGGCGCTCAGTCAGTTTTACCGTACCGAAATCACCCTCCGCTGTCCGCAGGAAGAGACGCGCCAGACTCTGACCATTGAGCCACGACTGACCAGTGACAGTCTGTATGCGGTACACAAACTTTTGTTTTCTGATCTGGGGGTGGCCTTAATGTCCTCGTGGATTGTTGAGCAGGACCTGGCTGCGGGTCGGCTGGTTCACTTACTGCCGGAATGGCAGGCCGATCCGTTACCGGTTTGGCTGACCTACCCCTGGGCCAGTTATTATCCGGCACGTTTACGGCACTTTTTTGCCATGATTAAACAGATGGTGCCCAATCTGGCAGGTGCCCGTCCCACTGGCCGATGAACCCTCCCTGCTGACCGGTATTGATATACCGGTCACTGCGCGGTTATCCCGATGTGCAATAAATGCGCTATCCCTACTCCTCACCGGATTATGGTGCAGCGACTGCTATAGTCAGAGTGAATGTAAATTTAATGTAAATAAAAAAGATATTTATTTACCTGAGTAGTGCTCACTTTAGTAAGGATATCGGTATGGGAAAGCGGTCTATTTTTGTCAGGATAATGGCGGTGGTACTGCTGCTGTGTGCCTTACCTTTGATTGCGGGCGGGGGCTATTTGGTTGCGCTCTCCGGCTCTGGGTATTACCTGATTGCAGGGTTAATGCTACTCATCTCTTCACTGTTATTGTTTAAAGGTAAAACCAGCGGCTTCACCCTCTTTTTTGTGCTCTATATCGGTACGTTCTTTTGGACCCTGTATGAAAGCGGCAGTGATTATTGGGGCTGGATCCCGAGGATGTCACTGCTGACCGTGCTGGCCTTATTACTGTCACTGGCGATACCTTCTCTGCATAACGGGCAAAAGAAAGGACTCAGTCGCGGCCTAGCAGGCTTTTTTGTCGCCGTATTTATTGTCGCCTTTGGCATGGCCTTTGTGCCCTATCACAGCTATCACTCTGGCGCAGCAACCCCTGATATCCCACTCACCGCGCAAACCTCAACGGATGCTTCTGCTCAGCCGGACAGTGACTGGAGGTATTATGGCCGTGACAGCCAGGCCACCCGTTTCTCGCCATTGAACCAGATCACGCCACAGAACGTGTCACAGCTCACCCGTGCGTGGACTTACCGTACCGGTGACTTGCCAAGTCACGGTGAGACCAACAAATGGGCGGCAGAAAATACGCCCATTAAGGTGGGCAACGCGGTGTACGTCTGCTCGGCACGCAACAATATTATTAAATTGGATGCGGCCACCGGACGTCAGATCTGGAAACATGATAGCGGCGTAAAATATGCCAGTATCCCCTATACGGCAGCCTGTAAGGGCTTAACATGGTATACCTCACATGTGGTGCCGGAGGGTCAGCTCTGCCACAACCGTTTGATTGTCGGCACCTTGGATGAACGGCTGCTGGCCGTCGACGCACAGACCGGACAATCCTGTCCGCAGTTCGGTGACCACGGACAGACTAACCTGCTGACCGGGCTCGGCTATACCGTACCTGGCTTTGTTGCGGTCACCGCTCCGGTCCCGATTGTCGATGGTGTGATCATCGTCAACCATGAAGTTCTGGATGGCCAGCGTCGCTGGGCGCCCTCTGGTGTGATCCGTGGTTATGATGCCGAAACCGGACAATTCAAGTGGGCGTGGGACGTCAACAACCCCGGCGTTCACAGCCAGCCAGCGGCGGGTAAATTTTACAGCCGTGGTACCCCAAATTCTTGGGCTGCCATGACCGGCGACGACAAGCTGGGATTGGTGTATGTGCCTACCGGAAACTCTGCGGCAGACTATTACAGTGCCCTACGCTCTGCCAATGAAAACCGGGTGTCATCTTCCATTGTGGCGCTGGATGTCAAAACCGGTGACGAAAAATGGGTCTTCCAGACCGTACACAAAGATGTTTGGGACTATGATCTCGGTTCACAACCGACCTTGTTCGACTTCCCAGGGGCGAATGGGCAGGCAATACCGGCGATGATTATCCCGACCAAACGCGGCCAAACCTTTGTACTGAACCGTGAAACCGGCCAACCACTAAGTCGAGTAGAAGAAAAACCGGCCCCGGTGGCTATTCTACCGGGGGATCCGCGCAGTCCGACCCAACCTTGGTCGGTGAATATGCCACGACTGGGCATGAAACCACTGACTGAAGCCAGAATGTGGGGGATCTCATTATTTGACCAGTTGGCTTGTCGCATCAAATTCCGTCAAGCCAATTATGTCGGCGAATTTACCCCGCCATCACTGACCAAACCTTGGATTGAATATCCAGGCTATAACGGCGGCAGTGACTGGGGCAGCATGGCTTACAACCCGCGTACTGGACTGCTGATTGCTAACTGGAACAATACCCCGATGTATGACCAATTGGTGACCCGCAAACAAGCCGATAAACAGGGACTGGTCTCCATCGACTCTCCGGCCTTTAAGCCAGGGGGCGGTGGCGCAGAGGGTAATGGCGCCATGGCCGATACCCCTTACGGCATCAATGTATCACCGTTCTTTGCACCGCTGACCGGAATGCTGTGTAACGAACCGCCATACGGTATGATCACCGCCATCAATATGCATACTCAGAAAGTGTTATGGCAACATCCGTTGGGCAGTGCTGAAAGAAATGGCCCCTTTGGTCTGCCGACACATTTACCGATCACTATCGGCACCCCAAATAACGGTGGCCCGATCGTCACTGCCGGTGGCCTGACGTTTGTTGCTGCCACCACCGATGACAAGATCCGGGCGTTTGATACCGCCACCGGCAAGGAGGTGTGGAGTGATACGCTACCGGCAGGCGGCCAAGCGACACCGATGACCTATTCGGTGGACGGTAAACAATACTTGGTGATCATGGCTGGAGGGCATCACTTTATGAAAACGCCGGTCGGCGATTATGTCATCGCCTATGCCCTAAAATAATGGTTTACTCACCCTGAAATAAAAAGGCCCCGTCATGACTGACGGGGCCTTTTCACGTACAGGTGGTGGGATCAATGAGCACCTTTGCTGTCACGGGACATTTTATCCAGATACCCCATGACAAACGCCGATAACACAAAGGTCAGATGCAGCAGGATATACCACATCACTTTACTGTTATCGATAGCGCGCATCTCCATAAACACCCGCAGCAGATGAATGGAGGAAATCGCCACAATCGAAGCCGCGACTTTATTCTTTAAGGAGCCAGAGTCCATTTTCCCTAGCCAGTTTAGTTTTTCTTTATGCTCATCGATATCCAGTGCAGAGATAAAGTTTTCATAACCTGAGAGCATCACCATGATCAGCAGCCCCCCCACCAGCGACATATCCACCAGCGACAGCAGCAATAAAATCAGTTCATTTTCAGTCACTGACAAGATATGCGGCAACACATGAAAGATTTCTTGGAAGAACTTAATGGTCAGTGCCAGCAGCCCCAGAGATAAGCCAAAATAGACCGGAGCCAGCAGCCAGCGAGTGGCATACATCAGATTTTCAATAAAACGTTCCATAACTACCCGGACAAAAATAAAGAATAACTTCAGTATACCCGAGGGGGCCGTACCTCCACAGCCCCCGAATGAGGTTTCTGTCTCGCGGGTCGACGGCAATCTTAATCGCTACCAACAAAACCGCCGGTCTGACGCTGCCACAGGCGGGC
>NZ_ATMI01000005.1 GCF_000439375.1 Tatumella saanichensis
TCATCGTGGGAAGTCTTCAGGCGCTCAAAGCCGGTTACTATGCCTTGTAGCGTACGCACCGCCTGCTGCTTTTGGATACCAAAGCCCTGGTCCACCGGGGCCTGTAAGGTAAGTGAACCTGCTTTCATCAGCATCATTTCTTTGCTGATGGCATGGTCAACGCTTGTGAATTCAATGCGATAACTGAACGGCTTACTTAAGGCCTCATCGCCCTCAAAGGCCAGCACATCCAATGTTGACGCACAGCCTTTTACCGACAGTAGATGGTGACTATGGCTGAAATGGATTGGGGAATTACTGCTCATACGTTCACTCCTTGTGAGCGTTCAATAACAACGACAGAGTGACGGCAGCCGCGCGCGATATTCCTTATGCTAGGCACAAATAAAGTGTTCTGCGTACCAGGGCCAAGTTAAGGATAAGCCTGTACTGCGTCAGTTTCGATTATTCCTACACTTTCCAGCAGGCTGCTGCCGCAAATCCTAGAGTCTCTAGACTGACTTCCGTTGCGACTATAAGCTTTCACGGCAAACCTGATTCTGTTTTTTCATCAGTATTGTGGACAGGTAATGGCTTCGCTTCGCGTTGGGTTTGTCCATCAAAAAACAATCAGCCAAGCCTGCTGTATCCGGTCGATAAACACAGTAGACGGTTGCGGGAATGCGTATTGATATCGTTGCTTACCCAGCCAGGTCAATTTTGCCAGAGAACACTTGTGCGACTTCTCGCGATGGGATCGCACTCTTTCCCAACTTCAGCAATTTTAACCACCAGTGTTCTGACATAACTTCTATGTGGGCGTGTGTCTCAGACAGAAACACAGCCAGCTTTATCGTAGCGGCCTACTCAGCGAGATGAGAGGTCAAATTAGAATTGCTAGACCTCCCTGGGCTGCTTACCTAATTGAGAAATGTTTATACACGCTACCGCCCATCACTGTTGACCGTTAGGAAACCAAAGCGCATAAGGTCAAGCCGGTGGTTTGGTCTTTTGCTGAAAACCATTCAGACGAATCTTCAGCAAAAAATCGTGTCTGAAATCCTGTAAGCGATAAACTGATAGGCTAGTCTTTAGCGAAAACCGATATTGCAGTGTGTTTTTTATAACATGTTAATATTAATTATTCTGGTAACAGAATGCTCAGGTTCAGCATATTCGTCGTCGGGCTGATTCTCATTTTCTATAATAATTAGGTTTATTGTCAGAGAACATGGCTACCGAAAGATTAACGATTAACTGGCCTAACAGATTGTTCAGGAAAATATCCCCTCCTGTTGGTCAATTTACGCGTGACCCTTAGGGTATATACATCCACCATCTGTAATATCAAACCGATGTTGTCTAGGCGGCCGTCATCAAACGATGTGTGTTTAACGGTCAGACTGATAATGGCCGGATATACGCTCAGCGACAATATTAGTCAGATTAATGTTTTCACACTTATAGCCGGTTAACATGCCTGAAATCACCACCCCCCTGATTCATAAAGTATTCCTTTTCCTGTTCTGCCCCGTCTGCAGGCTAGTCTCGAGAGTGGCACCGGCTGTTGACATTTCACTTCGTAAGCTATCAAATCCATCTTGATTACTGTTTGTAATTTCCATCACAGTTATAATTTACAGGTTGAAAGGAAATAATTATTGAACATGGGTCACGCTTAGGAACTTTTAATTTGAAATATATGGTAACGGAATCTTTAATCATTAACTAATAACAAGCAGCACTAATATATCCATAAAAATTTATCTAAAACTACCAAGTAAACCTATTTTTTCAATGGTTATCTGATAAGAAATTATTAAGGCATAGTCAGTAAATTAATCTAAATCACGAGAGGCTATAACGCTAATAATCTCCATGGCAATAGCTTCATAACACTTGAATAAGAAAGGGGATAAAGAGTAGAGAAATGTTAATTTATCACTCTTACCACCAACAATATCCCCTTCAGCCGTTACTCATAAATACGCATAATGAGGTCAGCAACATCCCAGATCCTCTACGCTAAAAGCATGATGATCCGCCAGAGACGCATCACTTTTATACGTTAATGGCTGACAGATTTAGAAAATAGCTGGATAACCACCACTCCCGATATGATAAGCGTAATACCCAATATCGCCGCTAAATCCAGTTTCTGGCGAAACAACACCCAAGAGAGCAGCGATACCAGACAGATCCCGACTCCTGCCCAGATAGCATAGGCAACACCGAGGTTCATCACTTTTACTACCTGTGACAATCCGGTAAATGAGACGGCATAACCGGCGACCACTGCCAGTGATGGCCATAAACGGGTAAAACCTTCTGCTGATTTCATCATTGAGGTAGCAAAGGTCTCTGCCATGATGGAAACTAATAAAATGATCCAGACTTTTAGCATTTACTCCTCCATTGAGTGTTGAAAATGGGCAATAGTATACCCCCATAACTCCTTGCTCCGCTAAGAACTTGTGACTGGTCACCGATTGCCAGCTATCGGCACCTCTCTTTCGCTCTGGAGTTGTTACTCAAGAATGATGTTTGAGGGAGTGAGCCACCATTGGCACGTCAATGCTAACTCCTAATGATGCTTAGTGGACATCATTAAAATTTATTCTGCAGAAATTTCTGAAAGCGCTTCCACAAGATAAAAATATTAACCTGCCTTATTATTAGTATGTAATCATTGATGTAATGCAGATCTCAAACCTGTATCAAAGTTGAAAATGCAGTGGCTGTGCGGTCCTCTTAATGGGGTGGCTGTTTCTTAACCAGGGATGAATCAATGTCAAACTCTTCAGTACCCGCTTCTGATGAAAGCGGTTCCATTAAAATTACTGTACAGCAGCGCTTATTTTTTGTGGTCTTGGCCGCTACCATGGGAGCGCTGGCCTTTGGCTACGATACCGGTATTATCTCCGGCGCATTACCCTTTATGACCTTACCGGTAGACAGGGGCGGTCTTAATCTGACCCCCTTTACCGAAGGATTAATCACCTCTTCATTGACCTTCGGTTCTGCTATCGGAGCCTTTATTAGTGGCTATGTGTCTGACCGTTTCGGGCGTCGTATCACCCTGCGTAGCCTGGCACTGATATTCGTTGCTGGCGCGTTAGGGACAACCTTGGCACCGAATATCGATGTCATGGTGGTAATGAGATTTATTCTTGGGATCGCTGTGGGGGGCGGCTCCTCGACGGTACCAGTGTTTATCGCCGAAATTGCGGGTCCTAAACAGCGAGCACCTCTGGTTAGCCGCAATGAGTTGATGATTGTGAGCGGCCAGTTAATTGCCTATATTGTCAGTGCTGCAATGAGCCTATTGCTGCATGATGAAAGCATGTGGCGTTATATGCTGGCATTAGCCGTGGTGCCGGGTATCTTGTTATTTATTGGTACATTCTTCGTGCCCGCTTCCCCCCACTGGATGGTCTCTGAAGGTCGCTTCAAGGAAGCTCTGCGTATCATGAAAACGTTGCGGGAAAACCCTCGAGAAATTAAAAAAGAAATGGCCGAAATGCGGAAAAACGCACATCAGGCACGTCAAGGACCTGGCCCTCGCGAATTACTCAAAGAAAAATGGGTTAAACGCCTATTAATGCTAGGTTTCGGTTTGGGCTTGGTGGCACAATTTACGGGGATCAATGCCTTTATGTACTATACGCCGATCATCCTGAAGAGTACCGGATTAGGCACTAGTGCAGCTATCGGGGCGACCATCGGTAACGGAATGGTATCGGTAATTGCCACCTTCGCGGGAATTAAAGCGATCAACCATTTTGGTCGTCGTCCGATCCTACTGACCGGGCTGACCATTGTCATTATTATGCAACTGCTGCTGGGGAGCGTACTGCTGTTTATGCCCCACAGCCTAACGCAAAGCATGGTCGCGTTAGCCTGTATTCTGGTTTTCCTGTTTTTTATGCAAATGTGTATTTCACCGCTCTACTGGTTACTGATGTCTGAACTATTTCCAATGCAGTTGCGTGGCGTTCTGACGGGATCCGCGGTTGCCTTTCAGTGGATCTGTAATGGTATTGTGGCACTGATATTCCCGCCATTGTTATCACTGGTTGGCAACTCTGCCTTTTACATCTTTGCCGCCATTAACGTGGGATCCTTTATTTTTGTCGCCTTAACGCTACCAGAGACTCGGGGTAAATCACTCGAAGAAATCGAAACCCATGTGCGCGAGCACTTTGGTGAAAGTGTTGACCGTACAACCGTGGCGCATTAATCGATCAGCACCCGGGCAGCAAGTCTGGGTGCTCTTTAACTCGCAGTGCAATGTATTAGCCCCTCTGACCGTTGTTGTTAACAATTCCTTCACTCTATCGCGGCTTGATGTAAACTTTATGATCTTAATCGGAAAATTTATCGAAAAGTCAGCTATCTCTCTGAACGGAAATGATTTTGAGGACTCTTACCTTAAGTAAATCATTTCAAAAGGTAATTACAGGTGAAGATTTTAGTTATCTGCCGAGACAACATAGGTGACAGCATCCTTGCCACGCCTCTTATTACACACTTGGCCACCACTCATAATGCGGTGACCGATGTGCTGACCAATAGTTACGCCTCACCGGTATTTAGCCGTAATCCTCATATCCGAACGGTGCATCAGTACAGCAAATCCAAGCATTGCAAAAACTTCCTCAGGGTGATCGCCGCCATTGCACTGAGAATGAAAACATTGATGAAGCTGAGAAAGGAAAACTATGATGCGGTCATTATCGCCAAGTCGTCCTGGGACACGCATTCGGTAAAGTGGGCTGCTGGGATCAGACCAAAACAAGTTATTGCCTTCGGCGATGAGTCCCATCCGCGGATTGATAAACTGTTACCGCGTACCCGCGGTTCACTGCATGTCGCAGAACGCCTTTTTGGACTCGTTGCCGCGGTAGGACAGACGCCCCCACCTCTACCATTACGGCCGGGAAAAAGCTGTATCTATCCAGATCCTGACTTGGTGAGCCGTTACCGCGAGACCATAAATGCCCTACCGGGCGAGCGCATCGTTGCCCTACAGATCAGTGCACGCAAACCAAACCAGCAGTGGTCCATCGATAATTTCGTCAGCCTTGCCCGCCTTATCCATGAACACTACGGATGTCGAATATTTCTTTTCTGGTCACCCGGGGACAGTACCAACCCCATGCACCCCGGTGACGATAACAAAGCCGAGCAGATCAGTACACTGGCGGCCAGTTATCACGTTGAGCCTGTTTCGACTCGGACCCTTGAAGAGCTGAAAGCCGCACTTTCCCTATGTTCAGCTGTTGTCAGCAGTGATGGCGGTGCCGTGCATATTGCCGCTGCACTCGGCTTACCGGTAGTCGCATTGTTCGGCAACAGCAACCCGACAGACTGGCACCCTTGGGGGGTTCCTCACAAGGCCCTGCAGGGTAGTAATGAGCAGGTGAATAATATTAGCCCTGATGAGGTTATGGCGGCATTAGTTCCGCTCATTAACTGAACACTGAGCAAAGACCTATAACCTCAATATATCGCAGCGCCAAGGGACATCGGTCATTGTAAGCAGGGGAATTGGTCCCCTGCTCTATTCATCTAGCGGGCAACATGCATTTTTAATTCTTCACGATCAGAGACCCATCCAACAATTGCCTCACAACCGTTCAACGCCTTATTGACCTGACAATCATGAGGGCAACTATCGAATTTAGCTGAATAAGTATGAGCCTATATAATCACCTTCAGCCGGGGCCGGCGGTACAAAAAAAATGCCAGAGCCGATATGTGAAATATATTCATTAAGCGCATCTGCCGCGCCGAGTCGTGCCTGCAACGCTTCAAAATTTGCCGGATCGTTTTGATAACTGATAAACAACAAGCCAGCATCTAACATACCTAGTTGATTAATACCCTCCGTATAATTATATGAGCGACGCAAAATACGGATCCCATGATTATTTTCGTGAGCTGCTAAACTAATATGTGAGGTCACTGGGATAACTGGCATACCCTCACTGTCTTTTTTACGAAAATCTGGCGTATCGAATTCTTTTTCACCGCTTAATGGCGCACCTGAGACCTTATGACGACCAAAAACGGCATTCTGATCACTGACACGATCCGTATCCCAGTTTTCAATATGCATCTTTATTTTGCGGACCACTTGGTAGGTGCCCTGCTGCTGCCACGCTGGTCCTTGATCGTTGATCCAGACGAATTTATTAAAGTCAGTCTGTTCGGTCAGATTACGCGTACCATCTTTGAATCCAAACAGGTTACGGGGAGTACTTTGGTTTTTTCCTGCTGATGCACGACCAAACCCAAGCACTGACCAGCGTGTCGCGGCCGTTCCCGTCGCTTTGGCGATCCGCGCAAGGTTACGGATAGCGTGATAAGCCACTTGCGGATCATCTGCGCAGGCCTGTAATGACAGATCTCCACCAGAAAAGGCCGGTTGCAGGTTGTCACTGGGAAGCTGAACCAGCTCGCGCATAAGCGTAGGTTTTTTCTGAGCCAGTCCATAAGACTCCGTGAAGATACCCGGTCCTAACCCAACGGTGATGGTCAATGATGCGGGTCCCAGGTCTAGGGCTTCACCGGTATCCATTCCGATACCGCTGTTCCTTAGCGGTTCCACCTGACCCACTTTTTCCCCAGCCATCATCTGCGCGATAGCCGCTGACCACCGAGCCAGCAGGATCTGCAGGTCCCGCGGATTCTGACTGGTCATATCAAAGGTCATATACATCACATGGCGCTGAGGCGGGGTAATCACTCCCACCTGCCCGCCGTTGCCATAAAATTCATGTTGCCTCGAAAGGTCGATCTGGTCTTCCGGCGCGGTATTCGTCACTGCAGCAGCATTGTGCGCAGCCGCGATAGCAGGCAGTGTCAGAGCACCAGCCACCGCCCCTTTCAACAGATGACGGCGGGAAACATTGGTATTGTCACTCTCCGTAGTCTGTTTATCCTTCATCACTTAAACCCCTCCCGCTGTGGCAACTTTCTCAGCAATTTTTGACAGCGGTTCTTGCAATGCCTGGACTGCTTTACTCAACTTGGCGGCATCCGCAGCTTTTACATCAGCAGTATAGTAACGGTATCCACCAGCAACTTTACCGTCACGATAGCTGTTTAGCAGTGTGTTGACGTTTGCAAATTGCGTTTCGACCTGGCGAGTCAAATCAGGATCGATGTTATTCAGTCCAGGCTTTAGGAACTCAAATGCCTGCTGCGCACCTTCGACATTACCGGCAAAGTCCACTAGATCAATATGACTAAAGGCTTCTTCTTCACCGCTAATTTTGTTGCTTTGTACTTCTTCCAGCAGATCCGCCGCGCCGTTAGCCAGATCTTCAGGTTTATAGGTCAGCCCTTTGGTCAAGCCATCCAACCGAGTAACATTTTGCTGGAGTTCTGCAGCCAGTTTTTTGGTGTTGTCGGTGATTTTACCCTTAGCGAACAGGTCACGTTCAATGGCATGGAAACCGTGCCAACCCACAGCAGGATCTTGGTTAGATGCCCGCATATCGATCAAATAATCGAGGTTACCGGCGTTATCTGTAGCTTTAAACCCTGGCAGGACAAAACCACTGACATCCGATTCAATACGTTCATAAAACGGTCGCGCTTTGGCATACTGCGCTTTCGCTTTTTCTAAGTCACCTGCATCAATGTCCGCTTTCAGCTGATTAACGGCCACAACCATTGCATCCACCACGCCGTTTACATAAGTCGCATAGCCATCGGTTCCCTGCTTAAGTAGGTCAGCAGTACTTCCGGTCGCTTTGGCTGCACTTTTGCCGGTGACGGAAAAGGTGGTCAGTTCCTGTTTCGCTCCTGGACAATAGATCTGATATTTTCCCCCTTCTAGCGTCAGTGTGAATTTACCTGCTGGCAATCCAGGCGCTAGGTTCTCTTTTTCACCGAGGATGCGGTTAGCACTCAGCAGTTCAAGTTCAGTAATGGCAGTTGCTGACTTGTTAATCACCGTAAACGAAACCGGGCCTGCTTTCGCGCTATTATGGTCGACGATACAGGTGCCGCCTTCAGCACCGGTCAATGTGATAGTGACCTGCGATACACCGTTAGCAATCGGTGCAATCCTGTCCGCTGCCGTTGCCTCAAGAGAAACCAGTAACAGTGCTGAAACGACAGTTGATGCCAGAACTGACTCTTTCTTTTTAAACATGGAGTTGATCATACAAGGCCCTTTACTTTTATTCAGAGGATAAAGAATTATCGGCATGCGCTTTATTCGCTGACCTGCGGACCTCCGCAAGACGGCACAATGCCAATACAAATGTAATAATTGCCACCAATACCAGCATGAGCGGCAGCTCGATTACCAAGAACAGATAATGTTGATGAGTCTGTGCGGCTTTATGCAGGGCATACTCTGCAGCCTGATGCCAGCTTTCCGCCAGTTGCCAGTGACATCCGGCTACAGGCATCGCGGCGCGCACCGAAAACGTTCGCGGCGATAATAAACCGCCACCAGAAAGCGTCATCAGCGTCATTTCTCGCGCGGCAGCGCGGTAGAGTGCATGGCCGATGATTTCAGCTTCCACAGTGCAGTTCACATTCCAGCTAGCGGTGTACGGACCGGGATGTTGTGACGGCCCCAGCCCAACGGGAATACGATTGCCAGACAAAGACAGCACCTGATCGAGCGTCAGTGTTACCGGTAGGTCGATAGCGGATGCCTGACTTCTAAGGGTCCAATGTCGCACTGTCACCCCCTGCTGCACTGTCGTTGTCTGCTGATCGGCGTCGAGGATATAGATTACCGCGACCTGTTGGTCGGCATTGACGTCTAAACGGTACCCCCCTGCGGACAGTGGCTGCAGGGTAGCAGTTCCTCCCTCCTGCAAGGGTGCAGTAGCCGGTAGTCTGAGACTGGTGCCAGGTAGGGAAAAATGCAGAACAGCGGCAGTGCTCAGTAACACGCCGGTGGTGATGAACAGTAACTGACTGAGCCGTTTTGCCCCTGGGCGCAGATAAGACGGCCAGAAAACCAAAATACCTGTCATCACGATGTAGCCCCCCCAACCGCAAACCTCGAGCAGTCGTGGATCAGTGGGGATACCGAGTACACCAGTGATTAAGGCCGACCGGATAGAACCGGTAGGAATCATCTGGCTGAGATTAACCACTGGCTGCTGACCAATATTCAACCAGCCTGCTTCATGACCGCTACGTAATGCACTGATCACAAGCCCTGCCGCGACCAAGATCAGAAACAGACCGGTATAACGGAAGAAGCGTCCAAGATTGAGCCTGACACCGCCGATATAAATTCCCCAACCTATCGCTATTGCCAGGATCAGCCCCAGGACTGCACCTGTCGCCGCTAAAGCCGCTGACTGTGCGGCAGAAAAAGTCGCCAGCAAAAATACGCTGGTTTCGAAACCTTCTTTAAGCACTGCCAAAAATGCCATTATAGCGAGGGCCCGTGCACTGGATTGGCGAATAGCGTGAGCCGTTTCCTTTTCCAGTTGACGCTTAATCTCATGACCGTGGTTGTTCATCCACAACACCATGCCAGTGACAAAAAAGACGGCAACCAGACCGATTACCGCTTCCATAGCTTCCTGACTAGCCTGTGGCAGGCTCCGTTCGGTAATGCTCAGACCAATTCCGACCAGCAATGAGAGGGCGATAGCCAGCAGTACCCCGACCCACATGCTGTAAAGGCTTTTGCCATTTTTACGTAAGAACGCAGCAATGATACCGACGATTAACGCTGCTTCTAACCCTTCGCGCAATGCTATAACGAGAGTGGCTAACACCAGTGACACCTATGTTAATGATAATAATTACTACTATCATTCTCGTCTTTACCGTTCACTAAGTAAATATCAATTAATGATTATTTATGTAAGTTTTTAACTGCGGCTACTCTCAGGTAATAACGCTAACTCACTCCTCTTTGGCCAATATCGAGTAGCGGATACACCTGATGGGGCTGGTTGAGGGGATAAACATGGAATGGGAGTATGCCCTGATATGCGGTTGACCGACGCCAGACCAGCTATGACATAAGGCAAAGGAGAATAGTGATAGCGTTGTGGGGGTATTGAAATGACCTAACATAATCGTGCTAGGCCACACCAGCTGCCGTATATGCAGCTATAAATTTCAGGCATAAAAAAACCGCCTTGCGGCGGTCAATAACGTTGCACTAAAGTGCTAGTTTTTATGCATTATATCGGTGGTGCCCGGGGCGGGACTTGAACCCGCACAGCCTTACAGCCGAGGGATTTTAAATCCCTTGTGTCTACCGATTTCACCACCCGGGCAAATCTGGAGGCGCGTCCCGGAGTCGAACCGAGGTAGGCGGATTTGCAATCCGCTGCATGGCCACTCTGCCAACGCGCCTTTATTCTTTTCTATAACAATAACCTATCAGGTTATTGCTTACTTATTTTTTACCAGCCAACCGGCGAAGACTAAGCTTAACCTGTTGATTCCGAAAGAGTTAATTTATCTTTCGTCTCTGGAATGGCGGCTATTATGGACTGGTTACCGGGGCTTGGCAAGGGTTATCCACTCATTTTTCAGGAAAAAACGACTGAATGACTGAAAAAACAGCAACCTGTTTATCTTGCGATCACCACTGACCGCTTTCCCTGCAAGTCTTGGATAATTTATCCACGATAGCGGCTAATATCTCGTTCTCCAAGCAAGAGGACGAGAAAGGAACTCTCCCCACATAATTAGCCATCGCCTAGCACTTAACAATCATTATCCATACCATCCTATTCGCAGCAGCAGGAACCGTGCCCCGAATAGTGAATAATCTTAAGTCGATCTTGTTTGATTGTGTATACGCGTTTCGGAACCGCTCACAGCAGCGGTTAACAAAGAGATAGCCTTATTTACTTCAAATTGCTTCACTCTGACACTGGAACGCCTAGCATCAAGGGAAAATGGGCCGCTATACAGTCTTAAACCTGCATAGCGTTAAAGAAAGGTTCCACGGTAAACAGCCATAATGAGATAGCACTGCGCCAGAACATTATTTCAGGACCACCCTTCAAGGATAAATAATCCAATCTCGATGGTGATTAGCCTGGCTATACTGCCAGCAATACTATAACCAGGGCTGCGAGCCAGATATGGTATGACAGACCATACCATTAAGGAGGCGGAAACAGAAAATAAAAGAAAAATCATCGGATAGAAACAAAAAAAGAACCCGTAGGTTCTTTTTTTGTTTGCTTGTAAGAACACTCTTACAAGCTGTAATTGGAGCGGGAAACGAGACTCGAACTCGCGACCCCGACCTTGGCAAGGTCGTGCTCTACCAACTGAGCTATTCCCGCAATATCACTGCTGAACAGCTAACTTACTGAACAGAGTAACGTTTTGATGTGCTGTATTCTACCTAGCACACTGTTGGCGTCAACTGTTTTATTATTCACGCGCGATCAATTGTTGCTATTTCCAGCACCCTGATTACTGTTCGAACAGATCTTTACGCGCCGCACTAAGATACTGGAACATCGACCAGAAAGTCAGTACCGCTGCAATATAGAGTGCAATCACGCCAACCGCCTCGACCCACTGATTCGGACGCCACAGTAGGGCCACCAGCGAAAACATCTGCGCCGTGGTCTTCACCTTGCCTATCCATGAGACCGCCACGCTGCTGCGCTTACCGATTTCCGCCATCCACTCCCGTAAGGCCGAAATAATGATTTCACGGGCAATCATGGTGGCCGCTGGTAAAGTGATCCACCAAGAGTGAAAATGTTCTGCTACCAGCACCAGTGCAATCGCCACCATTACTTTATCCGCAACTGGGTCAAGGAAGGCACCGAAGGCGGTAGTCTGCTTCCAACGACGCGCCAGGAAGCCATCAAACCAGTCTGTTACAGCTGCAACCACAAACAGCAATGCACAACACAGAGGTGCCCACTGAAAGGGGAGATAAAATGCCAGCACGAAAAAAGGGATCAGTACGACCCTGAATAACGTGAGGTATATCGGTATATTAAATTGCATAGGGCACTAACAGCCTGGATAGAGTGGTGTTGGTACCCTTATGTTCCTACATTGCTAGGGCTGTTTCAATGCTACTGTTTGAGAGAATGAAATATTTTTTCCGCCAGCGCCTGTGAGATCCCAGGAACCCTAGCAATTTCATCTGCGGTGGCATTCTTCAGGGGCTGTAATCCGCCCATAAATTTCAGTAATTGCTGGCGGCGTTTCGGTCCTACCCCTTCAATCTCCTCAAGGCTACTGGCGGATTTTACTTTAGCCCGCTTCTGGCGATGACCGGTAATGGCATGGTTATGGGAATCATCACGGATATGTTGTATCACATGCAAAGCTGGCGAATCCGCCGCTAAAGCAATCCCCTCCCCTTCAGGTTTCAGAAACAGGGTTTCTAGCCCGGCCTTACGGTCACTGCCCTTTGCCACCCCTAACAGAATAGGATGATCTTTATCCCAGTCGACCTTAAGGCTATCAAATACCTCCATTGCCTGCGCCAATTGCCCTTTACCGCCGTCAATAATGATGACATCCGGAATATTTTTTTCCTCCAACGCTTTACCGTAACGTCTCTCGAGTACTCGGTGCATGGCGGCGTAATCATCCCCGGGGGTGATGCCGCTAATATTGTAGCGTCGGTACTCAGAACGGGCCGGGCCATTGGCATCAAACACCACACAAGAAGCGATGGTCTGTTCCCCCATAGTGTGGCTGATATCGAAACATTCCATACGGCGGATCACCGGCAGTTCGAGGAACTCAGCTAAAGCCGCCAGCCGTTGATGAATGGTCGACTGCTGACCCAATTTAGTCTTAAGGGCGGTAGCGGCATTGGTTCTCGCCAGTTTTAGATAACGCGCTCGGTCGCCCCGGGGTTTACTTTGCAGAGTGATACGACGCCCAGCCAACTGTGACAAAGATTCATTGAGTAGTTCAATTTCCGGTAATGCGAAATCCAGCAGGATATCACCGGGCAGGGTACGCAGTTCACTGCCCTGCAAATAGAACTGCCCCACAAAGGTTTGGATCACTTCTGAGAGTTCAGTATTCGCCGGCACTTTCGGGAAGTAGCTACGGCTACCCAGCACTTTTCCTTGGCGAATAAACAGTACATGGACACACGCCATACCCGAATCATAGGCGATACTGATGGCATCGAGGTCATCACCCTGATTCGAGACAAACTGCTTCTCAGTGATGCGTCTAACTGCTTGGATCTGGTCGCGCAACCGCGCAGCTTCTTCAAATTTCAGATCATTGCTGGCTTGCTCCATCCGGCTCACCAACTGTGTTAATATCTGATCATCCTTACCAGAGAGAAATAGGCGAACATAATCCGTCTGTTGCTGATATTCCTCCTCCGAAACCAGTCCACTGACACAAGGCCCAAGGCAGCGACCTATCTGATACTGTAGGCAGGGGCGCGAACGGTTACGATAAACACTGTTCTCACATTGACGAACCGGAAACGTTTTTTGCAACAGCGCTAGAGTTTCCCGCACTGCACCGCCGTTCGGAAATGGACCAAAGTATTCACCTTTGGCATGTTTGGCGCCGCGGTGATAGGCCAGACGTGGGTGCTTATCCGCACTAAGTAAAATAAACGGATAGGATTTATCATCGCGCAGCAGCACGTTATAGCGCGGTTGGTAGAGCTTGATGTAATTGTGCTCCAACAACAGGGCTTCTGTTTCACTGTGAGTGACCGTCACATCAATATGCAGTATGTTCGCCACCAGCGCTTCCGTTTTGCGGCTGTTGACCTGCTTACGGAAATAGCTACTGAGACGTTTTTTAAGATCTTTCGCTTTGCCTACGTAGATCACTTCCTCCGCAGCGCCATACATCCTATATACCCCAGGTTGATGGGTTACCGTGCGCAGGAAGTCTGTGGGGTCGAAGTTTTCGTTCACGTCATATCACCAGAGTTAACCTTGCTGTCCGCTGGGGCAGACAACAGAAAATGTATTTGTATCCGCTTATCTCTCTCGGGGGAGCGGCGGCCCCGCTACTACTGTCTCGCTTCATTACTAGAGGTATTCAATCTTAATAAACAGCATAGCAGTCAGCGGGACTTACCCCTAATCACCACTGGCCCGGACGCGGAATCAACATTTACCGCGGGCTAACGGCCTGACTGTTGATTTCATTGCTTTCAGCCTGATAACCGCTACCGCTTCCACTTTTTTACAGTCTTCAACAGATTATGCGGCTGAAAATGCTCATCCCGCCACTTTAGTTCTGCTATACTCCGCGCATTATGGCCTGAATTTGCCAATTACTGGAGTCTGAAACAATGAATTATGCTGATTACACCACCGAAGCAGAGACAGAGGCGTTATCCAAAGAAGTGACCTGTCTGAAGATGATGGTCACCCTAATCCTGCAATCAATGAGTCAGGTCGATGCGGGTAAAGCGATCCTTAAAATGGAACGCTTTTTGGCCAGCAACGAAGAGAGCGCAGATACAGCCCTGTTCGCCGAGACCTTAAAGCAGATTAAAACCGGTTACCTGCAATAACAGCGTACTGCCCCGCTCGGGGCAGACGTTTTATCCTTTCTCTGGTCCGGCCCTCAGATTAACCCCTGCTGCTTACTTCCTCACGCTTACACCGTTTCGTCAGGGTCATTTGCGCGCGAGCTCAACGTTGTCTAGCGCCGGCGTTTGTCTGTCAGAGAGTGTGCTACAAGGGGCCGGTAATAACTATGGGCGTTTTGCTGTTCACACAATGAGGTGTGCACAGAATAATAAGAAAAATGCAGGTTCGCCTGCTAAGATCACAGGAATTAACCATGACGCATCCCTCTCCTCCTGCCGAGCCAGGAGAAAGCTCAGCGCAATTACGGCGCAACCTTAACAACCGTCATATCCAGCTGATCGCCATCGGCGGTGCTATCGGTACTGGGTTATTTATGGGCTCTGGCAAAACGATCAACCTTGCCGGTCCTTCTATCGTCTTTGTCTATATGCTGATCGGCTTTATGCTGTTCTTCGTGATGCGAGCCATGGGCGAGATCCTACTCTCTAACCTAGAATATAAGTCTTTCAGTGATTTCGCTGCCGACTTGCTGGGACCTTGGGCTGGCTTTTTTACCGGCTGGACCTACTGGTTCTGCTGGGTAGTCACGGGCATTGCCGATATCGTCGCCATTACAGCCTATCTACAGTTTTGGTGGCCAGAGTTTCCGTTGTGGGCCAGCGCGCTATTGTGCGTATTTACCTTTATGGCACTGAATATCGCCACGGTAAAACTGTTTGGCGAAATGGAATTTTGGTTTGCCATCATTAAACTGATCGCCATCGTGGCATTGATCATTACCGGTATTGCGCTGGTCGCCGCTCATTACGGTACTCCCGGCCATCAAGCCGCAGTCAGTAATATCTGGAGCCATGGCGGGCTATTTCCTAAAGGATTCAGCGGATTCTTTGCTGGTTTTCAGATTGCGGTATTCGCCTTTGTTGGCATTGAACTGGTTGGCACCACTGCCGCCGAAACTCATGATCCCCATAAGATCCTGCCACGGGCAATCAACGCCATCCCGCTACGGATCATTATGTTTTACGTGTTGTCCCTACTGGTGATTATGGCCGTTACCCCCTGGGATGAAGTTGACCCTGCGCGTAGCCCTTTTGTCGGCATGTTCATGCTCACCGGCTTACCGGCCGCTGCTGGCATGATTAACTTTGTGGTATTGACTTCGGCCGCCTCGTCAGCCAACAGCGGTATCTTCTCCACCAGCCGCATGCTATTTGGTCTGGCCGATCAGGGGGTCGCCCATCCACGCTTCGCCAAACTGTCCCAACGTGCGGTGCCGGTGAGCGGTCTACTATTTTCATGCTTGTGCTTGTTAGTCGGGGTCGCTCTGATTTGTGTGATCCCTAATGTGATGACGGTGTTTACCCTAGTCACCACGGTATCTGCCATTCTATTTATGTTTATCTGGTCGATGATCCTGTGCAGCTACTTGGTGTACCGTCGCAAATATCCGCAACGCCATATCAGCTCCGCGTTCAAAATGCCTGCGGGCAAACTGATGAGTGTCGTTGGACTGGTATTTTTTGCCTTCGTCCTGGTACTGCTGTGTTTACAGGCTGACACCCGTCAGGCACTGATGGTTACGCCAATTTGGTTCCTGTTACTAGCAGTGGCCTGGCAACGCCGCAAGGCTCACAGCCACTAAGGCGTCGGGGGAGCATTGACTTCCCCGCGCTTTTTCAAGCGTAGTTCACTCAACAACACTGCCAGTAGGATCATGCCGCCTCCGCCAACCGTCGTCAGCGGGATCCGCTCCCCCACCAGCCAGGCTGCCACGGCAGCCCACACCGGTTCCCCGGCGTAGATAATGGTTGCCCGTGCTGCCGGAACACTGCGTTGAGCACGGTTAATGGTCAGTTGGATCACCGCACTGACTATCCCGAGCCCACCGGCGCTGAACAAGATCGCCCCGCCTAGCGGGGGCGCCGACTCCCCCGCCGGCCACATAAACGCGAAGGAAAACAAGGAGGCACTCGCCAGTTGGATCACTGTCAGACGTTGAATATCACGCTTATCTGCAAAATGACTGATCAGCAGTATTTCTGCCGCAATCCCCAGCGTACTCACCAGAGTGATAAGTTCCCCGTGAGACAGCCCACTTGTGCCTGACAGATGAGTGATCGGGCCGGAAAGCACCAACAGCCCGCAAAAAGCGACCACTGCTCCGCAGCAGGTCATCAATGACGGCCGCCTACGATAGACCATCCATTGCAACAGAGGCACCAGCGGCACATACATCGCCGTGATAAAGGCCGACTGACTACTGCTGATGGTTTTCATGCCCGCCGACTGCAGACTATAACCCACCGCGATAGCCAGCCCGATACTCGCGCCGGCCAGTATGTCGCGTCCAGTGATGCCGCGCAGCGCCTTTAAGGAAAACAGTGACAATGTTATCGCGGCGGTGACGAACCGCAGACCGACAAAAAAGAAGGGACCACATAACGTCATGGCATGGTGCACCACGAGAAAAGTGCCACCCCATAACATCGTAATCAAGATCAATACCAGCACCGGCCGAGAGAAAGTTGGCTGAGATGCCGGTTGTACAACGGTGGACATTAGGATCCTCTATCGTAATCAGTGCTGATAATAAAAAAACAGCTCCGTGGAGCTGTTTTTCAAAGATGACTGACTCGCGATCAGGGCTTATTACCCTGTCCCCCGGCCCCCGTAGATTGACCTTGTCTGCCGCCATTACTTTGAGAAGCATCATGACGGCCTGCTGATGCAGCTGCGGGGCTATTATTACGGCTAGCTGTTCCCTGAGAGTTTGGCTGACTGTGCGGTGCTGCAGCTGAGGCCGATGGCGTCGAAGACTGAGGCGTAGCCGTCGCTGCCGGTGCAGGAGTATCACTGGTATCAGTGGCCATATGTGGCTGCATTGCGGTTCCTTGCAGGGCGTCATCCATTACGTGGGTAAAATCCTGCCAAGAGCAGTAGCCATTACTGTCTGTTGGACAGCCACTGAGTTCCAGTGTCACACGTTTAGGCGGATGACTCAGACTAAGGTCCTCGGCATTACGCAATTGTTCGGTGCTCTGGTAGACATATTCAATCTTCAACAAGTCTTTGTTGTTTTTCTTGTCATGCCAACGTTCAAATACTAACTGTCCACCGATCGGCGTTTGCTCATACTGGTCAGGCAGCTGATAAGGTTTCACTTTCAGAGAAGCTAGCAGTGACGCAATATTCGAGTCATGCCCAACCATAATGGTGACAGCGGGTGCCGAATTGTTATCTTGATCAATCAACTGACTACGAATGTAGTCGACCAATGGTGCAGCCACATCGTGGGCCACTGCCGGCGTGGTGAACAGGATATTTTGATAGGCACTTTTAATTGATGACAGGGCCTGCCACTGTTCAGGGGTGGTCACTTTACCCCAAGCCACCTGATCCGCTGGAAAGCCTTGGTAATATTGTAAAGTAAAGGCATCCACCAGCGCATTACCGGTTTTTAAAGCCCCTTCGACGCTAGGCTCTTTGCCTTTAATAATACTGAATTTATTTGGCGTGGCCGCCAGAGTACACTTCTCTTTGCCTTTACACTCGGCAGAGGCGGCATAACCGCTGACCGCAGAAAGTTGGTTATAGGCACTTTGCAGCGGAGTCTGTTTGGCTTGCTGCTGCATCGCTTCCACAGCAGCTTTGGCAAATTCTGGGCTGCCATTGCTAATGATCGGATTAAACACTGGATCCATCGTCCCCATGGCATCCTGATGGGTAACGCTCACATCACAGCCCGGAAAAGCGCCGGTAACAAAATATTGTGCCGTTGCCACAGTGCGCTGCAGGCTGTTGGCATAAACAAACACTGAGTTTGGATCTGGACACTGATTAGCCTTAATCACTCCCTGCTGGACCAGCCAGTCATGGGTATATTTCCCCATGTAGACTTCAAGTACGCCCCCGCGGGTGGTCAGCTCCCCGCCAGGCACATCCCATTGAGGCCATTTTTTATCAGAAGATTGCTCAAGCAGGCTTCCTCCCTGAGCCAGAGGCGCGCGCAGATTATGTCGGCTCAACATTAAGACCTGTTGCAGTTGCATACCACTGTCAGTCTCTGCTGCCATTGCACTCATACTGGCTGGCAGGGCCGCCAATACTGCGAGTGTACATAAGCTCAGTTTCTTCATCATTGTACCGTTTCCATGATTTCCGGGGCGTGGGTAAAAGGTTTTCAGCGCGAGGCTTCAAACAGACTGGCGGCCAGTCTCAGTGCTGACAACAACGCGCAGAGATCCTTTCACTATATCAAACTTCTGTGCGGGTGAAAGGGAGAATACGCTGAATATCGTTATGGGAGTTAACCGCTAGGATCGCGAAGAATAGACGAAAAAAAACCAGCTTTTAAGCTGGTTTCTTAAATATGGCGGAGGAGGAGAGATTCGAACTCTCGGAGGGTTTCCCCTCGGCGGTTTTCAAGACCGCTGCCTTCGGCCGCTCGGCCACCCCTCCGTTGGGGTTCAGAACAACGCATGTTCTGTAGAGCGAAACTCACTACAGGAGCGAGATGGCGGAGGAGGAGAGATTCGAACTCTCGGATGGTTTCCCATCGGCGGTTTTCAAGACCGCTGCCTTCAGCCGCTCGGCCACCCCTCCGCAATGAGGCGCACTATAAACATCCCCCTCGGGCTTGTAAAGCCCCCTGTTGATCATTCGTCTGAAAAACAGCCAATTGAGGATTGATTGCTGTTTGAATAAGCAGATTGCTGCTTTTAAGGCCAATAAAACGCGTAAAGATGGGTAAAACGACTTCAACCCTCAGAGAGCCCTGCGTATGCTGCGGGTAAATTACACTGAGTATCTGATAAGAAGGAGTCTTTATGGACAGAATTCTTGCCCCTGCCGGGGCGCGCAGCCTGATCAGCAGTCACAAGGTGCTGCGTAATACCTATTTTCTGCTGGGGCTAACCTTAGCTTTCTCTGCGATCATTGCCACTATAAGTACCCGCCTAGCACTGCCAGCACCCAATTTTATCCTGATGCTGGTCGGCTTCTATGGCTTGATGTTTCTCACCTATCGGTTAGCGGATCGCCCGGCTGGGATATTAGCCGCTTTTGCGTTTACCGGGTTTCTCGGTTACTGCTTGGGGCCGGTACTGAACCGTTTTCTGTCTGCGGGGATGGGTGATGTGATCGCGCTGGCGCTAGGCGGAACGGCATTGGTGTTTTTCTGCTGTTCGGCGTGGGTGCTGACTACCCGCCGGGATATGTCGTTCCTCAGCGGCATGATGATGGCTGGCTTCATTGTACTGTTGGTCGGAATGGTAGCGAATATCTTCCTTAACCTGCCTGCATTACAGATGGCACTGAGTGCACTGTTTATTCTGTTCTCTGCTGGTGCCATCCTTTGGGAGACCAGTAACATTATTCATGGTGGCGAAACAAACTATATTCGTGCCACCGTCAGCCTGTATGTGTCGCTGTATAACATTTTTGTTAGCTTGCTCAGCTTGCTTGGCTTTTCCCGCAGTAACTAAGAATGAGTCGTTTTCAACACCTACCTGCCCCACGGGCAGGTATTTTTTCGTCGGGCACTCTTTGCTACACTCCGCCACAGTTTAACGAGAGGACAAAACGTGAATTTTGCCGGAACAGAGATTGCCACCGATAGTGAAGGCTATCTAAAAAACCCCGCTGACTGGACACCGCAATTGGCAGAACATATTGCCGAGCTAGAAAATATCTCTATGACCGATGCACATCGCGAAGTGGTCAGTTTTGTGCGCGAGTTTTATACGGAATTTAATACCTCGCCCGCTATCCGTATGCTGGTCAAAGCGATGGCCAAAAAATATGGCGAAGAAAAAGGCAACAGCCGTTATCTGTTTCGGCTATTCCCGGAAGGTCCAGCCAAGCAGGCCACCAAAATTGCCGGATTACCCAAACCGGCTAAGTGTCTGTAAGCTTATCCTGTGGTGAACCCTGATAATGGCTCAATGTCACAGGGTTCACAGCTCATCGCTACAACACAGGCTGCTGGTGGCCCACCCGCCCTGATCCAGGCAGTTACCTGCTCTACTCCATTCTGATCACCCTGCAACAGAATATCAACCGAGCCATCACTGAGGTTACGCGCGTAACCGGTCAACTGATGCCTTTCGGCCTGCTGACGGGTACTGTCACGAAAATAAACGCCCTGTACCTTGCCGGAAACCCTGATTTTAACGCTGATATTTGTCATACTTCTGCTCCTTACCTTGCTGGTGGTTTGCTTTTTTTCTACCCCGGCACGACAATAGCGCCCTTTTATTTTTGGTACTGATAATTATGACTGCCCGTTTGATTCTTTCCAAGGGACGAGAAAAATCCCTGTTACGCCGCCACCCTTGGGTGTTTTCCGGGGCGATCAACCGCGTTGAAGGCAATGCGATTTCTGGGGAAACGGTAGATGTCTGTGACCATAAAGGCCAGTGGCTAGCCCGTGCAGCCTGGTCACCGCAGTCACAGATCAGAGCACGTGTCTGGACTTGGGATTCTGAGGAAAGTATCGATATCGCTTTCTTTACCCGCAAGTTGAACCAAGCCCTGACACTGCGTCAGTGGCTAGCGAAGGCCGATAACTTGGATAGCTACCGGCTGATCGCCGGAGAATCAGACGGTTTACCCGGTATTACTATCGATAAGTTCTGTGATTATCTAGTGGTCCAACTGCTGTCTGCCGGTGCAGAATATCAGCGTCCGGCCCTGGTGACAGCACTGCAAGACTGTTTCCCAGAATGCAGTATCTATGACCGTTCAGATGTGGCGGTGCGTAAGAAAGAAGGCCTGCCGCTGAGCCACGGGCTGATCTGCGGCGAACAACCGCCAGCATTATTGCCGATCACCGAGCACGGCATGAAGCTGCTGGTCAATATTAAAGAGGGTCATAAAACCGGTTACTATCTTGATCAACGCGACAGCCGTTATGCCCTTCGCCGCTATTCTCAAGATGCGCGAGTGCTTAACTGTTTCTCCTATACCGGCGGCTTTGCGGTCTCTGCCCTGATGGGTGGCTGTAAAGAAGTGATCAGTGTCGATACCTCTGACGCCGCCCTGGATGTGGCTCGGCAGAACGTAGCGCTGAACCAGTTACCACTGGAGAAAGCGCAGTTTATCCGTGATGATGTGTTTAAACTGCTGCGTAGCTACCGTGATAATGGCGAAAAGTTTGATGTCATCGTGATGGATCCGCCGAAGTTTGTGGAGAACAAAAATCAGCTGACCGGGGCATGTCGCGGATATAAAGACATTAATATGTTGGCGATGCAGCTACTGAACCCAGGTGGGATCCTGCTGACCTTTTCCTGTTCGGGGCTAATGACCGTTGATCTCTTCCAGAAAATCATTGCTGATGCAGCACTGGATGCCGGTAAGACCGTCCAGTTGATCGATCAACTGCGTCAGGCTGCCGATCACCCGGTGATCTCTTCATATCCTGAAGGTCTGTATCTGAAAGGGTTTGTCTGTTACGTTGCCTGACTTGAAAAAGCCGATTCCTGCCCCGATATCTGAGTCACAGAAACAGGCAGGAGTTAACGTTTATGATGATCACAAAGTTCGCTATCGGTCAGCAGGTTCGCCATAGGTTATCCGGCACACTGGGTGTGGTGGTGGATGTGGATGCAGAGTTCTCTGTCTCCCTGCCTGATGAACAACGCCCAGATCAGGCGCTAACCGGTGACCGTCCGTGGTATCACGTAGTCATGGAAGATGAGTCAGGAGATACGGTGCACACCTATGTGGCCGAGTTACACCTTACCGGCGAAACCGATGATAATCATCCTGACCAACCGGTGTTGGATGAACTAGCGGAAAATGTCCGTCAGCAACTGCACGCCCCCTATCATTACCATTGATCAGAACGACCTTTAGCGGTCAATATTTCACAGCGGGTACCGTCCTGTCCCGCTGATCCTCTCCCTTCCTTAACTTTCATCGCCCCCCCAAGCCGAGTACCCCTACTAAAAACCGCACAATAAATATGACAAATTGTAAATTTTAATGCGATACTACCCGCGTTCAAAGACATCCTGTTACTACCTATTTTAGCTCGGGAGCACAAATGAAGTGGATTGCCGCAGTATTCTGCCTGCTGATTGGAAGTTACGTTTCCATGGCGGACGCTGTCAGTCTTAAAATTAACCCGGGAATAAATTTGCTGGTACTGGACGGTCATAAGCTGCCGAGTAGCTTGCTGAAAGGTGCAGACAGTATTGAACTGGAACGCGGACAGCACCAGATTGTCTTCAGCCGTGGGAACAGTCCCACTGCTCGGTTGTGGATCCTAACTTTTGACACCGCCAGTAAATCTGTAACAGTCGTGCTACCCGCTGATCCAGCATCCCATTCCGGATATACGCCGAAGTTTCAGTTAAGCGATGAGAATCACCAAAATATTCCGGTTATCCAAGACCATCTCCTGCTATCCGCCGGAGAAGATTATATGCAAGCCATCAGCAACTATAATCTGCTGGATAAAAAGGCGTCTGTTGCAAAATTCAGTACCCACTCGCCGGAGGCTTCACCACGGGGAGCGGCACTTACCTCAGACAACAGTCAATCTCTGTCGGCGCAATCCGGTGAGAGGTTAATGAAGGGCTCCTCACTGCAAGCATTACGTTATTGGTTACAGGATTTGCGAATCAGTTGAACCCTGAATAATGGCCGCGCTACACTGACTGCACAATCTGGCATAAGGTGTTAATAAGGATTACGATGCAACAGACCGTCAGAGTATTAGCCACAACCAAACATATCGCTTTAGTCGCCCACGATAACTGCAAAGCCGCACTGCTGGAGTGGGTGAGTAGTAATCAGTCCTCACTCAGCCCACACATTCTCTATGCTACCGGCACCACCGGTAACCTGATTAATCGCCATTGTGGACTAAACGTTAATCCGCTACTCAGCGGTCCGTTAGGCGGAGATCAACAGGTCGGCGCGATGATTTCCGAAGGTAAGCTGGATATGCTGATCTTTTTCTGGGATCCGCTGAATGCGGTGCCCCATGACCCGGATGTTAAAGCGCTGCTGCGATTGGCAACGGTGTGGAATATTCCGGTCGCGACTAACCGCTCTACGGCCGATTTTATTATCAGTTCGCCACTGTATAGCCGCGATGTGGAAATCGCGATCCCTGATTACGCACATTATTTGGCTGAACGCTTGCAGGAACCGCTTTCCGATCCAGAGTAATTCAGGGCTTTCTCCGTGTAGGGACACCCAGCTGTTTCAACTGTTCCACAAAAACAGAGGGCTGGGATTTATCATAAAGCAACCATAGCTGCTGGCGAGCACGGGTCATGGCAACATAGGCGAGCCGACGTTCTTCCGCATCAGGAAAGGTTTCATTTTCCGGTAACAGGCCCTGCTCAATTACCGATTCTCTGGCGGGTGCTGGGAAGCCATCCGCACCGTTATTCAAGCCAAGAACAATGACGTAATCCGCTTCCTTCCCCTTACTGCTATGGAAGGTCATAAAACGGATGGTCAGACCCGGCCAGCGGGTAGCCGCTTTATTCAGTAAATCCGGTTTGAGATAGTGGTAACGAGCTAGGATCAGAATGCTCTCCTGTGAGGAAACATAGCCACTCATTTTGTTGATCAGCGCCTCTAACTGATCCTCACTGAGTAGCACGATAGATTTTTTATTGCCCTGCGCCACGCTGTTCAGCGCCTTGTTCAGCTGTGCCGGGTTCTGCCGAATAAAACGGCTCGCCACATCGCCGATACGCTGAGTAACGCGATAGCTGGTTTCAAGCACGCAGACATCCCCCTCACCAAAAGTCTCATGAAAGCGGGTGGTCAGATTGATTTCAGCCCCGGCAAAGCGGTAAATGGCCTGCCAGTCATCGCCAACGGCGAATAGGCTGCTGTGACGGTTCTGCTTACGTATCGCTTGGATAAGCGCCGCACGTTGGGGGGAGATATCTTGAAACTCATCCACCAAGATATGTTTCCACGGGCTAATGAAACGGCCTTTTTCCAGCAGAGCAATAGCCTGGTGGATCAAGCCAGAGAAATCGACGGCACTTTCCTGCTTAATATGGCTTTTCCACGCCTTAAGTAACGGTGCCATCAGCCGTAGGCGCTTTCCAAACAGGGCGCGGATCTCTTCCGGTGCCTGTTCGATCATAGCTGCCTGCGCGCCCCCGTGTTCACGCATCAGTGCCAGCCAGCGTTCTAAACGCACTGCCAGACGGTTAGCCAAGGCATCTGATTCCCAGAAGGGTCCTTCTGGCAACGGCCACTGCAACTCATCCTGTAACCACTGTCGCCAGCCATTTGCTGCCGATTTTTTCTCAGCACACTGCTGTTGCCAGACTCGAGTCAGCAACTCACGACGCTGTTTTTCATCGGATTCGAGCTCTGTGATTTTTGGCGATTTATTGCTACCTTGGCGGAGGATCTCAAGCGCAAGGGAGTGGAACGTGGAAGCTGTCACCTCAGCCTCTCCGGTGGCGCATGCCACCCGCTGACTCAACTCCGAAGCGGCTCCACGACCGAAAGAGAGCAGCAAGATCTGATCGGGTGTGGCGGCTCGACGCTCTAATAACCAAGCAGCCCGAGCTGCCAGTACTGATGTTTTACCACTGCCAGCCCCAGCAAGTACCAGTAAATTATCCTCACCATTCACCACTGCCTGACATTGTGACGGGTTCAGAGGACCACTGTCGCACTGAGAAAAAAAGGCAGCGTAGCGTTCGATAACCTGTTGTGACCACTGACGGTTACGTTCTTGGCGCTGTGCTTCTGTCGCCTCCAACCAGGCTTTGCAAAATGCCCACAGTGGGCGACAGTCATCAAATTCCGATAGACGGGCCACAGGCAGTGGCAACGCTGCAAATCCCTGTTCAATCGTCTGGCGCAGACCGGTGATCTCTCGACGAGTCAACCAGCTGTCGCGCTGGCACAGCTTCATCACCTGCCCATGAATATCACTGAGTACCTGGAAGCTGATCGCCGCCATCTCGTCACTCCATTGATGCCATACAGTAGAAAGGTGCTGAAAAAACTGCTGAGTTTCCTGCCATTCAGTTCCGTGCAGTCGCACCACTTGGTTATCCGCCAGCTGGAACTCTAGCTCTCCCCAGACCATACCGCGTTTGCACTGAATGCCAAGTAACTGATTAAAAGGAATGATATATTCATGGCGATCACCACTCACCTCGACCCCTGCAGCTAGCAGGCGAACTCGATTGTAAGGATGCTGAGCCAGTCGTTTGCCCATTGATGTTGCTTTAAGTTCCATGCATCACGCCGTCAGATGAGTTTTTGCTATCAAGCAGTTTAACTGCGAGACCCTTAGGGCTCCAGACAAAAAACAGGTTACAATTCAGTAACTGTTGAAGTAAGAAGGAAAAAAGTAATGAGAGCAGTCCTTAATATACTGAATTTCGTGCTGGGTGGTTTTTTTACTACCCTAGCTTGGCTGTTTGCCACCCTAGTGACCATTGTGCTGGTGTTTACCCTGCCCTTAACCCGCTCTTGCTGGGAGATCACCCGCTTGTCACTGTTCCCGTTCGGTAATGAAGCCGTCCATGTTGATACCTTGTATCCGGAACGTCGTAACGGTTTACGTAACACCGGTGGTACCTTGCTGAACATTTTCTGGTTTATCTTTTTCGGCTGGTGGCTGTGCCTAAGCCATATCTCCGCTGGGATCCTGCAATGTGTGACCATCATTGGTATACCTGTTGGGATCGCTAACTTCAAACTGGCGGCGATTGCACTCTGGCCAGTGGGCCGTCGGGTAGTCTCTGTTGAAGAGGCGAAGTTCGCCCGTCAACGTCAATTTCGCTAACTACAGCAGGGAGGAATAATGAAGCTGGGTAAGGAGTTTCTCGCTGGCTGGCGTACTCTGTTGATGAATAAACTGTGGCGTGATCCAGCACGCATATTTATTGCGTTGACAGGATGTGTGCTTTTCAGCTGGCATCAGCAGATGATCTCTTGGACCATACCACTGGTGCTGGGAGTGATTGCCGCAGCCCTCGCGGATGTCGATGATAGACTGATTGGGCGACTGCGTAATATGCTGATCACCTTGGTCTGTTTCTGTATCGCCTCAGTTTCGGTCGAACAACTTTTCCCTTACCCGCCGTTATTTATTATCGGACTGGCCGTTTCGAGCTGGGTATTCACCCTACTTGGGGCCCTCGGACAGCGCTATGCCACCATTGCGTTTGGTGCATTGCTGATCGCAGTCTATACCATGCTCGGCATCCATCTGTTCCCACAGTGGTATTTTCAGCCCCTACTGCTAGTAAGTGGTGCGCTCTGGTATAACCTACTGACCCTTCTGATGCAGTGCCTCTTTCCGGTACAACCGGTTCAACAGCAACTGGCGGCTACCTACAGCCAACTGGCGGAGTACCTGGAAGCTAAAGCAGAACTGTTCGACCCAGATGCCGGCGAACGTGATGATTTTTCACTGATCGATGCCGCTCTGGTCAACAGTCGGCTAGTGTCACAGTTTAATATCACCAAAACGGTTATCCAAAGTCGTCTTAACGGTGATCGTGCTGCACGCACCAGTCGCCGAGCGTTGCTTTACTATTTTGCAGCTCAAGAGATCCATGAGAGGGCTAACTCTTCTCATATTCAGTACCATCAGCTGCGGGGTCAGTGGCGTTACAGCGAGATTTTATTCCGCTTTCAGCGGCTGCTGAATAGGCAGGCTCAGGCTTGCCGCCAAGTCGCCCATTCAGTGACATTACGCAAGCCCTATCTGCATGACCCGCGTTTTGAGCGAGCCTTTTTTCACCTTGAACAAGCATTAGACCGTCTAGTGAGTCAATCACCAGAGGATCCTCACTCTCGTGGCCTACACTGGCTACTGCGTAATCTGAAAGCGGTCGATGATCAGCTAATATCTATCGCCTCGGAACAGGGTCTGAATAACCGCTGGTTAAATACCGATACTCATCTTTCTCAAGAGGGTCTCAGCGGCTGGCAAGATATCCGGATGCGTATCGCCCGTCATCTCACTCCGAAATCTCCGCTGTTCCGGCACGCATTCCGTATCTCGATAGTGCTCTGCATCGGCTATACCTTTATCGTTCTGACCGGACTGGAGCGCGGCTATTGGATCCTGCTGACCTGTCTGTTTGTCTGTCAGCCTAACTACAGTGCTACACGAAAACGCCTAACCCTTCGAATTGTCGGGACCCTGGGCGGGGTGATTATTGGTCTGCCGGTATTGTGGCTAGTCCCTTCCGTAGCAGGGCAATTGGCGTTAATTGTACTGACCGGCGTGCTGTTCTTCACCTTCCGCCAAGTCAGATATGCTCAGGCCACCCTGTTTATCACCTTGGTAGCACTGCTCAGTTTTAACCTACTGGGTCAAGGGTTTGATGTGGCGGTGCCTAGGATCGTCGACACCCTACTGGGTTGTGCGCTCTCATGGATGGCAGTGGCATGGATTTTTCCCGACTGGCGATATCGCCAATTGCCCGCTGTCACTGATCGGGCCTTTTCGGCAAACGCGAAATATTTGGCGGCTATTACAGGGCAGTATCATGCGGGCAAAGATAACAGCATGTCCTACCGTATTGCTCGCCGTGATGCACACAATGCCGATGCCGAGCTGGCACTGATGATCTCCGGCATGAATGATCCAGGGGGGCCACAGTCGGCGCAGAAAGATATCGCTTTCAGGATCTCCTGTCTCAACCACAGTTTTCTGAGTTATCTCTCCGCACTAGGGGCACACCGCGAAAAAATTACACGTCCCGATTTCCTACAACTGCTGGATGATGTCCTTAGACTGACCGAGGAGACACTGCAGCAACATCCCTCAGAGGTGGATCAGAGGCTGACAGCGCTACACCAGGTTATCTCCGAGGTGAATGGCCTAGAAACCACCCCGGATAGTCATGAGCCGGTGATCCTTCAGCAAATAAACCTGCTGCTGTCACTGCTGCCGGAATTGCTCGCGGTCCGACAACAAGCCGATCCTCACTGACCTGTTTTGGCAGCCGGGTGAGGCCCGTGCACCCGCTGCAGATAAGCTTGATACCAGCTGGTCAGTTCTGCCTTCAGTGGGGCCGGCAGTACCTGTAGATGTTTGCCCATAATAGCCCCTTGCAGAGCATAAAGGGTATTCAACCCCAAATGCGAATTACAGGCTTTGAGACGTAACCAGCTCTCTTTTGCGCCCAATTTCGCCAGCTGATTGGCAGTAGTAATACCTGTTTCTCTAAGTAACAGCTCAATGTTGAGGCTAAGATTGGGGAGATCTTTCAAACGATGACGAGAGGATGCCGAGGCTCGACATGCACGCGCCTCATTCAGCGAACCTCGGGACAGTTCCAACAGGGTCTCATGTTGATGCCAGAGCACGTTGTCGACACGAAAATATTTCAGATGCAGGCTTTGCCCACGCTTGTAAAAAATATACGGCTGCAGATGCCGATGCCGGCGATAGTGCTGCATGGGTTCACTGGCACGGAGGTAGAGCTCCCCGTCGCTAACCAGTGCGAATACAATTTTTTCTACTGATAATGAGTAGCCGCCAAACTGGGTACGCGATTCGATCTGCCCCAGCGCCGAAAGTGACTGCTTGGTCTTTTCTATGCATTTCTCCGATGGTTTCATGCTGCCTCCCTAATTGAAGCAATAGCGTCCCTGCCAATAAAGTAATGCTTATCAGCACGTTAATCTTTAAACAAAAGCCATTAGTAGTTCAATGAATAAATCCCTCTAGACGGATCTGTATTGCGATTATGCGAGGCATTTTCAGAAAAATGGTTGATCTTCGTCCACAACAGAAGTACTGTATATCCATACAGTTTATAGCGAAGGGTTAAATTTATGCGTGCTCACTTACTGAACTCAGAAACTCATCATTCAGGCCATAATCCGGTTTCTGTTTCACAGACCAGCGGCTGTATCAGCGAATTAAACTATGACGCTCACAACCCTTCGCTGCTGACCATGCTACTGTTTCCGCTGTTGAAACAACTGGCCGAACAGTCCCGCTGGCAGCTATGGCTAACGCCGGAGCACAAATTAAATCGTCTCTGGTTACAGCAATCCGGCCTGCCTCTAGAGAAGAGTATGCAGGTCACTTCACTCAGTAGCAGTGATACCCTGCAATCGATGACCAAGGCACTGCGTTCAGGTAATTACAGTGTGGTGATGATCTGGATCTCAAAGTCGCTCACTGACAATGAACGAGATGAACTTGAGCAAGCTGCCAGTGAAGGCCGATCTTTGGGACTGATAATGCGTGAAAACACCGGTTTTCGAGTTGGCACTGGACAGGAAAATCGGTTGAAGATTCATTTGCCGTTGCTACATTAGTCTTCTTTAAGATTATTCTCAGGATTAATTGCTCACCATTTTGCTTCGTGGACAGGATGTCCGTCATTCCAGAGCCAGCAATGGGTTGTGGTAATTTACAGTTGTGATAACAGTGCAGAGTTCAGTTTGAAATGTAACAAAACATGTTAAAAATGCTGTTTTTTTACTGTACAACATCATATCTTACTTGTAACTTTCTAATCTCGTTGTAGACTTTACGTCGCCAGGGTGCTCAATAATCTCCTTTTTGGTAGAGTAAAAATCGAGCGAAATAACCCGGCGAAGGATTACAACCAAGAGCAACATTTATGCTCATTGCCTATTTTGGATGATAACGAGGCGCAAAATGAAAAAGACAGCTATCGCAATTGCAGTGGCACTGGCAGGTTTCGCTACCGTAGCGCAGGCCGCACCAAAAGATAACACTTGGTACACTGGTGCTAAACTGGGCTGGTCTCAGTACCACGACACCGGTTTCTACGGTAACAACTACGTTAACAACGACGGCCCTACCCACGACAATCAGCTGGGTGCTGGTGCATTCGTTGGCTATCAGGCAAACCAATACCTGGGCTTCGAAGGCGGTTATGACTGGTTAGGTCGTATGCCTTACAAAGGTAACAACGTAAACGGCGCATTCAAAGCACAGGGCATTCAGCTGGCGGCTAAACTGAGCTACCCAATCACTGACGATTTGGACGTATATACTCGTCTGGGTGGTATGGTATGGCGTGCAGACTCTAAAGAAAACAGAGCCGGTGCTCGCCTGAGCAACACCGATACTGGTGTTTCTCCACTGGCGGCCGTTGGTGTTGAGTACGCACTGACCAAAAACTGGGCTACCCGTCTGGATTACCAGTGGGTTAACAACATCGGTGACGCTGAAACCGTTGGTGCTCGTCCAGACAACAGCATGCTGAGCTTAGGCGTTTCTTACCGTTTCGGTCAGGACGATGTTGCTGCACCAGCTCCGGCTCCAGCACCAGCGCCAGCGCCAGTTGTTGAAACTAAGCACTTCACTCTGAAATCAGACGTGCTGTTCAACTTCAACAAATCAACGCTGAAAGCAACTGGTCAGCAGGCTCTGGATCAGCTGTACACCCAGCTGAGTTCTCTGGATCCTAAAGATGGTTCTGTTGTTGTTCTGGGCTTCACTGACCGTATCGGTTCTGCTCAATACAACCAGAAACTGTCTGAGCAGCGTGCACAGTCCGTTGTCAACTACTTGGTATCTAAAGGTATCCCTTCTAACAAGATCTCTGCACAAGGTATGGGTAAAGCTGATCCAGTTACCGGTAATACCTGTGACAACGTGAAAGGCCGCGCAGCACTGATCCAGTGCCTGGGTCCAGACCGTCGCGTTGAAATCGAAGTTAAAGGTATCAAAGACGTTGTTTCTCAGCCACAGGGCTAATTAACTCCAGTCTAAAAAACCCCGCAATGCGGGGTTTTTTTTCGCCTAAAATGAGGTGGAACTCAGTTTTTATCGGGTTGGCCCAGTATTGATTGCAGGTCATGCTTAAGTGAGGACATCTGGCTGGCATACTTTTCTTTGCGTTCCGCATCTTCAATTAACTGAACAATGGTCTCTGACAACGTACTGCTACGACGTCTTGCTAACCCCGCCAGTCGCTGCCAAACCAAATATTCTAAGTCGATAGATTTTTTGCGGGTATGCTGATGCTCAGCATTAAAGTGGCGTTTACGCCGCGCGCGGATAGTCTGTTTCATGCGGTTGACCAGCGCCGGATTGATATGCTGGTTTATCCAGTCTGAAATATCTTCCGGCTGGTGCTCATAGGTTATTAGCACCCTAACCGCTTCATCGGCTGCACTGCGCTCCTGATATCGGGTAATCGCCTCACCTTCTCGGTGCTTTTTTACCAGATATGCCCATTTCCAGCCGGACTCCAGATTCTCAAGTTGCAGATATTTCATCGGTCTCTCTTTCTCTTCAGGCCACCGGCTAAGAATACCAGCTTTTTACTAGGCTGTTGCAAAGATTAATTTTTCTGGTGAGCACCTCAGGGGACAGAGTCGCTAGGCTGTTTCGTCACCGGTTTTTCTGTATAATCGGTGGTTTAACTTCTCCGGATAAATGCGAACACTTTGATCAGCTCTCAACTTCCTTGGCAAGCGTTACAGCCTAATCTCTCCCCTTTCCCGTCCGCGTTTAACCGTAGTGTGGTGGGTGAAGGTGAACTTTTTTCCACTCTGCAACCACGTTTATTTAATGCGTTGGCGAATCTGGAAAACCAGCCGCACCTACCGCTGCTGATGCTTCGCTCACAGGAAAATAAGGATGCGTTGGCGGCCATTGCACGTGCCTGGTTATCATTATCAGACACTGACGTCGACGCTGAAAACGGCGGTTGGAATTACCAGCCCTTGGCGGATGGGAGTTATGATCTGCGGGCCGCAACCAATGAGGCGGCCACCTTTACCTTTCAGGCGGGTGTTCGTTACGCAGAGTGGATCGAGAGTGAACAACTGTTTGGCACCCTGCGTGGTGTTGGCGACCGACTTATCCCTGAGCCGGGCCTGCTACATGAGGCCAACGGTGGCGCGCTGGTACTGTCGGTACGCACGCTATTGGCTCAGCCGCTCATGTGGCTACGCCTTAAGCGTTTCCTCTCTCAGGGAGCGTTTGAGTGGCTCTCTCCGGACGAACGCCGCCCACTGTCGGTAAGTCTGCCGCCACTGCCGTTACGCGTTACCCTGATTTTATGCGGTGACCGAGATGCCTTGGCAGAGTTTCAGGAGAGTGAACCTGAATTAATGGAAGATGCTCTCTACAGCGAAGTAGAAGAACAATTCCGTTTTCATGATGAAGAAGATTTAGCACTTTGGGGCCAGTGGGTCCGCCAGTTAGCATTTAATCACCAACTGCCGGAACTCTCTAACGATATCTGGCCACCACTGGTTAACGAAGGTTGCCGTTATACGGGTGATCAGAGTTTATTACCTCTAGACCCCCGCTGGATCACCCGCCAGTTAGCTGCCGCATTCGGCTATGACGGCACCCTGAGTAGTGAAAGCTTAGCGGCTGCCCTAGAGGCTCGTCAATGGCGTGAAGGCTATCTGTCCGAGCGCATGCTTGAGGAAATCAGTGAGGAACAGGTACTGATCGAAACCGAAGGCGAAGCGATTGGTCAAGTAAACGGCCTGTCAGTGCTGGATTTTCCCGGCCACCCTCGCCCGTGGGGTGAACCTTCCCGTATCACCTGCGTGGTGCACTACGGTGATGGGGAAGTGATGGATATTGAGCGTAAGGCGGAACTGGGGGGCAACCTCCATGCTAAAGGGATGATGATCATCCAAGCCTATCTCATTTCAGAGCTGGAGTTGGAACAACAGTTACCGTTTACTGCATCAATGGTGTTTGAGCAGTCTTATTCCGAAGTCGATGGCGACAGCGCATCGCTAGCGGAACTTTGTGCGCTGGTCAGTGCCTTATCACAGCAACCACTGACACAGTCAGTAGCAGTCACCGGCTCTGTAGATCAGTTTGGCAATGTCCAACCGGTGGGTGGACTCAATGAGAAAATCGAAGGCTTTTTTGCCGTCTGCTCACAACGAGGCCTGACCGGGCAGCAGGGAGTCATTATCCCACAGAGTAATGTTCGCCATCTTTCTCTCAGTAACGAGGTGATGGAAGCGGTGAAGGCAGAGCAGTTTAGCTTATGGGCAGTTCAGTCTGCAGACGAAGCCATCGCCTTGCTTACCGGTAAGCCTTGGCGCACAGAGTCCGACAATAATGACGACCTACTATCGCTGATCCAAGAGCGCATTTTACGTGCTACGCAACCGGAGACTCCTCCACGCAGAGGATGGCTGCGGTGGCTCAACTGGTTTAACCAGAACTAATCGGAGTTGCTCAGCGTACAGTTGTAAGCTATTCTCCGTCATTCAATAATTTAAGGCTAGAAAACTGACATGGTAGATAAACGCGAATCCTATACAAAAGAAGATCTTGCTGCCTCTGGACGCGGTGAGTTGTTTGGCGAGAACGGTCCTCCGTTACCGGCGGGTAATATGCTGATGATGGACCGTGTCGTCAAAATGTCCGAAACAGGCGGCAACTACGACAAAGGTTTCGTTGAAGCTGAATTAGATATTACTCCTGACCTGTGGTTCTTTGCCTGCCACTTTGTTAACGATCCCGTGATGCCAGGCTGCTTAGGTCTGGATGCGATGTGGCAGCTGGTAGGTTTCTACCTGGGCTGGCTGGGTGCAGAAGGTAAAGGTCGTGCTCTGGGCGTGGGTGAAGTGAAATTCACCGGCCAGGTTCTGCCAACAGCGAAGAAAGTCACCTATAAAATCCACTTTAAGCGTGTGATTAACCGTAAACTGGTCATGGGTGTGGCTGACGGCGAAGTGTTCGTCGACGGCAAACTGATCTATACCGCCAGCGATCTGAAAGTCGGTCTGTTTAAAGACACCGAAGCGTTTTAATCACCCCTTTGACGCAGTAGGATTAAGGCGAGTCTTCGGGCTCGCCTTTTTTATATCTCGTGCATGGCGGCAGCCCCGCTTAAGGCTAACAGTAGCTAACAGACTATGCATCAAGTAAACGAGCGGATAAAAGCTGGGGGAGAGAAACAGTTGAAGTGGGAAATATCACTGCCAGAGCCCCGTCATTGAGAGGAGCTCTGGTCATTTCAGGCCCTCAGGGTTACGCTAATACCGAACGTTCAGACATGGCGAGCCGCCAGCCTCCCAGCCAGTGGGAACGTGTGTCGGTGGTTTGGTATGGACAAATCTCTTTAGAGCGTCCACTGATTCCGGCCTGATAGCCGCGTGAATGAGCACGATCCAAACGGTCTCTTTTCTGTCTCTTCATACCTGCTTTCCCTCATAATGATTAAGGTGGGACGGGATAGAAACAATCTGTGGTCACTACATCGCCACAGCCTCTATTTCTACCGCTGTGTGCCCTAAAGGTCAATCCTCAAATGTTCAATGTTTATCCTCATTTTGTCAGTTTTTTTGCTGAAAGTTGGCTAAGGCCGCCTGTGGGCGGTATCTGTGATCACGCTCTGGAATATTCTTAATTCCCGCCACCGACGGCCTATAGCCTTCTATGGACATGTGCCCGCTCCTAATATAAAAAAAGCCCCCATCAGGGTGACTGACAGGGGCTTGAGCGATAACGAGAGATCTTAGTGAGTGATCTGCCGAGCAATGGCCGTTGCTTCCTGCTGCCAACCTGCCGCCAAGGTGCGGATCAATGCCGGATAGCCATCTTTCGGCTGTGGCAGGATCAATGAGAAAGGCTGACGCAGCGTCTGATCACCTCGCTGTAGGATCCAAGCACCAGAAATCACTGCCTTGCCATCATAACGGCCGTGGAAGCCGGTCACCGTCACCGACAAGGTGTCGTAATCGCTGCTGCCCGTCATTGAACCACTCACCAAACGTCCTGGTAGTAATTGACCTAGGTAGCTGACTAAGGTCTGCTGCAACTGCTGATCCAGCGGACTGGCCCACAAGTTATTGACAGCAATTACATACTGGACATCGCTAGTTTGATAGGCCACTCCGTTACCAGAAAGATAGTCTGGTACAGTCACCGGTTCGACCCATAGCGGGCGGGTGTTATCACCCGCCCCTGCAACAGCTACCGGTTGCCCGGCCGTTGGGATCATGGCCGGCAGTTGGTAGTAATGTTTAGCACTGTCACTGCTACAGCCACTGAGCAGTAATGCAAAGATAATAGCGAGCCCTTTTTTCACTGTTTTGCCCTCTTCGGCTGTGGGTCATGACCCGGGGATGCTTCAAACACCAGCGCATTGCTCTTGGTATTCAGTGTTTTCAGGACCGGCTGTAGCTCCTGGAGAACCTGATCCAACCGCTGCATATCACCCACCAGCTTGTTATACGCCGGAGAGCCAGGTTGCAACCCTTTCAGGCTACGGTTGAGGTCTCTCAACGTTTGCTGCATATCCGCCGGCAGGGTTTTCATTGCTGGACTGCCCGTGATTTTATTGACGTTATCCAAGGTCGTCTGCAAGTTACGCAGTGTTTTCTGGCTCTCTTTGAGGGTGCCGGTCGCCTGAGTCATCATTGGCTCTAACGGCAGTTTTTCCACTTTATCGAGGATCGCCATCACCTTCTGCTGGATCTGGTTTAGGCCGCCTGCCACGGTCGGGATCACCTCAAAGCCAGCCACTTTATCTGGTCCAGTGAACTGCGGCACATTGTCGTAGAAGTCGAGGTCGACATACAGGGCACCGGTGATCAGGTTTGCGGTCTTCAGGCTACCGCGCAGTCCGTGTAGACGACCCTGCTGCAGATGTTGCTGCAGATTAAAGTGATCGCCGACGCTGGCCGCAAACCGTCCCGGCTCAATGCGGATCAGTACGGGGATACGGTAATCATTACCAATCTTCTCAGATTTACCCCCCATCACATAAGGCACTTTCGCCACCGTACCGAGGCGGATCCCACGGAACTCTACAGGTGCACCGGCTTGTAGGCCACGAATTGACTCATTGAAGAACATCAGGAAGTCAGTATGTTCAGTGTACATCGACTCTTGGATGGAGTTGTGATCATCATAGAGGTGATACTCGGCATGATTCTGCGCCGGCTCTCCCAAGCTCATCGCGCCGTCCGGCACATCGAAGCTGACACCACCACTGAATAGGGTGGTCAGTGACCCCATTTCTACCCGCATTCCGGAGGCGGACATATCGACGGCAATACCACTGTCCTTCCAGAAGCGGACATTAGTGGTGACCAACCGATCATAAGGCGCTTGAATAAACAGCTGATAACTCATTAGGCGACGTTCAGTATCGAACTTACTGGTTTCCACCGACCCAACCCGATAACCACGGAACAGCACCGGATCACCGGCATTCAACTGTCCGGCTTTCATGCTGTCGAGGGTAATACGGATGCCTTTCGCATCCGGCGGCGCGAGTGGCGGCGCGTCCAGTAATTGATATTGCTCCGGCGGGCTACCTTTCGTCCCAGCTTGTAATTCAATATACGAACCGGACAGCAGCGTACCGAGACCGGTGATCCCTTCTCGGCCGATCTGCGGCTTCACGGTCCAGAAGACAGAGTCCTGATGCAGCATTTTGTCCATACCTGCATTAAGACGGGCTTTAATTTCGACGGTTTTCAGGTCATCGCTCAGTTTGGCGCTTTCCACGGTACCGATGTCGACGCTGCGGCTTTTGATGGTGGTTTTACCAGGGACAATCCCCTCGGCATTGCGGGTGACCAATGTCACTTCCGGCCCCTGATGGGAGAAGTGGTAAAATAAAATCCAGCCACCAATCAGCAAGGTCACCACCGGGACGATCCACACCGGTGACCATCGTTTGATATTTTCTATACGGGCTGTTTCCGGATTATTGTGTTTCAACAGCAGTATCCTCTACAGAATGATCAGTTTCACGGTCCCAGAGTAAACGGGGATCAAATGTCAGTGCGGCAAACATGGTTAAAATTACCACTGCGGCAAACAGCAGTGCGCCGCTGGCAGGGTAAATATTCATCAGTCCACCCATACGCACCAGCGACGATAAGATAGCAATCACAAACACATCTATCATCGACCAGCGCCCGACGAATTCGACAACCTCATACACCAGATGCATTTTTTCGTTATCTCGCCTTCCCCTTCCGCTGGCATTCCAGCATAACCAGCCAATCGCCAGTATTTTCAGGGACGGCACCATGATACTGGCGATAAAAATAATCAGCGCAACGGGATAGGAGCCATCGCTCCATAGCAGCACTACCCCCGCCATAATGTTGGACGGCATTTTGGACCCCAGGGCATCGGTGATCATAATCGGCATAATATTGGCAGGGATATACAACATCACCGACGTCAATAACAGCGCCAAGGTCCATTGCAGGCTCTGACGTTTACGGACATAACCACGGGTAAAACAACGTGGACACTGTGGCTTTTCTGCCGGCAGGATCGCCGTACAGCAGGAACAGAGGCGAAGCCCCTGTGCCATACCGCCTTTCCCGGCCACTGGAGTTTTAAACGTGGGCAGTTGTGGAGTGATAAAGTGCCACATCTGCCGCTTATCCACCGACTGAAAAGCCCTTAGCTGTAACAGGCAAAATAGACACCAGGGCCAAAAGCTGATACCCAAATCTAAGTGTCCGTAGGCCATCAGTTTGACGAAGCTGACCAATACCCCAGCCATAAAAATCTCCGCCATTCCCCAGTTTCGCAAATGACAAAAGACCCTTCCCAGCAACACCCGCAAACCGTGTGGCATTGCGACGCGGTTGACCATCAATATAATGATTAACAGGCAAGTCGCGGGGATGACCTGTACCAGTACCATAAATATAGCGGCCAGGGGTTGGAAATCATCCGAGACCATGACCCCTGGGATGCGCGTCAGAGTAATAGCACTTCTGATCCCCGCCACTTCCATACTGATAAACGGAAACAGGTTCGCCAGTACCAGCATAAATAGGGCTGATAGCGCATACGCGGTAGGTCGTTTGGCGGGCTGAGGCCAGCGGGTAGAGAGGGTTTCATGACAGCGAGGGCAGACCGCCCGCATCCCCGCATTAAGGGACGGCAGGCGGCTGACACGGTCACATTGCGGACACAAAACCCAGGTGTCTGCATCCTGTCTCTGCTCACACCGGGTAATGTTCATCTGCATTATGCTCCGTTTTTAAGGTTTTCAAGATACTCCCAGCGCGAGAAGGCTTCCTCAAGAGCCTGTTCCGCCGCAGCCAACTGCTCAGTTCCTTGGCGGATTTCCTCCTGCGGACGGCTGAAGAAGTCCGGCTCGCTGATCTTGGACTGTAACTCCCCAACCTGCTGCTCTAGGGTTTCAAGCTTCTGTGGCAGTTGCTCTAGTTCACGCGCCAAGTTATAGCTCAGTTTTGCGGGTTTACTGGCTTTATTCTCAACGGGTTTCGCTGTTTTCTCTTCCGCCACGGCAGCAGGCTTAGCAGTATTGGTTTGGCGAGTCTGTAAATAGGCTTTACGCTGCGCTTGGGCATCGTGGTAGCCGCCGACAAAACGGCCAATCTCGCCATTGCCTTCAAAGATCCAGCAGTCAGTCACTGTGTTGTCAACAAACTGACGGTCGTGGCTGACCAGCAAAATGGTTCCCTGATAGCCGTCGATCAATTCTTCCAGTAACTCCAATGTTTCCACATCGAGGTCATTGGTCGGTTCATCGAGGATCAGTAGGTTGCTCGGTTTCAGAAACAGCTTCGCCAGTAACAGTCGATTACGCTCTCCCCCTGAGAGCGCACTGACCGGTGTCATGGCCCGCTTCGGGTGGAACAAGAAGTCCTGTAGGTAGCCCAGTACATGACGTGGCTTACCGTTCACCATCACTTCTTGCTTACCTTCAGCCAAGTTATCCATCACGGTACGATCTGGGTCTAACTCGGCACGGTGCTGATCGAAATAGGCGACTTCGAGCTTGGTTCCCTGGTGTACACGGCCACTGTCTGCCGCCAGATCACCCAACATCAAGCGCAGCATCGTCGTCTTACCACAGCCGTTGGCACCGATCAGCGCGATTTTATCGCCGCGCTGAACCTGCACTGAAAAATCGCTGACCAGGGCTTTGCCGTCTACCTGATAATTAACATGCTCCAGTTCAAAAACAATTTTCCCTGAACGTGAGGCTTCACCGACCTGCATATTGGCTTTCCCCATCACTTCACGGCGCTCAGAACGTTCACGGCGTAAGGCTTTCAGAGCCCGCACGCGTCCCTCATTGCGGGTACGACGGGCTTTAATACCCTGACGGATCCAGACCTCTTCTTGAGCCAGTTTACGGTCAAACTCAGCGTTCTGCTGCTCTTCAACCCGCAGAGCCTCTTCCTTAGCCAGCACAAAGTTATCGTAGTCGCCGGGCCATGAAACCAGTTTACCGCGATCCAGATCGACAATGCGGGTGGCCATATTGCGGATAAACGAACGGTCGTGCGAAATAAACACGATACTGCCAGTAAAGGTCTTGAGGAAGGTTTCCAGCCAATCAATGGTTTCAATATCCAAGTGGTTGGTCGGTTCATCCAGCAGTAAGACTTTCGGATTACTGACCAGCGCACGTCCCAAGGCCGCCTTACGCAGCCAGCCACCGGACAGTGAAGAGAGCTCGGTTTCAGGGCTGAGGCCGATATTCTGCAACACATCATTGATGCGGCTCTCTAACTGCCACAGGTTGTGGTGATCGAGCAGCGACTGTAAACGGGCCATCTCGTTAAGGTTCTTCTCACTCGGGTCCTGCATCACCAGATGTGAGATGGCATGATAGGCCTTGAGATATTGCGCCTGCTCTGCCACCCCTTCGGCCACAAAGTCATACACTGAACCGGTAATATTGCGTGGCGGATCTTGTTGCAGACGTGCCACCACCAGGTCCTGCTCATAGACGATACGTCCGTCGTCGAGGGCAATTTCCTGATTAATAATTTTCATCAGCGTCGATTTACCGGCCCCGTTACGGCCAACCAAACAGACGCGTTCGTTTTCTTCGATATGTAATTCAGTGTTATCCAATAAAGGCGCATCACTGAAGGACAACCAGGCATTATGAATACTGATTAACGACATAACTTTATTCCTTACCTGTAGCAGTGATCAGCCAGCAATTATGGATGTGTTTGTTTCTGGCAAAATCCTGAGACAGGGTCTTTTGGGTAATATCTTGTGCCTGCAGGCCCAGCGCTGACAGTCCGTCATGGTCCATTTTGAAACCACGCTTATTGTTCGAGAACATAATGGTACCACCACGGCGCAGCAGGCGTTTCAGGTCGCGCATCAGATCAAGGTGATCACGCTGCACGTCAAAACTGTCTTCCATCCTCTTAGAGTTGGAGAAGGTCGGCGGATCGATAAAAATCAGATCAAAGGTTTCATGGGTGTTCTGTAACCAGCTCAGACAATCTGCTTGGATCAGCTGATGAGCCCGCCCAGACAGGCCGTTCAGTTGCAGGTTACGTTCTGCCCACTCTAGATAAGTACGTGACATGTCCACGGTAGTGGTAGAGCGCGCACCGCCAAGCCCGGCATGAACACTGGCACTGCCGGTGTAAGAGAACAGGTTAAGGAAATCCTTCCCCTGACTCATCTCACCGAGCATACGGCGTGCAATACGGTGGTCGATAAACAAACCGGTATCCAAATAATCGGTCAGATTCACCAAGAAACGGGCTCCGTATTCACGGACCTCGAAAAATTCCCCTTTGCTGGCCAGTTTTTGATACTGACTTTTACCGCGTTGGCGCTCACGGGTTTTCAATACCAACTGACTGGCTGGGAGATCCAGCACACTGAGGGTAGCACTGATCACATCAAACAGGCGCTGTCTGGCTTTCTGTGGATCCACTGTTTTTGGCGGCGCATATTCCTGGATCACCACTTTATCTGCGTAGCGGTCAACGGCGATATTGTATTCCGGTAGGTCAGCGTCATACAGTCGGTAGCAATTGATCCCTTCCTGCTGTGCCCATTTGTCCAACTTTTTGACATTTTTACGCAAGCGGTTGGCGTAATCCTCGGCGATCTCACCCTGGCGAGCGGTACCACCGCTCATCAGTTGATAATTTTTTTGCACACAATCCAGCGGACCGTTTTTCGCTTTGAATTGACGCTCTGCGCGTAATTGCAGGCAGCTTAATAGTTCTGGAGAGGCACTGAACAGTGATAATTTCCAGCCACCAAACTCGTTTTTCACAATGCGTCCTAACTGGCTGTGCAGCGCGATCAGTGCTGGCTCACTCTCCAGACGCTCACCGTATGGCGGGTTACTCAGGATCGTACCCTGCTCTTCTTCCGGCAGGGTGTTCTTCAGTTGTAAAATATCTTGCTGTTTAAAGCTGATAAAGGCACTCATCCCGGCTTTACGGGCATTCATCTGCGCGCGCTGCAAGACAATGGGATCATTGTCGTAGCCAAAGAAGCGGACCTTTTTACTTTTCATGGCGGCACCGGCACGGCGACGGGCATCGCTGACCACTTCCTGCCACAAGGCATCATTATGGCCTTTCCATGCCAGGAAGCCCCAGTGCTCGCGGTTTAGGCCCGGTGCACGGTCGGCTGCGATCATCGCTGCTTCAATCAGCAGGGTCCCGGAACCACACATTGGGTCGACCATCGGGGTACCCGGCTGCCAGCCTGAACGCATCACAATCGCTGCGGCTAGGTTCTCTTTTAAAGGCGCTTGGCCGGTCTGCTGACGGTAATTACGCTGATGCAGTGCATCACCACTGAGATCCAGCGAGATACTGACTTTATCTTTGTTCAACCATGCATTGATACGGATATCCGGGTTTTCACGGCTCACGTCCGGGCGCGGCAGGTTTTTACGGGTAAAGCTGTCAACGATGGCATCTTTGATACGTAAGGCACCGAACTGACTGTTGCGGATCACCTCATTGGTGCCGCTAAAGTGCACCGCAAAACTGCACTGGGGATCAAACAGTTCAGTCCAAGGTATAGACTGCGCCCCCACGTACAGGTCAAGATCACTCCACAGGCCAAACTCTCCTAATGGCAACAGGATACGTGAGGCAAGACGGCTCCACATCAGGCTCTGGTACAGCATTTTATCATCGCCCTGATAATGAACGCCGCCCGGCACCAGCTGGATATTCTGAGCACCCAGCGATTCAAGCTCAGTTTTTAATAGTTCTTCCAGCCCACGGCCTGTACTGGCAAAAAGAGAATTCATAGTATTAGGTCTGCTTAATTGAAAATAAGTTGCGCATTATAGCGAATCATAGCGCTATGTCATAAAGTTAGCGTCTTTTAAAAATCTAAACCGCTTGGAGTCACAATGATCACTCTGTCCCGGATGTTTATCCATCCTGTTAAATCCATGCGCGGCACCTCAGTTTCCCATGCGCTGGTTCAACCTGACGGGCTGGCCAATGATCGCCGCTTTATGCTGACAGATGTCAATGGCCACTTTATGACTGCGCGGCAGTTTCCTGAAATGGTGCTGTTTGATGCCCTGACGATACCTCAAGGTTTATTTATTCAAGCCCCTGACGGAAGCCAAGGCGTGGTCCGGTTTGAAGAATTCAGCCCAGCAGACGCTGAGACCGAGGTATGGGGGAATGTGTTTACTGCCAGTATTGCGCCACAGGCGATAAATCACTGGCTGAGTCAATTTTTCTCACAACCGGTACAGTTACGTTGGACAGGGCACGATACTCAGCGTCGGATTAAACGCCTGCCAAGCGTCCCTCTCAGCTTTGCCGACGGTTATCCATTCTTATTGATTAACCAGCGTTCATTTCACGATCTGCAAAACCGCTGTCCGGCGGGGATCCGTATTGAACAGTTCCGCCCAAATCTGGTGGTCACTGGCGCTGAAGCGTGGGAGGAAGATAGCTGGTCAGTACTGCGTATCGGCGATGTTACCTTTGAGGTCACCAAGCCCTGTAGCCGATGTGTGCTGACCACGGTCAGTACCGAGCACGGTCGACGTCATCCAGGTAATGAGCCGATGAAAACCCTGACGGGTTTCCGCCAAGCGGCTGATGACAGCGGTGATGTCGATTTCGGTATCAACCTGATTGCCCGTAACAGTGGCGTGATCCGTTGTGGGGACTCGGTCAGTATCCTCAGCCACAAGCCTGCTCGCCCTTACCGAGTGACTCCGACACCCTCCACACAGCCGCAAGTTGAAGGAAATGGCGAAGAGATAGAGATTTGCTGGCAGCAGACCACCTTTTGCGGCAATACCCAGCAAATTTTGTTGGAGCAATTGGAAGCAGCCGGTATCAGTATCCCCTACTCCTGTCGGGCTGGCTCCTGTGGCTGTTGTCGGATGACGCTAGTGAGTGGTGAAGTCACAGCGTTGAACCGAGCGGCACAAAACGGCGATACTATTCTCAGTTGCAGTTGTATACCGCGCAGTGCCGTGGTGGTAAAACCGGTCGACGGTTAACCCACCTGATCGAGGGTCAGTGCAGCGGAAAACTGGTAGGCCTGTAGCCTATCATTCATGATTTTAATGGCGTCTCCCAGTAGCAAGGTTTTTCCAGCCATCTCCGCACGGGCCTGTGCCAGCACACACAGGGTGGCGCTGTCACCGCTTTCCGCCACTAGGAACAATACCGACTGCTGCGTGTCACTGAGTAAAGCTTCCACCAGTTGACCATTTTCCGGCTGCCAGGCCGGCTGAAGCGCGGTAAAGTACCAGCTTTTCGGCATCAGTGGTTTTAAAAAGCGCCCCGCCACTACAGCATTGAGTACCAATTCAGCCCGTTGCTGGTGGGTGCAATTTAGGTCACGGCATTTTTCTTCAAACGTATAAAAACGGGCAGCATCCTCAACACAAAAACCGGGTGATTCAAAAGCTTCCGGTGTCAGCATTTTTTTGGGAAATCGTGAACGAAAATGCAAACCTTCTGTGAGGTCCAACATCATCCTCTGCTGTTTCTCGTCGTAATACCAGCACCAGTTATCGTCAGGCTGTAATGTCATGATTGGCGGCCTCTGTATCCACGGTAAAACTACCGCTCCCGGAGAGTAATTTCAGCGGTTATTAAAAAGTGATCTCAGGCACCGGTTAAATCTTCGCTAAATGAGCTAAAAATATAAACGAGCCAGAGGATGAAATAAACCCCTCTGGCTAAAATAACACCTTATTTCGGTTAAAGATGCGACACTATCTGTTTCACTAATCCAGGACCTTTATAAATAAATCCGGAATAAACTTGTAATAAGGTAGCACCCGCCGCTAATTTTTCTCGCGCGGCAGTTAAGGAATCTATCCCACCGACGCCAATAATGGGTAAACGCCCGTTTAATTCCTGATGCAGGCGACGAATAATTTCGGTGCTTTTTAACTGTACTGGACGGCCACTTAATCCACCCGTTTCGTTGGCGTAGGGTAAACCTTCTACCAACGATCGATCGAGCGTGGTATTAGTAGCAATGACGCCATCAATATTATGTCTTACCAAGCTGTCGGCTACCTGAACTAATTCCTCTTCAGAAAGATCCGGTGCGATCTTCACGGCCACTGGGACATATTTTAGGTGGCGACTATTCAACTCCTGCTGTTTATTTTTGATTGCTGATAACAGATCATCCAGCGCCTCACCATACTGCAAGGTGCGTAGGCCTGGGGTATTTGGTGAGGAAATATTGACGGTGATATAGCCAGCATGTGCGTAGGTTTTTTCCATACAGATGAGATAATCATCTTTGCCCTGCTCCACCGGCGTATCTTTATTTTTACCGATATTAATACCGATGACGCCCCTAAATTGGGCTTTTTTAACATTCTCTACCAGATGATCGACCCCAAGGTTGTTAAAGCCCATACGGTTGATCACCCCTTCTGCTTCCACCACGCGGAACAGACGAGGTTTATCATTACCGGCCTGCGGACGTGGTGTCACGGTGCCGACTTCGACAAAGCCAAAACCCATGGCACCGAAGGCATCGATACATTCGCCGTTTTTATCCAGCCCCGCAGCCAACCCCAGGGGATTATCGAATTGAATGCCCATACAAGTCACCGGGCGGGATGGCACCTGTTGCGTTATTAACGCTTGCAACGCTGTGCCTTGGATCTTTTTTAACTGATTGAGGGTGAGTTCATGGGCCTTTTCAGGATCGAGTTTAAACAAGGCAGGACGGATCATCGGGTATAACATACGTTCTCCTGGAAACGGTCATCGCGCATAAAGGCATATTGCCCACGGCAGTCTGCCCGAAATGGTAAAGAGCTTTACACGAAAAGTAAATTTAGCCTGTGATTTATCCGCTTTCTGTGGAATAACCAAAAAAAAACCACCTGCATGCAGATGGCTTTTAAATAATCTTTTATTTCGATCAGGCCGCTAACGCCTTGGTAATTTTTTCATAGAGATCACGAGACAGATTATCCAGCCCTTTTAGCTCTTCAAGTGCCTGGCGCATCAGTACCTGACGTTCTTTGTCGTAACGCTTCAGGCGGATGAGTGGTTCGATCAGTCGTGCGGCAATCTGCGGATTACGCTGGTTAAGATCAGTCAGGATCTTGGTCAGGAAGCGGTAACCACTGCCATCTTTGGCATGGAACGCCGCCGGATTGCCGGAAGAGAAAGCACCGATCAATGCACGGATCCGGTTCGGGTTACTCAGAGTAAAGGAACGGTGATTAAGTAAACTTTCTACCCGAGCCAATACATTTTCCTCAGGACTAGTGGCCTGCATCATAAACCACTTATCCATCACAAGACCATCCTGATGCCAGCGGTCATCCCACTGTTTCAATAATTCTTCTCGACACAGCAGTTGTGCACTGACCGCAGCGGTGATCGCCGCCAGGGCATCGGTCATATTGTCTGCCTGCTGGTATTGCTCACGAACCAGAACGTCAGCCTTATCACTATCGGCAAACACCAGATAGCTGAGGCAGATATTTTTCAGGGCACGTTTACCGATATCCTGATGCACCACCTGATAGGCTCCGCACTGATTTTCACGATAACTAATCAGCAACTCGCTATGCAGCTCCTTCGCCAAGGTGCGGATAATCGCCGCTCTTACCGCCGCAATCGCCTGTGGATCGATCACCTCAAACCATTCCGCCATCTCATTTTCTGACGGTAGAGTCAGGATCAGCGCCGTCAGTGCTGGGTCGGCCTGTTTATCCGCCAGCACCGCACGGAAGGCCTCAGCCACATGCTTAGGCAGTGATAGTGGCTGTTTTTCCTGTAGGCGCTGAACGTTAAGTTTGACGTAAGTAGCCAGCAGACTCTGTGCCGCATCCCAGCGTGAAAACTCATTGCGCGCATGGCGCATCAAGAAGGTCAGCTGTGCATCACTCCACTGATAATCTAACTTCACAGGGGCCGAGAACTCACGCAGCAGAGAAGGTACCGGTTGGAAGTAGACATTATCAAACACGAAAGTCTGCTCGCTGTCGGTGACATTCAGTACTGATGACAGGGACTCTCCCTGATACTGTAATGGGATCACATTTCCTTCGCCGTCATATAGCTCAATATCCAGTGGGATATGCAGGGGCAGTTTTTCTTTCTGATCAGCGGTTGGCGGGGTGTGCTGTTTGACATGCAGCTTATAGATTTCGCTATGCGGATCATATTCATCTTCGACGGTCAGTACCGGTGTTCCGGATTGGCTGTACCAGCGGCGGAACAGAGTCAGATCCACGCCGGAGGCATCTTCCATGGCTTCGACAAAATCATCACAGGTAGCAGCGCTACCGTCATGGCGTTGGAAGTATAATTTGATCCCTTTCTGGAATTTCTCTTCTCCCAGCAAGGTATGCATCATCCGAATGACTTCTGAGCCTTTTTCATAGACTGTCAGGGTGTAGAAGTTATTCATTTCCATCACTTGATCCGGACGGATCGGATGGGCCATTGGGCTGGCATCTTCGGCAAACTGTGCGGCGCGCATTACCCGTACGTTATCAATACGGTTAACCGGCCTTGACCCGAGGTCAGAACTGAACTCCTGGTCACGGAACACCGTCAGACCTTCTTTTAGGCTCAGTTGGAACCAGTCACGACAGGTTACGCGGTTACCGGTCCAGTTATGGAAATATTCGTGTCCGATCACTGCCTCAATACCCAGATAATCTTTATCGGTGGCAGTTTCTGGTTTGGCCAACACATATTTGGAGTTGAAGATGTTGAGCCCTTTATTCTCCATTGCGCCCATATTGAAGAAATCGACGGCAACGATCATAAAGATGTCGAGGTCATACTCGAGGTCAAAACGTTCCTCATCCCACTTCATGCTCTGCTTCAGCGACGTCATCGCCCAGTCAGCGCGGTCGAGATTGCCCTGATCAACAAAAATTTCCAGCGCCACGTCACGGCCGGAACGGGTGGTAAAGCTGTCGCGCAGCACATCAAACTGACCCGCCACCAGCGCAAACAGATAGCAAGGTTTCGGGAACGGATCCTGCCATTTCACCCAATGACGGCCATTTCCACTGTCCCCTTCACCAATACGGTTACCGTTAGACAGTAAATACGGGTAACGGCTTTTATCCGCATCGATAGTGGTGGTAAAGCGGGCTAGCACATCCGGGCGATCCAAATACCAAGTGATATGATGGAAACCTTCGGCTTCGCACTGGGTACAGAGCGCTTCCCCAGATTTATACAGGCCTTCCAGCGCCGTATTTTTATCCGGATGGATCCTATTAACAATTTCTAAGCTGAACTCTGACGGCACGCCACTGAGAACCAATGTCCCCGACTCAATACGGTAGTCTTGCCACGGCTGCCCATCGATGCTGATTGATTCTAGGGTCAACGATTCCCCCTGCAATACCAGCTCAGTGGCCTGCGGGTTCAGTTGTTTCACACGGCTCACGGCGGTGACCCGAGTCAGTTGCTCATCGAGGGTAAACGAGAGATCAATATCGGAGATCGTGAAGTCAGGGGCCTGATAATCGTGACGATACTTAATTTGCGGTTGATCGGTCATAGTGCCTTCTTATCGGGAAAAATAAAGTCCATCTATCCAGTGTAAGCGGGTTAGCCACCGGTTTCCAGAAACAACGTTATCTCCTTACATCGGAAAGTATTCTGGCTACAAACGGGTGAGCGCCGCATTTAGTGTGCCCTTCCCGGATTCCCTTTTTAGCAGATATCGTTATACTGCAGAGGTTGTTTAATATTCTTAACATTGGCTGACAGGGCCTGGTGCCTGACAATTGGGATGCATAAAAGCGCCATGAAAGCAGATGACCGTCCGATCATTACCTCATTGCTGGATACGGATGCCTACAAACTGCATATGCAGCAGGCGGTATACCATCACTATCGGGACCTTCATGTCAGCGCAGAATTTCGCTGTCGCGGAGAAGATATTCCCGGTGAGTATGCCGCAGAAATCCGCCAGCAAATCGATAAGTTGCAGAACCTACGCCTGCAGCAACAGGAGTTCGCCTGGCTATCACAATTGCCCTTCTTCTCCGCTGACTATCTGCAATGGCTAAAAGGTTTCCGCTTTAAGCCGCAACAGGTCAATGTTGAAGACCACCAAGGGAAATTACATATCAGCCTCAGTGGCCCATGGGTAGAGGTGATCCTCTGGGAAATTCCCTTGCTGGCACTGATCAGTGAACGAGTGCACCGCCATCGTACCCCTGAAGCTGGCGTTGAGTTAGCAGTCGCGACTCTGAATCAGAAGCTGGAAGATTTTCAACGTGCCAGCGCGCACACCGACCTGTCCCGTTTCAGGGTGATGGATTTCGGCACCCGACGTCGCTATTCCCGTCATGTACAGCAAGCGATAGTTGAAACATTACAGCAGCAGGCACCGTGGTTTTATGGCACCAGTAACTATGATTTGGCCCGCCGTCTTTCACTGACTCCGGTGGGTACCCAGGCACACGAATGGTTCCAAGCCCATCAGCAGATAAGTCCAATACTGGCCAATAGCCAACGTGCTGCACTGGATGTCTGGCTTGAAGAATATCCCGATAAGTTAGGGATCGCCTTAACCGATTGTATTTCTACCGATGCTTTCCTGCGTGACTTCGGGCATGATTATGCCAGCCGATACCAGGGGCTGCGTCATGATTCTGGGGATCCGCTAGAATGGGGTGAAAAAATCATCCGTCATTATCATAAGCTGGGTATTGACCCACAGAGCAAAACCTTGGTGTTCTCCGATAATCTCACCTTAGATAAAGCACTGGCGTTATATCGCCACTTTGATACTCGTATCAATCTTAGCTTCGGTATTGGTACTCGTCTTACTTGCGATATTCCTGGGGTCACTCCGCTCAATATTGTGATTAAATTGGTGAGTTGTAATGGTAGACCGGTGGCTAAACTGTCGGACAGTCCGGGGAAAACCATTTGCCAGGATCAATCCTTTGTGCGGGCCCTTGAAGAAGCCTTCGATTTGCCGGCAATCCGCCGCGCTAGTTGAAAACCCTCAGGAGAACGGATTCTCCGTCTTTCCGGCGAATGATTTCGCTCGCTTGGCGTAATTTTTCTTGTTTCCTGTAAACTCGCAAGTAACATAACCCTGTCCCTGAGCGGGATACGTGTAAACTAATTTTGAATAGAGAGATAATTATGAGCGTAGTGCCTGTAGTGGACGTACTGCAAGGCCGGGTCGCTGTTGACAGTGAAGTCACAGTGCGCGGCTGGGTCCGTACCCGTAGAGATTCCAAAGCCGGTCTTTCTTTTATCGCCATTTATGACGGTTCCTGCTTTAATCCTGTTCAGGCAGTTGTCAATAATTCGCTTACTAATTATCAGGATGACGTTCTGCACCTGACCACCGGCTGCTCGGTGATCATTACCGGTAAAGTGGTGGAATCTCCTGGCCAAGGCCAAGCCTTCGAGATCGTGGCCAGTGCAGTAGAAGTGACGGGCTGGGTTGATGATCCTGATAGCTACCCAATGGCCGCCAAGCGTCACAGTATCGAATACCTGCGCGAAGTCGCCCACCTGCGTCCGCGTACCAACCTAATCGGTGCGGTTGCCCGCGTACGCCATACTTTGGCCCAAGCGATCCACCGCTTCTTCCATGAGAATGGTTATTTCTGGGTCTCCACGCCGCTGATCACTGCCTCAGATACCGAAGGTGCCGGTGAACTGTTCCGTGTCTCTACCCTGGATCTAGAAAACCTGCCACGTACCCCTGAAGGTAAAGTCGATTTTAATGAAGACTTTTTTGGCCAAGAAGCATTCCTGACGGTCTCCGGTCAGCTGAACGGTGAGACTTATGCTAGCGCACTGTCAAAAATCTATACCTTTGGCCCCACTTTCCGTGCTGAAAACTCCAATACTAGCCGTCACTTGGCGGAATTCTGGATGATCGAGCCGGAAATTGCCTTCGCAGAACTGGATGATGCCGCGGCATTGGCCGAAGCAATGCTGAAATATGCCTTTAAGGCGGTTTTGGCTGAACGTGCAGACGATATGGCATTTTTTGCAGAGCGTGTCGATAAAGAAGCCATTTCTCGTCTGGAAAAGTTTGTCTCCGCTGATTTTGCGCAGATAGATTATAGCGATGCTATCGACATCCTACTGAAAAGTGGCCAGAAATTTGAAAATCCGGTGGCTTGGGGCATCGACCTTTCTTCCGAACATGAGCGCTATTTGGCAGAGAAACACTTTGCTGCACCGGTGGTCGTGAAAAACTACCCGAAAGATATCAAAGCATTTTATATGCGTCTCAACGACGACGGTAAAACCGTGGCAGCGATGGACGTCCTGGCTCCCGGTATCGGCGAAATCATCGGCGGCTCTCAGCGTGAAGAGCGCTTGGATGTCTTTGACGCGCGTCTGGAAGAAATGGGACTCAACAAAGAAGACTATTGGTGGTATCGCGACCTGCGCCGTTACGGTACCGTTCCTCACTCTGGCTTCGGTCTGGGCTTTGAACGATTAATTGCCTATGTGACTGGCGTACAAAATGTCAGGGATGTGATCCCGTTCCCACGTACCCCAAGAAATGCGAATTTTTAGTAAGTCAATTAAAGCATAACAATTTCATATAGATAATAAAGCCGGCAACTGCCGGCTTTATTCTTTTCTGAAATATTGATTCATCTCACAAAGTTCCGCTATATTTACATTTCGTAATACATTTTTTCCTAATGAAACATAAATTTTAGTTTTGTAGCATATTCGGGCTAGAAATAGCATCGCATGAATGGAAAGATGCCTCAGACACATAAAGACACCAAACTTCATTGATAGTTCTTGTAAAGAATTGTTGACAGCAGTGGCAGTAGTCTCAAATAAACTCCGATGAGGGTAATAAATGATGAAGCGCAACATTTTAGCAGTTATGATCCCGGCTCTGTTAGTTGCAGGCGCCGCTAATGCCGCAGAAGTCTATAATAAAGACGGCAACAAGCTGGACCTGTACGGTAAAGTAGACGGTCTGCACTATTTTTCAAGCAATGACAGCAACGACGGTGACCAGTCTTACGCGCGTCTGGGCTTCAAAGGCGAAACTCAGATCAACAGCTGGCTGACCGGTTACGGCCAGTGGGAATATAACCTGCCAGCGAACAACTCCGAAGGCGATGATGCCACTGAAGGCACCAAAACTCGTCTGGGCTTCGCCGGTCTGAATGCAGGTCAGTACGGTTCATTTGACTACGGCCGTAACTACGCTGTCGTTTATGACACCCTGGGTTGGACCGATATGCTGCCAGAATTCGGCGGTGACTTTGGTTATGCTGATACCATGACAGGCCGTACTACCGGTGTTGCCACCTACCGTAACACTAACTTCTTTGGTCTGGTCAATGGCTGGGACTTCGCCGTTCAGTACCAGGGCAAAAACGACCGCGGTACTGATACCCGTCGTTCAAACGGTGACGGCTACGGTATCTCTACCAGCTACACCACCCCAATTGGTGTTGCAATCTCCGGTTCTTACGCTACCCAGAACCGTACCAGTGATCAAAAAGCTGAGACTTACGGTAAAGGCGACCGCGCGCAAGTGTGGGCAACCGGCCTGAAATATGACGCAAACAACGTTTACCTGGCTGCAACTTATGCAGAAGGCCAGAACGAGACTCCAATCTCTGGTACTCATAACAATGTAGATATTTCTGGCTTTGCTAACAAAACTCAGGATATCGAGTTGGTTGCACAGTATCAGTTCGACTTCGGTCTGCGTCCTTCTCTGGCATACATCCAGACCAAAGGTAAAGATATCGAAGGCGTAGGCGATGCTGACCTGGTGAAATACGCTGATGTAGGTGCGACTTACTACTTCAACAAAAACATGTCTACCTACGTTGATTACCAGATCAACCTGCTGAACAAAGACAACCCACTGGGTCTGAACACCGACGACACCGTTGCTGTAGGTCTGGTTTACCAGTTCTAATCCCTCTGTGGTGTAATACCTAACGGAGCCTTTGGGCTCCGTTTTTTTTCCTTCCAATATTCCGCGCCTCCATTTCCCCCGCTGTTTTTTAAAAAACTTTGATCAGTGAAGAATAAAATTGACCGATGGCTGTTGGCATTCCTCCCCGCTCAGGATAACCTTGAGGTGAATTCACTTATATCTTCTGACTCGGGTCTTATTCATGTTTGAATCAATTTCCGCTGCACCGGCAGATCCTATTCTGGGACTGGCCGATCTTTTCCGTGCCGATAACCGCCCTTCTAAAATCAACTTGGGTATCGGTGTTTATAAAGATGAAACCAGTAAAACCGTCGTCTTAACCAGTGTTAAAAAGGCTGAACAATTTTTACTGGATAATGAGACCACCAAAAGTTACTTAAGCATCGATGGTTATCCAGAGTTCGCGGCACAAACACAGGCACTTTTGTTTGGCCAAGATACGCCGATCATTACTTCTGGGCGCGCACGTACTGCGCAGACTCCTGGCGGTACCGGTGCGTTACGCGTTGCAGCAGACTTCTTGGTTCAGCAAACCGGAGTAAAACGGGTATGGGTCAGCAACCCAAGCTGGCCTAACCATAACAGTATCTTTGCGGCCAGCGGCTTAGAGGTACTCCACTATGACTATTATGATGCCGACAACCACCAGCTGAATTTTGACGGTATGCTCGCCTCTCTGAATGAGGCGCAGCCGGGTGATGTGGTGCTATTCCATGGCTGCTGTCACAACCCAACCGGTATTGACCCGACCGCAGAGCAGTGGCAGCAACTGGCAGAGCTCTCAGTAGAGCGAGGCTGGTTGCCGCTATTCGATTTCGCCTATCAGGGCTTTGGTCGCGGGCTGGAAGAAGATGCAGAAGGACTACGTATCTTTGCGGCCAAGCATCATGAACTGCTGGTGTGCAGCTCCTATTCTAAGAACTTCGGTCTATATAACGAACGTGTCGGTGCTTTTACGCTGGTAGCCGAAAATGCTGATGTCGCTGACCGCGCGTTCAGCCAAGCTAAATTCGCCATCCGTGCCAACTACTCTAACCCACCAGCACACGGTGCAGCCATTGTCGCCACTATTCTTGGGGATGAAAGCCTGCGCAGCCTGTGGCAACAGGAACTGTCAGATATGCGCGAACGTATCCAACGTATGCGCCAGCTATTTGTGAACACCTTAGCTGAAAAAGGGGCTGCCAAAGACTTCAGTTTTATTAGTCAGCAAAATGGAATGTTCTCCTTCAGCGGCCTAACAAAACAGCAGGTGCACCGACTGCGTGATGAATTTGGGATCTACGCGGTAGATTCTGGCCGTATTAATATTGCCGGTATGACCCCGCAAAATATGTCACAACTGTGTGAAGCGATTATTGCGGTGCTCTAACAACCTATCGCAGTGATTACCTCATAGAAAAGCCCGCTGATGTCAGCGGGCTTTTTATATTTTCACCGTGCCACTAGCGAAGAAACGGATTGGTTAAACGTTCGGCCCCCAGTGTTGACTCAGGGCCGTGGCCAGGGATAAAGATGACATCATCTCCCAGCGGCAGCAATTTGCCGCTGATCGCCTCAATCAGTTGTTGGTGATCCCCTTGTGGGAAATCAGTTCGCCCGACACCGCCTTTGAAGATCACATCTCCTGAGAACAGTAGACGGCTGTTGCGCTCAAAAAATACGACATGTCCCGGAGTATGCCCCGGGCAGTGCAGCACTTCCAGACGCAGGTTACCCAGCGACAGTACTTCTCCCTCTTCTAGCCAGCGGTCGGGCTGTAGGGGGGCGCAGTAAGGAAAACCAAACATCTGACTTTGCTGTGGCATAGCATCCAGTAAAAAACGATCTCGCAGGTCAGGGCCAACCACAGGAATTCCGTATTCGGCAGCAAGTTCAGCGGCTGCCCCCGCATGATCAAGATGTCCATGGGTCAACAGGATCATTTGTGGGGTGCGCCCTGCACTGGCGAGAGCCTGCTTAATCAGCGGTGCATCGCCGCCCGGATCGATCACCGCACAATCACCTTGCTCTGCACACCAGATAATGGAGCAATTCTGCGCGAATGCCGTGACTGGGACGCTCTGATATTGTAACTGACTCACTGCTTACCTCTGTGAAACACTCTTATGACCAGTGACGCACCGGTCCGGTATCAATATGGATAAAATTACTTTTCGGATAATAGCCGACGCCACCCGCCCGTAATTTCAGGGCGGCAGCCCGTACCTGTGTCAGTTGTAAGCCTTCAATATGGAAGTCCATTGCCTGACCACGGGTATGATAACTGTGTTTGGCAACGCCGTCGCTGGTTTCCCGTAAGCGATTATTGGTGGCCAATGACCGATAACCCGAGATTAACTGTACCGGTTTACGGGTACCAAGCATCACCTGTAGGCGATAGAGCTGGTCAAATAGATGCGGGTCGATAGTTTTCACCTGATTACAACGGTAGTCTCGGAAGAAGTGGTTGAGACGTGCCAGCTCTTCTTGGTTATAGCTCTTACCGTTGAAGAACTCGGCCCGCAAGGATTCGCCAGTATGCAAGTTATTTAATGTCAGAATACGAGGGCGGGAAGCTGACATTGAGGCTTCGGACAGTCCCGGTAATAACGTCAGACCGGCAACAGCCATACCTGACAGCAGAATTTTTCTACGATGGGAATTAATTTTATCCATGATAACGCTGACCTGAACAGTAGAACAAAAAACAGACAGATGCACCTTACGCAGATGCTCTGACCGCGTCAAGTCAGCTATTCAGGAAAGCACCGATACCGTGCAGAAAAAGAGGATCAACCGCTCGCCACCTACCGGCTGGCGAGACAAGGCTGACCCTGGTGATCATAATAAGATTTTTTCTGCCTCAGCAGCACTACTCTGTCCGCGATAGACCTGATGATCATAGTTGTAAATATCAGTGCGGAACTGCGCGTCACCATCACTGCTCACCCAGGCCGACAGGTAGTAAAGATTGACTGGTACACGGTGACGGATCGGGATATAACGGGTATCCCCTTGTTGGATCACTGATGCCACTCGGCTATTATCCCAACCGACTTCCTGTAGTAGGATATCGGCCAGTTGTGAGGCTTTATTGATCCTGACACAACCGGAACTCATCGCCCGAATATCCCGCTCAAATAACATATGATTAGGGGTGTCATGCAGATAAATCGCATCCGAACTCGGCATATTAAATTTATAACGCCCCAGTGCACTCTGCGGGCCTGGTGCCTGACGTACTCGATACGGGAAACTGGCTGGGTTCACCGTTGCCCAATCGATACTCTGCGGATTGATCACCTGTGCATTGGCGCTCCAGTCAGACAATAGTGTGAAACCATGCTGCTGTAGCCAATTCGGGTCTTTCTTGGCTTTAGGCACGATATCTTCTTTCACCAAGCTAGTGGGTGGATTCCACGGTGGATTAAGCACCACACTGTTGAGGGCACTGCGCATCAGCGGTGTTTTACGATCCGGCCGTCCAACAATGACCCGAGAGCTGAGGATAGTCTGCCCCTGCTCGTAATAGTTAAGTGCGAAATCAGGGATATTGACCATGATACCGTTATGCATATCATCCGGTAGCAGACGCAGACGCTGCATGTTCAATGCCAGTAAGCCAGCGCGTATGCGTGGCGTCACATTCAGCCAGTCACGAGTGCGTGGCCCAATGACGCCATCAGACGCTAGCCCCTGACAGTGCTGAAAGCGTTTCACCGCTTCCACCAGGTCCGCAGAATAGACATTGGCTGGATTAACCGTACTGTCTGCCAGCGGCATACCGCTGCTATTAGCAGTGCTAGGCGCAGTATTATTGGTCTGTGGATGCAGCATACTGCCTTGACTCACCGTGCCACCCTGTGGGTCAGCGGCCGTCATCGGCGCTGATGAAGTGGTTTGCAGCGGTGGCGGGGTTGCTGAGGCGCTCAGCATTCCCGAACGCACCAAAATATCGCGCAGTACCGGCACCTCCGGACTAACATCTCCTGGGCGCAGTGAGCCGCGCGCGGTGAGTTGCGGCCAGTGCTGGTGATCTGCCAGTATTTTTTTTAGGGCTACCTGCATCGGCCGATAAAGCGGATGATTTGGCACCAGTGAAGCGATAAAAGCATCAAGCTGATGTTGGGTCAGCGACGATTGCCAGCGGTTGATCATTCCTTGTGCGGGCAGTGCCAAGGTGTAAGGGGTGTCGCTGTAAAGCCACGTTTCCCCTTTCTGCGGAACCTCAGTCACAAACTGTAAATAACCGAGCATCGCATCCGACAGTACCAGATCTTTCTGCTGAGAAGTCAGATCACGACGAGATAATGCATTGAGCCATTGCCCGAAACGGGGCTGAACACCAGAAAGAGCAACTTCAGCCAGTTGTTGCTCGAAATGGCTGACTGCTGAAGGGTCTTGCCACATTGCACGAAAACGACCGTAGTGATATAGGGCGGCCAATTCTGCAGAATAATTGAGCGTGACACTGGCCGGTAAAGAATCTGCTACTTGACGGAAATTTTGTCCCCTTTCTACTGTCTCAGTATTATGCAATGCCGAAGCATGATTGCTGAGCGGTTGAGCAGCCAGCGGTAAACTGGCCAGCAATAACGATACTCCGCATAGCATCGCGGCGGGTTTTAATTTACGCCCGTTATACAACATCCCTGCCTCCTGATCTCTTACCGTAAGCAACAACATTAGCTCAGTTTTATTATTTTCACACCGTTACTCTTGCTGAAAACAATAAAACGGTATTTGCGTAAAGACAAATACCGTTTTATGTCATTCAATTACTGTTTCAACACCAGTCAGTATCCACCACTGTCACCTAGCGACCGGCTGTCGGAAGTAGACTCTGGTACAAAGCCCCGCAGACCGACCACATGGACATGTTCGGTGTTGTTCACCACTTTACGCACCAACTTGTAGGTGGTGCCTTTTTCCGGACTGATATTTTCCGGTGCCGCGATCACTAACTGCATGTCCAAGCGTTCACAGAGTTCAAACAGCGTAGCAATGGAACGACCATCCAGACGTGCAGCTTCGTCAAGGAACAACAAGCGGCATGGAGAAATATCTTTGCCGCGCAGGCGACGCGACTCTTCCTCCCAGCTCTGTACTACCATCACCAGAATCGACATCCCAGTACCGATAGCCTCTCCGGTAGAAAGTGCCCCACTCTCGGCTCTTAACCAGCCATCCGATCCACGGTTAACCTCAACTTCCATTTCTAAGTAGTTGCGGTAATCCAGCAGCTCTTCACCGATCACCTGTGGGGTGCGCTGTCCCATATCGATGTGCGGGTTCAAACGCTGGTACAGTTTTGCCAGTGCTTCCGAGAAGGTCAGTCGCGGACTGGTGAACAGATCCTGGTGCTCATGGTCACTGGCCAGTGTCTCCAGTAACACCGAGTGCGCTTCACGGACATTCACGTTCAGACGGACACTGTTGACCTGTCCAAAGCTAACCCCCTGCAATCCTTGGTTAAGCTGCCGGATACGGTTTTGCTCACGCTGAATGGTTTTGCGAATAATGTTGGCCGCACTACGAGAACTGATGGCCAAATGTTTTTCACGGGCAGTCAGCTCTTCCGTCAGACGGTTCAGTTCAATCTCCATCTGCTCAATCGCTTCTACCGGGTCATCGGTACGGATGATATCTTGGCGGATACGCTCACGCAGATGCTGGTAAACCGCGATAAAGAAGCGGATTTTTCGCTCTGGATACTTCGGATCTTCTGACAGACGCAATACATCGCGCAGATGCTCGTTATCTGCCACGGCAAGTCGCAGAGCACCCAGCGCTTTATCTGACATAGAACGTAGCTCATCGCCACTTAAGTAGGCCAGTTCACGTCGGTGCAGGCGGCGCTCAATACCGTTATCTTTCACTAAACGCATCACGGTACACCAGCCCGCTTTGGCACTGACGACCTGCTCACGCTGTTGAGCGTAATCGCGCTCCAGCTTACGCAAGCGCTTCTGCAACGAATCCATTTCCGCTTCAGAGAAGGAGATCTGTTTTTCCAGCTGATTAGTGCGCGCACGGTTACGACTCAGGGCTTCATACAGTTCATCACGACGGGCTTTGGCACGCTCTTCGGCACGAACATCCGCAGTGACGCCAATAGCCTGCATCTCCTGATGCAACTCTTTAAGCATATCTTGACGGGCATCATAGGCACTTTTCAGGGAGGCCAGCAGCTGTGAATACTGGGTCAGCATGCCCTGATGTTCACGAAGACGTTCACGGGCACGGGCACGCTCACTTTCAGCCTGCTCTAATTGTTGGCGTAACTTATGGCTCAAGTCACTGTTGCCGTCCAACATGGTGGCCGAACCGGTGTAGCTGAAGTGCGAACGGCGCTGGATCACTTCGGTCAGGGCAAACGACTGCTGACGGTATTCACGCTGTTTCTGCTGGGCAGTCTGGTAGTCGGCCTGTAGCTGCTGGTGCTGCTGCGGATCGTTTTGCAAGGCTGACAGCACAGGTTCCAATTTATGAATACGCGCGGCATGCTGGTGCAGGAAACGGGAAGCTTCCTGCGCCTCTTCAACCTGTTCACGGATCTCTTCACAGCGATCTGCCAGCGTGTCATCCAGCAATAGGCTGATACGTGGCAACAGACGGTTTAGCCGAGCAACACCTTCTTTAGCAATCTCAAATTGCTGACGCTGCTGCTGAGTCTCGGTTTCATGCTGATTAAGCTTACGCTCAATCTCAAAACGTTGGCCGTTAAGTTCACGGATCTGCTGTTCAGGATCCTGCTCAAAGGCAATCGCCAGATGGCTGCCGATAAAGCGACTGAATGATTGATGCAGACGTTGGGTCTTCTGCACATCGAACGACAGGGTGGCATAGTTTTCAGCCAGCTTATCGCGCTCGCTGTACAGCAACTCCAGCTGATTCTCGCGGGCAGCACGGCCAAATAGCGGCACTTTCGGGAAACGGGAATAACGCCACTGACGCTCAGCGACCTTAACAATTACTGCCCCTTCCAGCTCATCGACACTGAAAACACTGTCATCGAAGGACTGTGGGTCCCCTTCAATCAGATACAGGTCTTCAGGACAGTCTTCAAGTCCGGCCAGTTGTTCCTGAACCAGGGAAAGATCCGGAACCACAATGGCGTGACGAGACGGCCCGTATAACGCCGAGAAGTAAGGGGCATCGTCCAGGGTGACATCGTCATAAATTTCAGATAACAGTACTCCACCGAAACGTTCCGCTAGCTGATTAAGGCGGGCATCTTCCGCACCACCCGGCTGGCTAAGACGTTCTATCTGTGCTTCAGTCTCACGTTTACGGGCTGCCACGCTATCACGTTCCACCGTGGTTTCACGTTCGCGCTCTAGCAACTGCTGCATATAACTGGTCACTTCCTGAGAACTGGTCAGCGGCTGACCCGTCTGCTCGCTCAGTTGGGTGAGGATTTCCTGAGCAGCCAACCAGTGAGGGGCTTTACCGGTCAATAGGGTAATTTTCTCACGGATCTGCGTCAGTTGCTGGCGTAAGGTTAAGCGCTGCTCACCGGCATTGGAAACTTCGTCGGACAGGGAGGCAATCTGTGCTTCCAGTTCCCGGTGTAAGCTTTCCAACTCTTCAGCATCGTACTGCTGGCCTTGGCTCTTGCAGAAGTCGGCAAATAAACGCTCTGCATCATGTTGTTCACGCAGACGCTGTTCCAGCTCAGACAAACGTAAGCGTAACGAAGGTAACTGATCCGCATAATGGCGCTGATCAGCCGCTTCCCGCAGAATATCGCGTCCCACCTGCCACGCTTCATGACGGCTAACTGGACCGGCAATTTGCGTGACCAGGGATAACGCCTGTTCAAACTGACTGTGTGCTGCCTCAGCAACGCTCAGTTTCTGCTCCATTGCTAGTAACTGACCGGTGGCTTCTTCTTCACGGGCAGCAAAACGCGCCTGCCACTCCTCAGCACTGTCGATGGACAGGTCAGGAATGCCACAGAGTTCACGGGCGCGGGTTAACGCCTGGATCGCCTGTTGGTACTGGATGGCGCGGGTCTGCTGGACATCCAGCGCCTGCTGGAAATCTGCCAACTGGTTTTTCAGCTCATCCACTTCCAGTTCCGCATCTTCCAACCGCTGCTGGTTCTCTTCGTGGACCTCTTCACTTTCGGCCACCACTTCCTGCTGCTCTTCCAGCCGGTAAGTCAGGTCTTCCAGTTCGCTTTCGTAACGGGTAATTTTTTCTTGCTGACGGACAGCGGTCTGTACTAGGGTCAGATGATCGCTGGCAGCTTGGTAGTCCGCTTCCTGATCTGCCTCAGAATGACGGATCTCTGCCAATTCGCGGGCCATTTCAATGTGGCGGTACTGACCAGAGGCTAGCTCCTGCCGTCCGGTGAATAGCTCTTTGCGTAACTGCAGAGCCTCATCCAGATGCGTGCGTCGTTCGTTGGCGTGTCGCATGTAGTCAGCCGCTACATAGTCGGTCGCTTCGGTGATCAGATGCTTAAACAGATTACGATCTGACTGAGTAACACGGATCGCTTCTAGGGTCATGCGGTTTTCACGCAAGGCGGATTCCATATCTTGGAACGCCTTCCGTACCCCACCGTTTTCCGGTAACAAATAGTCACGCAGAGAACGGGTAATGGCACTGGAGATCCCGCCGTACAGAGAGGCTTCGATCAGTCGATAGAACTTGCTGCGATCTCCCTGTGAGCGCAGGCGACGGGCCACAATACCCTGTTCAAACATCATGCTGTGGTAATCAGTGACCGAGTTGTACTGGCGGAAACTGATCCCTTCTTGGGCTTCGAGACGCTCTTTGACTTCGTTCAGCGACAGGACTTTTGCCTGACGGCTATTAACGATTTCGGTCAGCAATTCGGTTGGGTTCACCTCTGGCGGCACATCGTGCAGACTGAAGGGTTTGATATCGACTTTTTTATCACGGCCAGTGATCTGCTGTAGGCGCACACCGGTCACCACTCGCTGGCCGCGGGAGTTGATCACATCCAGTACCGAGTAACAGACGCCAGGACGCAGCTTACCGTGCAGACCTTTATCACGCGATCCGCTGGTGGCACCAGCTTCGGTGGTGTTACGGAAATGCAGTAAGGTCAGGTCCGGGATCAAGGCAGTAATAAAGGCCGCCATAGTGGTGGACTTACCGGCACCATTACCACCGGATAAGGTAGTGACCATATTATCAAGGTCAAAGGTGCGGGCAAAAAAACCGTTCCAGTTGATCAACGTCAGCGAACGAAACTTTCCACGTTCAATCATTCCTCGTCTTCCTCCCCGCTTTCTGCGGCATCATCGCTGAATTGTTCATGCTGTGCCTCCGTGCTGTCTGACGCCGTCTCAGGGGTGGCTTCCAGGGAAACCCCTTCACCGTCACGGATCAAACGTAATTGTGCTTCGCGGGGTTCATCGCCGCTGCGCACTTCTGCTCCGAAACGGAACACCGATTCCATAATGCGGAATTTACTGCTGTCATGGCCCATAAACCAGACCATGCCTAAGCGGCGGAGGCGGTTCAGTGAGGCTCGGACTTTTTCCTGCAATTTTGTACGATCCAGGTCTGAGCCGGTAGAACGTTGGTTAACGAAACGCAGCAAACGGCTCTCATCCGCCAGCGACAGCAACTCATCGTAAAGTTCCTGCTGGGTAAAAATCCCTTCGTTGGCTAAACGCTCTGGGCTGAGGTAGAGATAACAGAGGATCTTACCGACCATCATATCCAGCTCTGACAGTACCGACCGGGAGATCAACGTCGTCGAACGCGGACGCAGATAGAAAAAACCCTCTGGGGCACGGATTAATTCCACATGATAGCGCGCATAAAACTCTTCAAGCTCGCTCTGGAAATCCATCAAAAACGCATGGTTATCTAACTCTTCAAACCCAATATGTCGTCCTGCACGTAACTGGCTGTCAAGCGCCGGAAATACGGGGTTTGCTAATGCCTGTGCCAGCTTAAGCGGCATCACTTGTTCAATATTTGTCAATGACATGTGCCTGCACCCTGGCTCCGTAATCATTAATAGTCTGCCACTCAGCAGGTAAACCTGCTAAGTCAGCTTCTGAAACACCTAAGCGCACCGCCTGGTCTATCACAATACGTGCCACATCAAAGTGTCGGGCACGGGGGTATTGCGCCAGATATTCACGCATCACCGTGGCCAGGTTAAGGGGTAGCGACTGCTGTTTATAGACCCTCAGTGCCTCTTCAATCATGGCCGCTAGCTGCTCTCTGATTTCGTTAAATTCTTCAAATTCCAATTCTGTCGGCAATTCCCCAGTGACTTCATCCTGCCGCAAGGTCATCTCTTCATCACGAGTATCAATCAGACGTTCCGCACTCGCATAAGTTAGCGCCCAAGGTGCATCAAAGTATCCTTGAATTGACTGGCGAAGACGTTGCGCAAAGACACGGTTTTTATCCATGTCAATGGCGGTACGGATGAATTTATGCACGTGGCGATCATAACCGATCCATAAGTCGATCGCCTGCTGTCCCCAACTGGTGATCCGGTCCAATTTATTCTGCAGATCGAACACCAGTTTATCGACGAAATGCAGATCCGGGCTGTTAAGGGTGGCATCTTGGATCCGCAGCAAGTTCGCCTGCAGCTTATCTCCCGCCGCCTCGAGGGTATCCTGCAGTTCACGCAGCGTCCCCGATGTTTCCGATAATAGCAGTTCACAGCTGGAAATCGCCGCCCGCCAGTCTTTATTCAACAGTGCTGCAATATCCTGTTTGACACTCTGCTGCTGTTCATCCATCGAACGCTGTGTTAGGTCAATACTGTCAAAAATTTCAGCCACCGAATACTTCAACGGGGCAAAGACGTTGCGCTGCCAGTGAAATTCATCGCCGTTTTCTTCTGCTGCATCGGCAGCCCGTTTAAGTTCATTGGCAACGATGGATAACTGCATTGATAAACGCAGGGTCGAAAATTCACGCTGACGAATGTAGTAATCAGTAATACCGATCCCAAGCGGAGTCAGACGATAGATGGCCAACCCGTCCGTCTGTTCACTGGTAAAACGGTTCAGTAAGCGCTGTCGTACCAGATCATTGATGGCATTATTGGCACGGACCTGAACCGTTTCGCTGGTCTGATCAAAGGCAGTACTGACATGGCGGAAACCGTCGGTCAGTTCACCTTCGGTCAACTCGCCATCCATCCGCTCGCCATTCAATGTCGCAATCGTCAGCAGGAAAGCCAGACGTTCCGCGGGCAGCGATAAGGAAAAGTCGCTTTTACGGGCCCAGGAGACCAGCTCCGGGATCGTCTGGGAAAAATCACTCATAATTGATCCTTCTGCAGTGGTTTACGCGCAGTGACGTGAATATAGCGTCCCAAGCTCAGGTAAGGTTCCTGACGACTGAAGCGCCTTTCCATTTCAAGGATCCCGTCAAAGCCATTGGCACTGGGGGGCATATCACGGATAAAGTCACTGAACACTCGGATCCCTGCCCGTTGTTCAATGACAAAACCGCTCTCCTCTAACCAGCGATAGACCTGTAAGGGGTCACGAGGATAATCAGGGGAAAGCGTCCGTTTTTTGCGTTTTTTTAAATCTGCCCGCAGATACCCAAAATTACCCAATGTCAGGTTCTGCATCACCAGCCCATTGAGGTTATAAAACATTAGCGATAATACCCCGCCGGGCTTCAATACTCGAAATAGTGCCTGCAATGCAGCTTCAGGTTCGGCAATCCATTCTAGTACCGCGTGAAACAATACCAGATCCGCGGGCGTATCCAAATGGTCTGCCAGCGCCTGGACACGCATTTGTTTAAAAAACATGTTATCGCTGACACCCAAGGTGCGGGCATTCTGTTCTGCCCGTTCCAGCATTTCCGCAGAAACGTCACAGAGCAACACCTGATGACCAAGGGCTGCCAAGCCACTGGAAATCTGCCCAATTCCACCGCCTGCATCGACGATTGACAGTGGGCCGGCGGGCAGCGTGGTGAAAATCTCATCGAGTTCATCACGAAGGATCGCCTGACGGATCTGACCTTTAGCGGTGCCGTAGATATTTTGCGAAAACTTCTCCGCAAGGTCATCGAAATTACGATCCTTCATAGCAACAGCTCCGGTCTGAAAACAGTGGAAATATGCTATTTTGGCACAGGTCGTGCAAGAATGAATCTTTCATCCTATATATTGCATTCGGCTGCTGTTTTTTCAGACAAAACTGGTGATGTTTATGCTTTTTATGGCAAAGAAAATGATCGGGGCACTGTTGCTACCCCTGCCTTTACTCTTGTTGCTGGCCGCTTTTGGTCTGCTGCTGTTGTGGTTTAGCCGCCGCCAAACGCTGGCAAAAATTCTACTGACCGGTAGTCTCGGCATGCTGTTGCTCCTGAGCCTACAGCCAGTCTCTGACCATCTGTTAGCACCCTTGGAAAATCACTATCCGACCTTGGAGGGTGAACATCATGCAGCCTATATCGTCGTATTGGGAGGTGGCTATACCTATAATCCGCGCTGGGCACCAGGTTCCAACTTGATCAGTAACAGTTTGCCGCGGGTGGTGGAAGGGATCCGCCAGTGGCGACTTTCCCCAGGAGCTAAGCTGATCTTTACCGGCGCTCGGGCACAGAATAACCCGCGCAGTAACGCCAGTGTTGCGGCAGAGGTTGCCCGCTCTCTGGGGGTACCCGCTACCGATATCATTGAACTTGATCAGCCAAAAGACACTGCCGAAGAAGCGATAGCGGTTAAGCAGCAGGTCGGCGATCAGCCGCTGATCCTGGTGACCTCGGCCAACCATATGCCGCGTGCGATGGTGTTTTTTAAGCGTGCCGGGCTCTCGCCACTGGCCGCTCCGGCTAACCAGTTGGCCATTACCAGTCCGTTAAATTTTTGGGAGCGGTTTACCCCTTCGCCATTATGGCTGGCACACAGTGAACGCGCCTGGTATGAGACCCTAGGTCGAGCATGGCAACAGATCCGTAGCTAGCAGAATTCACTCAAGCCAAGGCAGCAAATCAGCCTTGGCTTGCCGAAAGATGTCAGCACAAAAAGGCTGATTGTGCACCTGCAGTTCGACTTGATACCACAGCCGGTAGAGGGCATTTCGCCACACAAAGCCTTCATCTACCTCTGCTTGGCTGAGATAAGCACTGACAATCTGTCGGCCAAGGTGGCTTTCTTGCAGCCGAAACAGATCGTACTCCGCTGGCGCCCACAGCATTCTACCTGGCTGAACAATGGCCAGTAACTGCTCCGTGCGGGGGTCTTTTAATAAGGTACTGAGTTGTAGATTACCGTGCACCATGACATTAGGTGCCTGGAGGTCGGCAAACAGTTTTCGATGACAATCGCGGGTCTGAAAAAGAAACTGTCGATCTTCAGCAGAAATCCCCTGCTGCTGTTTATGACGTAATAACGAAAATAGCACGGCACTGTACTGAGAAAACCAGTCGGACCAGTTCAGAGGCTGACTGCTGTCCACATAACCGCTCAGCCCCTGCGAGGGCTGCTGGTGCCATTGACGCAGAGCCGCAGCGACCTGCCCTGTTAGCTGCTGGCAGTGTTGAGATGAACGGATAGGTGCTTCTAGGGAGATCCCGCCCAGCCGTTCTAGCAAAAGCAGTTCGTGGAAAGGTCGACGTTCACTCACCACTACTGCATAGACAGAGGGAACACGGACTTGACTGTTGTCACGCAGTAGCATCAGCTTACGGGCTTCCTGTTCCGCCAAACCAGGGCGAGTAAAACAGCGTACCGCCATTGGCATGGCTTGCCCTGATTGATCATAGAGCGCGAACAGGCAGGATTGCGGTTGATGGCTAAGGGGTTCTACTCGGCTAATGGGTTCGCCGAGGATCATACTGAGTTCGGACTTCAACAGTTCCATGCTTCCTCCGGAAACCAAGTCTACACAGCAAGCCGTGCGGACGGGTATATCATCCCTGATCTACCCCTGTGTCAGTTTATATGTCAGCCAAGATCGCTCTAACCCGTTGGAGGTCTACCTCGGTGTCCACCCCAACCTGCGGAGTCTCATGGGCAACATCCACGTGAATCTTCTCGCCATACCACAATACCCGCAACTGCTCGAGGAGTTCAATCTGCTCGAGGGCACAAGGTTGCCAGTTTACGTAACGACGGATAAAACCGGCCCGGTAGGCGTAAATGCCTATATGGCGTAATAAGCCATCCCCAACCTGCTGATTTGAATGGGCATACCGCTCACGATCCCACGGGATGGTGGCACGGGAAAAGTAGAGGGCATAGCCCTGATGGTCTGTGACCACTTTTACCGCATTCGGATTAAATGCCTCTTCCGCATCGGTCAGAGGCACCGCCAGTGTGGCCATTCCAGAGGTTGCGGCCGCGAGATTATCTGCCACTTGACGAATAATAACCGGTGGTATCAGTGGTTCATCACCCTGCACATTCACAATAATATCATCGTCGGCGAACTGGCACGACTCAATGACCTCCGCCAAGCGTTCAGTGCCCGATTGGTGATCTTCCCGGGTCATACAGACTTCACCACCGGCAGCGGTCACTGCCGCCGCAACATCCGGATGGTCGGTCGCCACAATCACACGGTTTGCACCGGATGCCTGGGCCTGGCGCAGCACATGAATTACCATCGGCTGGCCATGAATATCCACCAGCGGCTTACCGGGTAAACGGGTTGAGGCGTAGCGTGCAGGAATGATGACCACAAAACTCATGACAGGCTCTCTTCCGCTGTCAGTGAACGGGCTTCATTTTCTAACAATACCGGAATACCATCACGAACCGGATACGCCAAGCCGTCGGCCTTACAGATCAATTCTTGGGTTGATGATTGAAACTGCAACTTACCGTTGCAAACCGGACATGCCACTATTTCGAGTAAACGGTGATCCATATTTCCTCCGTCACGGACCGCTGAAATCAGAAAGCTAGCATATCACAGCCGTCCAGAGAGGAGACATTGTTTGTCGCTCTGCAAAAGAAAACAGAGGCCTAGTGGCCTCTGTTCAGGGGAATGATTTTAGGTCCAGCCTATATCAACGCGCGCGCGCCAAATTGCTAATGGTCTCGAGAAGTTGCTGTGACTGACGGCCATCCAACTGTGCTGTCACTGGAAGATACCACCAGTCCTCTGCCGCGAAGGCACGGCACTTAACCGCATCTTTTTCAGTCATCAGTAAAGCCTGACCGGGAGCTATGGTCGCTGTCAGTTCCTGTGCCGTATATGCATGGTGATCGGCATAGGCAATCTCGGAGACCGGGGTAACGCCAAGGGATCTGAGCGTGGCAAAGAAACGCGGTGGATGACCAATACCGGCCATGGCCACGACCTGACAGAGATCGGTGACAGGGCAGGTTGCTCCGCTAAGCAGATTTACCGCTTGACCAGGTTGCAAATGCATCGCAATTTCACCGCTGTTAGCAACACCACCGTTAACGATCACCGCATCCACCGAGTCCAACCGCGATGCACGCTCACGCATCGGTCCTGCTGGTAGCCACCAGCCATTACCGAAACGACGCATACCATCAACCACCACCACTTCGATGTCTCGTTGCAACGCATAGTGTTGCAGGCCATCATCGGTCACGATGACGTCGACAGGAGAAGCAGCTAGTAATGCCTTGACCGCTTCAACACGCCGTGGCGCAACCGCCACCGGTACGCCGGTACGTTGGTGGATAAGTACCGGCTCATCACCGGCCTCTGCCGTTAACGTCTGTTCATCCAGTAACAACGGATAATGGGCGGCCTTACCGCCATAACCTCTGGAGACCACGCCGACCCGTAATCCACGTTGTTGCAGTTGTTCCGTCAGCCAGATCACCACCGGTGTTTTGCCGTTCCCGCCGGCAGTCAGGTTACCGACCACCACCACCGGCACCGGTGCACGCCAACGGCGGCGCAAGCCAGTGCGATAACTCCAACGGATCAATGCCGTCATAGCACCGTATAGCAGCGAGAATGGCAGCAATAGCCGCCAGCCCCCGCACTTACCGCTCCACAAGCGTTCAATCATTGGCCGAATTGCATGTTATGCAACTGTGCGTAGGCACCACGGCTCTCTAGCAGTTCCTGATGAGAACCCCGTTCGATAATGCGGCCGTCTTCCACTACCACGATCTGATCAGCCTTTTCGATGGTCGACAGACGGTGAGCAATCACCAGTGAAGTCCGGTTTTTCTGGAGTTCATCCAATGCTGACTGAATGGCACGTTCCGATTCAGTATCCAGAGCCGAGGTGGCTTCATCAAGGATCAGCACCGGACAATCGCGCAGTAAAGCACGGGCAATGGCGATACGCTGACGTTGTCCGCCGGACAGTAGTACACCGTTCTCACCGATTACCGTATCAAGGCCATTTTCCATCTTACTGATAAAGTCCATGGCATGGGCCATTTTGGCGACCTTTTCGATCTCTTCGCGGCTGTACTGAGACTCACGGGCGTAGGCGATATTGTTGGCGATAGTGTCGTTAAACAGGTGCACATTCTGTGAAACCAGTGCGACCTGATTGCGCAGCGATTGCAGGGTATATTCACTTAGATCATGCCCATCAAGGGTGATTTCACCGGACTGAATATCGTAAAAACGGGTCAATAGGCTGGCAATGGTCGATTTACCTGAACCGGACCGCCCTACCAAGGCCACGGTCTTACCTGCAGGCAGGTCCATGGTAATATTACGCAACGCTGGCACTTCACGCCCTGGATAGCAGAAAGTGACATCTTTAAATTGGATATCTCCCCGAGCACGATCAATCTCCAACTTACCGTTATCCACTTCCTGTTCTGAATCAAGGATTGTGAACAGTGTTTGACAAGCCGCCATTCCACGCTGGAACTGAGCATTGACGTTAGTCAGTGATTTCAACGGACGCATTAGGGCGATCATCGAGGAGAACACCACGGTAATCGTCCCCGCGGTTAGGGTATCCATGACCGATGGAAAACTGGCGGCATACAACACAAATGCCAGTGCCAGCGAGGCGATTAACTGGATGATCGGATCCGAAATCGAAGACGCTGAAACCAGCTTCATGCCCTGTTGACGCATGCGGTTACTGACTGCATCAAAACGTTTGGTTTCAATCTCTTGACCACCGAAGATCAACACTTCTTTATGCCCTTTGAGCATCTGCTCGGCACTGGTGGTCACCTGCCCCATGGTATTTTGCATGGTTTTACTGATACCACGAAAACGTTTAGAGACCATCCGAATGGCGATAGAAACTATTGGCGCCAACACGATGAGGATCAGCGACAACTGCCAGCTGTAGTAAAACATCATAATAAACAGGCCAATAATCGATGCCCCTTCACGGACCACTGTTACCAGTGCACTGGAAGAAGAAGAAGCGACCTGTTCTGAATCATAGGTGATCCGAGACAGTAGTGTCCCGGTAGACTGCTGGTCAAAGAAGGCAACTGGCATGCCCATCATGTGGGCAAATAAACGACGGCGCATACGCATGACAACATTCCCGGATACCCAGGAAATACAGTAGCTTGATATATAGCTGGTCACACCACGGACCAACATTAGTCCGATGACCGCTAGCGGCATCCAGACTAAAACGGATTTATCAGCCTTACCAAAGCCATCATCAAGTAAAGGTTTGAGGAGCGATAACATCAAGGTATCGCCGGCTGCGTTCAGTATCAGAGCAATTGCTGATACCACCAGCCCCGCCTTATGCGGCGCAATCATTGGCCAGAGTCGACGGAATGTCTGCCATGTTGAGAGATCTTTATCTGGATGCATTATTTCTTCACGTTGTTTGATATTGCTACCTATTCTACCTGTAATCAGGTTTCACACCAAACCACTGATGATACCAGCGTGGGAAAATTTCTTCGCGCAGTTGTGAAATCTGGTAGCCCCGATTGTCAATCTTCAAGGTAATCTGACCAGACACAGCCGTATCAAACCAACGAAATCCATTATCGCGGTAACGGCTAATCACCGAGGATGATGGCATTTTCCACGCGTTGTAGCGAGCCAACGAGGCTATAGCCACCTGCCCTTGTACCCTGCGCAGCAATACCGGCAGCGAGGAGGTATTGCTGCCATGGTGTGGAACTTGGATAAAGGTCGAGGCTAATCGCTGCTTCTCTAGCGCGACCAGTTGTTGCTCCCCTTGCCGTTCAATATCACCGGTCAGCAATAGGCTAAAGCGACCGTCTGAAACGCTGATTACACAGGAATCATTATTGCCACTGCGCGACTGTCGGACGGGCGGCCACAGTACCTTGAAATTGAGTCGCTGCCATTGCCATTGATCACCGCGCTGGCAGGAAAGCGACCCCGCGGTGGCAAATGCTGTGCGCAGTGGCAACTGTGGCCACCTCGCCTGTAGTGACTGCCAACCACCATAATGATCGAGATGGCGGTGGCTAATGATCACTTGTTGCGGCCGCAACCCCTGCTGTAGCAGCCAGGGTACGATGATAAGTTGCCCGGCATCGCTGGTTTGCCAGCGATTACCGGTATCATAAATGACGGCTTCATCTCCTTGGCGGATCACTACCGACAAGCCATGGCCGACGTCCAGCATATCAACACGCCATAACTCCTTTCGTACAGGGTAGCGCCACAGAAGACAGCACAACAGTATGGCAAGACAGTGTCCGGGAAAGCGAAGGATCAACAGACTGCGCGTCACGGCCAGTCCCCCCCAGACTAATACTGCCCACAAACTGAAATCTGTTACCGATCGCCATCCCGGTGGTGGACTTTCTAGCAACAACACCAGCCACTGCAGTGAGTCATCGGCCAACTGCCATATGCCGCCAGAGTGACCAGTAGGCAGTAGCAGCAATGCTAACGCACTAAGTGGCAGAGTCACCAACGACACCAAGGGGATCGCCACCATATTGGTGGCCAACGCACTGAGGCTGATGCCTTTGAACAGCAGCGCTTGCAGCGGCAGCATCAATAGCAGCATTCCAGCCTGTAGATGTAACAATTGCAACAAATGCCAGCGTCGGCCGCGGGCATACGGTGGCGACAGCGGGAACCAGCGGTACCAGCTCAGCAGCATCAGTACCGCTAACCAGGAAAGCCAGAAGCTGTCCGATAAGGCCAGCAACGGGTCACTCACCAATAACAGTGCCCCACATAACAACCACACCTGCCAGCTACTGACATTCTGAAAGCGCTGACGGAACAGATACCAAAGGGTCATAGCCAGCATAGCCCTCAGTGCTGGAGGCTGCCCCCCAGACAACCAAGTGTAACAGGCAGCCAGCACCAAGCTGCCAACACGAGGAACTATCGGGTGCAGCAAACAGTGTGGTAACACTCTCTGTATTGCCCGTAACAGCCACCAACCGATGCCCGCAACCAAGCCAATATGCATCCCAGAAATCGCCATCAGGTGGGCGATACCGGTCACGCGGAATAACTGTGACACCGATGGCGGTAGGGTATCCCGTAACCCGAATAATAGCGCGCGGATCACACCACTGTAGGTAAGTCTATCCGTTTCCACCTCGCTGGCGCTAATCACTCGGCTACGTAAGTCACAGGCAGCATTAAGGGCTGTTTTGTCCAGCATTTGTCCCTGCAGGGGTATACCGTTAGCCAGTGCATTGCGCTGACTGTCATAACCCCCTTCGTTCAGTAGACTGTGCACGGGTTTTAGCCGTAGCCTCATAACCCAGCGCTGACCGGGACAGATATCCAGCATAGTGCCTTGACTGTAGATCCAGGCCGACAGTACCGGGAACAACACCGCCTGATCACTGCGACGAATACGCACCTTAACACGTTCTTTAAAGGGCTCTACCGCGCTGACAGTCACCTCAGCCGTGATCGGACGGAGGGTCAGTGCACGTATCTGTGACAGTTGCTGCTGAGCAGAGGTCGCGGCCCAGCAGAATACCCAGATAAATAGCGCCCCGCATTGCCAGACTCTGTTATCACGGCGGACTAGCCATAATGACAACAGCAACAAAAATCCTATCAGCCCACGACTCGGTAGTTGTGGTAGAAACAGTAGCATTGCCACCGCCGTCACGATAATAAGGCAACAAGCAGTAAGATTCACATGGCTCCCCCGTCGAAAAAGGAGACTATGACAGTGTGGTGCAATGGACAACAGCGAGGTAATGACAGGTTGCGCAGTATTTGGCAGGGTATTCAAGGAACAGAACGGAGGGAAATATTTTTACGGAAGTTGCTCCGCAGAACGGCAGTTGTTGTTGAACGATAGACAAAAAAAAACGATACCAGTAGGTATCGTTTTTAGCATCTTCTGAAAGTCAGGCTTTGGCATTCAGCGCCAGATTAGCACGGTCACGTAACTCTTTACCGGGTTTAAAGTGGGGAACGTATTTACCTTCCAGTTCCACCTTATCGCCAGTTTTCGGGTTACGACCAGTACGTGGGGCGCGGTAGTGCAAAGAAAAACTGCCAAATCCACGGATTTCGATACGATCGCCCTGAGCCAAGGTAGATGCCATATGTTCCAGCATCTCTTTCACAGCATCTTCAACAGCCTTGGCCGGAATATGTGTTTGCTGGCTGGCAAGGCGCTCGATCAACTCAGACTTAGTCATGGATCCTCCGATGATTTCCTATTTGGAACAATTGACAGCTTGCCTGATCGGACAACAGCCATTGGCTGCTGTCCGCTATTTCAGGGCAATTACTCGCCTTTAGATGCCGCTTTGAACGCTTCAGCCATCGCGTTAGAGAAGTTGCCTTCGTCTTGCTGCTTGTTGTTCACAGTAGCAATAGCATCTTTCTCGTCAGCTTCGTCTTTCGCACGGACAGACAGGCTAACAACACGGTTCTTACGATCAACACCGGTAAACTTAGCTTCAACATCGTCGCCAACGTTCAGAACCAGAGTTGCATCTTCGATACGGTCGCGTGAAGCTTCAGAAGCGCGCAGGTAACCTTCAACGCCGTCAGCTAATTCAACTGTAGCACCTTTCGCGTCAACTGCAGTAACTTTACCAGTTACGATCGCACCTTTTTTGTTCAGTGTGATGTAGTTGTTGAAAGGATCTTCAGCCAGCTGCTTAACGCCTAAAGAGATACGCTCACGTTCTGCATCAACCTGCAGTACAACGGCAGCGATTTCGTCGCCTTTTTTGTACTCACGAACAGCTTCTTCGCCAGTCGCATTCCAAGAGATGTCAGACAAGTGAACCAGACCATCGATACCACCGTCCAGGCCGATGAAGATACCGAAGTCAGTGATTGACTTGATTTTACCTTCAACGCGATCGCCTTTGTTGTGGGTCTCTGCGAACTGCTGCCATGGGTTGGATTTGCACTGCTTCAGACCCAGGGAGATACGACGACGTTCTTCGTCGATGTCCAGAACCATAACTTCAACAACATCACCGACGTTAACAACTTTAGACGGGTGAATGTTCTTGTTGGTCCAGTCCATTTCAGAAACGTGTACCAGACCTTCAACGCCTTCTTCGATTTCAACGAAGCAGCCGTAGTCAGTCAGGTTGGTCACGCGGCCAGTCAGACGAGTGCTTTCTGGGTAACGCTTAGCGATAGCAACCCAAGGATCTTCGCCCAGCTGTTTCAGGCCCAGAGATACACGGGTACGCTCGCGGTCGAATTTCAGTACCTTAACGGTGATTTCGTCGCCAACGTTAACAATTTCGCTTGGATGTTTAACACGTTTCCACGCCATATCAGTGATATGCAGCAGGCCGTCAACACCACCCAGATCAACGAATGCACCGTAGTCAGTCAGGTTCTTAACGATACCTTTGACTTCCATGCCTTCCTGCAGGTTTTCCAGCAGCTGATCACGTTCTGCACTGTTCTCAGATTCGATAACAGCACGACGTGAAACCACGACGTTGTTACGTTTCTGATCCAGCTTGATTACTTTGAATTCAAGCTCTTTGCCTTCCAGGTGCAGAGTATCACGAACCGGACGTACATCTACCAGTGAACCTGGCAAGAACGCACGAATACCGTTCAGCTCAACAGTGAAGCCGCCTTTGACTTTGCCATTGATAACACCGGTAACGGTTTCAGCTTCTTCGTACGCTTTTTCCAGCGTGATCCACGCTTCGTGACGCTTAGCTTTCTCACGAGACAGCAGGGTCTCACCGAAGCCGTCTTCTACAGCGTCCAGGGCAACGTCAACTTCGTCACCTACCTGGATTTCCAGTTCGCCGGCTGCGTTTTTGAACTGCTCTGCAGGAATTGCAGATTCAGATTTCAGGCCCGCATCAACCAGGACGATGTCTTTGTCGATAGCAACAACAACACCACGAACAATGGAACCCGGACGGGTTTCGATTTCATTCAGCGACTCTTCAAAGAGTTGAGCAAAAGATTCAGTCATATTGATAATCTTAGGATTCTTCAATTTAACGTCCATCTGACATCATTGTCGGATGGGGTTGTTTCACATTCTTCGCCTCATCCATGAAACGAAGGTAGAGCATTCGGCACGGTCATTACCGTGATAGTATTAGGATGTCTTTAGCAATGAATGCGCATAATTCAGCGATTTTTCAATCACTTGATCTATGGTCATACCGGTAGAATCAATCACCAGTGCATCACTTGCAGGCACTAAAGGCGCCACTGCACGGTTACGGTCCCGGTCATCCCGTTCCTTTATCTCGGATAAAAGGCGCTCAAAGTTAACATTAAAGCCCTTATCCTGCAACTGTAGCATGCGCCGCTCCGCTCTTTCTTCGGCGCTGGCATCAAGGAAAATTTTCACCTGTGCCTCCGGGAACACCACAGTTCCCATATCACGGCCATCAGCAATCAGGCCAGGAACTTCCTTAAAGGCTCGCTGGCGACGCAGCAGCGCTTCACGAACCCGCGGAAATGCCGCCACTTTCGAGGCAGTATTACTCACTTCCTGGGTGCGGATCTCCTGGGTCACTTCTTCCCCTTCCAAAATGACCTGCAGTTCGCCGTTCAGCGACACAAAGCGGACATCTAGATGGGCGGCCATCGGCACCAGTGACTCTTCAGAACTGATGTCGACCTGATGATGGAGGGCCGCCAGAGCCAACACTCGATAGATGGCGCCGGAATCCAGCAAATGCCATTGCAGTGCTTCCGCCAGCGCTTTGCACAGCGTCCCCTTCCCTGCCCCGCTTGGGCCATCGACGGTAATCACCGGGACTGTTGTCATTATTCTCTCCTCGTTACTGCTCAGGGTTTCAGCCTGGAAAAATCCGTTACGCTAAGTATACCTTCTCTGCCGCTAACCCGCAGTAGCTTATTCCGACAACCCGCACCGGTCACCGAATATTCCGCTAAGACTGAACCCCGTACTCTTAACGACTCAGGGCTGCAAACTGGCGGAAATAGTCAGGGAACGTTTTCGCCGTACAACCCGGGTCGAGAATGGTGACCGCAGTATCCGATAACGCCACCAGCGAAAAACACATCGCGATACGGTGATCATTATAGGTCTCAATTTCCGCATGGGTCAGGGTTTGCGGTGGAGTGATACGAATATAATCGTGCCCTTCATCCACAATGGCTCCCACTTTACGAAGCTCTGCCGCCATGGCCGCCAAACGATCGGTCTCTTTAACCCGCCAGTTATAGATGTTGGTCATCAGAGTACTGCCTTCGGCAAACAGGGCTGTAGTGGCAATGGTCATAGCCGCATCAGGGATATGGTTCATATCCATCTCAATACCTTTAAGGGTACCGCGGTGACAGGTAATATAATCCTCGCCCCATTCAATCTCGGCACCCATTTTTTCCAGTACATCCGCAAAACGGATATCGCCCTGTACGCTATTACGGCCGATCCCGGTAACCCGAACGCTCCCCCCTTTGATGGCCGCTGCCGCCAAGAAGTAAGAAGCTGATGATGCATCGCCTTCCACTAAGTACTCGCCCGGTGACTGATAACGCTGGCCACCCTGGATCACAAAACGCTGATACTGCTGATTTTCCACCTCAACCCCGAAGCATTTCATTAAGTTAAGGGTAATATCGATATAGGGCTTAGAGACCAACTCGCCTTTAATAGTGATGACAGTCTCTTCAGGCGCCAGCGGTGCAGCCATCAGCAGCGCCGTCAGGAACTGACTGGAGACACTCCCATCGACACAGATTTCTCCCCCGCGGAAGCCACCTTTCAGTTCCACCGGTGGATAGTGTTCATTTTCCAAATAGTCGATCTCTGCGCCACCTTGACGCAATGCATCGACCAAGTGACCAATCGGACGCTCTTTCATTCGCGGCTCACCGGTGAGCACAATACGATTATCCGCTAAACTCAAGGCTGCGGCCAATGGACGCATCGCGGTACCCGCGTTACCAAGGAACAGCTCCAACGCCTTATCCGAATGCAGGGCAGCACCGGTGCCGGTCACTTCACACAGGGTACGATCGTCAGATAGGCGATAGCTGACACCCAACTGGGATAAGCCGTTCAGCATATGTTTAATGTCGTCACTGTCTAGCAGGTTAGTGAGACGGGTAGTCCCTTCGGCCATAGCGGCCAGCAGCAGGGCACGGTTAGAGACGCTTTTAGATCCTGGCAGGTTAATGGTTCCGTCAATGTGCGATATCGGTTGTAAGGTCAGAGAATCGGTCATGTTTTTTACTCTTTTTATAAGAAAAAACCCCGTCGGGGACGGGGTAAGCATCACTACTGAATAACCCGTTGGATTAGCCGTGACGGCGCTCAAAGTCCAGCATAAAGTCAGTCAGTGCCTGCACGCCGGCCAGAGGCATCGCATTGTAAATTGAGGCGCGCATCCCCCCCACCACACGGTGACCTTTCAGTGCATGTAAGCCCTGGCTCAGAGACTCTTCCAAGAACAGCTTGTCCAGCGCGGAATCGGCTAACTGGAAAGGCACGTTCATGCGTGAGCGGTTAGCGGCCGCCACATTATTGCGATAGAAATCGCTGTTATCAATGGTGCTGTACAGCAGTTCGGCTTTTGCTTTATTGATTTTCTCCATCGCCGCGACACCGCCCTGCTCTTTCAGCCACTGGAAAACCAGTCCTGACAGGTACCACGCATAGGTTGGCGGGGTATTGAACATGGAATCGTTGTTTGCCAGCACCTGGTAATCGAACACCGAAGGCAGATCTTTACGGGCATGACCCAACAGATCTTCACGAACTATCACCAGCGTCAGGCCGGCAGGACCGATATTTTTCTGGGCACCGGCGTAAATCACGCCAAAACGGCTGACATCAATCTGATGAGAAAGAATGGTTGAGGAGAAGTCCGCGACCACTACTTTGTCGCCGAAATTTGGTTGTTCATAGATAGCCGTGCCATCGATGGTTTCATTCGGGCAGTAATGGACATAGGCGGCATCATCATTCAGCTGCCACTGGTTCATAGGCAGCAATGCCGTTTTACCATCCTGATTGACTTTGATATCAATGGTGTTCGGTGAGCAGAATTTTTCCGCTTCTTTAATCGCACTGTGAGCCCAGTAACCACCGTCGATATAGTCTGCGCTGGCGGCACCATTCAGCAGGTTACCGGGAACGGCAGCAAACTGTCCACGGCCACCACCATGACAGAACAGTACTTTATAATTAGACGGAATGTTCAGCAGATCGCGAAAATCCTGTTCTGCTGTCTGTGCAACCTGAATAAATTCTTTGCTGCGATGACTGATTTCCATTACGGAAGTGCCCAGTCCCTGCCAGTTGGTCAGTTCCTGTTCTGCACGACGAAGCACTTCTGCCGGCAGCATTGCGGGGCCGGAACTAAAATTATACACCTGCGTCATTTCTACTCACCCTGTTACCACGAACGATTATCCGATAGCTGTCGGTTTTATCACTGCCACAAAAGCGCTGCAATAATAAATCATCCTTAAGGTTGAATTTAATGAATATCACCATCAGGCCGCCGCAGTCAGGGGGATTATTCTGTCCTGCCAAACAGAGGAGCGGTAGTCGCAGAGGGCTTTTTCCAGACAATTTTCGCCGTGGCCGATAGCCGCCACCGGATAAAATCCGTATCATTGACCGTTAACAGACCCCTTTATCATACTCTGGGAGTACGCGGCACTATGACGCACACTTTTATTCCAGGCAAAGATGCCGCATTAGAAGATTCAATTACCCGTTTTCAGGACAAACTTCAGGGGCTGGGCTTCAACATTGAAGAAGCCTCATGGCTAAACCCGGTTCCCAATGTCTGGTCGGTTCATATCCGCGACCGTGATTGCCCCTTGTGCTTTACTAATGGTAAAGGTGCCAGTAAGAAAGCCGCGTTAGCCTCTGCACTGGGTGAGTACTTTGAGCGTTTATCCACCAATTACTTTTTTGCAGATTTCTGGCTGGGTAAAGACATTGCGGAAGGTGATTTCGTTCATTACCCGAATGAAAAATGGTTCCCGCTGACCGATGATGACAGTCTGCCAGAAGGGCTGCTGGATGCGGACCTGCACGCGTTTTACGATCCCGATAATATGTTGGGTGCGAGCCTTTTGATCGACCTGCAATCCGGGAATGACGAACGTGGGATTTGCGCCCTGCCGTTCACCCGCCAGTCTGACAACGCACAGGTGTACATCCCGATGAATATTGTCGGTAACTTGTATGTCTCCAATGGTATGTCCGCCGGGAATACCGCCAATGAAGCTCGGGTTCAGGGGCTGTCAGAGGTATTTGAGCGTTACATTAAAAACCGCATTATCGCAGAGTCCATCAGCCTGCCAGCGATCCCTGACAGTGTAATGGCACGCTATCCCGCGGTTACCGCAGCTATCCGTCAGCTTGAAGCGGAAGGTTTCCCCATTTTTGCCTACGACGCCTCACTGGGCGGAAAATATCCCGTTATCTGTGTAGTCCTATTCAATCCAGCCAACGGAACCTGTTTTGCCTCCTTTGGTGCACATCCGGACTTTGGAGTGGCGTTAGAGCGTACGGTCACTGAACTGTTGCAGGGTCGCAGCCTGAAAGATCTGGATGTGTTCACTCCACCGACCTTCGATGATGAAGAAGTGGCTGAACACACCAACTTGGAAACGCACTTCATCGATTCCAGCGGCCTGATCTCTTGGGATATGTTCAAGGATACGCCGGATTATCCGTTCGTTGACTGGTCTTTCTCCGGAACGACCGAACAGGAATTTGCCACCCTGATGGCGATTTTCCGTGACGAGAACAAACCCGTCTATATCGCCGATTATGAGCATCTGGGTGTCTACGCCTGCCGCATTATCGTGCCGGGAATGTCTGACATTTATCCCGCCGAAGATCTGATGCTGGCGAACAATAATATGGGCGCTGATTTCCGTGAGACCTTCCTCAGTCTGCCGGGCAGCGAATGGCAAGCTCAGGATTATCTTAACCTGATCACCCGTATCGATGACGAAGGTCTCGACGATTTCACCCGTGTTCGCGAATTGCTGGGTCTGGCCACCGGTAAAGATACTGGCTGGTCAACGCTGCGCGTCGGTGAATTAAAAGCGATGCTCGCCTTGGCGGGGGGTGACCTGGATCAGGCATTGATCTGGACAGAGTGGACGATCGAATTTAACGGTTCAGTGTTCAGTGCTGAACGCGCCAATTACTATCGATGCCTGCAAACCCTACTGTTACTGGCGATGGAAGAAGATCGTACTGCGGTAGAATATCTGAATGCCTTCAATCGCATGTATGGTAGCGAGACCGTAGAAGCGGCCTCAGCGGCCATCAGCGGTGAAGCTCCATTCTATGGCCTGCAAGCCGTGGACAGCGAACTGAAAGCCTTCCCGGCTCACCAGTCTCTGCTGGCCGCCTACGAAAAACTGCAGGTGGCGAAGCGCCGTTTCTGGCAACAGGGCTAACCGCATTCACCGATAACAGCGCTGCACAGCCAGCGCTGTTTTTTTCTCTATAACCCTCCCTTGACCTGACCGGACACCACCGCACCTCAACAAAATAAGCACTTTTTAAAAAATTTTTTAACCATTATAATCAGCAGGTTACCTATAAATCACCCTTATTTTGGTGAGTATTCCCCAGAACTTCCTCGCTAAAATGATCCACATCAATACCCACCAATGACCCATTTGTTACTCTACTTGTAGTAGAGAAACCGTAGAGGTTAGTGTGAACACTGACAATTCTTTTGAACTGTTACCCCCCGCTGCCTTAGCAGCAGTTGCTGAAGCTAACGGCATCACTAAAACGCTGAAACACCCCTTACACACTTTTTTGCTGGCGATCATGGCTGGCGTATTTATCTCCGTCGGATTCACCTTTTATGTCACCGCCACAACCGGTATCGATGCGCTGCCCTATGGACTGGGTCGTCTGGCAGGCGGGATCGCCTTTTCTCTTGGTCTTATGCTGGTCATTGTCTGTGGTGCCGAACTGTTTACCTCTGCGGTATTGACCGTTGTGGCTAAAGCCAGCGGAAAAATTACCCTTGGGCAACTGGCCCGCCACTGGCTAAACGTCTACGCCGGCAATCTGGCCGGAGCGTTGCTGTTTGTCTGCTTAATCTGGCTGTCCGGACAGTACCTGGTCGCGGGTGGGAGCTGGGGAGCGAATGTCCTGCAAATTGCTGACCACAAACTGAGTTATAGCTTCAGCCAAGCGCTGTGCCTCGGTATCTTGGCGAATCTGATGGTCTGCTTGGCAGTCTGGATGAGTTATGCCGGTCGCACCCTTACCGATAAGCTGCTAGTGATGATCCTGCCAGTGACCATGTTCGTGGTCTGTGGCTTTGAACACAGCATCGCAAACCTGTTTATGGTGCCACTCGCGATTATCATCAAAAGCTTTGCAGGACCTGAATTCTGGCAACTGAGCGGGCTTACAGCAGAGCAATTTTCTGCCCTGACGCCTGGACAGTTTCTCGTGAATAACTTAATTCCTGTCACCCTCGGCAATATTCTCGGTGGTGCGCTGTTAGTGGGATTAACCAACTGGTTTATTTACCGGCGTAATGGGCCCGTCAGCCACTGACATCCCCCTTACATACCGTTCATTTTTGACCCAGCAGAGGGCAGCTCCCTGCCCATATGCTGATATCAACCTAATAAGGCAGGCGTATCATGACTGAACTTAATGAAAAAATGGCCCAGGCTTGGCAGGGATTTACTGCCGGTGACTGGCAGAATAGCATTAATGTCCGCGATTTTATTCAGGCCAACTACAGCCCTTATGAGGGGGATGAATCCTTCCTCAGTCAAGCGACCCCAGCCACCAGCCAGTTGTGGGAACAGGTTATGGAAGGGATCAAAACCGAAAACCGTACCCATGCGCCGGTGGATTTTGATACGGATCTGGCCTCAACCATTACCTCTCATGACGCCGGATATATCGACAAATCCCTAGAGAAAATCGTTGGCTTACAGACCGATGCACCGCTGAAACGCGCACTGATCCCCTACGGTGGTATCCGTATGGTGGAAGGTTCTTGCCAAGTTTACGGCCGTGAATTAGATCCAGCACTGAAGAAAATCTTTACCGAATACCGTAAAACGCATAACCAAGGTGTGTTTGATGTCTATACCCCGGACATTATGCGCTGCCGTAAATCAGGGATCCTGACCGGCCTGCCTGACGCCTACGGACGTGGCCGTATTATCGGCGATTATCGTCGCGTGGCCCTGTACGGTATCGATCAACTGATGAAAGATAAACTGGCACAGTTCACCTCCTTACAGCAGGATCTGGAGCAGGGTAATGATCTCGAAGGGATCATTCGTCTACGTGAAGAGATTGCTGACCAGTATCAAGCGCTGAAGGACATGAAAATCATGGCCAGTCGTTATGGTTGTGATATTTCAGGCCCAGCCACCAACGCCCGTGAAGCGGTTCAGTGGACCTATTTCGGTTACTTGGCGGCAGTCAAATCGCAGAACGGGGCCGCTATGTCTTTCGGCCGCGTCTCCACGTTCCTGGATATCTATATTGACCGTGATATTAACGCCGGTACCTTGAACGAAGAACAGGCCCAGGAGCTTATCGACCACTTAGTCATGAAACTGCGGATGGTACGCTTCCTGCGTACCCCAGAATACGACGAGCTGTTTTCCGGTGACCCTATCTGGGCCACCGAATCGCTGGCCGGTATGGGCCTAGATGGACGGACACTGGTGACCAAAAATACCTTCCGCTTCCTGAATACCCTGTACACTATGGGTCCTTCTCCGGAACCGAACATGACCATTCTCTGGTCTGAACAGTTACCGCTGAATTTCAAAAAGTATGCCGCCAAGGTCTCCATTGATACCTCGTCGCTACAGTATGAGAACGATGATCTGATGCGCCCTGATTTCAACAGCGATGACTATGCTATTGCCTGTTGTGTCAGCCCGATGATTGTCGGTAAACAAATGCAGTTCTTCGGCGCACGGGCCAACCTTGCCAAAACCATGCTGTATGCGATTAACGGCGGTATTGATGAGAAACTGAAAATTCAGGTCGGACCAAAACAGGCACCGATAACCGACGAAGTGCTGGATTTCGATACAGTGATGGCACGGATGGATCATTTTATGGACTGGCTGGCCACTCAGTATGTAACAGCCCTCAATGTCATTCATTATATGCACGATAAATACAGCTATGAAGCGGCGCTGATGGCACTGCATGATCGTGATGTCTATCGTACTATGGCTTGCGGTATCGCCGGGTTATCGGTGGCGGCGGACTCGCTGTCGGCCATTAAATATGCCACCGTTAAACCAATCCGTGACGAAAACGGACTGGCTATTGACTTTGAAATTGAAGGGGAATATCCGCAGTTCGGCAATAATGATGCACGGGTCGATGAACTGGCCTGCGATCTGGTTGAACGCTTTATGAAAAAAATACAGAAGCTGAAAACTTACCGTAATGCGGTCCCGACTCAGTCGGTACTGACCATCACCTCTAACGTGGTGTACGGTAAGAAAACCGGTAACACCCCAGATGGTCGTCGCGCCGGTGCCCCCTTCGGTCCTGGTGCTAACCCAATGCATGGCCGTGATCAAAAAGGTGCTGTGGCGTCCCTAACCTCAGTGGCCAAACTGCCGTTTGCTTACGCCAAGGACGGGATCTCTTATACCTTCTCCATCGTCCCAAATGCGCTAGGCAAAGACGATGAAGTGCGTAAAGCCAACCTTGCCGGGCTGATGGATGGCTATTTCCATCATGAGGCCACAATCGAAGGTGGACAACATCTGAACGTCAATGTCATGAACCGCGAAATGCTGCTGGATGCGATGGATAACCCAGAGAAATATCCGCAGTTAACCATTCGCGTCTCTGGGTATGCGGTACGCTTTAATTCGCTGACCAAAGAACAGCAAAAGGATGTGATCACCCGTACCTTTACTCACGCTCTTTAAATAATACCCATGGCTACCCTCTCAGGCTCCGTTTAACGGAGCCTGATTAATCTGAAGAGTTAATACGGTGAGTAGTGTGCTCACCATTTTTCAGTCCATTTCAACCGGCCTGCCTGTTGCAGTTGCCCATCCGGAGGAAACCAGAATGTCAGTGACTGGTCATATCCATTCGATTGAATCCTGCGGCACCGTAGATGGTCCGGGGATTCGTTATATTGTCTTTTTCCAAGGTTGCTTGCTTCGCTGCCTGTATTGCCATAACCGGGATACCTGGGATACCCATGGTGGTCAGGAAATCACGGTGCAGAGGCTAATGGACGAGATGCTTTCCTACCGCCATTTTATTACCGCTTCTGGTGGTGGTGTCACCGCATCAGGGGGAGAGGCTATCTTACAAGCGGAGTTTGTCAGAGACTGGTTTCGTGCCTGTAAAGCGGCGGGCGTTGAGACCTGTCTCGATACCAATGGTTTTGTGCGCCGCTATGATGCCGTCATCGATGAGCTATTGGAGGTGACTGACCTGGTGATGCTAGACCTGAAACAGATCAATGATGATGTTCACCAGAAACTGACCGGTGTACCCAATCATCGAATGCTAGACTTTGCTCGTTATCTACAGCGTATCGGTAAACGCACCTGGATCCGCTATGTGATCGTTCCGGGGTATACCGATGATGAAGCCTCTGCTCGCCAGTTGGCCGAATTCACCCGTGGTATGTCTAACATCGAGAAGATTGAACTGTTGCCTTATCATGAATTGGGTAAACATAAATGGCAGGCAATGGGAGAAACCTATCAACTGGACGGGGTCAAACCGCCACCAAAAGAGACCATGGAGCGGCTGAAAAACCTTATTGCCAGCTATGGACATAAGGTCGTCTACTGATAATAAAGGGCCACTAGGCCCTTCATTATTTAGAATTTAGACGCTGTGCTTGAGTTAGACGCTGAACTCAGGCGTGGGCCAACGGTGTCTCTTGATGATGAGTCTTACGCAGCAGCATCAGCAGATAAGCAAAAGAAACAGCACCAATAGCGGTAAACAAGACTCGGTCAGAAAAGTGCTCCATCAACAATGAAATCAGTAATGGCCCGAGTAGGCTGCCGGCGGTATAACTCAGTAATAAGGTCTGATTCATAGTAATCAGTTCATGATGAGCGACCTTTTCACACGCCCAGGACATCGCCACCGGATACAGCGTAAAACAGGCAGTTCCCAGCAGAAATAATGCAGGGACCATCGCCATCTGCGTCAGCATCGCCATCGCCCCCAAGATCACCATAAAGACCTGTACTCGCAAGACCAACAGACGACCAAAACGGTCTGCCAGACGACCTACTGGCCACTGTCCCAGAATAGCCGCGCTGACCAGCAATGCCATCCAATAACCGACCTGAGCATCACTCATTCCCTGATGGGACAGATATAGCGGCAATAGACCGTATAAACAACCGAGCAGTATGCCAGAGAGAATACAGCCGTTAATGCCAATTCTTGAGCTGTGGCGGGTGAGCATCTCACGGATAGCTGGGTGGCTACCATTCTCTGGTCCCTGAGGTGCAGACACTTTGGCGAACAGCAACGGCACAATCGCGACTAAGATACACAACGTCATCAACGGAACGATATGTTGAACGTCATCGGCGAAGGCACTGATCATCAGTTGTCCGGCAACAGTGCCGAGATAATAGACAATCATATAAGCGGCCAGCAGTGCTCCTCGATTAGCTCGGGTTCCCGCACACAATAGCGCACTCTCTACTACCACCCAGATAATGGCACAGCCGCTGCCGGCCAGAAAACGCCACAGCACCCAACCGCTGAAACCGCCACTGAGTAATAGCGCCGCTGTAGCGACGGCAAAAATGACCGCTGCCAGAAAATAGCTGCGGCTAAATCCTAGAGAGTGGATAACTTTTCCGGCCAGAAAAATCCCCAATAAATTTCCCGCAAAAAATGCCGAGCTTACAGTACCGGCCTGCCAGGTCGCATAATGTTCGTGGGCTAGCCATAAAGGCACCAAGGTATTTAATACCGCGATGGCGATAGTTAATAACAGTAAACCAGAGAGTAGCAGCAATACCGGACGGGACCATGAAGACATAGTCTGAAAACCATTGAGCGAAAATAATTGCGCGCATAATGGCACCGGAAAAATTAAAGTCAATCGGCAAAAAATAGCAGAGCATTTTTTGTGTGAGGAGGCAGGAAAGGTGACTTCTTTTAGGTTGAGAAATATCCACCTAATAACGAATTATCAGGCTTAAGAAAGCGATACAGCCTGAGATTAGGCTATCGTCGTTTATATAATAGTCCATTATCAATCAGTAATTTATAGTAACCCGATTCATCCCGTTATCGGTATAACTGCCTGCCGGAGGCCAGTCCTGGTTTGGTACCATGCCATAAACTGTTAGACTTTTAGTCGTATCATTACCAATATTCACCGTTTCAATATTACTCGAATTCCATACTTGTGTATGTGAGGCATCTTGGTACAACTGATAAGGGATACAGTTACTCCCAGAAGCGTCACACATATTTCTCAAAGATTGTTGACTGTGTAGACCATTGCCAAGTGCTACCGAGAAAGTCGTGTTGACGGGACAACTGATGGTGACCGTTACCGTAGCGGTACCGCCCAATTGAGCAGAATTAACCGGACTTAACTCACCGAAACTCATATTACTGACCTGATCAATCGCACAACCGTTCTTTACCGTGGCGCTGGCCATAGCACCGTCGGTAATAGTAAAACTCTGGGTCGCAGGCATGGCGGCACAGGAAGGCAGTTGGCCAGATGTGCTGGCATAAGCGTATTTCACCCTATAACCCCCGAAGTTATAGTTGTAATAGTCATAAGCCATCAACTTGTTCTGTCCTGACAACACCCGACCAATCAGTGTGACAATCGAGGCCTCGGAACCGGCACCGGAATTTCCCCAACCAGGCACCACCAAATCCAGTTGTGAATAGCTGGCACTGTTGGCACTTAATGGCGTATCGGGGTTATCCGAAGGGTAGAGATTAAAATAAAGTGGATATCCAGAAACGCCATTAGGATTCATGACCAGGGGAGCGTTGCTGGTATTTAAATTCAAGCACAGGCGAAAGTATTTAGTCTCAGAACTATAATTATTGCATCCCAACGTAATACTGCTGGTCGTCGAGGCACTCTGCCCCGCCGTAACCGTGCCGAAATTATAGCTAGTTCCGGCCTTCCAGTAAGAGCAGCCGGTATCAGCAGAGGCCGTTGCCGAGTAACCCCACCCGGCAAGGGTGATCACTGCGAAGAATAAAACTCTGATTACTGACATACTGCCTCCGTTTGTACAGTTGCTTGCCTTCCTGGTAACCGGTCCGGTAACCGGATCTGACAGTCCCCATTAGGTTGATGAACTATCACGGTGCCCTTTTCAGGAGGATCCTCGAGATAAATCTGCCCACCATAGCCCACCAAAGTATTGGCCGTCCCTTTCTCTGGGCGGGTACCCTGTGCAGTCTTCACCGTCACAGGCGCCGCAAAGGAGAGACTGCCAAAGATCACACCTGATAACAGGTGGCTCGTGACCTCCATCTGGTAGACCACCCGTAATGGTGACCAGCCAGAGTTAGCGTATTAATTAGCTGTGCGAGCGAATGTACCATCGTTTTACGGCGTATCCGGCGTTCTCCATAGCATCCCGTCGACCGCCATTAGCGTGAGACCACTCCAATGCGACAGTGCGTTTTTTCAAACCATAGCTGTCGGGTCTTTTAAAAAATCAAGTGTACAGCCTCAGCGCCAAGGCGCTGCCTAGCCCGCATGACCGCGCGGGGTGCGACAAAGGAGCGTTTACCGGGTAAGACGATATCGAGGTGTGAGACGAGCTGGTTCATAGACGGTGAACGGAAGAGTGCCATGCCGGTGACAGCCCAGACCATCATTTCGATAGGTAGGCGACGTTTTCGCACGGTGGCAACACCAGTATCAGCCAGGCTTTAGTCAATGAGTTCGGGTGCAAGCAGGTCAGAAAGCGCTGAGAACTTAAGAATGGCATCAAGGGCCTGACTGAGTTACATAAAAAAATCCGTAATCTTCCATGGATGATTACGGATTATCACACAGCAACCGGATCGTTCAACCGATCATTTCTGTCTTAACAGATCGGCATTAGCCACAGCGGGCAGGTTTTTAATCTTTTGAGCATTGATTAGCCAATTGACTCAAGGTTATCCATATACGGCTTCAACACTTCAGGGACCAAAATGCGGCCGTCTGCCTGCTGATAGTTCTCCAGTACCGCCACCAAGGTGCGCCCTACCGCCAGCCCAGAGCCATTCAACGTGTGAACCAGCTGAGTCTTTTTCTCTCCTTTGGCACGGCAACGTGCCTGCATACGCCGTGCTTGGAAGTCCAGCATGTTTGAGCAGGAAGAGATCTCACGGTAGGTATTTTGTGCCGGTAACCAGACTTCTAAGTCATAGGTTTTGCTGGCACCGAAGCCCATATCACCACTGCATAGCAGCATTTTACGATAAGGCAGATTCAGGAGCTGCAGCACTTTCTCAGCATGACCGGTCAGTTCGTCAAGTGCAGCCATTGAGGTTTCTGGTGCGACGATCTGTACCATTTCGACTTTATCGAACTGGTGCATACGGATCAGACCGCGGGTATCACGACCATATGAACCGGCTTCAGCACGGAAACACGGAGTATGAGCCGTCATTTTTAACGGCAGCGTTTCTTCCTCGAGGATCTCATCGCGTACCAAGTTAGTCAGTGGCACCTCAGCCGTTGGGATCAAGGCATACTGGCTACTGTCAGCTTCTTCTTCTAGCGGGCGAGTATGGAACAGATCATTACCAAATTTTGGTAACTGCCCAGTACCGTACAAGGAATCCTGATTGACCAGATAAGGAACATACACTTCGGTGTAATTGTGCTCACGGGTGTGCAAGTCCAGCATAAACTGGGTTAAAGCACGATGCATACGGGCAATCTGGCCACGCATCACCACAAAACGAGAACCCGTCAGTTTAACCGCAGAAGCAAAGTCCATCCCCCCGGCCATTTCGCCAAGGTCAACGTGGTCACGCACCTCGAAATCAAACGATTTCGGCTCGCCCCAGCGGCTGACTTCCAAGTTTTCACTGTCGTCTTTACCCATTGGAACGTCATCCGCCGGCAGGTTTGGTAGAGTCAGTGCCAAATTACGGATTTCAGTCTGTAAGGCATCCAACTCACCCTTAGCCGCTTCCAGACGCTCGCCGAGTTCATTCACTTCCTTACGCAATGGCTCGATATCTTCCCCACGCGCTTTGGCCTGACCAATGGATTTGGAACGTGAATTACGTTCAGCCTGAAGGTTTTCAGTTTCTACCTGTAAAACTTTCCGGCGTTCTTCCAGAGAACGTAATGTTTCAACATCCAGAGTAAATCCTCGGCGTGCCAGTTTTTCTGCAACTGCGTCTGGCTCATTACGCAGCAGATTGGGATCGAGCATGCTTATCCTGTGTATGAGTTATTGAGATGAAATATCGTCGGGAGAAATCCACAAAACGAAGTGTAACACTGCTCACCTTACCGTAATGTCTAGATCAGCGGTAGCGTTTTATCTGGCTATTGTGATCCTGTTCGGCCAGCCATTCCAGCTTTTCCGCAATTTTTGTTTCAAGACCACGACTGACTGGTGAATAATAACGCGTGCCGGCCATTTCCTGGGGAAAATACTCTTCACCGGCAGCATAGCCATGGGGTTCATCATGGGCATAACGATAGCCTTTTTTCAGCCCCATCTCTTTCATCAACCTTGTCGGGGCATTCCGTAAATGATCGGGCACATCGTAATCAGGAGATTCACGGGCACTCTTCATCGCCGCATTAAATGCCTGATAGACTGCATTACTTTTCGGTGCGCAGGCAAGATAAACAATGGCTTGGGCAATAGCTCTCTCCCCTTCCGCTGGCCCCACCCGGGTATAACAATCCCAGCCTGCCAGGGCAACCTGCATGGCTCGCGGATCAGCATTACCGATATCCTCAGAGGCAATCGCCAGTAGACGACGGGCCACATACAACGGGTCGCCGCCAGCGGTGATAATTCGCGCATACCAATAAAGTGCCGCATCCGGCGCCGAACCGCGTACCGACTTATGCAGCGCGGAAATAAGGTCGTAATAGCGGTCCCCTTTATTATCAAAGCGGGCAGAACGCTCACCGGCGACCTCCGTCAGCAGGGCCGCGGTCAAATGGCGAACACCGTGACTGTCGGCTGGCGCCATATCCGCCATCATCTCCAAGGTATTCAGGGCTCGACGCGCATCACCATTAACCAGTTCCGCGATCATTCTACGGGTATCATCCGGTAGACGGAGTTCCTGTCCGCCCAGTCCTCGTTCAGTATCGGCCATCGCCTGGCTAAGTAGTGCCTCAATATCACTTACGGTCAGCGATTTAAGCAGGTAAACACGGGCACGTGACAGTAGCGCGGAATTTAGCTCGAAAGACGGATTTTCGGTGGTCGCGCCGATAAAGGTAATGGTTCCGTCTTCAATATGTGGCAGAAACGCATCCTGCTGACTTTTATTAAAACGGTGGACTTCATCGACAAACAAGATAGTACGTTGACCCGCTTGGCGACTTTGTCGGGCACGTTCAATCGCTTCACGGATCTCCTTAACACCCGAGGTCACCGCCGAAATACGCTCAACACTGGCGCGGGCATAACCCGCAATAATTTCTGCAAGCGTGGTTTTACCAGTGCCCGGAGGCCCCCAGAGGATCATTGAGTGCAAATGCCCCGCCTCAATGGCCCGTGGCAAAGGCTTACCCGGTGCCAGCAGATGCTGCTGGCCGCCGTATTCTGCCAAGGTGCGTGGACGCATCCTGGCCGCCAGGGGTTGAAACTGGTTATCCGAGAAGTCCAGACTGAGTGTGTCCACTATCGCCTCACTGACGCTGGTCGTCGACAGTCACTCCTTTAGGCGGAGTGAAGGTAAATTTATCTGGGCTGATCGCCCCGTCTTGCTGACTGGTCAGCTGGTAGGCGCTGCGCTGCCCGTCCTGTTCCACCGCACTGAACTGGCGGATTGTCCCGGTCGAGGTCACATTGATGGTGAACTGTTTGAGGTTACCGTCGGCACTTTTAGGAGTCAGTTCAAAATTATCTCCCTGTTGTTTTACATTATAGTGCTTCCAGTCAGAAGGCTGATTACGGGCGATCAGCATAAAGGGGGTATTGCTGGTGGCATTTTTAAGCCAAGTCGCGGTCACCTGTTCAACAAAAGGGTTATAGAACCACAAGGTTTTACCGTCAGAAATAAGGGTGCTCTGATCGGGGGCTGTCATCTGCCAGTTGAACAAACTCGGACGTTTGACCCAAAGTTCACCTTTACCGTCCTGAACGTTGTTCCCGGAACCATCGGTGACTTTTTGGGTGAAGGCCGCATGAAAGCTGGTGACTTTATCCAGACGGGACTGCAGAGACGCCGCATCATCCGCATGGCTGGCCGCAGAGATCATCAGACTCACAATACCTGTAGCAATCAATAACTTTTTCATTTTGCATTCTTCCTTATTACTCTATTGCAGCCGATTATTTTCAACCTTAGACACTGCCGGTGTGATCCAACAGGAGAAAAACCTGAAATCCTAGGAATACTATGGGGGCAAAAGCTAAGATAAACAACGGGCCGGAGAGTTCCGGCCCGAGTGAAGACAAAGTAAGTTTAGTGATCAGAGTTCATGCGGCGGCGGTGACAGCACTTCGCGGTTACCATTATGCCCAGGTTCTGAGACGATCCCCTGAGCTTCCATCTGCTCGATGATCCGCGCGGCTCGGTTATAACCGATACGGAACTGACGCTGTACCCCAGATATCGAGGCGCGACGTTTTTCCACCACAAAACCGACAGCCTGATCAAATAACGGATCCAGTTCTTCCCCGTTACCTTCCGCACCGCCAGCACCGCCTTCGTTATCATCGCCAGCGGTAATGCTATCGATATACTGCGGTCGACCACGCGCTTTCCAGTCCTGTACCACAGCGTGAACTTCCTGATCTCGAACAAAGGCCCCATGCACACGTATCGGCATTGAAGAGTTTGGCGGCACATACAACATATCTCCCATTCCCAGCAGAGATTCCGCGCCGCCTTGGTCAAGGATGGTACGGGAGTCAATCTTACTGGAGACCGTAAACGCAATACGGGTTGGGATATTAGCTTTAATTAGACCGGTAATGACATCCACTGACGGACGCTGTGTTGCCAGTACTAGGTGGATACCTGCTGCACGGGCCTTCTGCGCCAATCGAGCAATCAACTCTTCAACTTTCTTACCCACTGCCATCATTAGGTCAGCGAACTCATCCACCAACACAACGATATATGGCAGTTTTTCCAGCACTGGCGGCGTGGTATCCATGCTGTCACCCGGTTTCCAGAAAGGATCGGGAATTGGACGGCCCATGGCTTCGGCCTGCTCAATTTTTTCATTATAGCCAGCCAGGTTACGTACCCCCAGCGCGGACATCAGCTTATAACGACGTTCCATCTCACCGACACTCCAGCGCAGCGCATTGGCCGCATCTTTCATATCCGTGACCACCTCGGTCAGCAAATGAGGGATCCCTTCATACACCGACAGTTCCAGCATTTTCGGGTCGATCATAATGAAACGAACTTCATCAGGGGTCGCCTTGTACAGCATACTGATGATCATTGCATTGACGCCGACAGACTTACCGGAACCGGTAGTACCCGCCACCAGCAAGTGCGGCATTTTTGCTAAGTCCGCAACCACAGGCTGACCAGCAATGTCTTTACCTAACACAATCGCCAGCGGTGACGGGTTGTCACGGAATTTTGCGCAATCCAGCACTTCTCGCAGATACACGGTTTGACGGTGCTTGTTCGGTAATTCTAGACCCACATAGGGTTTACCCGGAATGACTTCAACAATACGCACCGCTACCGCCGACAAAGAACGCGCCAGGTCACGAGAAAGGTTGGAAATCCTCGCGGCTTTGACACCCGGTGCCAGATCAAGCTCAAAACGGGTGATGACTGGGCCAGGAGAGATACCCACAACCTCAGCTTTGACACGGAAATCATTCAGTCGCGCCTCCACCAGTTGACCGGTCTGCTCGAGGGCAAACATATCTACCGGCTCTTCTTCCACAGGGGGAGGGGTCAACAGATCCATGGTCGGTAACGGTGTGCTCGGTTTTTCAAGCGGTTGCTCATGGCGCACTAAGAACGGATGGAAAAGGCTTTGCTGAGGATCCGCAGCCGCTACTGTTTCAGTCGCGGCTGGACGGGCAGTCTGTTCAGTTGCCGGTGCAGACGTGGTTGCCTGCGGACGGACAGCATAATCCGCTGGCTGAGCAGCACTCTGTGAGCTCGATTGTTCTGCCGCGTAACCAGCGACGTCAGGATGTTCCTGATGTGCTTGCCACGCTGGTGCTGAAGCTTCAGTCGCCGTAGCATTGACACTGATCGGTGACTGCGGTGCGTTAAAACTCGGCGACTGTGGAGCTGAAACCGGAGCCTCAGGGACGAAGTCAAAGACCGGAGGATCAGCGACCGGTGCAGGCTGTTCAGTGGTTACCGACGCCGGTGCCACAGGATCTGGGGTCACAGTGACGCTCTGGTAGCGCTGCTGTTGCTGCTCGGCAAACTGACGGGCCAAGGCAGCCTGCTGATCCTCATCCTCTTCTTCTGCAGAAATCGTCTGGTGATGGTCGCCGTAGCGGGCTTTCTGCTGTTCAGCAAAGGCCTGGCGCAGATGGCGCTGATCGAAACCGTCATCTTCCTGCGATGTCACCGCGCTGAAGTCATCAACGTCCTCACTAACTGCTTCAGTCTGACGCTGCTGCTCTTCACGGGCTTTCTCCTCCGCTAAGCGCTGCGAAGGGAGTTTAATGCCGTAAGAGGCCATTTCACGGCGGGTCGGCAAACGCACCGGATTAGGTCGTGGTAATTCTGGGCCACCAACGCCTTGCTTAACCTGAGGGCTAGGATGACGCCCAGCCGATTCGAAGCTCGTAGAGGCATTCTGTAATTTGCCCATACTGGCGGCTACGGCAAAGGGGGATTGTCCCGCGGGTTTTGACGCCGGTGTAGTTTGCATCTGTGGCTGTGACTGAGCCGCTGCAGAAGCAGGCTGCAACCCGCTAGGTACAGTCTGTGGGCGTGCCGCAGCAGAGATGTTGTCCACCTCAGGGCGAGGGGTTGAAGTCTGCGGCTGCGACGGAGTCGTTGCTGCGGGGCTAGAAGTCTCTACGTACCGGCGAGCTGCTGGCTCTGTTGCAGCCGGCGCTGAAGCATATTGCGGTTGAGTTGCTATCGGACGCTGAGCCGGTTCGGACGTTTGTGGCGGAACCGGTTGATTACTCGGCACTTCAAAGTGGTAAACAGGCGGCTCTACCGGGTTGACTGTCTCCGCAGAACGCGGCACAGGTGTGGACACCGCTGGCGTGCTGATCCCCGGTGCGGCATAGGCTTCAGGTACCGTATAGGCAGACTGCGCCACCGGCGATGTTGTGAAATCTGAAGCCGCTACGCTGGCAGCGGGTACTGCCGTAATCGGAGCCGAATGCACCGCATCGGTAGGTCTCGGCGCCAGCAGCGGATCACTCTCGTCCACGGCAGTAAAAGTGCTACGACTGAACAGCGGATCAGCAGCCTCATTGGCATCAGCTGGCATGCTGAACAGCGGATCTTGATCCTCTGAGGTAGGTTTTCTACGGCTGAGTAAGCGACGACGACCTTTAGGTGTAGATAACAGTGGATCTTCATGGTCTGCCGAGGAACTCGCTGAAGCTAACTCATCATCAGCGTTGTCATCATGCCAGTGCTCATCATGGCGGGAAAGGGTGCTGGCGAACGTCAGCACACTCATCACTACCCC
>NZ_ATMI01000006.1 GCF_000439375.1 Tatumella saanichensis
CCGATGGTAGTGTGGGGTCTCCCCATGCGAGAGTAGGGAACTGCCAGGCATCCAAACAGTCAAAAAGGCCATCCTTACGGATGGCCTTTTTGCATTGGAGCGGAAAAATAGCCTGTCTCACCCCTCTTTGATATTGCCTCGTAACGCCATCGCGTGACCGAAAACTCGATACCGTCAGGTGCCAGCCACATAGAGTTCCTCGCCTAACAGTCTCTCTGGACGTTTCGGTGCGATACTGCCTGTTTTAACCGACACAATAAAAATGGACTATTAGAATTGATAATGTTCCAGTTCCTGTGGGGTATTAATATTCAAAAAAGCCTCTTCCGGATAATCTACCCTTGCGGCATGGCCGTGCTGACGTAAAAAAGCCAAGACACGCCGCTCTCCGCTAGCGAGATAGGCTGCCAACGGTTCGTGTAAGCGTCGATGTAGTAGGCAAAATACCGGATGGTCACGTTCGCTGGTACGGATCCAGCAGGCAGAGGCACCGCCTTTTTGCTGCCAGAGATCGCTCACAAACTGTGGCGGTAGGCAAGGAGAATCGCAGGCGCTGAATACTACCCAATCAGTTTTGGCCGCGGAAAGTCCACTGAGCATTCCGGCCAAAGGCCCTTGGAATCCAGATAGGGTATCAGAGATACAGCGATAGCCTGACTGTTGATAGATATCAATGTGCCGGTTGGCATTGATCAGTAGTGTAGTGACCTGAGGGGCAAGTACACGCGCGACATGGCAGTAGAGGGGATGCTGTTGAAACAGCAACAGACCTTTATCTTCGCCGCCCATCCGTGTTGCTGCACCGCCGGCCAAGATAACACCGGTAACAGGTTCCATATTACCTCGCTGGAGTAGGAGAAACTGGGACTGATTTTCCTTTACAGAGATACTATCATGAAAGAAAAACGTGTCAGCGAGTTACTGGCGTTACTGTTACCCGCTTGGGAGAAACAATCTGAGCTGGGTCTGCTACAGTTTATTGCGCAGCTGGCTGCTGAGGCGGGCTATTCTGCCGAGCTGGCTTCCCTACCGGATGATGTATTGATTTACCACCTAAAGTTACGGGAGTCGGATAAGCATGCCGCAATTCCTGGGCTTAAAAAAGATTATGAAACGGATTTTAAAACTGCATTGTTGAAGGCTCGCGGGGTAATTAAAGACCCGTCCTAGTAGAAAATGTTATCCTTTGAACAGACAGAAGATAACCCAATGGCACACTATGAGCGATTCTGCTTTTAACTTCCGGACACTGGATCCGGAACTGATTTTGGATACGTTATGGAATACTGGCATTCGTGTCGAGTCTGGATTGACGGCCCTGAACAGTTATGAAAACCGCGTCTGGCAATTCAGCGATGAAGATAAACGTCGCTACGTCGCTAAATTTTACCGTCCGCAGCGCTGGAATGCGGAGCAGTTAATGGAAGAACATCAGTTTATTGCTGAGCTGGCAGCGGATGAGGTCCCCGTAGCAGCTCCGCTGGTATTGCAAGGAAAGACTCTGCACCAGACACAGGGTTTCTGGTTTGCCGTATTTCCAAGTCTCGGCGGACGGCAGTACGAAACTGATAATTATGATCAGCTTGAGGCGGTCGGTCGATACCTAGGTCGTCTGCATCAAACCGGACGTAAAGCCGTGTTTCAGCACCGTCCAGCGATTGGACTGGCAGAATATTTTGATGAACCTCGCAGCGTACTGGCGGATTCGCCATTGATCCCTGATTCCTTGCGGGTCGCTTTACTGGAGGTTCTTGATCGTCTGAGGTCCATACTGCAACAACAGTGGAATGAGCAACAAACAACATCATTGCGGCTTCATGGTGATTGTCATCCAGGTAATATCTTATGGCGTGATGGACCCTTTTTTGTGGATTTTGATGATGCTCGCAGTGGTCCGGCTGTGCAAGATTTATGGATGCTGGTCAACGGCGATCAGACTGAGCAGCTTATCCAGTGGGATATCTTGCTCGAGGCATATTCTGAATTCAGTGAATTTGATGTTAACGAATTGATACTGATTGAACCTTTACGTACTCTGCGCATGGTTTATTATCTGGCATGGGTTTTGAAACGCTGGCAGGACCCTGCGTTTCCGCATGCCTTTCCTTGGATGGCCGATGAGGATTTCTGGCGCAGGCAGATTTCTGTTTTCTCTGAACAGGAAAAAAAACTGCACCAACCGATGTCACCCCTAAATCCTCAATTTTGATTACGTTACTGGAGTAGTTTATACAATGAAAAAGATCTGGTTCGCGTTAGTAGGTGTAATGCTGGCATTCAGCGCAGCCGCGTCATCATTTTCTGATGGCAAGCAATATATTACGTTAGATAAAACCGTCAGTGGTGCCCCTGAAGTCGTGGAGTTTTTCTCCTTTTTTTGCCCACACTGCTATGACTTCGAGCGCACGTACCACATTAACCAGGCCGTGATGGACAGCCTGCCGAAGGGCGTTAAATTCACTCGTTATTCCGTAAACTTCCTGGGCGGTGATTTCGCACCACAGGTTACCCATGCCTGGGCAGTTGCCATGGCGCTGGGTGTTGAGAATAAAGTTGTGGATCCAATTTTTGATGGCCTGCAGAAATCTCAGACCATCACTGATGCGGCTTCTCTGAAAGCGACCTTTATCAAAGCGGCGGGGATCTCTTCTGAAGAGTACGATTCTGCGTGGAATAGCTTCGCGGTAAAAGCGCTGGTCAGCGAGCAGGAAAAAGCAGCCAATGACTTCAATATTACCGGTGTGCCTTCTATTTTTGTTCACGGGAAATATCAGGTTAACAATGCCGGTCTAGATACCAGCTCCCTGAATAATTTCGTGGCAGACTATGTTAATGTTGTGAAATATCTGGTCGCGAAATAAACATCGTCTGTACAGAAAAACGTCGCTGACTACGCGACGTTTTTTCTGAAAACGCGATGACCAAAAAGATCCCTTCTCAGTAATATCCACATCTCATTGATATCACTACCGGAATAACTAACAGCTAACTGTATTTTTATCTTGTTGATTTTAATGATTAATTCAACATATTCATGAATTGAGATCCTGAAGTAGAGATCTGATTAAAAAAATACACACAAAGTTATCCACAGACAGATCCATAATGATCGTCGAGGTAGGAAAATAATTTCGGTACCAATGCTGGCTTCCATTCAACATTCTGCCAGTGATGTGGCATCCTTAGTACTTCCCCACAGCGACAGAAGAAATAGCAACTTATGGCTCAAATAGCAGAAAACCCCCTGATCCTGGTAGACGGATCGTCTTATCTCTACCGTGCGTATCATGCATTCCCCCCGCTCACTAATAGTGCCGGTGAACCTACGGGAGCAATGTACGGTGTTCTGAATATGCTGAAAAGTCTGTTGCTACAGTACAAACCTACTCATGCCGCTGTGGTTTTTGATGCGAAAGGGAAAACCTTCCGCGATGAGCTATTCGAGGAATATAAATCCCATCGTCCGCCGATGCCGGACGATTTACGCTCCCAAATAGAGCCACTTCATCAGATGGTAAAAGCCATGGGTTGGCCAGTACTGGTCATTTCCGGCGTAGAAGCCGATGATGTCATCGGTACACTGGCCCGCGAGGCTGATCAACAGGGACGTCCAGTGCTGATCAGTACTGGCGATAAAGATATGGCACAGTTAGTGACGTCGAATATCACCCTGATCAATACGATGAACAATAGTATCCTCGGCCCAGAGGAAGTCACCGATAAATATGGGATCCCGCCAGAGCTGATTATCGACTATTTGGCGCTAATGGGTGACTCTTCGGATAACATTCCTGGGGTTCCCGGGGTTGGGGAAAAGACTGCTCAGGCTCTGCTACAAGGACTGGGAAGTATGTCGACCATCTATGACAATTTAGATAAAGTCGCTAGCCTCTCATTCCGTGGCTCAAAAACCATGGCCGCTAAACTTGAGCAGAACAAAAACGTGGCTTTGCTCTCATATCAGTTAGCCACAATCAAAACTGATGTACAGGATCTACCGGGCTGCGAGGCACTCTCCGTCAATGCGCCGGATAACGATACTCTGCTATCGCTGTTCAGCCATTATGAATTCAAACGCTGGATCACTGAAGTCAGCGACGGGCGCTGGCTGGATGACAAAAAACCGGCACGTAAAAGCGAAGAGCCGGTAGCGGTTGCCCCGTCCGAACCGACAGAGGCGGTACTGTCGTCTGAGGGTTATGTGACCATTCTTGACGAAGAGACCTTTGAACAGTGGCTCACCAAGTTACAAGACAGTGAGCTGTTTGCCTTTGATTTAGAAACTGATTCGTTAGATACCCTGTCGGCGAACATTGTGGGCCTGTCTTTTGCTGTGGCGCCCGGTGAGGCTGCCTATTTGCCGGTCGCCCATGATTACTTGGATGCTCCTGATCAACTGTCTCGTGATAGCGTACTGGCTCGCTTGAAAGACCTGTTGGAAGACGAGAACCACAGTAAGGTGGGGCAAAACCTGAAGTATGATCGTGGGGTGCTAAAAAACTACGGTATCGAACTACGTGGTATCCGTTTCGATACCATGCTGGAATCTTACATTCTCAACAGTGTGGCCGGTAAACACGATATGGACAGCCTAGCACAGCGCTGGCTGAACCATAAGACGGTGACCTTTGAGGAGATTGCCGGCAAAGGTAAGAAGCAACTGACCTTTAACCAGATCGATCTGCAGCAGGCGAGCCTGTATGCCGCCGAAGATGCAGATGTGACCCTACAATTGCATCTGAAATTCTGGCCATTACTGGAACAACAAGCGGGTCCACTGAAGGTATTGCAAGAGATCGAAATCCCACTGGTACCGGTCTTATCCCGTGTGGAACGTAATGGCGTACTGATTGACCCAGCAGTGTTGTCAGAACATTCGCGTCAGTTGAGTGAGCGCCTAAATGAACTTGAACTGAAAGCCCATGAATTAGCGGGTGAAGCCTTCAATCTCTCATCACCGAAACAGCTGCAGACCATTCTATTTGAAAAGCAGGGTATTAAGCCGACTAAAAAGACGCCAGGCGGAGCACCTTCGACCAGTGAAGAAGTACTGGCAGAACTGGCACTGGATTACCCACTGCCAAAAGTGATCCTCGAACATCGTGGCTTATCAAAGCTGAAATCGACCTATACCGATAAACTGCCACAGATGATTAACCCTGTGACGGGGCGCGTACACACGTCTTATCATCAGGCGGTGACAGCCACTGGTCGTCTCTCCTCGACTGACCCGAATTTGCAGAACATTCCGGTGCGAAATGAAGAAGGTCGTCGTATCCGTCATGCCTTTATTGCCTCGAAAGGGCAGCGGATCTTGGCGGCGGACTACTCACAGATTGAACTGCGTATTATGGCGCACCTGTCGCAGGACAGTGGGTTATTGAATGCTTTTGCTCACGGTGAAGATATCCACCGCGCAACCGCTGCTGAAGTCTTTGGGACTGCGGTGGATAAGGTCAGTAATGAACAACGCCGCAGTGCTAAAGCCATTAACTTTGGTCTGATCTATGGTATGAGTTCTTTTGGTTTATCACGTCAGCTGAATATCGGTCCAGCGGAAGCCAAAAAATATATGGACCTCTATTTCGAGCGCTATCCAGGAGTGCTGCGTTATATGGAGTCAACCCGTCAGAGTGCGGCAGAAAAAGGCTATGTGGAAACGTTGGATGGACGTCGCCTTTATCTCCCAGATATCAATTCTGGTAATGCTATCCGCCGTAAAGCGGCTGAGCGTGCCGCGATCAATGCTCCGATGCAGGGGACCGCTGCGGATATTATCAAACGGGCGATGATAGGGGTCGATGAGTGGCTGCAGACCCAGGACCCGCAGAAAATCAAAATGATTATGCAGGTTCACGATGAATTGGTGTTCGAGGTTGACGAGTCGCTGTTGGGCGAGGCGACACAGAAGATCCGTCAGATTATGGAGAGTAGCTTGACGCTGGATGTCCCCTTACAGGTGGATATTGGCCTCGGGGATAACTGGGAACAAGCGCACTGATCTTCAATTAGCGGGTCTTGCGACCCGCTAACGCGTTATGCACTGAGATGCTGACGTAGCAATGCCCCTGCTTGGGTTAATGCTGTTTTGACGGCCGGCTCTTCGCTCAGCGGATTTAACAGCCCATAATCATGGATCAGACCAGTGTAACGGGTTACGGTAACCGGTACACCCGCCGCGTCGAGCTGACGTCCAAATGCCTCACCTTCATCACGTAATACATCCAGTTCTGCAGTTTGGATCAGCGTCGGCGGGAAGCCGTTGAGTTGTTCCTTATCCGCTTGCAGAGGGGAAGCCAGAATAGAGTGTCGATCCTCGGGACGACGGGTATAGTTATCCCAGAACCACTTCATCATATTCTTTGTCAGAAAATATCCCTCAGAAAATTGCTGGTAAGAGGCATTATCAAATGCCGCATTTGTCACAGGCCACAGCATCACGTTATAGCGAATCGCCGGGGTGGCAAACTGCTTTGCCTGTAATGCTACGGCAGCGACCATATTTCCCCCGACACTGTTGCCGACCAATGCCAGACGCTTACCCTCTACCCCGATTTCATCCCCATGCTCTGCCACCCATTTGGTGGCGGCATAAGCCTGATGAATCGCTACCGGGAACTGTGCTTCGGGAGAAGGGGTATAATCGACATAGACGGCTGCTGCGCCAGAGCTTTGTACGAGATCGCGGATGAGACGTTCATGGGTAGGGAAATCCCCTAATACCCAGCCGCCCCCATGGAAAAACATAAATACCGGTAATTTTTCACTGCTACCTTCAGGCTTCACGATCTTCAGTCGGATTTCCTGATCATCAACATGGATGATTTTCTCTGATACGGTTGCTGCGGGTAAGTTAACTCCCTGCTGTGCATCCGTTAATACTTGGCGTGCCTCTTGAGGGGTCATTTGCTCTATCGGCTTTCCATCACCGCTGTTAAGCAGATCCAGAAACGCTTTAACGCCGGTGGTCGGTACGGCACTATTTTCTACGGCTTGGTCGCGTGCTGAGAATGTGGCAGATACCAGTAAGTCATTTGTTGTTTTCATCATTTCACCTGTGACAGAGAGTGGCGGTAAGTGGATGGCGTGAAGCCGAGGATCACGTATTAACCTTTCTCACATAATACTTGCGCACAAGTTTCTTTTAGTCAAATATTATTTATACTCTTCGCAATAAAGGGATTGAAAATGAAATCTAAAATGAAAGAAAACAATAACCTAAATGATATTCTCTGTTTTTCGCTCTATTCGGCAACCAATGCTCTGATGCGTCAGTACCGGCCTTATCTGAAGGTTTTTGATCTGACCTATCCGCAGTTTGTGGTACTGATGGCACTCTACGAGCAGGATGATATTTCGCTTAAAATGTTAGGTGAAAAAACGCTGTTCGATTCTGGGACTCTGACGCCCCTGGTACAGAAACTTGAAGCGAAAGGTTATCTGAACCGGATATCTGTGCCGGAGGATGAGCGAATGAAGAAGGTGAGACTGACGGAAAAAGCTGACCAGCTTAAAGCTAAAATCTGTGATATTCCTTGTCAGCTACGCTGTTCATTACAAATGAGCGATCAGCAAATTGAGACTCTGCACCAGCTATCTCGGCAATTGCTGGTGGGATTATAGTCCCCTGATACGCGATGATGGGCGGCTCAGGGGAGTGAGTGTTCGGCAGAGAAACGTTTTAACGCGGCAGATCACTCCGCATCAAAGATGACGTAGAGTTTACGCATCTGGTCGTGCATCACCCAGGTACCTTCCGTATTCGCTTCAAAGAAGAAGGAATCTCCTGGGCCAAATTCCAGCGTCTCTTCCCCATCGGCAGTAAAAGAGCCTGTGCCACTTAAAAAGTGCATGATTTCAGCCTGTTTCACACCACGGCGATAGGTTCCGGCGCTGCACTCAAAAATACCGGCATCGATATCTTCTTTGCCGCGGATCACGGTCTGGAAACCAAACAGGTCAATTTTCGGTGTGCCTGGTAAGCCATCAACGCTTCCCAGAGAAGGCAGATTTTCCATTGAACCCGGCTGCGATAATTTTTGTACTTTCATTAAAAGGCTCCTGTGACCCCGGTTAAATGTCACTGGTGTCGAGCAGTGACAGCGGTATTTTCTGCTTCCCAGCTTAAAGGATTTTCCTGAAGGATCAGTGCACATATTCGCGGTCTGCTGGCAGATTCAGTGAAAAGTCGCGGCTCATTTGGCAGAAAGTGTTGCAGTCTTGGCGACACCCCTGCATAACGGGTATTCGCTGGAGGTTTACCTGCGATAACTGGAAAGGACTAAGTAAAATCACCAGCCGGTATTTACTCTAATGACTGATCGGCTCTGTAGGCGCAGTAGACAATAAAAAACCCCGACAGGATGCGGGGTTTGTGGTTTTTATGCTGGTGGGTGATCTGCCCTGATAGCTTACTCGATATTCTGAATCTGCTCGCGCATTTGCTCGATCAGGACTTTCAGCTCAATCGCAGAAGCAGTGATATCGGCATTGATCGATTTGGAGGCTAAGGTGTTCGACTCACGGTTAAACTCCTGCATCATAAAGTCGAGGCGGCGACCAACAGCTTCTTTCTTCTTCAGAATGTTATAGGTCTCTTTGACATGCGCTTCCAAACGGTCGAGTTCTTCGGCAACATCGACACGTTGCGCCAACATGACCAGTTCCTGCTCGAGGCGGTTATTCTCTAACTGGACATCCGCATCCTCCAGCTTGGCAACCAGGCGCTCACGCTGCCACTTCAGGACTTCTGGCATATGCTGACGGACATTACTAACCTGCTGGGATACTCCCGCTAGGCGTTGCTCAATCAGGGCCTGTAGGGCTTTACCTTCTGCTTCTCGGGCGGTAATAAAGTCATCCAGTGCTTGCTCTAGGGCCGCCATCAATTCCGTATTAATGGCATCCAAGTCTTGATCGGCGGCGGCCATGACGCCCGGCCAGCGCAGGATATCCAGCGGGTTAATGCTACCTTCATCGGTGTGCAGTTTGACCCAGTTGGCTGACTGAATCAGTTGCTTAGCCAGTGACTCATTCAGCATCAGTTCGGATTGTGCGCTCTGGCTGGGATCAAAACGCAGCGCACATTCAATTTTGCCACGGGTCAGACGGTGGCGAATACGCTCACGGATCATCGGTTCTAGGCCACGAAACTGCTCCGGAAGACGCATATAGGTTTCCAGATAACGCTGGTTCACCGAGCGAAGTTCCCAGGTTGCACTGCCCCAGTCACCTTTGATTTCACGGCGGGCATAGGCGGTCATACTGCGGATCATATTGGGTACTCATTGTTGATGAAGTGTCAGAGGGATTATAACCACCGCTGCTGGCACTGGACAGGGATATCCGGCAAACAATCTGCGTACAAGTGACGGAGAAAAGACGCTAAGATGGCGGGGGAATTTACTAACAGGAAAAAAATAATGAAAAAACAGACCGTTTTTAGTGTGGTGATAGCCACCTTACTGGCAGGGTGTCAGCAGGCGCCGACCGTACATCATCCTGCGTCCCCTGCACCGGTTATGGCACCGCAAGCGGCCTGCCAGCACGGGGAGGTGCAGATGCAGACCACGCTGTGGTTTGGTCTAAGCCGGAAACATGCCAGCCTTATCAGTGCCACTGACTGGCAGACCTTTATCAATAAGGATGTGACGCCGCGCTTTAAAGATGGGCTATCCGTGTATGATGCGAAAGGGCAATGGATGGGCGATGATGGCCGTTTGGCGCGTGAAAACAGCAAGGCTCTGATGCTGATCCATCCGGCAGATAACGAGAGTGATCAGAAGATTGAACAGTTACGCCAGATCTACAAGCAGCGTTTCCAACAGGATTCGGTGATGCGGGTGGACAATAAGGTGTGTGTGGATTTCTAAGAGTAGGGCGGAGAAGGTCTCCGCCCGTGCAGTCATTTTCAGAGATTATAAAAACAGTCCGGCAAAGGTCGCTGACAGTAGGCTGACTAAGGTCGAGCCGTAGACCAGTTTCCAACCAAAGCGTGACACGATATTACCCTGTTTCTCGTTCAGACCTTTGATCGCCCCGGCGACAATACCGATAGAGGCAAAGTTGGCAAAGGAAACCAAAAACACTGACAGGATCCCCAGCCCGCGCGGAGAAAATTCTGCTGCCACTTTTTTCAGCTCAATCATCGCAACAAACTCGTTAGAAACCAGTTTGGTCGCCATAATACTGCCTGCCTGTAATGCCTCGCTGGCCGGAATACCGATAAGCCAAGCAAACGGATAGAACACATAACCCAGCAACTGCTGGAAGCTGATCCCAAACACACTGCTGAATACGGCATTGATGGCGGAAATAAGTGCGATAAAGCCAATCAGCATCGCCATAATAATCATCGCAACTTTAAAGCCAGCTAGAATGTATTCCCCCAGCATTTCAAAGAACGTCTGTTTCTCATGCAGCTTTTCCAAGGCAATTTCTTGTTGCTGGTCTTCGTCACTGGCTGGGTTGATGATCGAAATGACAATAAAGGTACTGAACATATTCAGCAGCAAAGCTGCCACAACGTAACGGGCATCAATCATCGACATATAGGCGCCGACGATAGACAGCGATACGGTCGACATTGCGGTGGCCGCCATGGTGTAAATACGACGGGAAGAGAGGTCGCCGAGGATCCCTTTGTAGGCAATAAAGTTTTCGGACTGGCCAAGGATTAGGGTACTGATGGCATTAAACGACTCCAGCTTACCCATACCGTTCACTTTAGACAGGAGTGTTCCGACCACGCGGATAAACAGCGGCAGGATACGCCAATGCTGCATAATTCCAATCAGTGCAGAAATAAAGATGATCGGGCAGAGTACGCCGAGAAAGATAAAAGCCAGTCCCTGATTTGCCATACCACCAAACACAAAGTCTGAACCTTGAGCTGCAAACTTGAGGATAGTTTCGAAAAATCCGGAAATACCGGAGACCAGTTTCGTTCCACCGGAAGAGTGCAGCAAAAAATAGGATAACGCCGCTTCAATCATCATCAGTTGCAGGATTATCCGTGGACGGATTTTCTTTTTGTCGTTACTGAACAGCAGGGCAAGGGCAAGAATGACGATAATCGCCAGTAAAAAATGGAGTGTATAAAGCATATTAATGCGATCCGGCAGCCTGAAAAGAGTGCGGTATTTAGCCACAATTTGTTAAACATTTCATCCGGTGTCTGATTTTTTGCAGCCATCTACGCTAGATGAGTCGGTAAAAAACACTACTTTCCGCCCTGATTACCAAGAAAACTCACCATTTTATGGTGATCGTAGGCATCCGCCGGTGAAATCCGTATAATGCGCAGCCAGTCAATAGCAGCCGGAGAAAGATCATGCGTCCAGCAGGCCGTCGTGCACAGCAAGTGCGTCCCGTCACCCTGACCCGCCATTACACCAAACATGCTGAAGGTTCAGTACTGGTGGAGTTTGGTGAAACCAAAGTCCTGTGTACCGCAACTGTCGAGGAGAGCGTCCCGCGCTTTCTAAAAGGCAAAGGACAGGGCTGGGTGACTGCCGAATACGGTATGTTGCCGCGTTCTACCCATAGTCGTATGGCGAGGGAAGCGGCCAAAGGTAAGCAGGGAGGTCGGACCTTGGAGATCCAGAGGCTGATCGCCCGTTCATTACGTGCAGCCGTCGATTTGCAGGCATTGGGGGAATATACCATTACCCTCGACTGTGATGTGATCCAAGCCGATGGTGGCACCCGAACTGCATCGATCACCGGTGCGTGTGTGGCCTTGGCGGATGCGCTGAATGCCCTAGTGGCTGCGGGTAAACTGCGTGAAAACCCAATGAAAGGGATGGTGGCCGCGATTTCCGTTGGTATCGTTGATGGAGAAGCCGTTTGCGATCTGGAATATGTCGAAGATTCTGCGGCTGACACCGATATGAACGTGGTGATGATGGAAGACGGCAGAATGATTGAAGTGCAGGGCACGGCGGAAGGCGAGCCCTTCAGCCACGATGAGTTGCTTAGTCTGTTGGCATTGGCCCGTGGTGGTATTGAAACACTGATCGGTGCCCAGAAGGCGGCATTGGCAGTTTGATATATCCGGCGACCTTAGGGTCGCCTTTTTTATGTGAGGAATAAAATGAAATCGTGGCAACGTGAGTTTATTGAATTTGCGCTGGAGAAGCAGGTACTGAAATTTGGTGAATTCACCCTGAAATCTGGTCGTAAAAGCCCTTACTTCTTCAATGCTGGGCTATTTAACAGTGGTCGTGATCTGGCCCGTCTGGGGCGCTTTTATGCCCAGGCGCTGGTAGACTCTGGGATTGCATTCGACCTAGTATTCGGCCCCGCGTATAAAGGGATCCCGATTGCCACCACCACTGTAGTCGCTCTGGCTGACCACCATGATCAGGATGTGCCTTACTGCTTCAACCGTAAAGAAGCGAAAGATCACGGTGAGGGTGGTTTGCTGGTGGGTAGCCCATTACAGGGGCGGATTATGCTGGTGGACGATGTGATCACCGCAGGGACGGCCATCCGTGAATCCATGGAAATTATCGCTGCTCATCACGCCTCACTAGCCGGGGTACTGATCTCGCTGGATCGCCAGGAGCGTGGCCGTGGTGAGATCTCTGCGATCCAAGAAGTGGAGCGTGATTATCAGTGCCAAGTGATTTCGATCATCACCCTTCATGATTTAATCACCTATCTGGAAGAAAAACCGGAGATGGCGGAGTCGCTGGTTACGGTGAAAGCCTATCGCGATCAGTACGGTATCTGATGGGGAATTCTGTAGCGGGCCTACGGCCCGCTTTATCAGATCAGTTGTGTCGCCAGTAACGGCCAGCGGATCTCAAATTCCGCGGTGGGTTTAAAACGGAACTCCGAACGAACAAACCGTGACAGTAAGCCTTCACATAATGCTAAAAGCTGGCTGGCCAGCAGTCCTTCATCCGTCAGAAAGGCTTCCCCTTCACGCAGTTTCCTTTCGCGCATTACCAGACGCAGTTGCACCTCAATACGCTCAAACAGCTGATTAATTCTATCCTGCAGACGATCCTGTTCAAACATTAATGCGTGTCCGGTCAGAATACGTGTCAGCCCTGGATTACGCTCACCAAACCCGAGGATCAGTTGTACGATCAGCTTTAAACGATTAAGCGTCTCTTTTTCATCATTCAGGATAAGATTGATGCGGGTAATCAGACTGTCTTCAATAAACTCAATCAGACTGTCAAACATTTTGGTTTTACTGGGGAAATGGCGGTAGAGCGCTGCTTCAGAAACGCCTACATTCGCCGCCAGCTTTGCGGTAGTGATGCGCTGGCTGCCATCCCCGGATTCCAGCATATGTGCCAGAGCCTGCAAAATTTCTTCGCGACGGTTCCGTTTCGCGTTCTTTTTTTCTGCCATGCTTGTAAAGACCCCTGAAAAATCACCCAAAAATGCTGTACCTGTTCACAGAGCCCGCTGCACTGACGCCCTATCAGGGGGTATCAGCGTGGCAGTCACTGACTATGAAGCACAAACGTTCCGGTGCAGTTGTTAGAACGACATACACCGGAAGATGGAAGGTACAGAATCTGATGCTGATTAATTACTGGCGGCCGGAATGGCCAAAACCGCCTTCACCACGTTCACTGTCGTCGAATGCGTCGACTAGGTTGAATTCTGCTTGAATGACCGGAACAAAGACCAGTTGAGCAATACGGTCCCCAGGCTGGATAGTAAAATCCTGGGATGAGCGGTTCCAGACCGAGACCATCAGTTGTCCCTGATAGTCTGAATCAATCAGACCAACTAAGTTGCCGAGCACAATACCGTGCTTATGACCCAGACCTGAACGCGGTAAAATCACCGCCGCGAGTTGCGGGTCGGCTACATGGATAGCCAGCCCGGTAGGCAGAAGGGTTGTTTCCCCGGCAGCCACAGTGAGTCCGGCGTCAATACAGGCACGTAAATCAAGACCAGCCGAGCCTGGTGTGGCGTATGTCGGCAAGGGGAACTCTTTGCCGACACGCGGGTCGAGGATTTTAATGTCGATTTTTTTCATCATAAAGGCGGACTATCTCGTCTAATAATTGCTGGCCAAGGAGCTGTTTAGTGCTGAGGGGTAGCACTTTGTCTCCCTCCTGCCAGAAAAGGTGAAGCGCATTGTTATCACTGTTGAAGCCTTGTTCAGCCAGTGACACATCGTTAGCGCAAATTAAATCCAGCTGTTTTCGTCTTCTTTTCTGCTGGGCGTATTCTTCCACATTACGGGTTTCTGCTGCAAATCCGACCACGTAAGGGCGGTCCTGCGTTAAGGCTGCCACCCCTGCAACAATGTCCGGATTTTTAATTAGTTGCAGGGTTATTTCATTATCTTCATTACCCGTTTTTTTTATTTTATCGGCAGCAATAGTGGCTGCCCGGTAGTCGGCAACTGCGGCACTACCAATAAAAATGTCCTGCTGAGTGATATGTTCCATTACCGCAGACTGCATATCAACGGCCGTTATGACGTCGATACGCTTGACCCCCTGCGGAGTGGGCAAGCTGACCGGACCAGCGATCAGTGTGACACAGGCACCGCGGCGTGCGGCGGCCTCTGCAATAGCAAAGCCCATTTTCCCAGAACTATGGTTACTGATATAGCGCACTGGATCCAACGGCTCTCGGGTTGGCCCGGCAGTGAGCATAATCTTCAAGTGCTGCAGGTCATGTATCGTGCCGGTGTGCTTGACAGCTAGCGCGACGATGTCAGAAGGATCCAGCATTCTACCAGGACCTATATCACCACAGGCCTGACTACCACTGTCCGGACCCCAAATGGTCATACCCTGCGCCTGTAGACGCTGTAAGTTTTCCTGTGTAGCCGCCGCCCGGTACATTTGTTGGTTCATGGCTGGCACAATAGCGATTGGGGCGGGTGTTGCCAGACAGGCCGTTGTGACTAAGTCATTGGCCATCCCGTGGCTTATCCGCGCAATAATATCAGCGGTGGCCGGGGCAATAATAACGAGATCTGCCCATTTGGCTAGCTCAATATGGCCCATGGCAGCTTCAGCTGAGGGATCAAGCAGATGATGGAACACGGGATAACCACTGACGGCTTGCAGACTGAGTGGGGTGATAAACTCTTTGGCTGCATCGGTCATCATAACTCGCACTTCGGCACCGCGATCCTGCAGGCGGCGTACCAGTTCGGGCGTTTTATACGCCGCGATACCCCCGCTGACTCCCAGAAGGATCTTTTTACCCTCTAATTCCATCATTGTCGCCTCACTTATCAATCCGTAACCGGAGCCTCAGCCCGCCGCCATGTATTTTATCACAATCCCCGACCTGCGCGGTTACTGTCCCAGCATTCGTGTCCCCGCTCGGTTTTGCTGTGCACAACTGCGCTGAATTAACTTAAGGGTGAGATCTGTGTAACACCCGGGTGAGTTGTGGCTTTCGGGGTGCCGCGGCAGGGAGGATACTGTGTTTCTGTGAGAGGAGGAGAAAAATATGCAGATGCGCCCTCGAGAAAAATTACACCGTCATAGTGCTGAGTCACTGACGGACACTGAGCTACTGTCATTGTTTCTGCGTACTGGGGTGAACGGTACGAGTGTGATGGCACTTTCCGAGTCACTGCTGAAACAGTCTGGCTCCCTGTACCGGCTGATGTCCACGCCTAAAGAGGAGCTGCTGGCGATCCGCGGTATTGGAATGTCAAAGATGACTCAGCTTGTGGCGGTGACGGAACTGGCACGCCGAGTATTTTTGGCACAGTTTACCGCCGGGGCACCTTTAGAAAGCCCGCAGTCAACACGGCATTTTCTTGCGAGTCAGTTGGCCCATGAAGAACGTGAGATCTTTATGGTCATCTTTCTTGATAATCAGCACCGAGTATTATCAGTGAAGCGAATGTTTACCGGTTCACTGAACTCTGTTGAAGTCCATCCGCGAGAAATTCTGCGCGAAGCGTTAAAAATTAATGCGGCCGCCTTGATTGTTGCGCATAATCACCCCTCCGGTATGGCTGAGCCAGGTGAGGCGGATAAAGCAGTGACTCGTCGTATTGATAACGCCTGTCAGCTGATGAATATCCGCCTTTTAGACCATATGGTAGTCGGTAAAGGAAGGTTTACCTCATTTGCTGAACAGGGGCTGATGTAGTATGAAAAGCGCGCATTCAGCCGCGCTTTCTGACGAAAATTAGCAGTTTTTCGCCGATCCAAAGAGATCTTTATCTGTTCGGGACTTGAGCGTTTGCCCCGCAGAGCGTATACTACGCCACCTTTGAGAATCTCGGGTTTGGCGTTTAGGCCTGCTCAGCGGGTTCACATTGAACTCGCCTGGATGGGTTAAAAGCCTGACGAGGCGGCCAGAACCTAAGTACAAAGCTCGAGCTGATTTGATTTTTGGAGATATGACATGTCACGAGTCTGCCAAGTAACTGGCAAGCGCCCGGTGAGCGGAAACAACCGTTCCCACGCACTGAACGCGACGAAACGCCGTTTCCTGCCTAACCTGCACTCACACCGTTTCTGGGTTGAGAGCGAAAAGCGTTTTGTTACCCTGCGTGTATCTGCTAAAGGTATGCGTATTATTGATAAAAAGGGCATTGATTCTGTATTAGCAGATATCCGTACCCGCGGTGAGAAGTACTAAGGAACTAAATCATGGCTAAAGGTATTCGTGAGAAGATCAAGCTGGTTTCTTCTGCTGGTACAGGTCACTTCTATACCACTACGAAGAACAAGCGTACTAAACCGGAAAAACTGGAACTGAAAAAGTTCGATCCAGTTGTCCGTCAGCACGTTGTCTACAAAGAAGCTAAAATTAAGTAATTTTGGTATTCTGAAAAAACCCGGCTCCGGCCGGGTTTTTTGTTTTTATGCCCTGACAATTTTCAGAGGAACAGTGATGCCTGAGTTACCGGAAGTTGAAACCAGTCGCCGTGGGATAGAACCTTACCTGAAAGGTGCCACTGTACTGCATGCGGTGGTCCGTAATTCCAGGCTTCGCTGGCCGGTCTCTGCGGAAATCCTTGCCCTTAGCGATCAACCGATCCTCAGTGTTCGTCGTCGAGCCAAATATATCCTGCTGGAATTACCGACGGGTTGGATCATTATTCATCTTGGCATGTCTGGCAGCCTGCGGATCCTGCCGGAAGAGTTGCCTGCGGAGAAACATGACCACGTTGACCTGGTTATGAGTAACGGTAAGGTGTTGCGTTACACCGATCCGCGGCGATTTGGTGCCTGGTTATGGACACAGGACCCACTCACCAGCAGTGTACTCTCCCATCTGGGGCCGGAACCGCTAAGTGATGATTTTACCCCGCAATGGTTGCAACAGAAGTCGCAGCGCAAGAGTATTGCCATTAAACAATGGTTAATGGATAACACGCTGGTGGTTGGGGTCGGTAATATTTACGCCAGTGAGTCGCTGTTTGCCGCAGGGATATCGCCTGATAGACCGGCGAACCAGCTCAGTGATCAGGACGCCTCTACTTTGGTCAGTTGTATCAAAAAGGTTCTACAGCGCTCGATTGACCAAGGTGGAACCACGCTGCGGGATTTCCTGCAGAGTGATGGCAAACCGGGCTATTTTGCTCAGGAATTACAGGTTTATGGACGAGCAGGTGAACCCTGTCGCCAGTGCGGTAGCTTGATCCTTTCTGGCCGTCACGGACAGCGTAGCACTTACTGGTGCCCGCACTGCCAGAAATAACCGGTCGGCCGGTTAGGCCATCAGTTTCGCCTTAAGGGCGCTGAGAATTTCCGGGGTGACAAAACCGGAAACATCGCCGCCATGGCGTGCCACCTCTTTGACCAACGAGGAGGAGACAAAAGCGTAGGCTTCGGCGGGGATCATAAACACGCTCTCTAATCCCGGCAGCAGATGGCTGTTCATCTGCGCCAATTGGCGTTCATAATCAAAATCAGAAACGGAACGGACACCACGGATAAGTACGTTTGCCTGCTGCTGTTCTGCAAACCCCGCCATCAATTCACTGAATCCAACCACTTCAACATTGGGTAACTGCGCGGTAGCCTGTTTTGCGAGATGAACCCGTTGTTCAAGAGTAAACATCGGCTGCTTACTGCTATTTTGAGCGACCGCTAGAATGACGTGGTTAAATAGCCGAGAAGCCCGAGTGACAATATCCAGATGTCCCAGCGTCAGGGGATCAAAGGTTCCCGGATAGATGGCGCGGGTCGTGGTCATGATGAAGACTCCCCTGGTTTGGTCGCATTGAGTGCCCATAGTAGGGCATATTTATTGAAGGTGTACTGTGCGTTGACCTGAGCGAGGACCCAGCCCTGGCGACCATCAAGAAAGCCAGCCCGCAGGATGGCCGTTTTTAACCAAGCACCGACCGTATGGCTATAAATAGAGAATAACCCACAACGCCGCCCTTGCTCAAAACGTTGCTGTGCCCAAGCGTGGGCATAAGACAGTTGTTTCTGTTGAAAATGATGTAAGTCGCGACAGGTGAGGTGTTGTAAATCGCCGGCCAGTTTTATCACTTCAGCGCCGGGATGTTCCAGAGATTCATGTACCCTATGAGAATTGTAGGTAAAACGAGCCGGGTAGAGGCGTGTTACACGATCTGGATACCAGCCACTGTGCCGCATAAAACGCCCGAGAAACCAATTACTGCGGGCAATGCTGTACACACAGTTATTATTTATCGGTTTTGATAGCAGTGTTTCTATGGCGTGACGCAGTGCCGGGGTAACCCTTTCATCAGCATCGATCATCAGGATCAGATCGCCACTGGCGTAGTGTTGAGCACGCTGACGCTGTGGCCCGAATCCTGGCCATTCATCGTTCTGATAAACCTTGGCTCCGGCATGGCGGGCAATTTCGCAGGTCGCATCGTCACTGCCAGCATCCAGTACCACAATTTCATCGGCCCATAGCACTGATGCCAGGCAGTCCGGCAGCAGTTCCGCTTCGTTTTTGGTGATCATAACCACCGACAGGCGCTGGCGTGTTGTCATTAGTGTGTCCGTGGCGGCAGATAAGGTTCAAGTAGCTCCAGTAACCGCTGTAATGCGCCCTGGTTGCGGCGTAACACTTCTACGGCGTTATGGCCGTAGTAGCGGCGGTAGTCCTCATCGTTCAACAGTGAGGCCACCTCTTCAGCCAGAGATTGACTATCACTGACTGATAGCAGCCCTTGTGCTTCTATCAGTTTGCCGCAGATATCTTTGAAATTCCACGTGTGTGGGCCCATGAGTACCGGCAGAGCATGGGCAGCGGCTTCCAGTGGATTATGGCCGCCACGCTCTACCAAGCTACCGCCGACAAAGGCCAGATCAGCAATACCGTATAACAGCATCAGCTCGCCCATCGTATCGCCGATCACGACCTGGGTATCTGCTGTGGGAATATTACCGCTACTGCGGGTCAGATAACGGAGTCCAGCTTTACGGGTCAGAGCTTCAGCTTCGGCAAACCGCTCCGGGTGACGGGGCACGAGGATCAATAACAGGTCTGGGAACTGCTGTAGCAAGTGCTGATGGCTGTCGAGAATAATGGCTTCTTCGCCTTCATGTGTACTGGTGGCTATCCATACTGGACGGTGCGGTGCCCACTGGCGGCGCAGTGTCACCGCTTTGGCTGCCAGCTCAGGGGTCACCGAAATATCAAACTTTAGCGAGCCAGTGACGGCTAAATGGTTGCGTTTCAATCCAAGGGCCACAAAACGTTCACCATCCTCAGTATGTTGAGCTGCCATTAGCGTTACCGATTGCAGTAAGCGCTGCATAAAGCGCCCCAGTTTCTGATAACCACGGAAGGAACGTTCAGACAGACGGGCATTTGCAATCACCAGCGGAATATTGCGTTTATGCAGGATATCGATAAGCCCCGGCCAGAGTTCGGTTTCCATGATCACCATCAGGCGTGGACGGGTCGTATCCAGAAAACGGTGGGTAGCACCGGGTAAATCATAAGGCAGATAAACGTGGTCAACATCACCACCGAACGCAGATTTGGCCCGCTCAGAGCCGGTGGGGGTCATGGTGGTGACGGTAATCGGTAATGACGGATAGCGCTGACGCAAAGCCCGGACTAGCGGGACCGCGGCGAGCGTTTCACCGACCGATACTGAATGTAAGACAATCCCCTCTGGTCTGACCTTGCCTTTACAGAATCCATAGCGTTCCGCCCAGCGCCGACGATAGGCGGGTGCTTTGCGGCTGCGTAGCAGTAATTTCACCCAGATAAAGGGTTGAATCAGGTAGAGAAGTGTCTGGTATATACGTAACAACATCATGATGAATATCTGCCTGGAAGTGAACCGGCATAGTAGCATAGATGCGGTAAAATGGGCATGTAGGGCAGGATACCCCGGGCCATCAGGCCCGGATATCAAGCGACGATCTGCTCATACAGACGGAACAGTTGCTGTGACAGATTATCAGGCGTATAGGGCAGGACAGTTTCCCGCGCTTGATATCCCATTTCGGACCCAAGTGCCTGCTGAGGCAATTGTTTTATCGCCTGGGTCATGGCCGCAATGTCCAATGCGTCGGTGACAAACCCATTACGACCTTCGATGATAAATTCAGCGCCACCACAGTGAGTACTGGTGACCACCGGCAATCCACAGGCCATGGCTTCAAGTATAACGTTAGGGAACGGGTCATAGAGCGTTGGCAGCAGCAGACCATCTGCCAGTTGATAGAAATCCAAGGTCTGTGGTTGCATCCCGGCAAAGTGGACCCGATCCTGACAGCCGGCATCGTTGGCTAACTGGCGGTAGTGCTGTTCCATTTTATCTTTACCCACCACCAGTAGGTGGCTGGTGGTCGCGGCGATAGCTTGGATAGCGGATTTCAGGCCTTTGCGTTCAAAACCTGATCCGACAAAAACTAAGCACTGCGCATCCTGAGGGATGCCATGCTGCTGACGCAACTGCAGGCGCCGCTCAGCTTCAGGCGGGCAGAACTTACTGGCATCAATGGCATTGTAGATAACATGAATTTTTTCTGCGGGGACGGCAAAGTCTTCGATAATTTCCTGTTTAATCATCTCTGCATTGCAAATCACCGCCTTTAACGTTGGAGAGGTGTACATCTCCCGCTCAGCTTGCATCACATAACGATGATAACGGTCGGTCATTAAACGACGTTGTTTACCCGGCGGCACAATACGGCTGCGCTGCAGCAGCCAGCGACGGTGGACCCCATCGCCGGCGCGGTAAATATCACAACCGGGAATACGTTCGTGACTCTGGACGATATCAAATCCCTGCTGCATCCATAACTTACGAGCGGCCTTTGCAAACCCCCGTTCACGGCTAATACGTCCCCATTTGAAAGGGTCACACAGGTGAATTTTCCAGTCCGGATGCGCATCGCCCTGCCATTGGCGAGTGATGACATTCAGTTCCATTTCCTTGTGATTTAACGCTTCCAGCGCTCTGGAAATAAAACGCTCCGCGCCACCGTCGGGGCGGTATTTCTGACGGACGATGGCCAGACGTATTTTTTTCATTTCAGCAACCTTTGTACCGAGGAGAGCACTGCTTCCACTGGAATACGTTGCAGATAGCGCTCTGAAGTGTTGGTATCAATAGAATCGGGGTCTGGGAGTGGTCCAAAATCCCCGGCCCAGATCACCTCACCCTGACCTTCCCAAGGGTGCCAGAACGTCAGTTTCGACGGGCCAAATAGGGCGACATAAGGCGTATTGAGGGCAGCAGCCATATGCATTGGGACCGAATCGACACCAATAAATAAATCAGCTTTATCGATTAACGCGGCAAGCTGAGGGAGTGTCATTTCTCCTGCCAAGGAAATGATGGTTTCACCCTGACTCAGAGAGCGAATACGACTGACCATCGCTTTTTCGGCCTTGTCCGGCCCAGAGGTCAGTACAATAGAATAACCGGCGGTGGTCAGCGCGGTGATAAGCTCCGCCATTTTCTCTTCAGGCCAGCATTTGAAAAACCAGCGTGACGACGGGTGTATCACAATATAGTGGCCGCGCACACACCCTTCGTCCAAGCGCTGACGGATACATTGTGCGTCTGACGGCAGATAATGCATCGCTGCGCGGGTGCTGATTTTCGGCAGCGCCAGCGGAGCCAGTATTGAGAGGTTTTGCTCTACGGTATGAAGGGCATTGTGATCAGTGACGGGTACTAACTGAGAATGACAGAATTTCCACGCGACGCTTTGGCGTTTCGGAAAATCAAAACCTAGCCTGACAGGGGCACCGGTAAATCGGGTCAGTAATGCACTTCGCCACTGATCAGCAAGATTAATGACCAGATCATAGCGTTGTGCTCTGAGTGTGCGCAGTAGATGCCATTCATGACCGATATGTCGCCAAGGGCCGAGTTTCTTCCACGCTCGGTCAATGCAATAACACTGATTAACCAATGGGTGATTAATCAGCATTGGTTCAGTTTCTTTATACTGCAGTACATCGATATGAGCATCGGGATAATTGTCATGGAGCGTGCTAATGACCGGAGTCATCAGGAGCATATCCCCATGATGCCGCAGCTTTATGATCAGTATTCGTTGTGGGGTAGCCTCTGAGGGCGGCCTATGACTCATATCCGTCGCTTATCATCAATGAACTAACGTGTATAGGCTATCTTACTGATAGCCATGAAATAATCGCTGTGAGTTACGACACGCAACGCGCGGAGAAGTTCGCCTCAGCCAGGCGCGGGGTATCCCGTTTACTTTCCCTACCTTAAGCGGTATGTCTTTATTCTTGGACACTTTACCAAATAAATCCTAGAGGTGGGGGATATCCGCTAAAGAATCCTTGTTCTGTCGCGGGTGATTTGTGGGTAGACAAATATCCGGACCTGCCACATTTAAATGGTATGATTTGGCCTATAGTCTGAACCGGAAGTCAGCGCGACTGTCACAGGTATTACCTTGTATTAGATGAGTCATTACAGGACTTCTGACGTGCTCAGTCAATGTATCGATTTTTTAACCGTACTGTTTATTAGTTTAAAGGTCGCTCACTACCAATGAGAGAACATAAAAAGAATAAGATGAAGCTGGCTGACCTATGGTTACGTCTGTTTCACCGTCAGGTCGCTGCGACGGCAGAGAAAAAACAAAAACTTGCCGACAAAACATTTAGCAGTATTCTGGTGTATTCCACCACCGCGCTGGGGGACTATATGTTCAATACCCCGGCGTTACGTGCTATTCGTCAGCGCTATCCACAGGCGAAGATTGTGCTGGTGGCTCATCCTAAATATGAACAACTGCTGACCCGTCGTGATTTCTATGACGATGTCATCTTCTGGAACAATAAATACGGTACTCTGTCGGCTTTTGTCCGTGAGGCGAAAACCTTTTCGCCGGAACTTGCGGTAATGCTGCACTCTCACATTCCCTATGACATCCTCAGCGCCGGTATGATTGGCTGTCGCTATCTGGTTCGGGATAATTACGGAAAAGATATTGATAGTTTATCCCGCTGGCTGGTGTATGGCGTGGATGCCTATCAGGGGCATATTATAGGTCGTAAAATGCAACTGGCGGGGGCTCTGGGCTGTGATACCCATAATAGCGATATGGTGGTGCCCTGTGACTATACGCCATTACCAAAACCTGTTGGGGTATTCCGAGTTGGCTTCCAGCTCGGGGCATCCACTCCGATCCGTTGCTGGCCTCCTGCCTATTTTGCTGAGCTGGCTGAGAAGATTATCACCCGCTTCCCTGGTAGTGAGATCGTGCTGATCGGCTCGCCGCAAGAGAGTGAACTGGCCCGTCAGGTGGCTGAACATGCGACACCGGAGGTCAATGCGGCGATCACCAGTTATGTAGGGAAAACGACACTGCCACAGCTACTGGGCGTGATTTCGTCGATGGATATTCTGGTGACCGGTGATACCGGGCCACTGCATTTGGCGATTGCCTTGAAAACGTCCACGCTGAGCATGTTTGTCACTGAGCTGCCTGAGAGCAGCGGCCCTTATCAAGATCAGGATCGCCACTGCTGCCTCTATTTACCTTTTGATGACCCACGGGTCACCGACAAACAGGTTCCCTTGAAGGCTATTCAGGTCGATGAAGTCTTCGGTTTACTGACAGAACTTAAAACACGACTGTCTGACAAGGTCTCCCTAAGCGAGGGTGAGTTAGGCCGGGATCAGTGACAGATATTGACCACAGATGACCTCCAGCCGATAGGATTGCAATGAGGCTGGGTCAATCGTCACTGGGTGCTGGTCGATGGTGACCATGGCTCGGGCCAGTGACTCCGGCGTCAGATCCGCAAGACCGGCCGCGAAAGCGCCGGTCATAATCTCCGCCGGTCCGCCTGGACAGCGAGTACTGACAATCTGAGTGCCGCAAATTAGCGCCTCCACCAATACATTACCAAAGCCTTCGCTGTCAGAGCTGAGGATCAGCTGGCGGGCATGTTTGATCCAGCGGTAAGGATTAGGGTCAAACCCCTGAAAAATTACCCGGTCAGCGATGTTGAGTTCCTTAGCCAAGGTCTGCAGTTTGTGCCGTGCCGATTCGCTGCCTTCCCCAAGTAGGATTAACGGTACTGTTAGGCCACTCAGTGCATACGCCCGCAGTAGACGATCATGGCGCTTAACCGCATGGAACCGACCCACATGCAGCAGATAACTTTTTGTGGCCAACGGTACGTTCTCAAAGGCCGCAGCAGTGATCGCGTTAAAATCAAAGGGGTTATAAATCACTTTCTGTTGTGCAGGCCGTACAGCAAACTGTTGGCAGAGATCTTCTGTGACAAAGTGGGAGACGCCGGTAATATTTTTCCCTTGGTAGACACGCTGGATCTTGCGTCGTTTTAGCCAGCGTGACAGGCCGGTACGGTGGCCGAGATAGGAGGCTGACATGACCCCGTGTAAACAGAACCATACTTTCTGGTGCGGAATAACACGACTACGACTGACAATGCGGTCCGTTTTATGCAGGTTGGAAAGCACTAAATCGACGGTGCCACGCTCGTCTTGCAGAGTAGAAAATGCACGGTCAAGTTGATGGGCACGACGAGTAAGTTCAGTCAGTTTACGGAGTGCACCGTGGGCGTTGTCCGCGACCACTCGGTAGTCTAGGCCGTCCGGTAGAGGATAATTGCAGACATCTCGTAGAGACAGTAATGAGACCTTGTGGCCCTGTTGTAAAAAACCTTGCGCCAAGGTGAGTACGACTTTTTCGGCTCCGCCACCAGGCAGACCATCAATAATCATTGTGATATGATGTTTTAACACTTTCTACTATCCTTCTGGTAAGCGCGCAGGTTAAGTAATCCGGATAACGTCCTAGTCCGTTCGGTGATCAGACCCACCGGTATTCCTGTGAAGTCAGGGAAAGTACCAGAAAAACCGCCAGGTAAACATCAGAGATCATTCATGACCAGACCTGCTTTTCTTATCACCATTGATACTGAAGGTGATAACCTTTGGCAAAATCACCGAGTAATTACCACGGAAAATACCCGTTTCTTGTCCCGTTTTCAGCAGCTCTGCGAAAAGTATCAGTGCAAACCTACCTGGCTGACCAATTATGAAATGGCGACTGATCCCGCCTATGTTGAGTTTGCTGCAGATGTCATTGCCAGAAACCAAGGTGAAGTGGGCATGCACTTGCATGCTTGGAACAGTCCGCCAGAGCATCCGCTGACCGATGATGATTGGAAATGGCAGCCCTACCTAATTGAATACCCAGATGATGTGCTGAAAGCCAAAGTTCGCTATATGACCGAACTGCTGGAAGACTCTTTTCAGGTGCCGATGAAAAGTCACCGCGCCGGTCGCTGGGCCTTCGATGAGCGTTATGCCGCAATATTAAGCGAATTAGGCTATTGTGTTGACTGCTCGGTGACGCCGCGGGTGAACTGGCAGTTTACCCGTGGAGCGCCTCAGGGCAAGGGCGGTACCGATTACAGCCGTTTTCCTCAGGAAGCCTACTTTATGGATCCTGCTGATATTTCGTCCCCCGGCTCAGGGAGGTTGCTGCAAGTGCCAATGAGTACCGTTTATAAGCATGCTCCGCTAGTCAGACGCATGAAACAGGGCGTTGACCGTCTGCGCGGCAAACAACGTTCACCGGCGGTTTACTGGTTGCGTCCTTCTCGGGATAATCTCAGCGCTATGAAGCGGGTAGTGGGGCAGAACCTAGCGGCCGGCAGCGATTATGTGGAGTTTATGCTGCATTCGTCAGAGTTTATGCCAGGCGGAAGCCCGACGTTTAAAACAGCCGCAGATATTGAAACGCTGTATGAAAACCTTGAGCAGCTGTTTGCTTGGCTGCAACCACAGACTCAAGGTATGACATTGTTTGAGTATTACCAGACCAAGACGGCCTCACTGCAGGGGAATTAATCCCCTGTTACTTTAGCTCCGCCCTTCAGAGTGGCGGGGCTTCTCGACAGTGCGTAACCAATCGGGAACCAAAACAGATACCATTCCGGTGCAGGGTTACTGATTACAAACATCCCCTCGGTTAGATAAAACAACATACTGAAAATAACCAGTACCGCCCCGCAATCAACGCGCTGATTATGGTATTTGAATGCAGTACGCAGGGTATAACCCAGTAAGATCAACAATAGTATGCCGCCGATGACTCCTCCCTTAAGTAGGGTGCCGAAATAGAGACTATGGGTGGTTGAGATGTGCTCACCAGAATAGTTGATAAACGCCAGTTCATAATCAAATCCATTTCCGAGCAGCCAGTGCTGAGAGATAAGCTCTGCAGTATGTCGCCAGATACTGAAGCGCAAAAACGACTGAGTGTAGGCATCTTCGACACGTAACCGCAGCAAGGCTCCCAGTTCTGTAGTTTCGATAAATACAGCAGAAATCACCACGATGATCAGGGCAATACTGATATTTTTACGGGTTAGGCGCGGAAAGCCTTTGCACAATAGCCAAGAGATTGCGAGTGCCAGTACCGGGCCACGACTTTGTGTTAATAGGATAAAAAACGACAGAATAGCCATACAGGGCAGTATCAGTTTGTTCCGCGTCTCCAGAAAGAGCGTAATCGCCAAGATTAGCCCGATACTGGCCAGTCCAGCAAGGTCGATAACGTTCTGTGCGGTCGGGTTAGCGACCGTCACTGGACCCCGATTGAGGATGACATGGAAGTTGCTGATCAGTAGATAGCTAAATACCAGCGTGAACCCGGCCACAATCAGTGCCATCACCTGCTGTCTGGCTCCGCTACTCAGCAGTAAGGCAGTCATAGTGATATAAAACAGTAGATATAGACTGTGGTTGAATGTCGATGCAAGATGCCCATTGTAGTTTGGCCAGAGGTTAGTGGCTGTGAAATAGAGCATAAAAACCCCAGCACAGAGTAATCCTCTCACCAAGGTTTTATCGATAATGATCCGTTGTACGAGGGCTTTATCGGTGAATAAGCGGAAAATAATAAACAGTATTGCGAGGTGTAGTAGATTATTGGTTCTAGTAGAGCCATTGAAAATAGTATTAAAGAATAAAAAAACAGCAAAAACAAAGCTATAAGGCAATACGCTAGCTTTATCTCTCAGAAAAGAATTCATTACAGCTTTCCTTTTTAAACACTGTATCAGGCACGGCGCTGTCAGGTGAGAAATTAATAACTTCGGTATGAATGGCTTTCAGCACTTGACTGGCCAGCCTCAGCGAGGGAAGAATTTTGCTGTCTAGACAATCATCCAGCGTCGTCGGTAACCTGTTATGCTGATTTTCATAAAAACGAGGCTGATTGAAATTATTCAGATCCAAGCCGAGTATGAAAATACGCGTAAACCCGCAGAAATTTAAGATCTGTAAGGCCCAGTAGACGACAGTACCCGCATCGGCAATGCCTAACCGAATATCTGTTACGAAAGCAACATGCTTAGCGTCTTTACTGAAGCTAACACCTGGCAATGATAAGGTATCATGCAGTATCTCCAAGGGCCGTGCGGCGCGGAAAACCTGGCTACTGATGTCTTCTATTGGGACCAGAATGCAGCGGATGGCTGCTACACCAAAGGTCTCGACCATTTTCATTATGCCCTGAACGGTGGTAAAAAAATGAATATCAGGGCAGCCGATAATTTCTTCGATGACTTCGGGCTTATTTTTGAAGAAGCTCATATCCACAACGATATAAAACCGGAAAGCGACTTTGTTTTTGAGATCCCAACTGCCATTCACCCCCATTGCCGGTATTTCCGGTAAGCGTTCAAAATCAATGCTGCGCACCGAAGGACCGGAAGCGGCTAGCAGTACGTCCCCTTGGTAGCGGCCAGCAAGCTCCGATAACGGGCATACCGGTATTGGCTGGCGCTTATAACTGACAGCATTTATCTCACCGCTATCGGCACGAGTGATGGTGATCCAAGGCCACAGTGTCTCATTGTGGCGAAATGAACGGAGGTGGGTATACCGGTAGATCTGTTTGTAGAATGAGCGCATCAGAACGTTATCCTATCAGCGGCAACAGGGCGTGTTGCACAGCATCCACGCTGATATTGCCCATGCTATTGCCGGATCCTGGGCGCAGTGCTATTTGGTGGTCACCATAACCGCCGATTAGCCCTGGGTCCGTCGGCCCGTATAGGGTGATATTGGGCCGGTCCAGCGCGGCAGCCAGATGGCTGAGTCCGGTATCCACCGAGATAATCGCTTTGGCTCCTGCCAATTCGGTGGCGACTTCCGCCAAGGGAAGTTTGGGTAATACTGTCACTTTATCGTAGCCTTTCGCCAAGCGAAGTGCCCGTTGATACTCATGCTCTGCCCCCCAGGGTAGCTTAACCCCGTATCCAGCTGCGGTGACACGGGCGATCAGTTCCCGCCAGTGATCTTCTGGCCAATGTTTATTATCCCGGGTGGTGGCATGCAGAAAAATCAAATATTGACCTGCATCCGCCGGTAGATGATGGGTAAAGTGGTTAGCGATGGCATAATCACCGCGAGTTTCCGGACGTGTATAGCCGAGGCTTTTGGCAAATAACTCACGGGTTCTTTCCACCGCATGCTGCTGACGGGGGATCGCATGGCGTTTGTCATACCACCAGCAGGAGAAAGGTTCTCTGGCACTGTTTTTATCTGCACCGTGTTTCTCACCACGGGCCAGACGAGTGACTAGGGCAGCACTTTTGATCAGTCCTTGGGCATCAATAATGGCATCATACTGCTTTTCGCGTAGTTGCTGTCTGAAGCGGAAGCGTTCTTCACGCTGCGCGATACCGAACCAGTGCTTACGCCAGCGTCTAATCGCGACTGGTAATACACGGTCTACCGCAGGATGCCAGCTGGGAATTTGGCTGAAATTCTCTTCAACCACCCAATCAAAGCGGACACCGGGGATGGCCTGCATAGCATCGGTGAGTGCCGGAAGTGTATGGATAACATCGCCCATCGACGATGTTTTTACAATCAGGACCTGCATCTATTCTCCTGTCGGGCCAAGTAATAACGTCAGCTCATCCATAACACGTGCAGGAGTAATATCAATCAGACTCTGATGATAGCCGAGGTCAGTCTCACCTTTTCGGATTTTATGGTATCCGGTGATCAGGCGAATAATGCGCGCTGTATCCGATAGCGGCGGGGTAAAGTCGGGACTGCTGGGGCCATAGAGTGCCACTAACGGCCGTTGCAAGGCAGCAGCAACGTGCATCAATCCTGAATCATTGCTGACTATCGCTGCGCAACCGGCAATCAGAATCACTGCTTGGTCAAGGTTAGTTTTTCCTGCCAGGTTGTGGCAGAAAGCCTGATCCGCCTCGTCCAAGCTGTTCAATATATCTTCGCCGGCTTCATGGTCTTTCTCAGAACCGAACAAGACAACCCGGTAACCGCGGTTAATGAGCTGCTGTGCTAGGGTCGCATAATGATAGTGTGGCCAGCGTTTCGCAGGACCGAATTCTGCGCCGGGACAGAACCCGACGATTGGCCGATCTCCCGGTAGGGAAAACAGTCCCGTGGTCTCAGAGATTTCCTGCAGGGTCACGGTGAGAGCTGGTCGCAACAGCGGCTGTGGAAGATCGGCCGCTTTACTGATAGTGCCCGCATCATACGCCAAGGCGACATAGCGCTCGACCATCAGCGGAAAGGCGGCTTTATCCAGTACCCGTGCATCGTTGAGTACGCCATAACGCATTTCACCACGCCAACCGGTACGCCGTGCGATACCGGCGAAGAATGGCACCAGGGCAGATTTAAATGAGTTAGGTAATACATAGGCACGGTCATAATGACTGTCACGCAGTGATCGGCCAATCCGGCGACGTTCTCCGAGGGCTAGTGATCCGTGGCCAAGGGGCATCGCCAGTGCCTCGTTAACTTCTGGCATCCGAGACAGCAACGGACGGCACCATGCCGGCGCCATCACATCAATTATCGCCTGTGGATACTGCGCTTTAAGGGTACGATACAGACTCTGAGACATCATCATATCGCCTACCCAAGATGGGCCGATCACCAGTATTTTCATTGCCGTCAGGTCTCTTGTGATTACTTGTTCAGCCAAGTCATATAATCAGCTACGCCTTCGGCAACGGTTTTAAACGGTTTATCGTAACCGGTTGCACGCAGGTTGGTCAGGTCTGCTCGAGTATATTCCTGGTAGCGGCCTTTTAGTTTTTCAGGGAACGGGATGTATTCGACTTCACCTTTACCGTGGTAGGCCAGCACCGCATCCGCCACTTCTTGGAAAGATTCGGCACGACCGGTACCACAGTTGTAGATCCCGGAGATGGCATTTTCCCAGCACCACAGATTTACGGCGGCAACATCTTCTACATAGATAAAGTCACGTTGGAAGTTTTCACTACCGGCAAACAGTTTTGGGTTTTCACCTTGGGTGATCTGCGTATTCAGATGGAAGGCCACGCTGGCCATACTGCCTTTGTGGCCTTCACGCGGACCATAGACATTAAAGTAGCGGAAACCACATACCGGTGACTCAGCTTCTGGCAGGATGCTGCGCACGTAATGATCGAACAGCATCTTCGAGTAGCCGTAGACATTAAGTGGCGATTCAAACTCACGCTTTTCAATAAAGTTATCGTTACGTCCACCATAGGTCGCTGCTGAGGAGGCGTACAGGAACGGGATCTGACGATCCAGGCAATAATGCAGCAGTTCTTTGGAATACTGATAGTTATTATCCATCATGTACTTGCCATCCCACTCAGTAGTGGAGGAGCAGGCACCCTGATGGAAAATCGCCTCAATCGGTCCCAGATCATCTCCAGCCATCAGGCTGACCAGGAACTCTTCTTTATCCATGTAGTCACTGATATCCAGATCAGTCAGATTGGCGAATTTGGTACCATCTTTCAGGTTATCCACCACCAGAATGTCAGTGTGACCGCGATCATTTAGCGCTTTAACAATATTGCTGCCGATCATGCCGGCGCCACCAGTAACGATAATCATGCGTGTACCTTTCAATGAGGACGGTTGTCCGTGAAATGGGTTTATAGGCACCAATGATACCATTTCATGCAGGGTAAAGGCAGAGGCAGTCATACTGGGAAAAGGATTGGTGAGGGGTGTCACAAATGCAGCCTCTCGCGGGAACTGCCATGATGACGGCTCGCATCGTAGGGAAAGCCGAGCCTGCTGACGCAGGCCCAGTTCAAAAATCAGAATAGCGAGCGAATATCACGGACAAACTGGCTGTTTTTCAGACTGCTGTAAATTCTGGCAACACCAGTAGAGGGAGGTGGTGGAGTCAGTTTATGGGTAGTCCTACATTGGCGACCAAACGGCGGTGCTGTCGGCTTCATGCTGCCAGCGGCAGGTGTTTTACCGGTCATGGACGGCAGTGCTACGCCGTTGAGTAATTGACTTGGCCTGACCAGCGTAATGTCCGGCGGCAGGCTAGCCAACATTTGCTGTAATACTCTGACGGTGGCCGGGTGAGGGTGACCAATGGCAATCGCTGAGCCATTACGGCGTGCTAGGCGAATGGCCCGTTCAAACTGCTGACGGATATCGGCATCATTCGGCGTATCATCAAGGAAGACATTACGTTTAAGGATCCGCACGTCGGTACCTTTTGCAGCTGGCACGGACTGGCTGTTACCGATAGTCATACTGTCAAGAAAGTAAAACTTATAGTGGTTCAGTACCTGCATGACATTGATCATTCCCGGCAAGCTGGACGTCATTTTACTGCCCATATGATTATTCAACCCGACCGCATAGGGGACATGGTCGACTGCCAGCTGAATAATACGCGCGATATCAGCTCGGCTCATCTCCGGGCTAAGCGTGTTTTTTTCCAAGGGTTGTTTACTGAGGGGGGCCATCGGCAGATGGATCAGGACTTCATGCCCCGTCTGGTGGGCCTTGATCGCCATTTCCCGGGCATGGGTTGAGTCCGGTAGTACCGCCACAGAGACGGCGGCCGGCATTTTCAACACCTGGTTTTCTTCTTTTGGCCGGTAGCCAAAATCATCAATTACAATCGCCAGCTTACCGGCTAACGCAGACTGGCAAATTAGCAAGCCACCGAGTAAGGCGGCGGTTTTAAGACCCTGCACCATTATTTTCCTAACCAGCTGAGAGGGTTAACTGCCTGACCCTGACGACGGATCTCGAAGTACAACGAAGGGATACCCCGACCACCGCTGGTCCCGACGAGAGCGATTGGTTGACCGGCTCGTACCTGATCACCGACATTCACCAGTGCGCTCTGATTATAACCATAGAGCGTCATATCCCCTTTGCCGTGTTCCAGTACAATGACCAGCCCGTACCCCTGCAGCCAGTCGGCCATAATCACACGGCCGTCAGCAATCGCTCTGACATCAGTCCCTTCCGCTGCACTGATGACTAATCCTTTCCAGCGTAGTTCACCCTGTAGGGTTTCACCAAACCGATGTAACAATTTACCTCTGACTGGCCACGGATACTGTCCAGCCGGCCTTCCCAGCCCTCCGGTACGGGCCATCAACTCCTGCTCACCTTCCGTTGGCTTATAGTTCGAACCAGAGGCTTTTGCCTGTGCTTGGCGCTGGCGCACCTGGGCGGCTTCCCGCGCTTCTTGTTCAGCACGAGCTTTGGCAATCTGTTCGGCTCGGGCAATCTTCGCTTGTAAACGGCTTTCATTCTGGCGCATCTCCACCAGATCGGCCTGATCTTTTTCCAGTGATGACTCCAGCACGCTCAGCGTTCGCTGACGCGCTGAACGCGCCTGCTCAAGTTTTGCCTGTTGTGCCTGTTGTTGGATCAGGAGTTGCTGCTGTTGCTGTTGCTTCTGCTGTAGTTCTTGCTTCTGCGCAGCCAGTTGGGCCCGGGTTTGTTTTAGATCGCGGATGTTTTGTTGGCGGGCCTGATTAAAATAAGTAAAGTAGGTAAGGATGCGGTCATCGCGCTCGCCTGCTTCTCCACTGAGCATCAGTTCTAAGCCGCTATGCTGACCTTGACGAAAGGCGGCATCCAACTGCTGTGCCAGCAAATCTTCTTCACGATCCTGACGCTTTTCGAGGGCACTGACTGAACGGGTTAGCGAATCAATATCACGAGTAATGCCATCAAGCACTGACTGGGTTTGCCGAAGTTGTCGGCTCGCCTGAGCAATCAGTTTCTCCTGACTCTCCAGTTGATCCAGCAGGGCGCTACGCTGAATCTTCTGAGCACGGACACTTTTCTCTTTATCGGCGATATCCTGCTGAATAGATTTCAGCTGTGTTTTGTTATCGTCTGCGGCAGTGGCAGAAACGGAAAAGCACAGATAGCCCGCATAAAGCAGGCTGATGGCCAGCAGAGGCAGTTTCCGCACTGTTGGAAGTGAGCGGAGCGCGATCCCTGGCGAGCTCGGAGTGACAGGTTTTTTTTTCGTCATAAGGCAGCGATTATTTCACGATGCCCGGCGGCTTACCAGAGTCCGCGCCGGGATTTCATAGTTTGTCACTGGCATTACTAGCATAATCAGACAACAGGAAAGTGCTGAGTGCTTAAATGCAGAATTTATCGGGTAAATCTCACATAAATTGCTCGTTCAACGGTTTTAGTGTCTGTACATGCCGTGCTGCACAGGTATACTCAGAGCCCTTATATTATCTTATTTCTGTCCGGTCTGGAGTTGTTACCCCTCATGCAAGATATTATGGAATTTGCACGCAATCATCTGGTTCTTTGCCTCGCTTGGGTTGTTTTATTAGTGCTGGTGATTGTTACTACCTTTAAGGGGCTGGTGTCCAAAGTGAAAACGGTCAGCCGTGGCCAGGCGACTCATCTGATTAATAAAGCCAATGCGGTGGTTGTTGATGTCCGCAGCCGTGATGATTTCCGTCGCGGACATATCTCCGGTGCTGTGAACCTGGCCGCCGCAGAGATCAAAAAAGGCAACCTGACTGAGGTCGAAAAATTCAAAGATCAGCCGGTGATTGTGACCTGCCAAACCGGACAGACTGCTGGAGAATCTGCCGCTCAGTTAAGCGCTGCTGGATTCACTCAGGTCTTTGTTCTGAAAGAAGGTATCAGTGGTTGGAACGGTGAAAACCTGCCGCTGGTACGTGGTAAATAAGCGTAAGAGGGACTGAAAATGGCGACAATTGATATCTACACCAAACAGACCTGTCCGTTCTGCCACCGAGCGAAAGCACTGCTGGAGAAGAAAGGCGCAGCCTTTAATGAGATTGCTATTGATGGTGATGCCGAAAAACGTGCAGGTATGATTGAACGCAGCGGCCGTACTACAGTTCCTCAGATCTTTATCGATGGAAAACATATTGGTGGTTGTGATGATCTGTTCGCCTTAGAAGCTGAACAGGGTCTGGACCCATTACTGCAAGCCTGATTGACCAGGCGGGACTACTTTAAACTAAACAGGATTAAGTGCCATGTCAGAACAAAATAACAGCGAAATGACTTTCCAGATCCAGCGTGTTTATACCAAAGACGTGTCTTTTGAAGCCCCTAATGCGCCACAGGTCTTCCAGAAAGAGTGGGAACCTGAAGTCAAACTGGATCTGGATACCGCCTCTTCCCAGTTGGCTGACGGTATTTTTGAAGTTGTTCTGCGTGTGACGGTGACGGCGACCGTAGGGGAAGAAACTGCGTTCCTGTGTGAAGTTCAACAGGCGGGTATCTTTACCATTGCTGGTATTGAAGGGACTCAGATGGCACATTGCTTGGGTGCATACTGCCCGAACATCCTGTTCCCTTATGCCCGTGAGTGTGTTTCCGGCTTAGTCTCTCGTGGGACCTTCCCGCAGCTGAACCTGGCTCCGGTGAATTTCGATGCATTGTTTATGAGCTACCTGCAGGAACAGGAAGGTAGCGCGCCGCAGGACGCGTAATGACGATTCGTAGCCATGCTGTCAGTGTGATCGGTGCCGGTTCTTACGGTACCGCCCTGGCCATTACGCTAGCGCGTAATGGGAACCCAGTTGTGTTATGGGGGCATAATCCGCGTCATCTTGAGCGTTTACAGGCAGAGCGATGTAATACCGAATTCCTGCCAGAGGTAGCCTTTCCGGATAACCTGCGGATTGAGCCTTCTCTGACGGCAGCGATTGCTGCCAGTCAGGATATTCTGGTGGTTGTCCCCAGTCATGTATTTGGCGAGGTGCTGGCCCAGATTAAACCTTGCCTAACCGCAGAATCACGTCTGGTGTGGGCGACCAAAGGTCTTGAGCATGAAACGGGTCGGCTACTGCAGGATGTTGCCCGTGAAATTCTTGGGCCGGATATTCCGCTGGCAGTGATCTCCGGGCCGACGTTTGCCAAAGAACTGGCAGCGGGTATGCCGACGGCGATTGCACTGGCATCGACCGATACACTGTTTGCGGAGCAGTTACAGCAGAAACTGCACTGTGGAAAAAGTTTTCGTGTTTACAGTAACCATGACCTGGTGGGTGTCCAACTCGGTGGCGCCGTAAAAAACGTCATCGCAATCGGTGCGGGTATTTCTGACGGTATCGGTTTCGGAGCCAATGCACGCACTGCATTGATTACCCGAGGCTTGGCAGAAATGAGTCGCTTAGGGGCGGCCCTCGGCGCGGATCCGACCACTTTTATGGGGATGGCCGGTTTGGGCGATTTAGTGCTGACCTGTACCGATAATCAGTCCCGTAATCGACGTTTCGGAATGCTACTGGGTCAGGGTAACAGTGTTGACGTGGCTGAAAAAAGTATTGGTCAGGTGGTCGAAGGCTACCGCAATACTAAAGAAGTTAGGGCATTGGCAGCACGCGTCGGTGTAGAGATGCCGATTACCGAACAGATCTTCCAAGTTCTGTATTGCGGGAAGCCAGCCCACGAGGCTGCCCTGTCATTACTGGGACGGGAAAGGAAAGATGAGAACGACGCGCGCTAAGGCGCGGGTCTGGCAGTATCTGAATCAATATACCATGAGCGCCTGTTAGGGCGCTTTTTTATCGGGAGTCTGGTTATGTCGTCTGAAGAGTTAGCACAAATCTGGGAAAACATTATCGCCGAAGCCAGAAGCTTGGCTGAGGGTGAACCCATGCTTGGCAGCTTTATTCATGCGACATTACTGAAACACGAAAATCTTGGCAGTGCGCTGAGTTATATGCTGGCGAATAAGCTTGCCAACCCAATTATGCCTGCCATTGCAGTCAGGGAGATTGTTGAAGAGGCTTATCGCAAAGATCCGACGATGATTTTTTCGGCAGCGCGGGATATTACGGCGGTCAGCCAGCGTGACCCGGCCGTGGATAAATACTCGACACCGCTGCTTTACCTAAAGGGTTTCCACGCACTACAGGCTTACCGTATCGGTAACTGGTTGTGGAAGGAAGGACGTCGCTCTCTGGCGGTCTATCTACAGAATGAGATCTCGGTTTCGTTTGGCGTAGATATTCATCCAGCAGCCTCTATCGGCTGCGGCATTATGCTGGATCATGCCACCGGTATTGTGGTCGGTGAGACTGCAGTCATTGAAAATGATGTCTCGATCCTGCAATCGGTTACCCTTGGCGGTACCGGTAAGACCTGCGGTGATCGTCATCCTAAAATCCGTGAAGGGGTAATGATCGGTGCCGGGGCTAAAGTACTGGGTAATATTGAAGTTGGGCGTGGCGCTAAGATTGGAGCCGGCTCTGTGGTGCTTCAACCGGTGCCACCACACACGACCGTAGCGGGTGTCCCGGCTCGCATTGTCGGTCGCCCGACCTCAGAAAAACCGTCGATGGATATGGACCAGCATTTTAATGGTACCCTTAACGGGTTTGAATACGGGGACGGCATCTAACGTCCCTGTGCCGGGTACCGAGATGATCACTCTATGATGCGTGCCCCGGCATAGTCTAGTTGCCGCCAAGCTTCATACACGACCACAGCCACCGCATTCGATAGGTTCATGCTGCGGCTGTCCGGCATCATGGGGATGCGTATTTTTTGCATCGCCGGTAGTGTCTCCAGAATGGTTGCCGGAATGCCACGGCTTTCAGGGCCAAACATCATATAATCTCCTGCCTGCCAACTGACTGCACTGTGCGCCGGTGTTCCTTTGGTGGTCAGTGCAAATAGCCTCTCCGGCTGTTCTGCGGCAAGAAATGCCTGATAGTCAGCATGACGTTGGACGGAAGTGAACTCATGATAGTCGAGCCCAGCACGGCGTAACCGCTTGTCATCCCAAGTGAATCCGAGGGGTTCAATCAAATGTAGGGCAAAACCAGTATTCGCACATAGACGAATAATATTACCGGTATTAGGCGGAATCTCTGGTTCAAATAAAACGATGTTAATCATATAGGCTCCCGGTGACGAGAGCCGCAGAATAGCAAATTATTGCTGAACAGAGTACAGCGGAAGCCAGATTATCAGACGCAGTCCACCTAATGGACTATCTTCGGCTTTTACCCAGCCATGGTGTTGTTGTAGGGCGGTATCAACAATCGCCAGTCCCAGACCGGTACCGCCGGACTCGCGGTCACGAGCTTCATCGGTGCGGTAGAAGGGACGGAAAATCTGCTCACGATCCTCTGCACTGACTCCCGGACCGTCGTCATCGACATGTACGGTGATACCGCTACGATCGACCGAGAATGCGACACTAATGTGTGAATGCGAATAGCGTAGGGCATTACGGATAATATTTTCCAGCGCACTTTCTAGTGCATGAGGGTTGCCGTACAACGGCCAAGGGCCGGGCGGATAGGGTATATCCATTTTTTTTCCCATTTGTTCGGCTTCAAAGCGGGCATCTTCTAGCACTCCCCCCCACAGAATATTGGCCTTCATCGCCTCACTCACCAGCGCGTTATTATGCTGGGTACGGGAAAGTACCAACAAATCATTGATCATTCCGTCCAGACGCCGAGCTTCGGTTTCAATTCGTTCTAATTCTTTACTCTCTCCTGAACGCCGACGTAGCAGGGCGGTTGCCAATTGCAGTCGGGTTAGCGGCGTTCTCAACTCATGGCTGATATCTGACAGTAGGCGCTGCTGAGCGGTCATCATCCGTTCCAGAGCGCTGACCATCTGGTTGAAGCTGGCCCCGGCGGCGATAAACTCCTGCGGACCTGATTCCAGTTCTGGATGCTGCCGTAGATTTCCGATGGCCACCTCATCAGCGGCATGTTTCAGTTTTCGGGCTGGCTTCGCGAGGCTCCATGCCAACCATAGCAGCAATGGGGCACTAATGAGCATGGTAACGATTAGCAGCAATAGCGGGCGGTCGAACAGCAGATTGATAAAGTTTAGCTGGGAACTAGTCGCTGGCCGCACCATATAGAGCTGGTAGTTATCCTCCCCATCTTGCACGGAGAAAGGGCCTAGCATTTCTGTGCGGCCGTAGGTTTTTTTCTGTGGGTGGTCGGCATTGTCCGACTGGCCGATGAAATTACGGATAATTTGCATTTCATTATGGCGGGCACCGATCACCCTACCTTCAGAGGTCACCAATAGCAGATGCTGACCCGGCGGTGCCCATTTATCGATAGCACGGTATAAGCGACGCCACCACATCAAATCATTTGGCGGATCCTGCGCCAGTTCAGCTTCTACATGCTGCTCGATCATTACTCCTTGGCGCTGTTCACTGCCTAGTAGGGAGGCCATCTGCCGAGAGTCTAGTTTAGGCACCATTAACACCAGCATCAGTACCAGTGCTAGCGTCAGCCAGAAGATGGCAAAGATGCGGGTAGTCAAACTGCTTATCATGAGGCAGCAACCATTAAGTAGCCGCGGCCTCGTAAGGTTTTAAACCAAGGGTGTCCATCTACACGCTCTGGTAGCTTGCGACGCAGGTTGGAGATATGCATATCAATAGCCCGGTCAAAAGGCGTCAGACGTTTTCCCAGCACTTCTTGGCTCAGATGCTCACGGGAGACCACTTGCCCCAGATGTTGAGCCAACAGGTAGAGCAAGGTAAATTCGGTGCCCGTCAGTTCCAACACCTCATTATTAAAGCTGGCCTCTTGGCGTCCCGGGTTAAGTTTAAGTTGGTCCACCTGTATTGCCGGTGAGGCATTGTCGGTTTGCTGCTGTTCACTCCAGTTTGAGCGGCGTAGGATTGCGCGAATACGGGCTACCAGCTCGCGATCATTAAAGGGCTTAGGCAAATAGTCATCGGCACCCAGTTCCAGGCCCAGTACCCGATCCAGTTCACTGCCTCGGGCAGTGAGCATAATCACCGGCGTTTGATGCTGCTGGCGTAACTCTTTCAGGGTATCGATCCCGTTTTTTCTCGGCATCATGACATCCAGTAACAGTAAATCAATGCTGTTATCCAGCAGGGCGAGGGCTTTTTCACCGTCATCTGCGACCACGACCTCGAAGCCTTCCATCTCAAGTAACTCTTTTAATAAAGAAGTCAGCTCACGATCATCATCAACCAGTAGAATTTTATTCATTATGTTTTCCTCCGCAGGAAAAATACCGTGTTCCAGGGTGGTCAGGGTGTCACTTTACGTAGTTTTACACCCCCTGACGGATGTTTGCAGCAACTGGATTACACTGGTTTCCGTTGAGTTGAGAAACAAAAAATTATTTCCGGAGCCAGAAATGCGCCAATTGATGATCGTCGCACTTTCGTCACTGGTTATTGCAGGTCAGGCATCAGCACAAACCGGCGACCAGCCACCTCCGGATATGATTATTACTGCTGACAGTATGGCGCAGAATTTTCAAAATCATATGTTCGAGGGTATTGAATTAACTGAACAACAGCGACAGCAAATGCGGGATTTAATGTTTCAGGCCCGCCAGGCTCAGACAGCCTTTTTACTGTCAGATATTGAGAAGCAACATCAACTAGTGACCGCCTCGGAGTTTAACGAGACTGCTGTGCGGGCACAGGCCGAAAAAATGGCCCAGAGTTATGTGAACGAACAGGTCGAAATGGCCAGAGTTCGTCACCAAATGTATAACCTGCTGACCGTACGTCAACAGGCGATATTACAAAAGAATTTTGAACTGCGTGTCAGCGATATACGCCGTTCAACACAGTTACCGTAACCAGCCTCGCTGATTGCCGTAAGCGCAGTACCAATAGTATGCCCTATCCCTTTTCCTTGCCATAGACACCATCCCTGTCTTCCCCCTCAGAAATGAGGGGTTTTTTTTATCTGTTATTTCCCGTCAATCAAGCGAACAAATTGAGTTAACGGCAATAAAGTGGCACAGCAGGGAGGTGGTTACCCTGTGCTAACGATTGGATAATTTTCCTGTCACCGGTTGTGAACCGACTTCGAACTCTACCGTCGCGACAGGAATTCTGTTTATCTCCAGACATTGCTGTCCATTTTCCCTCCGAGCTTGATACACTTAAACGCGACCCTCTGGCCTGACTCCGGGTTGACGCATTGCGACCAAAACCCTACGGGGACTGACGCAGTAAAGTTTCTTTTGAAAGATCAATATTCAGGAACGCTAATGGTGAATTCCTACGCACGACTGGTGACTTCGGCAGCCGTTGCTGCCACGGCCCTTGCCTCTGTACTGCTGGTCATTAAAATCGTTGCTTGGTGGTATACCGGATCGGTCAGTGTGCTTGCGGCACTGGTGGATTCGCTGGTGGATATCGGTGCTTCGCTGACCAATCTTTTGGTGGTGCGCTATGCCCTACAACCCGCGGATGACAATCACTCATTTGGCCACGGCAAAGCCGAATCTTTGGCGGCGTTAGCGCAGAGTATGTTTATCAGTGGTTCTGCACTGTTTTTATTTCTGACCAGTATTCAGCATCTGATAAGCCCTGGACAATTGCGTGCGCCGGTGGTGGGAATGGCTGTCGCTATCAGTGCCCTGATCACTACCCTAATACTGGTGATGTTTCAGCGCTGGGTGGTCAGCAAAACCCATAGTCAGGCGATCCGGGCGGATATGCTGCACTATCAGTCTGATGTGCTGATGAATGGAGCGATTGTGGTCGCGCTGGCGCTCAGCTGGTACGGTATGACCTATGCTGATGCGCTGTTTGCCTTTGGGATCGGTATTTATATCCTGATTTCAGCGATCCGTATGGGCCATGAAGCGGTACAGTCCCTGCTGGATAGAGCTCTACCCGAAGAGGACCGCGAGCAGATTATTCGAGTGATCCGCGATTGGCCTGGCGTCTGTGGGGCACATGATTTCCGTACCCGCCAGTCTGGACCGACAAAGTTTATTCAGTTGCATCTGGAAATGGACGATCATTTGCCACTCGTTGAAGCCCACGATCAGGCAGAGGCACTGGAAGAGGCGTTGAAAGCGCTATTCCCGGGTGCAGATGTGATTATCCATCAAGATCCGTCGTCGTCAGTAGCCGCAGATAAGCGCGGGCTCTTTATTTTTTAAGCCATTGGCAGCGGGCTAAAACCAGCTTCACCGAAGAGATTTTCTTGGCGTTGTAATGTCAGTGACCTGAATCAATCCCGGTCACGGGGTTTGGTATATGATAGAGCGGAAAACACCTCGGTATCTTCAATACGCAGACAGTGGCCGGGTGGACCGAAAAATTCCCCTTTAGTTTCAGACTATCCAGAGGTTGTCATGATCAAAAAAATTGGTGTATTGACCAGCGGCGGGGATTCCCCGGGTATGAATGCCGCTATCCGTGGTGTCGTACGTGCTGGACTCGGTGAAGGACTGGAAGTTTTTGGGATTTATGACGGCTACCTCGGACTCTATGAAGACCGGATGGTTAGCCTCGACCGCTACAGTGTGTCTGACATGATTAACCGCGGTGGAACTTTTCTTGGATCTGCCCGCTTCCCTGAGTTTCGTGAGGATGCGACTCGGACGATTGCGATAGAGAACATGAAAAAGCGCGGACTGGATGCGCTGGTAGTGATCGGCGGCGATGGTTCCTATATGGGGGCTAAACGGCTGACCGAAATGGGCTTTCCCTGTATTGGTTTGCCCGGCACTATCGATAACGATGTCGCCGGCACGGACTACACTATCGGTTATCACACTGCCTTGGAAACCGTAGTGGAGGCGATTGACCGCCTGCGTGATACCTCGTCTTCGCATCAGCGTATTTCTATTGTTGAAGTGATGGGCCGCCATTGTGGCGACCTAACATTGGCGGCAGCGATTGCCGGTGGCTGTGAATTTATTGTGTTACCGGAAACCCCTTATACCCGCGAGGAGCTACTGGCGGAAATTAACACGGGAATTGCTAAGGGGAAAAAACACGCCATTGTCGCGATTACCGAACTGATTTGTGATGTTGGGGAACTGGCCCGCTATATCGAAAAAGAGACCGGCCGGGAAACTCGAGCCACAGTGCTGGGACATATCCAGCGTGGCGGTGCACCCTGTGCTTATGATCGTATCCTTGCGTCACGGATGGGCACTTACGCGATAGACCTGCTGTTACAAGGGTACGGCGGCCGCTGTGTCGGGGTACAGAATGAAAAAATGGTCCATCACGATATTATTGATGCCATCGAGAATATGCGTCGTCCGTTCCGCCGAGATGTACTGGATACCGCTAAGAGGTTGTATTAAATGAATTAACAGGCCGATATCTATCCTAAGGCCTATTTTTTTATGCATTTGTGATATAAAAACGGAATTTTAGTTCTTTAAGTTATTTTCCGGGTTATGCCACCCTGTTATTAGGAAAAATACAGGGGGCAAACTATGAAGAAGTGGCATGTTGGTCTGGCGCTGATGTTAGTGTCTGCGAGTACGCTAGCAAAAGATTATCAGTTGCTAAACGTATCCTATGACCCAACCCGAGAATTTTACGAGCAGTACAATAAGGCCTTCGCTGCCCATTATAAGCAGGAAACGGGGGATAATGTCATTATCCGTCAGTCTAATGGCGGCTCCGGTAAACAAGCTACTTCGGTCATTAATGGTATCCGTGCCGATGTGGTGACACTGGCGTTACAATCCGATGTGGATGCGATTGCCAACAGTGGCCGTATTCATAAAGACTGGATCAGCCGTCTACCTGATAACTCCGCCCCTTACACATCAACGATTGTTTTCTTGGTACGCAAAGGTAATCCCAAAAATATTCATGACTGGAATGATCTCATTAAACCAGGCGTGTCAGTGATAAGTCCGAACCCGAAAACCTCCGGCGGTGCTCGCTGGAATTATCTGGCGGCCTGGGGATATGCCCTTGACCATAACCAGAACGACCCACAAAAAGCCCAAGCTTTTGTGAAAGCCTTATATAAAAACGTTGCAGTTCAAGATTCCGGCGCACGCGGAGCTACCAATACGTTTGCTGAGCGAGGTATCGGAGATGTACTGATCGCCTGGGAAAACGAAGCTTACTTGGCAAAAAATAAGTTGAAAAGTCAGGATTTTGAGATTATCACTCCGAGTGAGTCGATTTTGGCAGAACCGACGGTCTCTGTGGTTGATAAGGTGGTTGATGAACGCGGTACCCGTAAAGTCGCGGAAGATTACCTGAAATACCTGTACTCCAAACAGGGACAGACCATTGCGGCAGAAAACTATTACCGCCCGCGTGATCCAGAAGTGGCCAAACAGTTTGCGAATCAGTTTAAACCGATCAAACTGTTTACCGTTGAAGATAAATTCGGTGGCTGGACAGTCGCTCAGAAAACCCACTTCAGCGACGGTGGCACTTACGATCAGATCATGAAGCCCTGATAAACAGTAATCAGTGACATTCCTCCCGGTTCACGTAACATGATGTGACATCGGATCGGGAGGAGCGTATTAATGCAGGTATTTTCAGTCTCGAAAAAGAAGGCGCTTTCGCTGCTGGCACTGATTATCATAATTGTTGCCGCAGCGTTATTCTATATTAGCCACCGTATCACGGATCATTCCGGCGTCTTATGGAAATTTGTCAGCCAGCAATGTGTTCCAGATATGGAACAACACCAACGTCCTAACCCCTGTGAAAAAGTCGACCTGTCAGCGGGCTACGTCTTGTTTAAAGATAGGGTCGGTCCGCTGCAATATCTGCTGATGCCTGTGCAGCGGATAACGGGTATCGAAAGTCCGCTGTTACAACAGCCAACCACACCGAACTTTTTCCTGCTTGCTTGGCAGCAGCGTCATTTGCTCTCTGAAAAACATCAGGCTGCTATCCCGGACAGTCAGCTGGCGATGACGATCAACTCTGTATCTGGCAGAACCCAGAATCAAATGCATATTCACCTTTCCTGCCTACGCAGTGATATTGCTCACCAAATCAACCAGCCCTCCCAGAATTTTAGTGATCATTGGCAGACCCTTTCACTGCGATCCCATCCCTATCTGATCCGCACACTCAGCCCGACACAGTTGGCTGAGGAGAGTGTGTTTATTCGCGTCGCGCGGGAAATCCCAGGGGCTGAGAATAATATGGGTGATTACGGGTTGGCGCTGACGACCTTGCAGAATGGGAAGTTAGTGTTGCTGGCAGTGAAAAAGGACTTACTGAAGGCGAATACGGGGTCGGCAGAGGAATTACAGGATCATAGCTGTAAGATACTGGCTAAACCGAGCGGCACCTGAGCTGAGGTGCCGCTATGCGGCTTAGTGGGCGTTTTTTGCGGCGGCGGCAGCATTAACAATCACCGCAAAAGCATCGGCTTTCAGTGATGCACCACCGACTAGTGCACCGTCAATGTCCGGCTGAGTGAATAACTCGGCCGCATTTTTATCATTGACCGAACCGCCATACTGAATAATGACCTGTTCAGCGATAGCAGCATCTTTCGCGGCAATATGTTGGCGGATAAAGTGGTGCACGGCCTGTGCCTGCGCGGGGGTTGCTGATTTTCCGGTACCTATCGCCCATACCGGCTCATAGGCGATCACAGCGCCTTTAAAGGCATCAGCACCCAGCGTATTCAGGATGGCATCAATCTGGCGGGCGCAGACTTCTTCGGTTTTACCGGCTTCATTTTCCGCATCGGTTTCACCGATACACAGCACGGGGATCAGGCCTGTATCCTTCAATACCGCAAATTTTTTCGCAATCAGGTCATCGCTTTCTTGGTGATAGGTGCGACGCTCCGAGTGTCCGATGATGATATATTTCGCGCCGATATCTTTCAGCATCTCTGCTGAGGTTTCACCGGTGAATGCGCCGGACAGATTGACGTCAACGTTCTGTGCGCCCAGGGCAATAGGGCTGCCAAAGACGGCATTTTTTGCCTGATCGAGATAGAGAAATGGCGGTGCAATGACGACATCGCAGCCATCAACACTTGATAATGTTTCACGCAGACCACTGATCAGTTCGGCTGTCATCTGTTTGCTGCCATTCAGTTTCCAGTTACCCATAACTAATGGATGTCGCATTCTGTCCTCCGCATTACGCGATTTAGTAAATACTACTGCCGACAGGCAATGGTGTCTGTTAACCAGTATAAAGCTCAAATTTTCTGACTGCTTTGCTTTTCGTCATAAATCAGAAACAGTTTAGTGATCAGGCAGAATCAGTCGCACAGGTTCGATAGCCAGCGTGATCCCGTTGTCGCCGTGGGAGGCGAGCACATAACGCAAGGCGCCTTCATTTTCGGTTATCGTTTTCTTTTCTTTGGCAGCGTTAAGTAAAGCCTCAAGTTTTTGCTGACTCTGCTGTGGGGATAATAGCGGAGAAAAATAGTGGATTAAGGCTGCCATATAGCGGAAAGCTAAGTCGCGGGACGCTTTTTCTATCAGCCCCTTATGGGGGATCCAGGTCATCTGTAAGGACTTAATTTTACCACTGCCGGGTTCCAGCGCGGTGGACGAATAGAAATCGGGACTTACCTGGCTGACTGCGAGCACAACCAGTCCGGAAGGCTGCCCGGTTTCCACGGTTCGGTACTCCGGTAACGGACTCTGCGGGTTATTATGGTTAAACTGCTCGCGGAAACGGGGTACCGTATCACTGAATACGGGGGCTCCAGGTTGCAGATAGGGAGCAACTTCCGGAGGCGGAGGTGTCGCATGGGCTAGCCCAGAAACTGTTAATAGCAGGGCCAGGCCTACGAAGACCCGCAGACAGCGGGTGATAGTGGACAGATTTTTTTCACTGATATCCATAGCAGAATAAGGGAGTCCTGTTCTTTATGGGGTGAAAGCCGCCCCCTCGGGCAGAGCAGCCCTACCAGTAATGCTCACTGGTAATATGGCCGGGCTTCCGGCGCAGATGCTTCGACATATTCCGTGTCGTTTTCAGTAAGTGCTGTGTATCCCTGACCATCTGCGGATTACCACATAACATAACATGACTGGTCTCTGCGGACAGCGTTAATCCTGTCTCATGCTCTAGGGTACCGTTTTCGATAAGTGCCGGTACTCTGCCGTACAGACTACCTTCGGCATGCTCACGACTGACCACAGTCTGAATACGCAGTTTGCCATTAAACTGCTGCTGCAGCTGTTGCATCAATGGTAGATAGCTCAAATCTTCCGCATAGCGTGCCGCATGGACTAGGACGATGTTGTTAAAGCGTTCTAGCCCTTCGCCCTGTTGCAGTATAGAGAGATAAGGGCCGATCGCGGTACCGGTGGCTAGCATCCATAGAGTGTCACAGTCCGGTACTTCCTCACAGACGAAGAATCCTGCCGCGTCGGCGGTGATCTGCAGGCTATCGCCTTGCTGTAACCGATGCAATGACGGACTGAGTTTTCCCTGTGGGACATTGACCAGATAAAATTCTAGGTGAGGGGAGGTGGGGGCATTCACATAGGAGTAAGCCCGCTGAACTTTCTCACCGTTAATCTCCAGTGCCAGTTTGGCAAACTGCCCTGCGACAAACGGTCTGACAGGCGCATGTACGACGAGACTAAACAGTGCCTCTGTCCAATGGGTCACAGAGACCACTTTTCCTTCACACCACTCTGCCATGGTTCGATTCCTCCTGATAATTCACTGAATGACGGAATTATCATCGCTGTGATTAGCGTTGTTTTCCACCCCTGGAACGGATGAAAGCTCATATCGACAAACCCGCGGGGATTATCCAGTAGGCCGGAGGCAGTGCTCCGGCCAGGTGCCCGTTGGCAGTTATTGCGGCTCGGGGGAGAGTCGGTGCAGTGACTGAATACGCCGCAGGGTACCGCTTTTACCTCGTACCAGTAACGTTTCGCTGCTAATTTGCTGACCTTGCTGACGGATACCTTGCAGCAAATCCCCGTCGGTAATGCCAGTGGCGGCAAAGACCACATCATCACTGCTGACCATCTCAGCCAGGGTCAGGCATTTGCCGGCTTCAATTCCCATACTGACACAGCGAGCTATCTCCTGTGCACCGAGAGTCCGATTCTGCTGATTATCCTCTTTTACCTGATGACGGGGCAGTAAACGTCCCTGCATATCTCCGCCGAGTGCACGCACCACTGCAGCGGAGATCACTCCCTCAGGCGCACCACCGATACCGTACATCACATCCACGCTACTGTCTGGCAAACAGGTCAAGATCGATGCTGAAACATCCCCATCTGGGAAGGCGTAGACTCGGCAGCCGAGGTCGTGCAGTTGCGTAATAACCTGGCGGTGGCGGGGCTTATCTAGCACTGCCACTGTCAGCTCAGACAGCGCTTTACCGGAGGCTTGGGCAATGACTTCCAGGTTGTGCCGCAGCGGCAATTCTAGGTCTATCAGGTCGCGTGCCTGTGGCCCTGCCACCAATTTTTCCATATACATATCCGGCGCATGAAGAAAGCAGCCTTTATCGGCAACGGCTATTACGCACAGTGCATTGGGTTGACCCATAGCGGTCATACGGGTCCCTTCGATAGGATCAACGGCGATATCGATTTCATCTCCCTGGCCACGGCCCAGCTGCTCGCCGATATACAGCATCGGGGCTTCATCTATTTCCCCTTCACCGATAACAATCTGGCCGCGAATATCAAGCGTATTCAGCATGCTCCGCATAGCATTCACCGCGGCGCCATCCGCCAGATTTTTATCTCCGCGTCCCAGCCACTGCCAGCCAGCCAGCGCGGCTGCTTCGGTGACTCGAGCAAATTCGAGGGCAAGTTCTCTTTTCATGGTCTTTTTTCTGCAGGAAAGGGGTGGGGCAGTGTATCACAGGCAGGTAGGGTAAAAATTGATACCACCCCGGCCTGCAGAGTGCAGGCCGGGGGAAAGGATCAGACCTCTTTTTCGTCTTCCCAACCACGGGCGCGGGAGACGGCTTTCTGCCAACCGGCGTAGCGATAGTTACGCTCGGTGGTTTCGATCGACGGACGGAATTCACGCTCAATCACTGACATCGCTCGCACTTCCTCCAGATCCTTCCAGAAACCGACGGCCAGACCAGCCAGGTAAGCGGCCCCCAATGCGGTCACTTCGCGTACTTCCGGACGTTCAACCCGGGCACCGAGAATATCGGCCTGGAACTGCATCAGGAAGTTGTTGGCGACCGCTCCGCCGTCAACACGTAGCGATTGCAGACGGGTGTTGGCATCATTTTGCATGGCTTCCAGCACATCGCGGGTCTGGAAAGCAATCGACTCCAAGGTGGCACGGATAATGTGGTTAGCATTAGCTCCACGGGTCAGTCCGAAGATGGCCCCGCGGGCATAGGGGTCCCAGTAAGGAGCACCCAATCCAGTAAAGGCCGGGACCATATAGACGCCATTCGAGTCTTTCACTTTCATCGCAAAATATTCGGAGTCGAGGGCATCATTAAACAGGTTCAATTCATCGCGTAGCCACTGAATTGACGCACCTCCGATAAATACTGCTCCTTCCAGTGCATAGTTGACTTCACCACGCGGTCCACAAGCAATGGTGGTCAGCAGGCCGTGGGTGGAAGTAACGGCCTCTTTACCGGTATTCATCAACATAAAGCAGCCGGTACCATAGGTATTTTTTGCCATCCCCGGTTGTACGCATAACTGACCGTAGAGTGCTGCCTGCTGATCCCCGGCGATCCCCGCGATCGGAATACGGGTACCGCCTTTACCGCCGATGTTGGTCTGCCCGTAGACTTCGGAGGACGCTTTCACTTCCGGCAACATCTCCCGAGGGATATCGAGGATATCCAGCATCCGCTCGTCCCACTGCAGTTTATGAATATCGAACATCATAGTACGTGAGGCGTTGGTATAGTCAGTGATATGCACTCTTCCTTGGGTCATTTTCCAGACCAGCCAGGTGTCGACAGTACCGAATAGTAGCTCTCCGCGTTTGGCACGGTCACGGGCGCCCTCAACATTGTCGAGGATCCATTTGACCTTGGTCCCGGAGAAGTAGGGGTTAATTACCAAGCCGGTGGTATTACGAATATACTCTTCTAAGCCCGGCTCTTTTTTCAGCCGTGAGCAGTAGTCGGCAGTACGTGGGTCCTGCCAGACAATGGCGTTATACACTGGCTTACCGGTTTTTTTATCCCAGATAATGGTCGTTTCACGCTGGTTAGTGATACCGATGGCCGCAATCTGATCGGAACGGATATCGGCATGGGCCAGCACTTCCACCAAGGTTGAACTTTGGGTCGCCCAGATATCCATTGGGTCATGTTCTACCCAGCCGGTTTTTGGATAAATTTGGGTAAATTCGCGCTGTGAGACGGCAACGATATTAGCATTGTGATCTAGGATAACCGCACGTGAGCTGGTAGTTCCTTGGTCCAGTGCAACGATGTATTTGTTTTCGGCGTTAGTCATAATCTGTTCCTGCTCAGTTCGTGGTGAGAATGTACGCGTCTCAGAGATTATTTAGAGCGTGCCAGCGATTTTTTTGCTTCTTTTTCTACGCTTTTCACGGCATTTCCCGGTAAATAGCGGCCAATAAAGTTACGGTAGATCAGTGCCCCGAGGCTGGCCCCGACTAATGGGCCAAACACTGGGACCAAGAAGTAAGGGATATTTTGTCCGCCGGTGAAAGCAACTTTACCCCAGCCTGCTAGGGCCGCGAACATTTTCGGGCCAAAGTCACGGGCCGGGTTCAACGCAAAGCCGGTGAGTGGCCCCATAGAAGCACCAATGACCGCGACCAGTAAACCAATCAGTAACGGCGCTAATGGACCACGTGGTAGACCGTTACCGTCATCTGTCAGCGCCATGATCACACCCATCAGTACGGCAGTGATCACCATCTCAACAAAGAATGCTTGGCCAACACCGATGTGCGGGTTCGGATAGGTGGAGAAGATCCCTGCTAAATCCAAGCTTTCGACGCTGCCGCGCACCATATTGTGTGTCTCCTCAAAGTTGAGGAATAGGCTGCGGTACAGCGCATAAACCAGAGCGGCTGCACAGAATGCCCCAGCGACCTGTGACAGAATATAAGGCACAACTTTACGGCCTTCAAAGTTACCGAATAGGCAGAGGGCCACTGTGACTGCTGGGTTAAGGTGAGCCCCGGAAATTCCGGCACTGACGTAGACGGCCATTGAGACAGCCAAGCCCCAGACAATACTGATTTCCCATTGTCCGAAACTGGCCCCGGCCAGTTTTAATGCGGCAACACATCCGGCACCAAAAAACAGAATTAGACCGGTACCGATAAACTCAGCGATGCATTGGCCTGTGAGTACGTTCGTTGTCTGGCTCATGATCAATTCCTTACGTGGTTTAAAATAATCGGTGTTGTGTGCCTTTTCCTTGGCCACCCGACTTTTGTTGTAGGGTTGATGTAAATTTATCGTTAACGAGCAAAAACGATAAATACCGAACTTAAAATTTGTGCACCATGTCAAAAGAAATGAGCGAAATCGAGAGTTTTGTTAACTTTTGGGTCATTTGTGAGCAGTGAGAAAGAAGAAAAAAGGTGCTTACTACCCGTGGGTGGTGGACCCAATGCAGTAACTGTCACTGAAAAGTGTTACAGACTGCTCTGTAAATCATCAGGTCACTGGACTTGCCAGAGCAGGCTCCATACAATCGGGGTATTGTCGGCCGCTGCAGGAATTTTACAGGGTCTGTCAGTTATGCAGCCGGCACATCAGCGCCTTGCGATCTATAGGAGAGATTAGAAAGATGTCATTTGAAATGTTTGAAAAACTGGAAGCAAAAGTACAGCAGGCGATTGATACCATCACCCTGTTGCAGATGGAAATTGAAGAACTGAAAGAGCAGAATAATACGCTGAAACAGGAAGCTCTGCAGGTTGCCGGCAACCATGACAGCCTGACACGTGAAAATCAGCAATTGAAAGAAGAGCAGCAGCAGTGGCAGGAGCGCCTGCGTACCCTGCTGGGAAAAATGGATGAGGTTTAATTCTGCAGTAAGAATTAAACAGTGAATCGGGTGCCTTTAGGCACCCGATTTGCTTTGCAGCATCGGTCAGGCATCTTCGTCTCCCCCTAATGGGTTTTCTGACAGAATGATGCCGGTATTGTCGGCGTACAGGTAATCCCCAGAGAAAAAGGTGACACCGCCAAAATTGACGCGAATATCACTCTCACCAATCCCTTCACCGGCTGCACCGGCTGGGATCGCCGCCATGGCTTGCAGACCAATATCCAATTCTTCTAGTTCATCAACCTGACGTACAGAGCCGTAGACAACAATTCCTTCCCACTCATTTTGCGCCGCCAGACGGGCTAACTGAGCATCAATTAATGCACGGCGCACCGAGCCACCGCCATCGACCAGTAACACCCGACCGAGGCCGTTTTCTTCGAGCAGATCATAGAGCAGACCGTTGTCTTCAAAGCATTTCACCGTCGTAATCTGACCACCAAAGGACGTGCGACCGCCAAAGTTTGAAAACAAAGGTTCTACAACGTTCACTTCTTCATGGTAAATATCACACAGTTCAGAGGTATCGTATTTCATCGCCGTTTCATCTGTTTGTCAGAGGTAGGGAAAGTATATCGCGTTATCTCTGCGGATAGCAAAAAAGCCGATGCCGGGATGCCAAGTCGCAGACAGTAAAAAGCCCCCACTCTCAACTGAGAGCGAGGGCTGTATGGCGCGCGATTATCCGTTATAGGATAAAGCGGCTGAGGTCTTCATCAGCGACCAGTTTATCCAGATGCTCACTGACGTAAGTGGCATCAATGGTCACTGTCTCACCCGGACGGTCGCTGGCATCGAAAGAAATATCTTCCATCAGACGCTCAAGGACCGTGTACAGGCGACGAGCACCGATGTTTTCGGTGGTTTCGTTGACCTGCCAAGCTGCCTCAGCGATGCGGCGGATACCGTCATCGGTAAAGTTGATCGTCACCCCTTCGGTAGCCATCAACGCTTTGTACTGTACCGTGACAGACGCGCTCGGTTCCGTCAGGATACGCTCAAAGTCATTGACGGTTAGCGCCTGTAGTTCGACACGGATCGGCAGACGACCCTGTAACTCAGGGATCAGGTCAGACGGACTGGCCACCTGGAATGCACCGGAGGCAATAAACAGGATGTGATCGGTCTTGATCATACCGTGTTTGGTAGAAACCGTGCAGCCTTCAACCAGTGGCAGCAGATCACGCTGCACCCCTTCGCGGGAAACATCGGGGCCGGAGGACTGACCGCCGCCTTTACAGATTTTATCGATCTCATCGATAAAGACGATACCGTGCTGCTCTACGGTATCGATAGCTTCCTGTTTCAGTTCTTCAGGGTTAATCAGACGCGCGGCTTCTTCTTCAATCAGCAGCTTCATCGCGTCTTTGATTTTCAGCTTGCGGGTCTTCTGCTTCTGGCCGCCGAGATTCTGGAACATGGACTGCAGCTGGCTGGTCATTTCTTCCATGCCAGGTGGTGTCATGATTTCCACTTCCATCGGCGAGTCGGCCAGATCAATTTCGATCTCTTTGTCGTCCAACTGGCCTTCACGCAGTTTTTTACGGAAAGACTGACGTGCCGCGGAAGGCTCGGCATTCTGCTCCGGCTGCCCCCAGTTATTTTTGGCCGGTGGGATCAGTACATCGAGAATGCGCTCTTCTGCCTGCTCTTCGGCTCGGGATTTATTGCGCTCGATAGCTTGGCTACGCACCATTTTAATCGCTGAATCGGTCAGATCGCGGATAATTGAATCCACTTCCTTACCGACGTAACCGACTTCGGTAAATTTAGTCGCTTCTACTTTGATGAACGGTGCATTTGCCAGCTTCGCTAGGCGGCGAGCAATTTCTGTCTTACCTACACCGGTTGGACCGATCATCAGAATATTTTTGGGGGTAACTTCGTGACGCAGCTCGGCATCCAGCTGCATGCGCCGCCAGCGGTTACGCAATGCGATAGAGACAGCACGCTTCGCACCGTCCTGACCAATAATGAACTTGTTCAGTTCACTGACTATTTCGCGGGGAGTCATTTCAGACATCGTTAAAATCCTTACGCCTTGGACGTCAGTTCTTCGACATTGACGTTATGGTTGGTATAGATGCAAATATCACCAGCGATCTCCAGCGCTTTTTCCGTGATCTCTCTCGCGCTGAGGTCGGTATTTTCCATCATGGCACGGGCGGCTGCCTGCGCATACGGGCCACCGGATCCGATAGCAATCAGATCATTTTCTGGCTGGATGACATCGCCATTACCACTGATGATAAGAGAGGCGTTTTCGTCCGCCACCGCCAGTAACGCTTCTAGGCGGCGCAGCATACGGTCAGTACGCCAGTCTTTGGCCAGTTCGACGGCGGCTTTGACCAGGTGACCTTGGTGCATTTCCAGTTTACGTTCGAACAGCTCAAACAAGGTAAAGGCATCGGCAGTGCCACCGGCAAAACCGGCGATGACTTTATCGTTGTACAGGCGACGTACTTTTTTTACGTTACCCTTCATTACGGTATTACCCAGAGTAGCCTGGCCGTCGCCACCGATCACTACTTGGCCATTGCGTCGAACACTTACAATCGTTGTCACGGGCCGCCCCTTTTTTCAGTGAAAAAAAGACTCCGCGGAGTACGCGGAGCCACTTATAGGGGAGATATGGGGGGAGAGGAAAAGTTTTCAACCCCTGAACGGCAGAGTTATACAGTTTCCGTGACCATTTCCGCGTAGTTGTTTGACAATGCTGTCCACTTTACTGCGATCAGCGTAAGGGCCAATCACTACACGATTCCAGCCACCACCAACGGTGATACGGCTTTCAAAGCCCTCAAATGCAAGGCCTGCTCGGGCCGATTCTGCCTGCGCACTGCCTTTGAACGATCCACACTGGATGATCCAGCGTTTACTGGAACTGGCCTCAGCCTGACGTGCCGGCGCGGGGGGCGCTGCCGGAGCCGGTGCTGACGGCGTCACTGAGGTTATCGGCGCAGGGCGATGTTCTGTCTGTGTACTGTTACGACTTTCCGCTTGGGCAGTGGCTTCCCGTTGCTGTCTTTCCGTCGCTGCCTGCTGCTGACGTTCGAGGCGTTGTTGGCGCTCGGCCTGCTGGCGTTGACGTTCCAGGCGTTCAGCCTCCTGAGCTTGAGCTTGAGCTCGGGCTTGCTGCTGCTGAACGTTCTGTTGGGCATACTCCCGTTGCTGGCGCAGGGTCTGTTGTTGCTGTGCCGGGGTCTGCTCATTCCAAGGCACTTCATTCAGTTGAGTGGGTTGCTGGCGCATGTCCGCAGCCATTTGGTCAAGCAGCTGACGTTGTTCATCGGTCAATTGGGCCGGTGATCTGACTTCCCCGCCCGCCGAAGGTTCAGTAGGTGCCGGTACCGTCACATCACGGTTTTCCAGCTCTTTGATGTACTTCCAGCGTTCTTCCGGTTTCGGGGGCAGAGAGGAACCGGTACTCTTGTGAGGGAGTGGTTCCTGTTTCTCTTCTTTTTTATGATGAGCAATAAACATTAGACCACCCACAAAGGCGACCAGCACAGCAGCTGCCAGTGCAATCATAACTTTAGGAAGTCCCGAGCTGGGTGCGCTCTTTTTACCTCTGGAAGTGTTTTTCTTGCGTTGCGTCCCTGTTGAACGCCCGCGGCCTACATAGTCTTTTTGTGCCACATTCGTTCCGCTAAGTTTGAAAATCAGTCTGGAGGGCGTTCAGCCCGAGTCACTCTGTGATGGCAATAGCTGCTCTATTTTACTCAAGGGGACGAACTTTGACCAGTAAACTCTGCGCCGTAAGAGTGTCATCCGGGGAATTCAGATAATCCTTTTAGTCTGTAGCGTTTTGCGCACGGGTAGAGTGGCGCAGTGTCAGGTGAGCTTCCAGAAGACATGAACCGGAGGAACGCGTTTTGCCCTCAATAAGATCGATTAACAGTGAGGCTGCCTTACTGCCAATCAGAGATCTCGGTTGTGTCACGGTAGTCAGTGGCGGGTGACTGTAGCGGGCCGCGTCAATATCATCAAAGCCAATGACCTGTAGCTGGTCAGGTATTGCGATACCTCTGAGGGCCGCCTGATGGAGCACTCCGAGTGCCATCTGGTCATTGTGACAGAAGATGGCTTGCGGTGGTTGGGGTAATGCCATCAAAGTGGTCAGCGCTTGCTGACCGGCAGCAAAAGAGAAATCACCGCGTAGCAGATACTGAGGGGACACTGGAATATCACGGCGACGTAAGGCTTCGATATATCCTTGCCGGCGGTAGCGACAATGAGACATATTCTCCGGACCGGTCAGGCAGGCAATTTTTTGCAGTCCGTTATCCAGTAACCAACTTACGGCATTAAACGCGGCCGTCAGATTATCGATATGGACAGCAGGCAGTCCGGGATCGGCCGAAAACTCATTTGCCAGTACCAGAGGCGGGCGTTGATCGGGATACGGCCACTCTGACAAGGTCGGCAGCTGTGAGCCTAACAGTAATATTCCGTCAAACTGGCGAGTCAGCAGCTTTGATGGAAGGTCGGCTTCCTGAATATTCTGATGAGTACAATCCATAATCAGCGTCAGATAACCGGCCGAGGCCGCGGTTTGCTCAATCCCGCGGATCATTTCTGGAAAGAAAGGGTCACAGATATCCGGCACTAGGACCAGCAGTATCCGGGTTCTGGCTCTGCCAGCATAGCGTTGATGCAGGCCAGGCGGATAACCCAGTTCAGTAATCGCCGAGTTGATCCTTTGTAACGCAGCGGGAGAGACTTTTTCCGGTGAGGAGAATGCCCGAGAGACCGTAGCGGTAGAGACACCGGCCTGTGCAGCGATATCTTTTAGCGTGGCACGTGAAGACAATGGCGTATAAGACAAAGTTCAGGCTCCCAGGAAAACACCCTGACACAGGGTAGTGTTAGTTACCTATTGTTAGCAGAATAATGACCCTTTGCGTAAGCAGAATACGCATTTGACCGCTAGCACGTAAACAATTCACGACCTAGGCCGCAAACCAGATCACGGGATCAGCTTTCTGTCGGGTCTGTGTCGAGGGTCCACTTCACTTTCTTCAGGGCCGGTAGGGTAGAGATCAAGGATATAGAGTGTTGCAGCAATTGCTGTAACTGTTTACGGGACGGATGCTGTACTAGTAGTTGCCAGCGCCAGCGACCATTGCGTTTGGCCTGTAGAGCCGGGACCGGCCCCATGATCCAGCATTGCTCATTACGCAGCGGACTGGCCTCCAGCAGATTGCGCAGTTGCAACAGGCCGTTTTCGGCCTGATCACTGTGGGTATCCTCGGCACGAAATAGAACGTGGCTGGTGAAGGGTGGCAGACTGAGCTGGCTGCGTTCCCGGAGCGCCTGCGTGGCAAAGGTAAAATAGCCGTTGTACAACAGGGTATGTAGCAGTGGATGTTCCGGATGGTGGGTCTGTAAGACCACTTCGCCTTGTTTACCGGCGCGACCAGCGCGTCCGGCGACCTGAGTATAAAGCTGGGCAAAACGTTCTGCCGCGCGGAAATCGGCGGAAAACAGAGCGCTGTCTACATCCAGCAGAGCCACCAGCGTAACATCGGGGAAATGATGCCCTTTTGCCAGCATCTGGGTCCCTGCCAAGATACGGGCGCCACCTTGGTGCACTTCATCAAGGTGCTGTTCTAAGCTGCCCTTCCGGCTGGTGGTATCTCGATCAATACGGGTGACAGGGACCGAGGGGAACAGGGTTTTCAGCTGTTCTTCCAGCTGTTCGGTGCCCACGCCTACCGGGACCAGGTGTGTCGATCCACAGCTGGGGCACTGATACGGGATCGGCCGCTGGCTGTCGCAATGGTGGCAGCGTAATTGCCGCTGCTGTTGATGCAGGGTGTAATAGCGTTCGCAGCGCTGACACTCAGCCAGCCACCCGCAGTCATGGCAGATGAGGGCTGGGGAGTAGCCGCGGCGATTGAGAAACAGCAGGACTTGGTTATCCGCCTGTAGGTGCTGGCGCATCTTGTTGATCAGGGCTGGAGACAATCCCGATTGCAGGCGAACCCCCTTGAGGTCGACCAACTGCTGCTGGGCGGTCCGTGCATTCCCGGCCCGCTGTGTCAGCGTCAGTTGCCGGTATTTACCGGTGGTCACATTGTGTAGGCTCTCTAACGCCGGAGTCGCCGAGCCCATGACAATCGGGACATTTTCCAGATGCGCACGGAATACGGCTAAGTCTCGGGCATGGTAGCGCCAGCCTTCCTGTTGTTTGTAAGAGCTGTCATGTTCTTCATCGATAATGATCACCCCGGGACGTGCCAGTGGAGTAAACAGGGCAGAACGGGTTCCGATGACTATCGCCGACTCGCCACGAGACGCGCGCAACCACACATTCAGACGCTCGCTATCATTCAATGCGGAGTGCAGCACATCTACTGGTGCTTGGAATCGTTCGCGGAAGCGGGCAATGGTCTGTGGTGTCAGGGCTATTTCCGGTACCAACACCAGTGCTTGCTTACCTTCAGCCAGAATATTTTCCAGCACGCTGAGGTAAACCTCGGTTTTTCCAGAGCCGGTGATCCCCGCCAATAACCAAGCGGCATACTGATTATCCAAACTGCGGATCGCGCCGACGGCAGTCGCCTGCTCAGTATTAAGGCGTAACCGTTCGCCTTTAACCTGGAAGTCAGGACGCCAGTCTGTGAGTTCTGCCGGACGTTCGGTCAGTTCACACAACCCTTTTTTGCGTAATGCCTGTAATATGGCATCGGTAAGGGCATGTTCTGCCAGTTGATGACGCCCAACCGGTCCGTTGCGTAACAGCGTCAGGGCCTGTTGTTGCTTGACTGCACGCTTTAGGCTGTCAGGGGAAGTCGCTCGTCCAGATTCGGTCAGTGTCCATTGCCAAATGGGCGGGGGAGAGGCTTCTCGACCTTGGCGGAGTAACACCGGCAGCGCATGAAATAGCACTTCTCCCTGTGGATAATGATAGTAACTAGCGGACCAATTCAGCAGTTGCCACAGGGAGGGGGGGAATAACGACTGATCATCGATGACCTCATCGAGGGTTTTGAGCTGATCAGCGGACAAATCACTACTGTCAGTCACAGTATGCACAATCCCCGTCATTTTCCGGTGACCAAAGGTGACTCTGACCCGGGCGCCGGGGACGGCGGAGGTACCCGGCAACGGCAGATAATCAAATAACCGTGGCAGCGGGACGGGCAGGGCAACCTTGAGGACAGGCATTCTGACACTCCGTGATATCAGTGGGTGAACAGGCTAGTGTACACGCTCAGTGCTGTCCCGTGTATGGGATTTATTTGCAAAGCTGTGGGGATAGTCTGTATAATATAGCGCCTCTGGTGCTGTAGCCGGCGAACAGAGAGCTAAATAAAACATTCTTTTTTAACCGCGTGTGGTGCTGTGCAGGTTCGCCTGGCACGGAGAGCGACACGGCCTTCTACTGAGGTTCTCCCATGAAAAAAGGTATTCACCCGCAATATAACGCTGTTACCATCACTTGTTCTTGCGGTAACGTTATCCACACTCATTCAACTGTGGATCATGACGTAAGCTTGGACGTATGTGGTAAATGCCACCCGTTCTATACTGGTAAGCAGCGTGTTGTTGACACCGGTGGTCGTGTTGAGCGTTTCAACAAGCGTTTCAGCATTCCTGGTTCAAAATAAGTTTTCCGCAGACGAGTCTTCGGACACGGATGTAAAAAAACCCGGCGCTGCCGGGTTTTTTTTTTACTTTTTTTTACGCCAAATCGCGCCAGCGATAGGGGTCAGTACTCCCATTTATCCGGATCAATACCCATTTCGCGCATAATCTCTTTTGCAACTTCCGGGATCTCATCACCGCGTTCTTTACGTAAATCGTTGTCATCCGGCAGGGGTTGACCGGTAAAGGCATGCAAAAATGCTTCACACAACAGCTCGCTGTTGGTGGCATGTCGTAGGTTGTTGACCTGACGACGGGTCCGCTCATCGGTTAAAATCTTTAACACTTTCAGAGGGATAGAGACGGTAATTTTTTTTACCTGCTCACTTTTTTTGCCATGCTCAGCGTAAGGGCTGATATATTCGGCATTCCATTCAGCCATGGGGTACCTTAATCGATAAAAAGTTAACTTGCCTGGATCCAGCTAATTATGCCAGATATCTACGTTATTGTGTGTCTCTGTCCGGAAAGCTCTCCGTAAAGGTGACAATTGTGGCGAAATCTGACAGACCAGACTAATTTTAGCCTTTCCTGACCTTTTGCTCAATCTACACGCACTCCCATTTGGATGTCTAGATGTATTGACGTCTAATTTAGCAATGGTATCCTGTGACAACATTTCCTCTTCCGGTTTAAAAGACGCCATGACAACACATAAGCAAGCGACCATCGCTGTACGCAGCGGATTAAATGATGATGAGCAGTATGGGTGTGTAGTGCCGCCGATCCACCTGTCGACCACCTATAACTTTACTGACTTTAATCAGCCCAGACCTCATGACTATTCCCGTAAGGGTAATCCGTCTCGCGATGTCGTTCAGAATGCGTTGGCCCAACTGGAAGGGGGGGCCGGTGCCGTGATGACCAACACCGGCATGTCAGCCATTCTGCTGACCACGACGGTATTTCTGAAACCTGGTGATTTGCTGGTGGCGCCTCATGATTGCTATGGCGGCAGCTATCGTCTGTTAGAAAGCTTCCACAAACGTGGTGCGTTCCGGGTGAAATTTGTCGATCAGGGCGATGCACAGGCTCTGGCTGAGGTGATGGCTGAAGGGCCAAAAATGGTGCTAATTGAAACGCCGAGCAACCCATTATTACGGGTGGTGGATATCGAAGCCATCTGCCGTGCTGCCCGGGCAGCCGGTGCAGTGTCAGTCGTGGATAACACCTTCTTAAGCCCAGTACTGCAAAGTCCGCTATCGCTGGGGGCGGATGTGGTGCTGCACTCCTGTACCAAATACCTAAATGGTCATTCTGATGTGGTAGCCGGTACGGTGATTGCTAAAGACCCGGCACTGGCAACCGAGTTGGCATGGTGGGCGAATAATATCGGTGTGACCGGTTCTGCGTTTGACAGCTACCTGTTGTTACGTGGACTGCGTACCCTCGGACCGCGTATGGCGGCAGCACAGAGAAACTCGCTGGCGATTGTTGAGGCGCTGAAAAAGCAGCCGCTGGTGAAAAAATTGTATCACCCGTCACTGCCAGACAATGCTGGCCATGAGATTGCCAAACGCCAGCAAAAGGGCTTCGGGGCAATGCTCAGTTTTGAACTGGATGGGGATGAGCAAACGGTGCGCACTTTCCTGAAAGCGCTGAAACTGTTTACCTTGGCGGAATCTCTGGGTGGGGTCGAAAGCTTAATCTCCCATACTGCCACCATGACCCACGCGGGTATGTCTCCAGAAGCCAGAGCAGCCGCCGGAATTTCTGATACATTATTACGGGTATCGGTCGGTATTGAAGACCATGAAGATTTAGTCGCCGATCTGGAAAATGCCTTCCGGGTGGCCGCCAGGGGGTAATAATGACAATTTCATCAGACTGCACAGCGTCCGGAAACAGACAACTGCATAAATTCGGGGGCAGCAGCCTGGCGGATGCCAAATGTTATCAGCGTGTCGCGGATATCATGGCTCAGCACAGCGAACCCGGCGATCTAATGGTGGTATCTGCCGCTGGCAGCACCACTAACCAACTGATTAACTGGTTGAAACTCAGTCAAAGCGATCGTCTGTCGGCCTATCAGGTTCAGCAGAATCTGCGCCGTTTCCAAAGCGGTCTTATCAGCACATTACTGCCTGCTCCTCAGGCAGACGTGATGACACAAGACTTTATCCGCGACCTAGAACGTATTGCCGGGCTGCTGGACACGCCGGTGACTGATGCGGTGTACGCCGAAGTGGTTGGCCACGGGGAAATTTGGTCTGCGAGGCTGATGGCGGCCCTGCTTGCACAACGTGATATCCCGGCAAGCTGGCTGGATGCGCGAGATTTCCTGCGGGCAGAACGTTCAGCACAACCGGAAGTAAAAGAGAGTATCTCTCGTGAGTTGTTAGCGCAGTCCTTGGTAGAGCACGGTACTCAACGGGTGGTGATCACCGGATTTATCTGCCGTAATGAAGCTGGTGAAACAGTGTTATTAGGACGTAACGGTTCTGACTACTCCGCGACCCAAATTGGCGCATTAGCGGCTGTGAAGAAAGTCACTATCTGGAGTGATGTGGCCGGTGTTTACAGTGCTGATCCACGTAGAGTCAGTGATGCATGCTTATTGCCTCTATTGCGGCTGGATGAAGCCAGTGAATTGGCACGCTTGGCTGCGCCAGTACTGCATACCCGTACACTGCAGCCGGTCTCTGGCAGTGATATTGAGCTGGAGCTGCGTTGTAGCTATCAGCCGGAGCAGGGCTCGACGCGCATTGAACGTGTGTTGGCGTCTGGTACCGGTGCCAGGATCGTTACCAGTCATGATGATGTCTGTCTCATCGAGATCGAAGTGCCGACTCAGCAGGACTTCCCTGTTCTTAAAAAAGAGATTGAACAGCAGTTGGCACGCCAACAACTGCGGCCGCTGGCTAGCGGTGTCCATCCGGACCGTCATCTGCTGCAACTTTGTTATACCGCGGAAGTGGTGGACAGCGCACTGGCCTTATTACAAAGCAGCGGCTTGCCCGTGTCGGTACGGCTACGTAACGGTCTGGCACTCGTAGCAATGGTCGGCGCTGGGGTTACCCGTAATCCGCTGCATGCGCACCGTTTCTGGCAGCAGATAAAAGATCAGCCGGTCGAATTTGTCTGGCAGTCAGAGCAGCATATCAGTCTGGTGGCGGTGCTGCGTTCCGGTCCGACAGAACGTGTGATCCAGGGGCTGCATCAATCTCTGTTCCGTGCCGAGAAACGTATCGGACTGGTGCTGCTAGGTAAAGGGAACATTGGTTCACGCTGGCTGGAGCTGTTTGCGCGTGAGCAGGAAAATCTTTCTGATCGCAGTGGCTTTGAATTTGTGCTAGCGGGTATCGCCGATAGCCGTAAAAGTCTGCTCAGCTATGAAGGCCTGGATGCCAGTGAAGCCCTTGCCCGTTTCGATGAACAGTCGCAGCCACGGGATGAGGAATCACTGTTCCTATGGATGCGTGATCACCCGTTTGATGATCTGGTGGTACTGGATGTGACCGCGGACAGCAGTATTGCCGGTCAGTATCTGGACTTTGCTAGCTATGGCTTCCATGTGATCAGTGCCAATAAAGTGGCCGGTTCGTCAGGCAGTGCTCACTGGCGGCAGTTAAGAGATGCGTTTACTCGTACCGGACGCCATTGGCTGTATAACGCGACCGTCGGTGCCGGTTTACCGATCAACTATGCGGTGCGGGATCTGCGGGATACCGGCGATTCGATTCTGTCGATCAGCGGGATCTTCTCTGGCACTCTTTCGTGGTTGTTCCTGCAATACGATGGCACGGTGCCTTTTACCGATCTGGTGGATCAGGCCTGGCAGCAGGGATTAACCGAGCCAGACCCGAGGGTCGACCTCTCGGGACTGGATGTGATGCGCAAGCTAGTGATCCTGGCCCGTGAGGCCGGCTATGATATTGAACCTCACCAAGTGCGGGTGGAGTCACTGGTACCGGAGCACTGCGAGGATGAGTCGGTCGATCACTTCTTTGAGAATGCCGACGAGCTGAATGAGCAGATGCTGCAACGTTACGAAGCGGCTACCGAAGCCGGGCGGGTACTGCGTTATGTGGCACGTTTTGATGCCCACGGCAAGGCCAGTGTGGGTGTGGAAGCGGTCAGACCAGAGCATCCGTTGGCAGCGTTGCTGCCGTGCGATAATGTGTTTGCTATCGAAAGCCGTTGGTACCGAGATAATCCGATGATTATCCGTGGCCCGGGGGCTGGACGTGATGTGACGGCGGGAGCGATTCAGTCGGATCTCAACCGGCTAGCGCAGTTACTATAACGGTCATGTTGTAGGCGGTTTTCCTGAGGGATGCTTCGGGACAAAAAACAGGGCACCTTGGTGCCCTGTTTTGCTGTCTGCTGGGGTTAGCCGGTATTGCGCATTCCGGCTGCGATACCGGCAATGGTCACCATCAGCGCCTGTTCCACTTCCGGCGTTGACGGATGACCGGAAGCCTCCTGGACCCGCAGGCGGTGCAACAATTCTGCCTGCAGAACGTTTAGTGGGTCGGTATAGACATTGCGCAGGGCGATAGACTCGGCGATCCACGGCTGGTCAGCCATCAGGTGGGCGTCATTAGAAATAGCCAGCACAGTGTCAATATCTGCTGCCAGCTGAGATCGCAGTTGTTTACCCAGTTTCCATAGAGCCGGCTCTACCAGACGCTGGTCATAGTATTCCGCGAGCCACAGGTCAGCTTTGGCAAACACCATTTCCAGCATACCGATACGGGTTGAGAAGAACGGCCAGTCGCGGCACATGGCTTCCAGTTGTTGCTGTTGTCCCGCCTCAACGGTTTTTTGTAAGGCCGCCCCGGCCCCTAGCCAAGCCGGTAACATTAGCCGATTTTGGGTCCAAGCGAAAATCCACGGAATGGCGCGCAAGGATTCGACACCGCCGGTCGGACGGCGTTTCGCCGGACGGGAGCCGAGCGGCAGTTTCCCCAGTTCCTGCTCAGGAGTGGCGGAACGGAAATAAGGAACAAAATCGTTATGCTCGCGGACAAATCCACGGTACATGTTGCAAGAGTCTTGCGAAAGCTGCGCCATGATCTGCTGCCATTCGGGTTTTGGCTCCGGTGGCGGTAACAGGTTTGCCTCAAGGATCGCGCCGGTATACAGGGACAGGCTGGCGATGGTCACCTCTGGCAGGCCGAACTTAAAGCGGATCATCTCACCCTGTTCGGTGACCCGCAGACCGCCTTTGAGACTACCCGGAGGCTGGGAAAGTAGGGCGGCATGGGCCGGTGCACCGCCACGACCGATGGAGCCGCCACGACCGTGAAATAGCGTCAAGGCAATGCCGGCGTTCTCGCAGGTTTTGATCAGCGCATCCTGGGCCTGATATTGTGCCCAGCTGGCTGCCATCACCCCTGCGTCTTTCGCAGAATCAGAATAGCCAATCATCACCATCTGCTTACCGCCGATAAAGTTGCGATACCAGTCGATATTCAACAGTCTGGACATGACATCATTGGCGTTATTCAGGTCATCCAAGGTTTCAAACAACGGTGCCACCGGCATCGCGTAGTCGATACCGGCTTCTTTCAGTAGCAGGTGGACGGCTAACACATCCGACGGCGTTTTAGCCATCGAGATCACGTAAGCGGCGATCGACCCCTGCGGCACTTCGGCGACTACGCGGCAGGTTTCCAGTACTTCGCGGGTCTCTTCTCCCGGTGTCCACTGTTTCGGTAACAGTGGACGTTTCGAATTGAGTTCACGGATCAGAAAGGCTTGTTTATCGGCCTCTGACCAGCTGCCGTAATCACCGAGTCCCAGATATTGGGTGATTTCGGTTAGGGCATCGGTATGACGAGTACTTTCTTGGCGTACATCAATACGCACCAGCGGGACACCAAAACACTTCACGCGGCGTAAGGTATCCAGCAACTGGCCGCGGGCAATAATGCCCATGCCACACTGTTGCAAAGAGCAGTAAATCGCATACAGCGGATCCCACAGCTGGTGGTTGGCGGTCAGCAGGTCCGCCGGGCGTGCCGGTTTTTCCCCTTTCAAACGTTGTTCCAGGTAGTTCTGGGTCGCCGTAAGCTTGCTACGCAGACGTTTCAGGATTTCACGGTACGGTTCCAGCGCCTGCGGATCGCCACAGAGCTCACGGATCTCCTCGGTACAGGCGGACATCGACAGTTCAGATATCAGTACCGCGATATCGTTGAGGAACAAATCAGTAGCTTTCCAACGACTCAGTTGGATCACACGTCGGGTGACCGGCGCGGTGACATTTGGGTTACCGTCACGGTCTCCTCCCATCCATGAGGTAAACTTCACGGGGACAAAGTCCACCGGCAGGGTGATCCCAAAGGTCTCTTCCGCCTGCTGACTAAGCTCACGTAAAAAAGCCGGCACTCCTTCCCATAGACTGTTTTCCACGACCGAGAAGCCCCATTTGGCCTCATCCACCGGGGTGGGGCGAATTTTACGGATCTCATCGGTATGCCAAGCTTGGGCCACTAACTGACGCAGTCGTCGCATAATCGCGTTACGTTCGTGATCGGTCAGATCACTGTGGTCGAGTTGCTTCAAACAGCTGTTCACTTCAACCAGTTTATGGATCAGAGTACGGCGGGTAATTTCGGTGGGGTGTGCGGTCAGGACCAGTTCAATGGACAGGGATTCGATCGCGCTGAGGATATCGGCCTGGGTCAGATTTTTATGTTGTTTTAACCGTTCAAATTCCTGTTTGAGCAGTTCTGGGTTGTTTGCGCCCTGCGCTTGGTAGGAGATGGTCTGATACTGTTCGGCCACATTGGTCAGGTTAAGAAACTGACTGAAGGCTCTGGCGACCGGCAATAACTCTTCATTAGACAGGTTTTGCAGGGTAGAAAGCAGTTCCTGGCGGTCAGCGTCACTGCCGGCACGGGAGGATTTGGAAAGCTTACGTATGGTTTCAACACGTCCGAGAATATGTTCTCCGGCGGCTTCTTTAATGGTGTCCCCCAGTAATGTGCCGAGCATACTGACATTACTGCGCATTGCGGAATATTGTTCGTTCATATGACCCTGAAACCCTCTTCAATTAATCGTTGAATGTGTTACCAGTCCGGCATAACGCTGTTGATTATCTAGCCATGTAACCGTGGGTTCGTCAAATGACTTCAGGGGAAAGAAAAGGGTAACTTATTGAATTAAATAAAAATCGGCAGGAGGTTTATCTAATAAGTTATTCTTATGAAAAGAAAAACCGGGCAGCAAGGCTGCCCGGTATAGGCGTTAATGACAGAAATGTTTTACCACACGTTCCAGCAGGTCACGGGTCGGATTAATAAAGGCAGTATCCAGATATTCATCTGGCTGGTGGGCCTGTTCAATTGAACCCGGTCCTAGCACCAGTGTTGGGCATAGCTCCTGAATAAACGGAGCTTCGGTGCAGTAGTTAACGATCTCGGTATCAGTGCCCAACAGTTTTTCAATCACCTGCACCAGCGCATGGTGGCGCGGGCATTCGTAGCCCGGGATCGGTGGGTGCAGGTCACTGACCGTCAGACGTCCCGGCCAACGCTCGGTGACAGGAGCCAGCGACTCCAGTAGCAGCCCGTGCAAATCATTCAGTGCCAGCCCCGGCAGTGGACGGATATCCATGTGCAGTTCGCAGCAGGCACAGATACGGTTTGGGGCATCGCCACCATTAATCGAGCCAAAATTCATGGTCGGGTAGGGAATGACAAAGCCATCATGGTGATAACGTTCTTTCAGGGTGTCACGCAATCCGCTCAGCTGGGTAATTGCATCGTGCATTAATTCAATGGCATTCACGCCGCGGCCTGGATCGCTCGAGTGGCCGGACTGGCCCTGAATGCGAATCGCTTTAGATAAGTGGCCTTTGTGGGCACGTACTGGCTTTAGCGAGGTGGGCTCACCAATAATTGCACAGTCGGGACGTAAATGCGTGGTTCGGGCAAAATAGCTAGCCCCGGCCATGGTGGTCTCTTCGTCGGCAGTTGCCAAGATGTAGAGGGGTTTCTGCAGCTTGCTGATATCGACATCGCGCAATGTGTCGAGAATAAAAGCAAAGAAACCTTTCATGTCGGCAGTGCCCAGACCGTACAGCTTATTATCGCGTTCGGTCAGGGTAAAAGGGTCCTGTGTCCAGCGGCCATCATCGAACGGGACGGTATCGGTATGTCCGGCCAGCATCAGCCCGCCACTGCCCTGACCAGCCCGTGCTAGCAGGTTAAATTTATGGCGGGTATCCGGTACCGGCTGCACCTCTGTCTCAAATCCCAAGTCGCGGAACCAGCCCGCCAGCAGAGTGATCAGTGCCTCGTTACTCTGATCGAGTGCGCTTTCTGTGGCACTGATCGACGGGGTCGCGATTAACTGACGATAAAGCTCGATAAAAGGCGGTAATTTTGTCTTCACTGTTGACGGTCCTTGCGTTAGGATGTATCAATATTCATGCAATAATTATGAATAAAAATACATTATAGCCTTGAGAATGTGAACGGCTTTCTCACTTGAGGCAACCCGGGGAGCGGGGCATAACCCTGTCCTGAAACATAGACTTTACGAAATAAGGTACACAGCCTGATGTTGAAGACGCTGATTGTTGGTGCCAGTGGTTATGCTGGTGTTGAGCTGGTTACTTACCTGGATCGCCATCCACACATAAACATAACCGGAATTGCGGTATCAGCGCAAAGCCCGGATGCCGGTAAATTGTTGTCAGATATTCATCCGCAGCTGAAAGGACGGGTCGATCTGCGTCTTGAGCCGCTGAATGATGTCGCGGCGCTGGCTAAAGAGGCCGATGTGGTGTTCCTGGCAACGGCTCACGAAGTTAGCCATGACTTGGCACCGCAATTTTTAGAGCACGGTTGTGTGGTGTTAGACCTGTCCGGAGCCTGGCGCGTGAATAACGGTGAGTTCTATACCCGTTATTACGGCTTCACTCATCAGTTCCCTGAGCTGCTGTCGCAGGCAGTGTATGGCATGGCCGAGTGGCAGGGTGAGGCGATCAAGCAGGCTAATCTGATTGCGGTACCGGGCTGCTACCCGACAGCCGCCCAGTTAGCGATTAAACCGCTGCTGGATGCTGGACTGCTAAATACTGACCAGTGGCCAGTGATCAACGCCACCAGTGGCGTCAGTGGCTCCGGCCGTAAGGCCTCCCTGAGTACCAGTTTCTGTGAAGTCAGCTTACAGCCTTATGGCCTGTTTACGCATCGCCATCAGCCGGAAATTGTGGCACACCTTGGTACCCCGGTGGTGTTTACGCCGCAGTTGGGCAGTTTCCCACGCGGGATCATCGCCACGACCACTTGTCGTCTGAAGGCGGAAGTCTCGGCAGAGCAAGTCTCACAGGCGTTCCATGCGGCCTATGACGACAAACCGCTGGTCCGTTTATACGATAAAGGGATCCCTGCGCTGAAAGGTGTGGTCGGTCTGCCGTACTGTGATATCGGCTTTGCGGTTGACGGGGAACACTTGGTGGTGGTCAGTGCAGAAGATAATCTGCTGAAAGGGGCCTCCTCCCACGCTATTCAGTGTCTGAATCTGCGTTTCGGTTTCCCTGAAACCCTCTCTCTGGTGTAAGGCGGGTGACAGTGATGACTACTCCATTAATTATTAAGCTGGGCGGCGTGCTACTGGACAGCGAAGAAGCGCTGGGGCGTCTATTTGAAGCGCTAGTGACTTACCGTCAGACGCATCAGCGTCCGCTGATTATCGTCCATGGCGGCGGCTGTCTGGTGGATGAGTTGATGAAAAAGCTCGACTTACCGGTCAGTAAGAAAAACGGATTACGGGTCACTCCGGCGGATCAGATCGATATTATTACCGGCGCACTGGCCGGTACGGCCAACAAGACCTTACTCGCCTGGGCGCGGAAATATGACATCAATGCGGTCGGACTTTCGCTGGGTGATGGTGGTATTGTGAACGTGGCGCAGTTCGATCCTGAACTGGGGCACGTAGGACAGGCCAGCCCGGGAAATCCAGCGTTGATAAAAACATTGTCAGAGAGCGGATATTTACCGATTATCAGTTCCATCGGGATCACCGATGACGGACTGTTGATGAACGTTAATGCTGACCAGGCGGCAACAGCGCTGGCAGCGACGCTGGGCGCTTCTCTGGTACTGCTGTCTGATGTCAGCGGTATTCTGGATGGGCAGCGTCAGCGGATCGAAGAAATGACCACCGAAAAAGCAGAACAGTTAATTGCTCAGGGCGTGATCACGGATGGCATGATTGTCAAAGTGCGGGCGGCACTCGATGCGGCGAAAACGCTGAACCGGCCGGTAGACATTGCCAGCTGGCGTAATGCGGAGCAGCTCCCTGATTTATTTAACGGCGTGCCGATTGGTACCCGGATTCTGGCTTAACGACAAAGACTGATTCAAGGATTAAACGATGCAAACTCAAGAGATTAAAAAAATCGTTCTGGCGTACTCCGGCGGACTGGATACCTCGGCGATCATTCCATGGTTGAAAGAAAACTATGGCTGCGAAGTTGTCGCGTTCGTGGCAAACGTCGGTCAGGACCCGGAAGATCTGGTCGGTGTTGAAGGTAAAGCGTTACAGTCAGGAGCCTCTGAGTGCCACGTGGTTGACCTGCGTGAAGAATTTATCAGTGATTATGTGTATCCGGTGCTGCAGACCGGTGCTCTGTACGAAGGCACTTACCTGCTGGGAACCTCTATGGCGCGTCCTATTATCGCCAAAGCGCAGGTTGAGCTGGCGCTGAAAGTGGGCGCAGATGCACTGTGTCACGGGGCTACCGGTAAAGGTAACGACCAGGTGCGTTTCGAAAGCACTTACACCGCGTTGGCGCCACAGCTGAAAGTGGTTGCTCCTTGGCGTGAATGGGACCTGCGTTCTCGTGAAGCCCTGCTGGATTACCTGAAAGAACGTAATATCCCAACCACCGCAAGCTTAGAAAAAATTTACAGCCGTGATGAGAATGCTTGGCATATCTCTACCGAAGGCGGCGTGCTGGAAAGTACGTGGAATGCCTCTAACAAAGACTGCTGGGTCTGGACAACCGATCCACTGGAAGCCCCAGATCAACCTGAACAGGTTTCTGTGAAAGTGGAAAAAGGTCAGGTCGTGGCCGTCAACGGTGAAGCGCTGTCCCCGTTCAAATGCTTGGAAAAACTCAACGTACTGGGTGCAAAACACGGTGTGGGTCGTATCGATATCGTCGAAAACCGTCTGGTGGGCATGAAATCTCGTGGCTGCTATGAAACCCCAGGCGGCACCATCATGGTGAACGCGCTGCGTGCGGTCGAACAGCTGGTACTGGATCGTGACAGCTTCAAATGGCGTGAGCAGTTAGGCCTGGAAATGTCATACGTGGTGTATGACGGTCGCTGGTTCACCCCGCTGCGTAAAGCGCTGCAGGCGTCGTCAGAATCTCTGGCGGAAGATGTGAACGGCGAAGTGGTACTGCAGCTGTACAAAGGTCAGGTCACGGCTATCCAGAAGAAGTCTGACAACAGCCTGTACTCTGAAGAATTCGCCACCTTCGGCGAAGACGAAGTGTATGACCACAGCCACGCGGGCGGCTTTATCCGTCTGTACTCCCTGTCTTCTCGTATCCGTGCGCTGAAAGAACAGAAGTAATTCCGCAAGGTTTACAGAGGTAAACCTCGGCAGGGAGAGCGGTAAGCTCTCCCTGCCTGTTCAGAATAACCCGTTTTATGGAGCATCATTATGGCACTGTGGGGTGGTCGTTTTACTCAGGCAGCAGACCAGCGTTTTAAACAATTTAACGACTCTCTGCGTTTCGATTATCGATTAGCAGAGCAGGACATCATCGGTTCCGTTGCGTGGTCAAAAGCGCTGGTTACTGTGGGTGTGATGACTCAGGAAGAGCAGCAACAGCTGGAGCAGGCACTGCAGAGCTTATTGAGTGACGTCCGCGAAAACCCAGAGCAAATCCTGCAAAGTGATGCCGAAGATATTCATAGCTGGGTCGAAGGCAAACTGATTGAGAAAGTCGGTGCGTTAGGTAAAAAACTGCATACCGGCCGTAGCCGTAATGACCAAGTGGCAACTGACCTGAAACTGTGGTGTAAACAACAGATCAGCGAGCTGCTGGCAGCAACCCGTCAGCTGCAACAGGCGCTGGTGGCCACTGCTGAACAGAACCAAGATGCGGTGATGCCCGGTTATACGCATCTGCAACGGGCACAACCGGTGACCTTCGCGCACTGGTGTCTGGCCTATACCGAAATGCTGGCCCGTGACGAAAGTCGTTTACAGGACGCACTGAAGCGTCTGGATGTGAGTCCATTGGGCTGCGGCGCATTGGCCGGTACCGCCTATGACATTGATCGTCAGCAACTGGCTGGCTGGCTGGGCTTTGCCTCCGCCACCCGCAACAGTTTAGATTCGGTCTCTGACCGTGACCATGTGCTGGAGTTGTTGTCCGATGCTTCTATCGGCATGGTTCACCTATCACGTTTTGCTGAAGACTTGATCTTCTTCAACTCCGGTGAAGCCGGTTTTGTCGAGCTGTCCGATAAAGTGACGTCTGGCTCTTCTTTGATGCCACAGAAGAAAAACCCCGATGCACTGGAACTGATCCGTGGTAAATGTGGGCGTGTACAGGGTGCCCTGACCGGGATGATGATGACCCTGAAAGGTCTGCCGCTGGCTTACAACAAAGATATGCAGGAAGACAAAGAAGGGTTGTTCGACGCGCTCGACACTTGGTTGGATTGTCTGCATATGGCCGGACTGGTACTGGAAGGCATTCAGGTAAAACGTCCACGCTGTCAGGAAGCCGCTGAACAGGGCTATGCCAACTCCACCGAGTTAGCTGATTATCTGGTCGCCAAAGGCGTGCCGTTCCGTGAAGCCCACCATATTGTTGGTGAAGCGGTAGTGGCTGCTATCAGCAAGGGTATCGCACTGGAAGCCCTATCATTGGACGAGCTGAAAACCTTCAGTTCAGTGATCGCAGATGACGTGTATCCGATCCTGGCATTACAATCCTGTTTAGATAAACGTAATGCGCAGGGCGGCGTTGCCCCAGCACAGGTTGCATTTGCCATTAGTGAAGCGAAAAAACGTCTCACCTGATCCTCGGCAGATAAAGAAACAGCGGACCTTGGTCCGCTGTTTTTGTTTAGGGGCAGAGTAGTTCCCGGCAATCAGCCGCGGTGAAAATACTGCTCTAGGTCATCACTGCCGCCGATGTGGCGTCCACCGATAAACACCTGAGGTACTGTCGCCCGTCCGCTGACTGCACGCAGGCTGACGGTGGTGGCGTCCTGGCCTAGCACAATTTCTTCATACTGCAGTCCGCGCTCTTGCAGCATCTGCTTGGCTTTCGCACAGAACGGACAACCCGGTTTGGTGAACAGGGAAACTGATTCCTGCAGCTTCACTTCCGGTGCCAAGTACTTCAGCAGGGTATCTGCATCGGAGACTTCAAACGGGTCGCCTGGCTTGTTCGGTTCGACAAACATTTTCTCAACCACGCCGTCACGGACCAGCATAGAATAACGCCAAGAGCGAGCACCGAAGCCGAGGTCATCTTTCTCAACCAGCATTCCCATTCCTTTGGTGAACTCACCATTGCCGTCTGGGATAAAGGTAATATTTTCTGCATGCTGGTCAGCTTTCCAAGCATTCATCACAAAGGTATCGTTTACCGATACACACAGGATGTCGTCGACACCGTGCTGTGAAAAGACGCCGTGTAGCTCATTATAGCGCGGCAGATGGCTGGATGAGCAGGTCGGGGTAAAGGCACCCGGCAGTGAAAAGACAATCACGGTTTTGTTTTTAAACAGGTCATCGGTGGTGACATCGACCCATTGATCGCCCTGACGGGTATGAAAAGTGACTTGCGGTACGGAACGACCTTCGTAGTTATCTGACATAGTGTCTCCTGTCATGAGTACGCATAAATAATAAGTTACGGCATCTTGCCGTCGATGGAGTAATTATTACCGGCTTTTGTTGATAGGGCCAATCGTTGATTGCTATTCTATCTATCGCCATGAGCTATCATGGGTCGGAGGAAATTAATGAATATTCGTGACCTTGAGTACCTGGTTTCACTGGCAGAACATCGCCATTTTCGTCGGGCAGCGGATGCCTGCCATGTCAGTCAGCCTACCCTGAGCGGACAGATCCGCAAGCTGGAAGATGAGCTAGGGGTGATGCTGCTGGAACGTACCAGCCGTAAAGTGCTGTTCACCCAAGCCGGTCTGCTATTGGTTGATCAGGCGAGAACTGTGTTGCGTGAAGTAAAAGTCCTGAAAGAGATGGCCAGCCAGCAGGGTGAGGCGATGTCAGGACCGCTGCATATTGGGCTTATCCCAACGGTCGGCCCTTATCTGCTGCCGCACATTGTTCCGATGCTACATCAGACTTTCCCGAAGTTGGAAATGTATCTGCATGAAGCCCAGACCCAGCAGTTACTGGCACAGTTGGACAGCGGTCAACTGGACTGCGCTATCATGGCCCTGGTGAAAGAGACGGAGGCCTTTATTGAAGTGCCACTTTTCGATGAGCCGCTAAAGCTGGCCGTCTACTCTGACCACCCGTGGCACCAGCGTGAGCGGGTACCGATGTCTGAGCTGGCGGGTGAGAAGCTGCTGATGCTGCAGGATGGGCATTGTTTACGTGATCAGGCGATGGGGTTCTGTTTTTCTGCTGGGGCAGATGAGGATACCCATTTCCGTGCGACCAGTCTGGAAACGCTACGCAACATGGTGGCTGCCGGCAGCGGCATCACCCTGATGCCGTCTCTGGCGGTGCCAAATGAACGTGAGCGCGACGGTGTTTGTTATATTCCTTGTGACAAGCCGGTCCCCCAGCGCACCATTGCACTGATTTACCGGCCCGGATCTCCGTTACGCAGCCGTTACGAGCAGTTGGCTGAGACCATCAGTGCACATATCTACACCTCTGGGCTGATTTCAAAATAACCGGTTCAGTCCGTTCAGCGCCGCTACGCGGTAGGCCTCGGCCATTGTCGGATAGTTAAAGGTGGTATTGACGAAGTACTCTAGGGTATTTCCGCCATTTTTCTGCTCCATAATGGCCTGGCCGATATGAATAATCTCTGCCGCCCGTTCGCCGAAACAATGGATACCGAGGATCTCTTTGGTTTCACGGTGGAACAGAATTTTTAGGCTACCGATATTCATGCCGACAATCTGTGCTCGAGCCAAATGTTTAAACTGCGCCCGTCCCACTTCGTAAGGGATTTTCATGGCGGTTAACTGTTGCTCGGTTTTACCGACGGAGCTGATTTCCGGGATAGTATAGATACCGGTGGGGATGTCTTCTATCAGCGGTGCGCTGGCTTCTCCTTTGATCATCGCATGCGCTGCGATCCGACCTTGGTCATAGGCGGCAGAGGCTAGGCTCGGGTAACCAATCACATCGCCTACCGCATAAATATGCGGCTGTGCGGTCTGATACATGTTGTTGACCTTGATCTGCCCGCGGCTGTCAGCGTCTAGTCCAGCATTTTCCAGTGACAGTGCGTCAGTATTACCTGCACGGCCATTAGCATATAGCAGGCAGTCGGCTTTCATCCGCTTTCCAGATTTCAGCTGGACAATTACTCCGTTGTCAGTGGCTTCGACGCTCTCAAACTCTTCGTTATGGCGGATCACGACACCACTGTTCCAAAAATGGTAGGAGAGAGAGTCTGACATCTCTTGATCAAGAAAGGCCAGCAACCGGTCACGAGTATTGATCAGGTCAACCTTAACGCCCATCCCGCGGAAGATAGAGGCATACTCACAGCCGATCACACCGGCACCGTAAATAATCACATGTGAGGGTTCATGGTGCAGACCGAGGATAGAATCGGAGTCGTAAATTCGTGGATGAGTGAAATCGACTGTTTCAGGGTGATATGGACGGGAGCCACAGGCGATCACAAATTTCTCAGCGGTCAAGCGCTCACGGGTGCCGTCATGCAGCACAATCTCCAAGGTATGTTCATCAACGAAATGCGCATCGCCTTGGAATATTTCACAGTGGTTACGCTCATAAAACCCCTGACGCATATTTGTTTGTTGTTGAATAACATTTTCAGTGTGTTTCAAGATGTCTGCAAACGAGGATCGCAGTAAGCGGGAGTGATCACTGTAGAGTGGATTTTGATTAAACTCGATTATCCGACTGACAGCATGACGCAGTGCTTTGGACGGAATGGTTCCCCAGTGCGTACATCCGCCGCCAATATTGTGATAACGCTCGATAACGGCAATCCGGGCGCCTTGTTTGACCAGTCCCATTGCTGCCCCTTCACCACCGGGGCCTGAACCGATAACAATGGCATCATAATCATAAGATTTTTCCATACCCATACGTCCTGTGTTTTTGAAACGTTATTGCAACTCAAATATAACACTAGGGTAAAGTTATCTGAATACAGATCGTGTTATTTGTTATGTCAGATCATGTGCGGCCAGTTAACAGCCATTCACAAAGTTTGGCGGCTGTACGCTGATATTTTTGTTATAGTGCGAAAATGAAGTGTTAAAAGGCAGAGATGATGGGCGTCAGAGCACAGCAAAAAGAACGTACAAGGCGTACGCTTATCGAAGCAGCGTTCAGTCAGTTAAGTGCAGAACGCAGCTTTGCCAGTTTGAGCCTGCGCGAAGTCGCCCGTGAAGCAGGTATTGCTCCGACGTCTTTTTACCGACATTTCAAAGATGTTGATGAGCTTGGCCTGACTATGGTGGATGAAAGTGGACTGATGCTGCGGCAGCTGATGCGCCAGGCGAGGCAACGTATCGCCAAAGGCGGTAGCATTATCAAAACCTCCGTTTCAACCTTTATGGAGTTTATCGGTAATAACCCCAATGCCTTTCGGCTGCTATTGCGAGAGCGTTCAGGTACCTCGGCGGCGTTCCGTGCTGCAGTGGCCAGAGAAATTCAGCACTTTATTGCTGAGCTGGCCGATTATCTTGAATTAGAAAATCATATGCCGCGCAGTTTTACTGAAGCCCAAGCAGAGGCTATGGTAACCATCGTCTTCAGTGCTGGAGCAGAAGCGGTGGATGTCGACCTTGAACAACGTCGTAAATTGGAAGACCGGCTGGTATTGCAGCTACGAATGATCTCGAAAGGTGCTTACTACTGGTATCGTCGTGAGCAGGAGCGTCTGGCATTAGCCACAGATAAATCAGAAGAGTAAACAGACAGGTAATCATATGAATGAGCAACATTCCCGTGATAAAGGGACACTAGTACTGACCTTTATTACCGGTTTATCACTCCATGGGACCTTTTCAGCCCTTTTCAGTAGCTATGTTCCTTTTTCCTTTTTTCCGCTGATATCCCTAGCGATGGCGGTATGGTATCTGCACAAACGTTACTTGAACCGCAGCATGCCGGAAGGGATGTTTTCGCTGGCGACGGGGTTCTTTTTGCTGGGTATTTTTCTCTATAGCGCCATAATCCGTGCCCAGTATCCGCAAATTGGTTCTAACTTTCTGCCGACTTTGATTATGGTCTGTTTGGTGTTCTGGATGTTCAGTCGTTTCCGCCGGAAACGTTAAACCGATATTTTCTATTTAAGCGAAAACGGCAGAGAGAGATCTCTGCCGTTTTTGTATCGTGTTACGAGATTACGCTGACTTACGCCGTAACAGCACACCGCATTCCATATGGTGGGTATAGGGGAACTGATCAAACAATGCCAGTCTTTCTACCTGATGCGTTTCGCTGAGAGTCTCTAGGTTTTCGCACAGGGTCTGTGGATTACAGGAGATATAGAGGATAGCTGGATAGGCCTGTACCATCTTCAGGGTATCTGGGTCGAGGCCACTGCGTGGCGGGTCGACAAAAATGGTTTCACAGTCGTAGCTTTTTAGATCAATCCCTTCCAGACGGTTAAACTCACGTACCCCATTCATGGCTTGGGTAAATTCTTCCGCAGACATGCGCACAACTTGGACGTTATCAATTTTATTAACGTCGATATTATACTTGGCAGACTCAACCGATGGCTTAGCGATTTCTGTAGCCAGCACACGGCGGAAATTACGGGCCAGCGCCAGAGAGAAATTACCGTTACCGCAGTACAGTTCCAGCAGGTCTCCGGCCGCGTTGCGGGTTACGTCCAACGCCCACTCCAGCATACTCACATTAATGGCGGCATTAGGTTGGGTAAAACTGTTCTCTACTTGGCGGTAGATAATCTCTTTGCCGTCGACCGTCAGCACTTCATCAATATGGTCCTGGTCAAGACAGATCTTGGTCTTAGTGGCACGACCAATAAAATGCACGCGGATCCCCTGAGCACGGAAATGATCGCGAAGTTGTGCCATCTCTGCTTGCCAGACATCATCGATTTTACGGTGATAGAGCAGTGAGATAATGATGTGATCACTGCAGGTCGACAGGTAGTCGATCTGGAACAATTTATGACGCAGCACTTTATTGTCGCGCAATGCGTTAATCATCCGTGGCATCATTTCATTGATCAACAGGCTGGCAGCCGGGAAGCTGTCAACCCGGATACGCTGGCGGGTTTGCTGATCAAAAATAATATGGTAGAGATCATCTTCCTGATGCCAGATACGGAATTCCGCTCGCATCCGGTAATGATTTACCGGCGAACGGAAAACCTGTGCGTCAGGGGCATGAAAGGGCGCCATCATGGTTGTAATACGAGAGACCTTCTCGGCCAGTTGCTCATCATAGAGTTCTACAGGAAGATGTTCGGGAGTCATGAGTTGTCCTGATTAAGAGTCAGTAGCCGGCGATTGTAGGGATTCCATCGCTGATGTCCAGTCTGGATCCCTGAGCATAACACCCTCTGTTGGGCTGTGGTTGATCAGCACAACGGCATAAGAAGGTCCGTGACGGCTATCAGTATCGGCAGCAGGGATCGTGGTAGAATAGCCGTTCTGTTGGCTGATAATGTTGAGACAGTGTATGGCAAGTGAAAGAGAACAAAGACAGACAGCGCGTCCGGTGGTACTGGTTTTTGATTCCGGTGTCGGCGGGTTATCCGTCTATGATGAGATTCGGTTACTGTTACCGGATGCCCAATACCTTTATGTGTTCGATAATGAGGGCTTTCCTTACGGCGAGAAGTCCGAGACGTTTATTATCGAGCGCATTACTGCCATCACTGAGGCAATCACGCGATTGTCACCCATCTCTATTGCTGTCGTGGCCTGTAACACGGCCAGCACTGTCTCTTTACCTGCCTTACGTGAACACTTTGACTTTCCGGTGGTTGGCGTTGTACCCGCAATCAAACCCGCTGCGCGTCTGACGCGTAATGGGGTGGTTGGTGTGCTGGCGACACGCGGTACCGTAAAGCGCAGCTATACCCGTCAGCTGGTCCAACAGTTTGCTACCGAATGCCGAATTGAAATGCTGGGTTCCGCGGAACTGGTATTACAAGCAGAGAAGAAGTTACAGGGAGAACCGGTTGAGCTTGCAGAGATTGCTACCATCGTGGCGCCGTGGACAACCCAGGCTGAGCCGCCAGATACGGTGGTGCTCGGCTGTACGCATTTCCCTTTACTTAAAGAAGAACTGCAAGCCGTGCTGCCGGAAGGGACACGCTTGGTGGATTCCGGAGCCGCGATCGCTAGACGGACGCTATGGTTATTGCAGCATGAGTCGCCAGAGATAAGTTCATCTTTACCTTCACGGGCCTATTGCACAGAAAAAACGGCGAAAACCGAACATTTATTGCCCGTTTTACAGCGTTATGGCTTTGTATCGCTTGAAAAACTACCACTTTAACAGCGAAACGGATAAAAAAGCGCCATTCAGAAATTAATTTCAAATAAACCCTTGTCAGAAAAAATTAACTCCCTATAATGCGCTCCCACTGACACGGCAAAGCGCGATGCGC
>NZ_ATMI01000007.1 GCF_000439375.1 Tatumella saanichensis
CCTGTCACGCCGCTGCGCATCGCGCTTTGCCGTGTCAGTGGGAGCGCATTATAGGGAGTTAATTTTTTCTGACAAGGGTTTATTTGAAATTAATTTCCAACCGTTGCTTTTTTATCCACTTTAGCCATCAGCGCGCTTTTCTGTCTGAAAAACAGCCAAAAACTGCGGTTTTTTTCCCAGATTTATCGCGTTTTTTCTGTCATTACTGATGTTCCCCAGTAACGCCTTTGTATTTCATCGTTCCAAAAGATAATAGAGAAGGATATTTCATGGTTCGTTCTGCACGGAGTATGTCCGGTCTGCCCTGGATTGCGGCAATGGCGTTTTTTATGCAAGCTCTGGATGCCACCATACTGAATACCGCACTGCCCGCCATTGCACAGAGCCTTGACCGGCCGCCAGTCGCCATGCAGTCAGCAGTGATTAGCTATACCTTAACCGTTGCCATGCTGATCCCGGTCAGCGGCTGGCTAGCAGACCGTTTTGGCACGCGCAGGGTCTTTATCGCAGCTGTCACACTCTTTGCCCTCGGTTCATTATTCTGCGCGCTATCAGGAAGCCTATCGGCGCTAGTTATCTCACGAATTATTCAAGGTATCGGCGGTGCCATGATGATGCCCGTCGCGAGATTGGCATTATTACGCGCCTATCCACGCAGCGAACTGTTACCGGTGCTCAACTTTGTAACCATGCCCGGCTTGGTCGGCCCGGTTCTAGGTCCAGTTTTAGGGGGAGTGATGGTGACCTATGCCTCGTGGCACTGGATTTTCCTGATTAATATCCCTATCGCCCTGACCGGCATCTTTTTCGCCCGTAAATATATGCCGGACTTCACCACCCCGAAACACAGCTTCGATTTCTTCGGCTTTCTCTTGTTCGGTCTTGGACTGGTGCTGATCTCGGTGGGAATAGAATTACTCGGTGAACAATTGGTCTCTGCTTGGCTCGCATCGGTGGCACTGGTAGGCGGTATAGTGTTACTGCTTATCTATATAAAGCATGCCCACCATCACCGTGCGCCATTAATCGGTCTACCGATGTTCAAGACCCATACTTTCTCTATAGGGATAGCTGGGAATATTGCTACCCGTTTGGGAACCGGCTCAGTCCCTTTTCTTATGCCACTAATGCTACAGGTAGGATTCGGCTATTCGGCACTGCTGGCTGGCTGCATTATGGTGCCCACCGCCATCGGATCCATTCTGGCTAAATCCCTTGTGACCCGTGTCCTGCGTCAGTGTGGTTACCGACGGACCTTGGTGGGCGTGACGTTACTGATCGGCCTATTTGTCGCCAGTTTTGCCTTACAGACCCCGTCTCTACCCTTTATTCTGCTGCTGGTCCCCTTATTTATCATGGGAATGTGTATGTCGATGCAGTTTACCGCTATGAATACCCTCACCCTTGGTGACTTAACCGATGACAATGCCAGTGCCGGCAACAGTGTCCTGGCAGTCACTCAGCAGCTTGCCATTAGCTTTGGTGTCGCAGTCAGTGCGGCAGTGTTACGGCTGTGGCAGAACTTCACGGTAACTCCCCTCAGTGATTTCCATATGACGTTTCTGAGTATGGGAATAATAACACTGCTGTCTGCCGTGATTTTTCTGTTATTACACATCAGCGATGGAAAAAAACTGATTAAACCTGCGCCGAAGAAAGGATAACGGGTAGAAAGAATAGAAAGAAGAAGGGGGCTACTGCCCCCTTCTCTATTAGAACTCGACTTGAGTACCTAATTCGATCACACGGTTGGGTGGAATTTCAAACTGGTCCGGCGCACGCTGAGCATTGCGCTGTAAGGCCATAAACAGTTTTCCACGTAAACGGAGATACCACGGGCGCTTGCCAAGGATCAGTGATTCTCTCGACATAAAGAAAGACGTATCCATCATCCGACAGTTCAGCCCTTCTAGCCCACAACGGTGGAAGATCTCCTCGACATTCGGCGTTTCCCGCCAGCCATAGCTGGCAACCACCCGCCAGAAGGTCGGTGAGAGCTGCTCAATGGTGACACGACGAACATTATGTACATAAGGCACATCTTCGGTGCGCAGGGTCAGTAATACCACCCGTTCATGCAACACTTTATTGTGCTTAAGGTTATGCAGCATCGCGAAGGGGATCACATTCAGCACCCGCGACATAAACACCGCGGTCCCTGTTACTCTGACTGGTGGGTTCTTCTCCAGAGAGGCGATCATGGCTTCCAGGGAATTACCATGTTCATGCATTCGTCGCAGCACCCGGAAGCGCTCACTCTTCCAAGTGGTCATAATGATAAACATCACCAGCGCCAGACACAGTGGCAGCCAGCCACCAGAAAGAATTTTCACTAAGTTAGCACTGAACAGTGGTACATCAATACACAGCAGCACCACAAAAATCAGTCCCACCAGCAGGGTATTCCAGTGCCAGTTCTGTCTAGCCACCGTACAGGAGAGGATCGTCGTCAGTATCATGGTACCGGTTACGGCAATCCCATAGGCTGCCGCTAGGTTACTGGAATGTTTGAAACTGACGATTACTATTAGCACGGCAGCGTACAGCAGCCAGTTAATCACCGGAATATAAATCTGCCCAGACTCATTCTCTGAGGTATGGATAATACGGATCGGCGGTAAATATCCGAGACGTACTGCCTGTCGAGTCAAAGAAAAGACACCGGAAATAACAGCCTGAGAGGCAATGACCGTCGCCAAAGTGGCCAGGATGAGCATCGGGATTAATGCCCAGTCCGGTGCCAGCAGGAAGAAGGGGTTTTTAATGGCCTGTGGGTCAGTGAGTAACAGAGCCCCTTGGCCAAAATAGTTAAGCACCAGCGAAGGCAGTACTACGGTAAACCAAGCTATGCGGATCGGCAGTTTGCCGAAATGGCCCATATCCGCATACAGTGCTTCTACCCCGGTAATTGCCAGTACCACCGCCCCTAACGCAAAGAACGACACGGTTTTATAATGAATAAAGAACTCAATAGCATGCCAAGGGTTCAGCGCCTGCAAGACTGCTGGGTTTTTAAGGATACCGCTCACCCCAAGAACTCCCAGTACCACAAACCAAGCCAGCATTATCGGGGCAAACAGCTTACCCACCAGCCCAGTGCCGTGTTTCTGGATCATAAACAGCAGAGTCAGCACAGCAATCGACAGGGGGATGATATAGCGGTCCAATGACGGTGCTGCAATCTCCAGCCCTTCCATCGCTGACATCACCGACATCGCAGGGGTGATCACCACTTCGCCGTAAAAGAAGCTGCCACCTACCAGTCCGAGGATCAGTAGTACTGCGGTGGCCCTGGCACCGGTATTGCGCCCCGCTAACGACATAAGGGTCAGTATCCCCCCTTCGCCGGCGTTATCAGCCCGCATAACGTAGCTGATGTATTTCAGGGAGACGACCAGGATCAATAACCAGAAAATTAATGACAGAAAACCAAATACGGACTCCTGCTCGATGCCAAAACCAAATTGCCCCGAAAGGCACTCTCGCAAGGTATACAGTGGGCTGGTTCCGATATCTCCATAAACCACACCGATAGCTGCTAGCGTCAATGCGCTGGTCGATTGTTTGTTATTTGAGCTCATATCATTTTATCTTGTAGTTAACCAATCCCATAAAAAGAGTGTCGCTAAAGACAGTGGGGGCCACAGTATGCACTTATTCCTCAAAAAACCTACCCGGAGACCAATAAAAGACCATTAAAATTCATCAATAACAGCGCAGAGAACCCTACACTGTAGCGTTAATCTCAGAGAAAATAGCAGCCAGTTTTCCGTATTTACGGACTATGCCGTTACACTGACCGCAGAGTGATACGGATAGAATAAAAAGGACACCAATAATATTATGGCACTGACACCTCTTTTAGCTGACAGAATTACCCGTCTCAGTGACATGCTGGAGAAAGGCCTGTATGAAAGGCACCATGTGATCCGCCTCTGTCTGCTAGCAGCGTTGGCTGGGGAGAGTGTTTTTTTAATGGGACCGCCGGGGATTGCCAAAAGCCTGATTGCTCGGCGCTTGAAATATGCCTTTCGTGATGCCAGTGCTTTTGAGTACCTGATGACACGTTTTTCTACCCCAGAGGAAGTCTTCGGCCCGCTCTCTATCCAAGCCCTGAAAGATGAAGGTCGCTACCAGCGGCTAACCAAAGGTTATCTACCCGAGGCGGAAATCGTTTTCCTCGATGAGATATGGAAGGCTGGTCCGGCTATCCTGAACACCTTGCTGACTGCCATCAATGAACGCCGTTTCCGTAACGGTGATAACGAATCGCCTATTCCGATGCGCCTGTTGATTGCAGCGTCCAATGAACTGCCAGAAGCTGATAGTGGACTGACTGCCCTGTATGACCGGATGCTGATCCGTTTATGTATTGATAATGTCACCAATAAGCAGAATTTCCGCAATATGCTGACCCCGGCACGGGAGGCAACCTTTACGCCTGCTGAAGAGTCACTGCGTATCAGCCATGATGAATATCAACAATGGCAACGAGAAATTATCAAAGTCAGCTTACCAGATAATGTGTTTGAACTGATTTTCCGGTTACGCCGCCAACTGGAAAACCAACCAGAAGCCCCTTATGTCTCAGACCGCCGCTGGAAAAAGGCAGTACATCTCTTACAGGCCAGCGCGTTCTTCAGTGGCCGCCAGGCAATAGCCCCTATTGACCTTATCCTACTCAAAGACTGCTTGTGGCATGACCACAGTACCCGTGAACAGGTGGAGCGGGAGATAAGGGAACTGATGACCGGTCATGGCTGGCAGCAGCAATCGCTGCAGCTAAAACTGCGCCAGCTTCAGAGCCACCAGATGACCTTACAACAGCAGCGTCACCGGGATCACGCCTTCCGTCTTGAGAAGCAGAACACCTTGTTCAGCCGTAAGCCCCACTATCAGTTACCAGCTAGCGATAACCAAGGGACATTAACCCTGATGCTGCAACAGCCGCTGACTCTGCATGACCACAAAGTGACGTACCTGACGCTACACGCTGAAGCACTGAGCCAATGGTTACAGAAAGGCGGTGAGATCAAAGGCCAACTCAACGGTATCGGCTTTGCTCAATCGCTGGATCTGCATATAGATGAACAGGACTGCTTGGCGCTGCGAGATATCAGCCTGCAGTCCTCACGTCTCAGTACCCTCGATACCGCTCAGGACGATGAGATCCCACCGGAAATTATCAGCGAACTGCACGATCTGCATGAGCAGTTACAAACCCAACGTCAGTTATTCCGTCAGCATCAGCAGTGCCTATTTATTGATCCGGAGTGGCTAGCGTTGATCGAAAATAGCCTGCAGGAAGTGGCTGATCAGATTGAACAGGCCCTACCATGATGTCGGTTGACACGCTGCTCAGTCTGCTTACCTTTGATAATTATGATTCGGTCAGCGAATTTCTGAGCACCCTGTTAGCGGCCCCACAGCTGGTCATGTTTCTTGAAAGAAGCCCCGCCTTAAAACAGGCACTGCTACGCGACCTGCCGAATATTCGTGAAGCCATTTACCAGCAACAGCGTAATACGTCTGTCCCAGGCAGCCTTCGCCGCGAATTTGATCTTTATCGCCAGCAGCAAAACTTGAGCCTGTATCAGTTTAGCCTTGGACTCAATGAGACCTTGAGCACACTGGATGAGCTAGACTCTCCCTTCGCGCCGGATGCTCAGCAACTGGCCTCACAGGTAGAAGATGAAATACTGACAACGGCCCAACACTGCCTGTTCTTTCAACGCTGGAAACTCAGCCTCACCCTGCAGAGTTTGACCCTGAATGAGAGCATCCTCGAACAGCAGCGGGAAAAACTGATCGCTGAATTACAGCAACGCATTACTCTCAGTGATCAGTTGTCCCCGTTACTCAGAGAAGATGAGGAGTCTGCCGCCGGAACGCTATGGGATATGGGACGGGCACCGTTACAAAAGGGCGATGCTGCGTTGATTAAAGAGTACAGTGAGTTCCTACAACATACCCCCGCACTGACAGCCTTGGCGGCACAACTGGGGCGCAGCCGTGAGTCAAAATCTCAACCCACAGACAATGCGCCGCCAGGCATACAGAAGATACAGGTCCGTCAGCCAGACAGCGCGCCGGAAGAAGTCAGTGGCATTCACCAGAGTGACGATATACTACGGTTATTGCCATCGGAACTGGCAGCCCTTAGCCTGTCAGAGACCGAGCTAGAGTTTTACCGGCGGCTGGTGGAGAAGCGGCTGCTTACCTATCAGTTAGCCGGAGGATCGCTACATGATGAGTACCGCCCACGTCCGGTCAGCGAAAAGCACCAGGATCCTCAACCTAAAGGTCCGTTTATTGTCTGTGTCGACACGTCAGGATCGATGGGCGGCTTCAATGAACGTTGTGCAAAAGCGTTCTGTCTGGCGCTATTTAGAATTGCCCTGCAGGAGCAGCGGCGCTGCTATATCATGCTGTTTGCCAGTGAGGTGATCCGCTATGAACTGACCGCTGATAACGGTCTACAGCAGGCAACCCGCTTTTTAAGTCAGCGCTTTCGTGGCGGTACCGACTTGGCATACTGTATGAATGAAGTCTGTAACCTGCTGGAAGGCCCCGCTTGGCATGAAGCGGATGCCGTCATTATCTCTGACTTCATCGCCCAGCGTCTGCCCGTCGAGCTTATCCGCCGTATCGAACAACTGCGCCAGAAGAGTGGACAACGTTACCATGCCGTCACCCTCTCTCAGCACGGTAAACCGGCGATCTTGAAAATCTTCGACCATATATGGAAATTTGATACCCGGCTACGCAGTCGCTTGTTGCAACGCTTTCGAAAGTGACCGTCAGGAAACTCCTTCAATAACTGTACAAGCTGTCTTGCCAGCCATAGGCTGCGGGATTACTGTCACAGTATGGCTTGAGTCAGCAGAAAGGAAAAAATATGGCTGATACCTTACAACTTGATCAACTCGACCGCGATATCCTCAATGCATTACTCAGTAATGCCCGCACCTCTTATGCCGAACTGGCCAAACAGTTCGCCGTCAGTGCCGGAACTATCCACGTCAGGGTAGAGAAAATGCGCCAAGCAGGAATTATTCTCGGGACCCGCATAGAGGTTGATCCCAAAAAGCTCGGCTTTGATGTCTGTTGTTTTATCGGCATTATTTTGAAAAGCGCCCGTGATTACCCCGCAGCGTTGAGCAAACTGGAGGCCTTGGAAGAAGTCGTCGAAGCTTGGTATACCACCGGTCATTACAGTATTTTCATTAAAGTGATGTGTCGATCGATTGATGCGCTGCAACTGGTGCTGATCAATAAGATACAAACCATCGATGAAATACAGTCCACCGAAACACTGATCTCCCTACAGAACCCGATAATGCGCACTATCACGCCCTGATCCTTCAGGGCATTGTGGATAACCTTATTCCTACCGTCACGCCTTTAACCACGGTAATCCTGTCGTAAAAGAAAAATGAATAACCCTGTTGTCCACAGGTGGATCACTGCTTGATCACAGCGTACAATGCTTGCCTTTAATCGAAGGAAGAATAATGGCGGATATTACCTTTATCACCGGCAGTACCCTCGGCAGTGCTGAGTATGTCGCTGAAGATCTGGCTGAGATATCAGAAGAAAACGGTTTATCTGCAGAAGTCCTGCACGGACCGGAATACACTGAAGTGACTCCACAGGGTATCTGGCTGCTGGTCAGTTCTACCCACGGTGCCGGTGAGATCCCTGATAACCTTTTAGCTTTCAGTGAAACCCTGGCCGCTGAAAAACCGGATCTTTCAGAGGTTCGCTACGGTGCTATTGGGCTGGGTAACCACGAATATGATCTGTTCTGTGGTGCGATCCGCACTTTGGATCAACAGCTAGCAGCGTTAGGAGCTAAAAGGATCGGCGACCGTCTAGAAATTGATGTTTTGGTCCACGATGTGCCTGAGGATCCGGCCACTGAATGGTTCCGCCAGTGGATCACCCTGATTTGAGATCCTTTTATACCGGTCATTGATCGCTTATTTCAGTTGATCCGCAGTGAATAGTCCTGTTTTACGATCTTTCTTTTCCGTGGATCTGTGTATAACTACCCCTTAAACATGCGAATAAGTGGTAGTTATCCAATGAATAACCCTTGATGCTTTTTTGTCCTGTGCATAAGTACCCTTTTTGATCTCAGCTTATACGTGGCAGGATCACCGATCATTCACAACAAACGATCCTTTCTATCTAGATGTTTAATAAGACGAAATATCCCTTATCCACAGAAAGGCTCGATCCTAATAAGAGATCTAACAGAAAGATCATACATAAAATAAAGATCTTTCTTTTAAACCCTAATGATCCTGCCACTTTCACCGGTCAGGGAATTTAAGTAGAATCCTTCTCCGGGTTACACCCCCAATCGTTAATCTACCGAGGTATCACTTCATGTTTTATCCAGATCCTTTTGACGTCATCATCATTGGTGGCGGTCATGCGGGGACCGAAGCGGCAATGGCTGCTGCCCGTATGGGTCAGCAAACCCTGCTACTGACCCACAATATCGATACACTGGGACAAATGTCTTGTAACCCGGCGATCGGCGGGATCGGTAAGGGACATCTGGTGAAAGAAGTCGATGCCATGGGCGGTCTGATGGCTCAAGCTATCGATAAAGCCGGCATTCAGTTTAGAATATTAAACAGCAGTAAAGGTCCGGCAGTAAGGGCGACTCGAGCACAGGCAGACCGTGTGCTTTACCGCCAAGCTGTGCGTACGGCGCTAGAAAACCAGCCGAACCTGATGATCTTTCAACAAGCCGTGGATGATTTGATTGTTGAAAACGATCAAGTGGTCGGTGCTGTCACCCAAATGGGATTGAAGTTCCGAGCGAAAGCAGTAGTGTTAACCGTCGGGACTTTCCTGGACGGTAAAATCCATATTGGTATGGATAACTACAGCGGTGGCCGAGCTGGCGATCCCCCTTCTGTACCCTTGGCCCGTCGTTTGCGTGAATTACCGTTACGTGTCAATCGCCTAAAAACGGGTACACCGCCGCGTATTGATGCCAGAACCATCGATTTCTCTGTGCTGACACCGCAACACGGTGACAACCCAGCACCGGTCTTCTCGTTTATGGGTAAAGCGAGTGATCATCCGGCACAGATGGCCTGTTACATGACCTACACCAATGAGAACACTCATGAGGTGATCCGTAATAACTTGGATCGTAGCCCGATGTATGCCGGTGTGATCGAAGGGATCGGTCCACGCTATTGTCCATCGATCGAAGATAAGGTGATGCGTTTTGCGGATCGTAATGCTCATCAGATCTTCCTCGAACCGGAAGGACTGACCAGTAATGAAATTTATCCGAACGGGATCTCTACCAGTCTGCCGTTTGATGTGCAGATGCAGATCGTCCGCTCGATGCAGGGACTCGAAAACGCGAAAATTATCCGTCCGGGTTATGCCATTGAATATGATTTCTTTGATCCTCGGGATCTGAAACCGAGCCTTGAAAGCAAACATATCCGTGGTCTGTTCTTTGCAGGCCAGATCAACGGAACCACGGGCTACGAAGAAGCCGCTGCCCAGGGGATGTTAGCCGGCCTGAATGCTGGGCGTATGGCGAGTGAAAAAGACGCGTGGATCCCACGCCGTGATAACTCCTATCTCGGTGTGCTGGTGGACGACCTCTGTACGCTCGGGACAAAAGAGCCGTACCGCATGTTCACCTCCCGTGCTGAATACCGACTGATGCTGCGTGAAGATAACGCGGATTTACGTCTTACCGCTATCGGTCGTGAGATGGGACTGGTGGATGATGAGCGTTGGGCACACTTTAATCGTAAGTTGGAATCGGTGGAGCGTGAGCGTCAACGTTTGCAGGATATCTGGGTCCATCCAAAATCAGAACACGTGGCGGCCATCAACGCCGAATTGAATGCTGACCTCACCAAAGAAGCCAGCGGTGAAGATCTGCTACGTCGTCCTGAATTGACTTACGCAAAACTTATGACCTTGCCAGGCTTTGGTCCAGCGCTAGAAGATCCTTCTGCTGCCGATCAAGTAGAAGTCCAGGTGAAATACGAAGGCTATATTGCCCGTCAGCGTGAAGAGATTGAACGCCATCAGCGTAATGAGAATACCTTGTTACCGGCAGATATTGATTACCGCAACGTCAGCGGCCTCTCAAATGAAGTGATCGCTAAGCTGAACGACCATAAGCCGTCGTCTATCGGTCAGGCATCTCGGATTTCCGGAGTTACCCCAGCAGCAATTTCAATCCTGCTTATCTATCTAAAAAAACAAGGTCTGCTGCGTAAAAGCGCCTGAGTTTGCTATCACTAAAGGGGAAACCATAGGGATTCCCCCCGACTGGGATTTTTTCGTGATTAATACATTGTCCGTCCTGCTTAACCGTGCCGGTATTTCGCTCTCCGATCAGCAAAAACATCAGTTGGTCAGCTATGTGGGAATGCTGGATAAATGGAATAAAGCCTACAATCTGACCTCTGTCCGTGACCCTCAGCAGATGTTGATCCGTCATATCATGGACAGCATTGTGGTTGCTCCGTATCTGCAAGGCCAAAAGTTTATTGATGTCGGCACTGGACCGGGATTACCTGGCATTCCGTTATCGATTGTCTGCCCCGATGCGCATTTCACTCTGCTGGACAGCCTAGGCAAGCGGGTACGTTTTTTACGCCAAGTTCAGCATGAACTGAAACTGGACAATATTACGCCAGTGCAAAGCCGTGTTGAAACGTTCAGCGACGGTGCTCCGTTCGACGGCGTGATCAGTCGTGCATTCGCCTCACTCCAAGATATGGTCAGTTGGTGTCACCATTTGCCGGCTGCCGGTGAAGGCCGTTTTTATGCACTGAAAGGTCAAGTGCCTGAAGATGAATTGGCGTCATTGCCGGAAAATCTGTCTCTCGAGTCAGTGATTGCGCTGCAGGTGCCGGAGTTGGAAGGGGAGCGCCATTTGGTGGTGCTGCGTCAGAATGCATGTGACTGACCGGTTTTCCCGCTAGACGGAAAATGTTATTCTGCCTCTGTAAAATGAAAGTAAGTACTAACATTACTTCGGTTCCCGGGCTGGGGACGCTTCTCTAAGGGGAGAAGGGCTGGTTTATCGCCTTGGCGCTATTCCGCTGGCATAACCGCTTATTTTTGACATATTCCCCGACAGCTTGAGTTTGGGGAAATATAAAAATAGCGGTAATTTTTTATCATTTATTCTTTTTTTTTAATTCTCACGGAAAAAATACACCTTACGCCGACGGTAGGGATGTAAAATAAATGATAATAAAATGAAATAATAAAAGCAGTAGTAACATCACCAATAGTGAGGGTATCCGTTTTTTTTCACCGCTGATTTTTTTGAGCTGGAGAAAAAGCCGAACTCAGGGGGAAAAAACCAATGGTCGGACGGGAAGAAATGCCAATATTCTGCGATTTTCGGGGAAGATTATTGTCCAAAATTCCTTTTCAGAAAGAATTTTAAATAATTGTTCACCTTTTCACTACTTACAGATTGAAATCGTAGGAGTGCCCCGTATAATTTGCACGGCTTTTGCTGTTCACTCCTTCGGAGTGGTAGCAGCGGTTTGTGTAACACACGATATACCCAACATAAGTAAGGGAGAGTAAGCCGGTCATGTCTCTGTCTCTTTACAGTATGAGATTAGCGCGGACAGTGCTGCTTATTCAACTGGTGACAGTTCTGGTCATCAGTTTTTTCTTTGCTTTGAAAAGCATTCACTGGGGAGCTTCTGCTCTGGCAGGGGGGCTAGCGGCCTGGTTGCCGGCTGTCCTGTTTACGTTTCTGGCCTGGCGCCTGCAAGGGCAACTACCGGCTAAAGGGCGTGTTGCCTGGAGTTTTGCCATTGGTGAGGTCTCTAAGGTCCTTACCACCATCGTATTGCTTGTTGTGGCGTTGGGTGTGTTCGGGGCGGTGTTTTTGCCTCTTGGACTGAGCTGGTTATCGGTGCTGGTGGTGCAAATCATTGCACCGATTGTAATTAACAAAAAAGGGTAAGATGCATCATGGCCGCAGGAGAAATCTCAACCCCACAGGAATACATAAGTCATCACCTGCAACACCTGCAGCTTGATTTACGTACCTTCCAGTTGGTGAATGCGCACGACGCTCCGGCAACTTTCTGGACGTTAAACCTGGATTCCATGTTTTTCTCTGTCGTACTGGGTCTGGTCTTTCTGGTACTGTTCCGCAAAGTGGCAAAACACGTCACCAGCGGTGTGCCGGGGAAACTGCAGGCGGCTATTGAACTGGTTGTTGGTTTCGTCGATAGCAATGTGCGTGATATGTATCACGGCAAAAGCAAACTTATCGCCCCGCTGGCACTGACGATTTTCGTCTGGGTCTTTTTAATGAACCTCATGGATCTGTTACCTATCGATCTGCTCCCTTACTTGGGTGAGCATGTCCTGGGTCTGCCGGCATTGCGTGTTGTGCCGTCTGCTGACGTGAACGTGACATTATCTATGGCGCTGGGCGTATTTATTTTGATTCTGTTCTACAGCATCAAAATGAAAGGCGTAGGTGGTTTTACTAAAGAACTGACTTTACAGCCTTTCAATCACCCGATCTTCATCCCTATCAACCTGATCCTTGAAGGTGTTAGCTTACTGTCCAAACCTGTTTCACTGGGTCTGCGACTGTTCGGTAACATGTATGCGGGTGAACTGATCTTTATCCTGATTGCGGGACTGTTACCGTGGTGGTCACAGTGGGTTCTGAATGTGCCATGGGCCATTTTCCACATCCTGATCATCTCGTTACAGGCTTTCATTTTCATGGTCCTCACGATTGTCTATCTCTCGATGGCATCTGAAGAACATTGATATTTTTATCTCAACACTACTGATTTAATTGAAACAAACTGGAGACTGTCATGGAAAACGTGAGTGTGGATCTGCTGTACATGGCTGCCGCTGTGATGATGGGCCTGGCGGCAATCGGTGCTGCGATCGGTATCGGCATCCTCGGGGGTAAATTTTTGGAAGGTGCTGCACGTCAGCCTGACCTGATCCCTCTGCTGCGCACACAGTTCTTTGTTGTTATGGGTCTGGTGGATGCAATCCCTATGATCGCTGTAGGTCTGGGTCTCTACGTGATGTTTGCTGTCGCCTAGTAATGCCTGGTAATACGGTTGTTTGTTCGGCGAACTTAGGCGAATAAACGAAGTCTGCCGTTTATCTCTCCGGTGATGACGGCAGAAAAAGCTAACTTAATTAGAGGCATTGTGCTGTGAATATTAATGCAACAATCCTCGGCCAGGCCATCGCGTTCATTCTCTTTGTCGCGTTTTGTATGAAGTATGTATGGCCGCCGATTATGGCTGCTATCGAGAAACGTCAGAAAGAAGTTGCTGACAGTCTCGCTTCTGCAGAGCTTGCTAAAAAAGAGCTGGATATCGCCCAGGCTAATGCGTCCGACGAGCTGAAAAAAGCCAAAGAAAGTGCTCAGGCTATCATCGAGCAGGCCAATAAGCGTCGTACACAGATTCTGGAAGAAGCGAAGGCTGAAGCTGAAACTGAACGTGACAAGATCATTGCACAGGGTTACTCCGAAGTTGACGCCGAGCGTCAGCGTGCACGCGAAGATCTGCGTAAGCAGGTTGCGCTGCTGGCAGTTGCGGGTGCCGAGAAGATCATTGAGCGTTCCGTGGATGAAGCTGCTAATAGCGACATCGTTGATAAACTGGTCGCTGAACTGTAAGGAGGGAGGGGCCGATGTCTGAATTTACTACTGTAGCTCGCCCCTACGCCAAAGCAGCTTTTGACTTTGCTGTTGAGCATCAAAGTATTGATCGCTGGCAGAATATGCTGGCATTTACCGCAGACGTTGCCCGCGATAAGCAGGTAGCTCAGATCCTTTCAGGTGCACAGGCTCCGGAAACGGCGGCTGCTGCATTTATTGCACTCTGTGGTGATCAACTGGATGAAAACGGTCAGAACCTGATTAAGGTAATGGCAGGATATAAACGTCTGAAAGCGCTTCCGGCTGTGCTGGAACAGTTCATTCAGTTACGCGACGCGCATGATGCGATCGCTGAGGTAGAAGTCACTTCTGCCACTGAACTGAACCAGGAGCAACTGACTAAAATCAGTGCTGCGATGGAAAAACGTTTATCACGCAAAGTTAAGCTGAATTGCAAAATTGATAAGTCTGTCATTGCAGGCGTAGTCATCCAGGCGGGTGACATGGTGATTGACGGTAGCGTACGCGGCCGTCTTGAGCGTCTGGCAGACGACTTGCAGTCTTAAGGGGACTGGAGCATATGCAACTGAATTCCACCGAAATCAGCGAACTGATCAAGCAGCGCATTGCTCAGTTCAATGTCGTGAGCGAAGCTCACAATGAAGGTACTATTGTTTCTGTAAGTGACGGTATCATCCGCGTAAACGGCCTGGCCGATGTTATGCAGGGTGAGATGATTGCCCTGCCGGGTAACCGTTACGCTATCGCACTGAACCTGGAGCGCGACTCTGTCGGTGCTGTCGTTATGGGCCCATACATGGATCTTGCCGAAGGCATGAAAGTGAAATGTACTGGCCGTATCCTGGAAGTACCAGTTGGTCGTGGTTTACTGGGTCGTGTTGTTAACACCCTGGGTGAGCCTATCGACGGTAAAGGTCCAGTTGAAAACGACGGCTTCTCTCCTGTAGAAGTTATCGCACCGGGTGTTATCGATCGTCAGTCCGTTGACCAGCCTCTGCAGACTGGTTACAAAGCGGTTGATGCGATGATCCCAGTGGGCCGTGGTCAGCGTGAGCTGATTATCGGTGACCGTCAGACCGGTAAAACCGCAATGGCGATTGATGCGATCATCAACCAGCGCGATTCTGGTATCAAGTGTGTCTACGTAGCGATTGGTCAGAAAGCTTCTACCATCTCTAACGTGGTCCGCAAACTGGAAGAGCACGGTGCTCTGGCAAACACCATTGTTGTGGTGGCTTCTGCCTCTGAATCTGCTGCCCTGCAATACCTGGCGCCATATGCCGGTTGTGCAATGGGTGAGTACTTCCGTGACCGTGGTGAAGATGCACTGATCGTATACGATGACCTGTCTAAGCAGGCTGTTGCTTACCGTCAGATTTCACTGCTGCTGCGTCGTCCGCCAGGCCGTGAAGCATTCCCTGGTGATGTGTTCTACCTCCACTCCCGTCTGCTGGAGCGTGCATCTCGCGTAAACGCTGAGTACGTTGAAGCATTCACCAAAGGTGAAGTGAAAGGTAAAACCGGTTCTCTGACAGCGCTGCCTATCATTGAAACTCAGGCAGGTGACGTTTCTGCGTTCGTTCCGACTAACGTAATCTCGATTACCGATGGTCAGATCTTCCTGGAATCTAACCTGTTCAACTCCGGTATCCGTCCTGCCGTTAACCCAGGGATCTCTGTATCTCGTGTGGGTGGTGCAGCACAGACTAAAATCATCAAGAAACTGTCTGGGGGTATTCGTACCGCTCTGGCACAGTACCGTGAACTGGCAGCGTTCTCTCAGTTCGCCTCTGATCTTGATGAAGTGACCCGTAAGCAACTGGACCACGGCCAGAAAGTAACTGAACTGCTGAAGCAGAAACAGTACGCGCCGATGTCTGTTGCACAGCAGGGCCTGGTCCTGTTTGCGGTTGAACGCGGTTACCTGAGTGATGTTGAGGTCGCTAAGATCCTCAGCTTTGAGTCCTCTCTGCTGGCGTTCGCTGATCGCGAACACGCTGAACTGATGCAGGAAATCAACCAAGCGGGTAACTTCAATGGCGAAATCGAAGCGAAGTTAAAAGCTCTGCTCGATTCGTTCAAAGCAACCCAGTCCTGGTAATGTCTAGCGGCTTGCCTGACATGGCAAGCCGTCTGACTTTGAGGAGAAGCTCATGGCCGGCGCAAAAGAAATACGTAGTAAGATTGGAAGCGTAAAAAATACGCAGAAAATCACCAAAGCGATGGAAATGGTTGCCGCCTCCAAAATGCGTAAAACGCAGGAACGCATGGCGGCCAGCCGTCCGTATGCAGATGCTATTCGTAAAGTGATTGGTCACTTAGCGTTAGGCAATCTGGAATACAAGCACCCTTACCTGGAAGAGCGTGACGTTAAGCGCGTCGGCTATCTGGTCGTTTCTACCGACCGCGGGCTTTGTGGTGGTTTGAACATTAACCTGTTCAAAAAATTGCTGGCAGATATGAAAGCATGGTCCGATAAAGGCGTTCAGAGTGATCTGGCAATTATCGGTTCAAAAGGTCTGTCTTTCTTCGGCGCTGCTAAGGCAAATATCGTGGCCCAGGCCAGCGGTTTAGGTGATAAACCTGCCCTGTCTGATCTGATCGGTCCGGTAAAAGTCATGCTGCAAGCGTTCGATGAAGGTCGTATCGACAAGCTGTATGTGGTCAGCAACAAATTTAACAACACCATGTCCCAGACTCCGGTACTCACTCAACTGTTACCCTTACCGGCATCAGAAGAGAATGAAGAGCTGAAGGCAAAAACATGGGATTACCTGTACGAACCCGATCCGAAAGCGCTGCTGGATACTCTGCTGCGTCGTTACGTCGAGTCTCAGGTTTATCAGGGTGTTGTAGAGAACCTGGCCAGCGAGCAGGCAGCACGTATGGTGGCGATGAAAGCGGCAACCGACAACGGTGGCGAGCTTATCAAAGAGCTTCAGTTGGTTTACAACAAAGCCCGCCAGGCCAGCATCACCCAGGAACTTACCGAGATCGTCTCGGGGGCCTCCGCGGTTTAACCAGGTAACGAATTAGGTAGAGGATTCAAGATGGCAGCTGGAAAGATTGTCCAGATTATCGGCGCCGTAGTTGACGTCGAGTTCCCTCAGGACGCTGTACCACAGGTGTACAACGCTCTTGAGGTTGAAAATGGTGATACCCGTCTGGTGCTGGAAGTTCAGCAGCAGTTGGGCGGTGGTGTCGTTCGTGCGATTGCAATGGGTTCTTCTGACGGTCTGAAACGTGGCCTTAAGGTGAACGATCTGCAAAAACCAATTCAGGTACCCGTCGGTAAAGCGACCCTGGGCCGTATCATGAACGTCTTGGGTCAGCCAATCGATATGAAAGGCGACCTGCAGAACGAAGATGGTAGCACTGTTGAGGTGAACTCTATTCACCGTGCAGCGCCAAGCTATGAAGAACTGGCGAGCTCTACTGAACTGCTGGAAACTGGCATCAAGGTTATTGACCTGATCTGTCCGTTTGCGAAAGGTGGTAAAGTAGGTCTGTTCGGTGGTGCGGGTGTTGGTAAGACCGTTAACATGATGGAGCTTATCCGTAACATCGCTATCGAACACTCTGGTTACTCAGTATTCGCCGGTGTAGGTGAGCGTACCCGTGAAGGTAACGACTTCTACCACGAAATGACCGAATCTAACGTTCTGGATAAAGTTGCACTGGTTTATGGCCAGATGAACGAGCCACCAGGGAACCGTCTGCGTGTTGCGCTGACCGGTCTGACCATGGCTGAAAAATTCCGTGACGAAGGTCGTGACGTATTGCTGTTCGTCGATAACATTTACCGTTATACCCTGGCAGGTACTGAAGTTTCAGCACTGTTAGGCCGTATGCCTTCTGCGGTAGGTTATCAGCCAACACTGGCTGAAGAGATGGGTGTCCTGCAGGAACGTATCACTTCAACCAAAACCGGTTCTATCACTTCCGTACAGGCCGTTTACGTCCCTGCGGATGACTTGACTGACCCGTCTCCGGCAACCACCTTTGCTCACTTGGATTCCACGGTGACTCTGAGCCGTCAGATCGCCTCTCTGGGTATCTACCCAGCCGTTGACCCGCTGGATTCCACCAGCCGTCAGCTGGATCCAATGATCGTGGGTCAGGAGCACTATGATGTGGCTCGTGGCGTTCAGTCCCTGTTACAGCGTTACCAGGAACTGAAAGACATCATCGCGATCCTGGGTATGGACGAACTGTCTGAGGAAGACAAACTGCTGGTATCACGTGCGCGTAAAATCCAGCGTTTCTTGTCTCAGCCATTCTTCGTGGCAGAGATCTTTACCGGTGCACCAGGTAAATACGTTTCTCTGAAAGAAACCATCCGAGGCTTCAAAGGTATTATGGAAGGTGAATTCGACCATATGCCAGAGCAGGCGTTCTACATGGTAGGTACCATCGACGAAGCGGTTGAAAAGGCGAAGAAACTGTAATTTCAGTTTCCCTGGAGGATTGATATGGCTAAGAGTTATCACCTGGATGTTGTCAGCGCTGAACAGCAGATGTTCACCGGTAACGTACAGCATGTCCAGGTGTCAGGTAGTGAAGGTGAGCTGGGTATTTTTCCTGGCCACGCCCCGCTTCTGACTGCCATCAAACCTGGTATGGTTCGTATCGTCAAAGAGAATAACAGCGAAGAGTATATTTATCTCTCCGGTGGCATTCTGGAAGTTCAGCCAACCGCAGTCACTGTGATGGCAGATACTGCTATCCGTGGTGAGGATCTGGACGAAGCGCGTGCTCTGGAAGCAAAACGCAAAGCAGAAGATCACATGAACAAAAGCCATGGCGACGTGGACTATGCTCAGGCTTCTGCAGAGCTGGCGAAAGCCATTGCTAAACTGCGCGTTATCGAACTGACCAGGAAAGCGATGTAAGCAGTGTCAGTGTAACCACTACAGTGCTAAAAAGCCGGTAAGTGAAAACTTACCGGCTTTTTTACGTTCAGAGTCTGGGGACATACCGCTTTGGGATTCGCCCTGTATCCGTCAGCCTGCCTGAGTCGCTAAGCTCTTTTATGCGTTTATCCGCAAACTTACCCGCCGTGAAGATCGCAGCGGCAAATCAGCCGTTGTCAGGATCACAATTGGCGAGATTACCGGTAAATTAGCGCCCTGTGACGGTGGATAATGACGTCTCCTATGATTATCCTATTGCGGTATACTGTGTGTTTCCTAGAATTCAAGAAAAGCGATGGCTGATGATGGCAGAGAATGAAATGAGTGTGGTGATCCTAGCGGCCGGTAAGGGCACCCGTATGTATTCGGATCTTCCGAAGGTCCTTCATCAGCTGGCCGGAAAGCCTATGGTGCAGCATGTGATCGATGCGGCCAATACCCTCGGTGCCGGCAAGATTCATCTGGTCTATGGCCACGGTGGCGATACGTTGAAATCAGTACTGACTGACCCGTCATTGCATTGGGTCGAGCAGGCGCAGCAACTGGGGACCGGCCACGCGATGCAGCAGGCCGCGCCGTGGTTCGGCGATGATGAAGCCATTCTGATGCTGTATGGTGATGTTCCGCTGATTTCGGCGAGCACCCTGCAGCAGTTACGTCAGCAAACACCGGAAGGTGGGATCGGTTTACTGACTGTGGTGCTGGACAATCCTTTCGGCTACGGTCGTATTGCCCGTGAGCAGGGAGAGATTACAGGTATCATTGAGCAAAAAGATGCCAGCCCAGAGCAGTTGGCTATTCAGGAAGTGAACACTGGCATTCTGATGGCCACTGGCCGTGATCTGAAACGCTGGTTAGCACTGCTTGATAACAATAATGCGCAAAAAGAGTATTACATCACTGATATCATTGGGATGGCGCACCGTGAGGGACGTCCCATTGTCGCCGTACATCCCAAGCACAGCAGTGAGACCGAAGGGGTGAATAACCGCCAGCAACTGGCAACCCTGGAACGTGTTTATCAGCGTAACGCGGCGGAAAGATTGCTACTGGCGGGTGTTAGCCTGCGGGATCCACAGCGCTTTGATCTGCGCGGTGAACTTGAGCATGGCCGTGATGTGGATATCGATATCAATGTGATTATCGAAGGGAAAGTCTCCCTCGGTAACGGCGTTCGTATCGGTGCCGGTTGTGTGATTAAAGACAGTGTTATTGGTGACGGCTGTGAGATCAGCCCTTATTCAGTGATTGAAAATGCCCGTCTGGAAAGCTCCTGTACGGTTGGACCTTTTGCTAGACTGCGTCCCGGCTCCCTCCTTGGTGAGGCTGTGCATGTCGGTAACTTTGTCGAAGTGAAAAAAGCGACGCTGGGCCAAGGTACCAAAGCGGGTCATCTCAGCTATCTCGGCGATGCTACCATTGGAGCAGGCGTCAATATCGGTGCCGGGACAATTACCTGTAATTACGATGGTAAAAATAAATCGCAGACAGTGATCGGAGATAACGTGTTTGTGGGATCTGATACTCAATTTATTGCCCCAGTCAGCGTGGCTGATAACACGACCATCGCGGCAGGCACTACTGTGATGAAAGACGTCGCTCAGGAAGCTTTGGTGTATAACCCGAAGCAACAGACTGAAAAAACCGGCTGGTCACGCCCAGTAAAAAAATAACATCTTTGTCCGGATGATGGCGAATGGCCGTCATCCGCTACTAAGCCTGATCGCTTCCCAAACTTTGGCAGGGGCTTCCTGCGGTGGAACATCAGGTCAGAAACCATTTCTTCTGTGGCTTGCGGGCCATAATGTCAGGAAAAAAATATGTGTGGAATAGTGGGTGCAGTTGCACAACGTGATATTGCGGAAATTCTACTGGAAGGCTTACGTCGTCTTGAATACCGTGGTTATGACTCTGCTGGATTGGCCGTGGTTGATAATCAGGGACAGATGATCCGGCTGCGCCGGGTTGGTAAAGTTCAAGCGCTGGTGGATGCTGCAGAACAACAGCCACTGCCGGGCGGTACTGGTATCGCTCATACCCGTTGGGCAACCCACGGTGAACCTTCAGAAGCGAATGCGCATCCCCATGTCTCCGGTAACATTGTTCTGGTGCATAACGGCATCATTGAGAATCATGAAGAATTACGGGTGTTTGTCCGTGAGTTGGGTTACACCTTTACCTCAGAAACCGATACCGAAGTGGTTGCTCACTTAATCAACCATGAGCAGAAACAGGGCGGCTCCCTGCGCGAAGTCGTGCAGCGTGTCATTAAACAACTGCGCGGTGCCTACGGTATGGTCATCATGGACAGCAGTGATCCTTCGGTACTGGTTGCGGCGCGGTCCGGTAGCCCACTGGTGATTGGCTGCGGTGTCGGCGAGAATTTTATTGCCTCTGATCAGCTGGCACTGCTGCCGGTGACCCGTCGCTTTATCTACTTAGAAGAAGGGGATGTGGCAGAAGTCACTCGTCGTTCGGTCTCGGTATTTGCTGACGGTGAACTGGTGATCCGTCCGGAAATTGAATCCTCTGCCCGCTATGATGCTGGCGATAAAGGCACTTATCGTCACTATATGCAGAAAGAGATTTACGAACAGCCGATGGCGGTCAAAAGCACCTTACAGGGGCGCTTCCATGATGGGATCATTGACCTAAAGGAACTGGGACCGGAAGCGGAAGGACTACTCAGCCGTGCAGAACATATCCAGATTGTGGCCTGTGGAACCTCCTATAACTCGGGACTGGTATCTCGCTACTGGTTTGAGTCTCTGGCCGGCATTCCCTGTGATGTCGAAATTGCTTCCGAATTCCGCTACCGTAAATCGGTGGTCCGTAAAAACAGCCTGCTGATCACCTTGTCACAGTCCGGTGAAACGGCTGATACGCTGGGAGCCTTACGTCTGTCAAAACAACTCGGCTATTTGGGGTCACTGGCAATCTGTAACGTTGCAGGTTCATCACTGGTACGCGAATCTGATCTCGCGCTGATGACTAAAGCGGGTGTTGAAATTGGCGTAGCGTCTACCAAAGCCTTTACCACCCAGCTGACAGTGCTGTTAATGCTGGTGGCGCAGATGGCACGACTGAAAGGGCAGCCGGAACAGGTTGAGCATGACATTGTCCACGCCCTACAGGCGCTGCCAAGCCGTATTGAGCAGATCCTCGCGCAAGATAAGCAGATTGAAGCCCTGGCGGAAGGATTCTCTGATAAGCATCATGCACTGTTCCTTGGCCGTGGTGATCAGTACCCGATCGCCATGGAAGGGGCACTGAAGCTAAAAGAGATCTCCTATATTCATGCCGAAGCCTATGCCGCGGGTGAACTTAAACACGGTCCACTGGCACTGATTGATGCGGATATGCCGGTCATCATTATTGCGCCGAATAATGAGTTACTGGAAAAGCTGAAATCAAACATTGAGGAAGTCCGTGCCCGTGGCGGTCAGTTGTATGTCTTTGCGGATCAGGATGCCGGTTTCCGCGATAGCGAAAATATGAAAATCATTCCCTTGCCGCATGTTGAAGAGGTGCTGGCACCGATTTTCTACACCATTCCGTTACAGCTGCTCTCCTACCATATCGCCCTGATCAAAGGGACCGATGTCGACCAGCCACGTAATTTGGCGAAATCGGTCACTGTTGAGTAATACACGCTGACCCCAAGGTCAGTAGGTCATATTTAATCCGGTCCTCCTTTGCGGGAGGTACCGGATTTTTTATTTAGGCTTAGTGAACCGTAACCGGCCCTGACACCGAGCCCAATATTCCGACATTTCGACTGACTGCGACGTACACGTGGCAGCCCGCTTGAACGCGTTATTTTCCTGCTATTATTCTGTACAGTCTCTATTTTTGCTGATCAGGAGCAAACTATGTTTACCGGCCTCAGTGCTTTCCCCCTTACCCCTGTCAGTGCTGACAAAATTGATGAACGGGGATTTATCCGTCTGCTTGAACGTTTGACAGAAGCCGAGGTCGACAGTATCGGCGTATTAGGCTCTACGGGGTGTTATGCGTACCTCTCCATGGAACAGCGCAAAAAAGTGACCGCTCTGGCCTGCTCCCATGCCAGTCATATTCCCGTTATGGCCTGCGTTGGTGCAATGAGTACCCATGATGTCCTCCAATTAGCTGAGGATGCTCAAACGGTAGGGGCTAGCGCATTGTTGATGCCTGTACTTCGTTATCAACCATTGCGGGATGATGAAATATTCGGCCTATTCGAGACATTAACTCAGAATAGCGATCTGCCCGTGTGTATTTATGATAATCCGCGGACCACGAGCTCCTCGTTTTCTGATGATCTGCTGGCGAGCCTTGGCAGACTCACTGGCATTGCGTCGATTAAAATTCCTGGCCTAGGGATCTCTACGCAACAGTTAACGGCACGTATCGAACATCTTCGTAAGTTGTTACCCACCAGCATGACCATCGGTATCAGTGGTGATGAACGTGGGGTAGCAGGTTTACAGGCGGGTTGTGATCTCTGGTACTCCGCCCTGGCGGGCCTGTTTCCCCATGCTGCTAAACAGCTTACTGCCGCTGTTGCTACTGGTGAACCTGCCTGCGGGGCATTTCTGGAGCCTGTCTGGGAGCTGTTTCGCCGTTATGGTGGCAGTGTCCGAGTATTGGCGGCAGCCGCCGGTATCCTCGGGATCACACAAACAGACTGTCTGCCTCGACCATTACGCCCACTGGTCCGCGATGAGATTGAGAAGGTGTCGAGGGTGATAAAACTCCTTGGACTTGAGTGAAAAAAGGTGTTCAGGTTTTTTGCTCAACGGATAAAGATGTGGAGATTATTAGGCTAAGCAAACCAAAATGCCCGCTGAAGATTCAGCGGGCGTTTTACTCTCAATGACTCATTATTTGAGATGAGTACCATCCGTAATCACCGGCGGTGGCTGCTGTAACCACTGGGATAATTCTGTCATCTGATTTTCAAGACCAGAATGATGTGCAGATAACCAGTTATAGGGGCGTTGTACTAGTAAGTCATCCGGTGTTTCCATTCCAGTCATTAAGTAAGACCGACAACGACATAAATCCGGCGGAAGGGGTCGTAGCCGCAGCCATGGGTAGACGTTGTCTAGCCTCGGTAACAAACCAAAAACCGGTGAGTGAAGCGGATAGGTTGATAGTATTAGTTAAACCATCGTGGACAATAAAGAGGACTCTCATAACAGCGAGCAGGGATAGTATTAAGAAGTAACCTACTATGTAGAAGTTTGTAACCATTCATCCCCAACGGTAACTATACCGGAGTCGGAATAATGATTGGTCTTGCTTAATATAAGGGGGAGAAACTGTCTGTAGCGGGTAGCTGGCGACCATTAAGGATGAGAGGGACAAGATGAGGCGATTACTCAGAGGATTAGGCAATCCGACACTGATCATTGTTTGTCTAGTATTGCTGGTGGCCCATAACGGCTATCTGATGTTAAGCCCCGTATTGTTCCGAATCTTGCATCATGCTCCTCAGCAGATAGATAATTTCCATTCTTGGCAAGGCGCACTCAGTTTTCTTGAGGCAATGGATATCCCACGCTTTATGGTGGGTATCGCGCTCATCTGTATGGCGCTGACGTTATTGATGCGTTCCCGCCTCGCTTGGTTCAGTTCGGTTATGCTGTTGCTGTGTATTGTTTTAGTTAATCTGTTTCTGGTTAAAGGTCATCAGTCTCAGGTGATCTATGCCCTCATCACGCTAGCAGCCTTATTGTATCACCGTCGGCACTTCTACAAGCACAGTCTGGGCAGCACCAGTTTATTTGCCATTATCAGTATTGTGTCGTTAATCGCCTATGGCATGCTGGGGACACTGTACCTCGGGGATCAGTTTACGCCGCCGGTGAAAGATTTACCGACGGCCTTCTATTTTGTGATGGTCTGTATGTCAACGGTCGGCTTCGGGGATATTTCGCCTCATACCACCGTGGCCAGGATGTTCACCTTGACGGTGATTTCACTCGGTATCACTATTTTTGCTGCCTCAGTAGCCTCTATCGCCGGCTCGCTAATTAGCCATAATCTTCAGAGTCTGATCAAAGGAAGGTTTTCACACGTGACACGTAAAAATCACTATATTATTGCTGGCTCATCGGCACTGGCACAGAGCGTCACTCAGGGACTGACCAGTACGGGGGGAATTGTGACCGTAGTCTGTAAGGTTGGTAATGCCGGTCTCTATCCTTCAGCCCAAGATGTGATCGAAGGAGATCCGTCCTCGACATCAACATTGGAAGCAGCCGGAGCTGGTGATGCCCGCTACATCGTTGCACTGATGGACAATGATGCCGACAATGCCTTTGTGGTATTGGCTGCGAAAGAAGTTGGCGGTAAAGACACCAAAACTATCGCCCTAGTGAATGACAGCCAGAATATGAGTAAGATCAAGCGGGTTCACCCAGATGGCGTGCTTTCCTTGCAACAACTGGGCAGTGACATCTTAGTACGCACCCTGAATGGTGATTCTGTTGATTGCAGTCTGAGCCCGGAGATCTTTTTTAACCATGTCCAGCCGCCGTCAGGGAATAATGCCTGACCCCGCCCATCGATGATGATCCGTTCCGAGAGAGGTATCCTGAAACTACGGGTATCTCTTGGTCAAGCTTGCTACTGACCTGCCAGTAGGGCCTCTTTCCCCATTTTCAGAACTGAGGACTTTCCTCATCATACGGACCATGGCAGGGTAGCCCCCTGTATGCCGGGATCACCGGAACTTTTTGATGCCTGATAGGAAATACCCGTTTAATGAAAATGATGTTATGGCCGTTGGCCATCGCCCTTAGCAGTCCGTTATTGGCACATGCCACCCTACCCCAGATTGAAAGTGGGTTCTCCCCAGAAGGGAGTGCCAGAACCTTAGTACTCAAAACCATTAATAATGCGCATCACAGTATCCGTATGCTTTCATACTCCTTTACCGCCCCGGATATAATGAAAGCTCTGGTAGACGCACACCGTCGCGGGGTGGATGTTCGTATTGTGGTAGATGAAAGGGGGAATCGTAATAAGTCCAGCTTAGCGGCTATGAACTATATCGTTAATAACGGTATCGCGCTGAGAACCGATCACCATTACCCGATCCAGCATGATAAAAGCATGATTATTGACGGAGAAACCGTTGAAACAGGGTCATTCAACTACACCGCCAGCGCTGAGCGGCGTAATTCGGAAAATGTGGTGGTGATCCATAATGCTCCAGCACTGGCCGCTGACTACCTAGGTCACTGGCAGACACGTTGGGAGTATGGTGAGGATTATTGTTCGGCGTATTGACGCGTTAGAATTAGGTAAATACTGGTGATAGGAGGCATGGAGTATCGGTATTTCTGCTGTTTGACGTACTCTACACGGTGGCAAATAGATTAAGTTCCAATACAACATATAGGTTATTGCTATCGTATTTGATATTTTAATTGGTAATAACGATTGAAAGCATTCATATATTTAATCATTTGATTTTATCAATATGCTTTTTCACCCTTATTTTCTATTGATTTTGATTTTTATTGAGTCTATACCTATCAAAAAAAATAGTGCTTTAAGCTTATTTAGCAATACCGATTTGTTTTTTTTATCGAAAATGCCTGTTTAAAGGCTTTTTTTATGATATTTCCCAATGGAAATGAAAAATTTTTATCAATCTTTCCTGGAGGGTGGGGTAGAGTAAATTCATAAGATACCTTTAATTATTAAGTTGGTCTTTGGTTGAGAATTGTCCTATGATTAAAACCGTCCGGGAGTGCAGAGATAAATACTGGTGTCCTAGACAGGTGGTCACAGATGAGCGTCTGATGTTATTGCAGAAAGTTAAATACAGACCGCCAATATTTTTGTAATCCCAACCAAATAACTTCGGATAAAAAGGCATATATTATGAAAATCAAAGCACTTGTAATTGGCGTTGTTTCTGCTCTGTCTCTGACGGCATCTTTTGCGCATGCTGCTACAACTGTTGTCAACGGTGGTACTGTTCACTTTAAGGGTGAAGTTGTTGATGCGGCATGCGCCGTAGACGCTGGTTCAGTAGACCAGACTGTACAGTTGGGTCAGGTCAGAGAAGCTACACTGAATACTAATAAATACAGCAGTGCTGTTGGTTTCAATATCCAGTTAGATGATTGTTCTACTACTGTCGCGCAAACTGCAGCGATCTCATTCACTGGTGTTGCTGCGTCTTTTGCTGGTACTGGTTCCACTTCTACCGCCACTACTGATAATACTGCACTGGCTCTTCAGAGCTCTTCAGCTGGTGCGGCTACCAATGTTGGTATCCAGATCCTGGACGTTAGTGGTGCTGCACTGGCACTGGATGGTTCAACATTCAGCACTGCAACAACCTTAAGCAATGGGACTAACTCGCTGCCATTCCAGGCACGTTACTACTCTCCTAACGGCAATGCTACTGCAGGTACTGCCGATGCAGATGCTACTTTTAAAGTTGAATACCAGTAATTACTGATAGGGAATGTTCACCTAAGCCCAAGGACGGGCTATTTTCACCCTAAAGAGTAGAGTATATGTGGAAAAAAGGGGCACTCTTATTTCTTCTGTTGATCAATTACTCTTACGCGCAACTTGCTTTTCCGGTCATTCTGCCGGGAGGGCTAACGAAGTTTAGAGGGCAAGTTGTTGCGGGTACCTGTACTATAGATAGTGGCGATCGTTTCCTGACAGTGGATATGGGAAGGATTAGCAGCAATCGTCTTCTACAAGTCGGTGAATACGCTGACCCTATTCCTTTCACTTTACATTTCAGAAACTGTAACTCTGAGACGGGTCATCATCTCAGCCTTGTTTTTCGAGGTGTAGCTGATGATCAGGATAAAGATTTGTTAGCAATCACTCAGGAGCTTAACAGTGCTCGTGGTGTCGGCATTGCTCTTTTTGATTCTCAAGGTAGTATTATCCCGCTCAATAGTGTCTTCATTCCTATCAGTGATGGTACCTCTGTGGGAATCTCTGGACCGTTAGCCCTAAAGCTAATCGCAAAATACCGTGCGACATCAGAGAACATCAGTGGTGGTAAAGTCGATGCACAGGCATGGTTCCTGATAACCTATCAATAGGCCACTATAATTTATAAGAATAATTGATTAATCTAATTGTGGTCTTTTAATGGAGGTAACGATTGTGATTCAGTTTCGAGCTAAGAAGTATTTTTCCGCCGCATTGTTAGTTTTTGCTGCACTGGGCGTGGTGAAACACGCTGAAGCCGGGGTTGCGCTAGGCGCTACCAGGGTTATCTACCCTTCAGACCAAAAGCAGGTCACATTGGGTGTGAGCAACAATGATGCTCAAAGCACTTTTCTGATTCAGTCATGGATCGATAATGCAGCAGGCACTAAAGAAAATCGTTTTGTGATCACTCCTCCGCTATTTGTAATGCAAGGGAAAAAAGAAAATAGCCTGCGAATTATTGATGGTACCAATCAATCTTTACCTAAAGATCGTGAAACCCTGTTTTGGGTAAATGTAAAAGCGATTCCGTCGATGAAAAAACAGCAGGAATCACAAAATACCTTACAGTTTGCGATTATCAGCCGGATCAAGTTGTTCTATCGTCCTGTTGGTCTAAGTATGCCCCCTGAAGATGCTCCTAAACATCTGCGTTTCCATAAAGAGGGTAGCAATTTAGAGCTGATCAACCCGACTCCCTATTTTTTGACAATAACTTCTTTGAAAGCTGGCGCTAAAGCATTGAGTAATGTGATGGTTCCGCCGATGGGGAATGCCTCAGTACCAATGAATGGTGGTTCAGAAAATGATATTACCTACCAAACTATTAATGACTTTGGTGCACTAACACCAGTCACTAAAGGTATTTTCCAGTAAGTATATTTACACATCTAATGTGCCCGATGATAGCATCATTGTTATCGTCGGGATATTATAGGCAGACGTTATAGGGTTGACTGATGGTACTTTCAGGTAAAAATATGATACCAAGGAGATTATTAATTAGTCCCCTTGCGGCTTTCCTGACACTTATCTGCCAGTCTCCAGCCCATGCTGAGGTCTACTTCAACCCTCGATTTTTATCTGATGACCCGGGGGCTGTTGCTGATTTATCACAATTTGAAAATGGCCTTGAGGCACCTCCGGGTAAATACCGTGTCGATATTTATCTGAATAACGGATTTATGGCAACCCGAGAAGTCGATCTCCGTTTAAATCAAAATAAAACATCACTCGATCCCTGCATGAGTTTGTCTCAATTGTCAGAGATGGGCGTCAATATTCTTTCTTTTCCTGGTGCGGCTGCGCAGCTCCGCGAACAATGCGTACCGTTCAGTTCGTTGAGCAAACAGGTATCCAGCCATTTTGATGCTGGTAAACAGCGATTGGATTTAACGGTACCTCAGGCCATGATGCGTAATAGCGCACAAGGTTATATTCCCCCTGAACTTTGGGATAATGGTATTACTGCTGGTTTACTGAACTATTCGTTATCCGGTAGCCGTGCGAGGTTATCGCAAGGGGGCACTAGTAACTATGCATATTTAAGCCTGCAGAGTGGGTTTAACTTAGGTGCTTGGCGTTTTCGGGATAATAGCAATTGGAGCTACAGCGAAAGTCAGAACTACCATCAAAATCAATGGAAGCACACAAATACCTATCTTGAGAGAAGCATCATTCCTCTGCGCAGCCGCCTGACCCTCGGTGATGGATATACGACCGGCGATGTATTTGACAGCCTGAATTTCCGAGGAGCACAACTGGCGTCAGATGATACTATGTTGCCTGACAGCCTGCGGGGTTTTGCGCCGGTCATTCATGGTATTGCGCGTAGTTCGGCGAAAATCAGTGTCCGCCAGAATGGCTATACTATTTATCAGACTACTGTCCCTCCGGGACCTTTCACAATCAATGATATAAATGCTAACGGTAATAGTGGTGATTTGCATGTCACCATCACTGAAGCCGATGGTTCTACCCGCACTTCAGTTATTCCTTATGCCACCGTCCCTGTATTACAGCGTGAGGGGCACCTGAAATATGCCGTGACTGCTGGTGAATATCGCAGTGGTACCGCAGGACGGGATAGTCCCAAATTTGCGCAGGGTACAATGCTGTGGGGATTATCGGATGGTATTACGGCTTATGGTGGCACCCAGCAATCAGATAACTACCATGCCTATGATCTCGGGATGGGCAAAAACCTGGGAGATTTCGGGGCAGTTTCATTTGATGTCATGAATGCGAACTCGGTACTGACTGATGGCAGTAGCCATCAAGGGCAATCGTACCGTTTCCAGTATAATAAATCCCTGCCTTTTACTGGCACTAACTTTCAGTTAGTCGGATATCGTTATTCGACAAAAGGGTTCTACTCTTTTGCTGATACGACTTGGCAAAGGATGAGTGGTTATAGCGTTCTGACTCAGGATGGCGTATTACAGGTAAAACCAACCTATACCGACTTCTATAATTTAGAGTATACGAAACGTGGTCAAATACAGGCGTCGGTGACTCAGCAAATTGCCAAGTCATCAACACTCTACTTTACTGGAAGTCAGCAAAGCTACTGGGGAACCTCTCGTAAAGATACGACTCTACAGGCAGGATATTCCAGCAACTACAAAGATATCAGCTACAGCTTTAACTACAGCTTAAATAAGAGTGCTTGGCAGCAGGGTAACGATCAGATCTTGTCTTTTGATGTCAGCATTCCGTTCAGTCACTGGATGAAGTCGAATGATCAAAATGCGCTGCAACAGGCAAATATCTCTTACAGCTCTTCAAGTAATCTGAAAGGTGAAAGCACTAATCAGGTCGGTGTTTATGGCACACTGCTGAAAGATAATAATCTCAGTTATAGCGCGCAGACTGGTTATACCGCAGGTAGCCAAGGTGATAATGGTGCTGCAAACAATGCCTCACTTTATTACCGTGGCGGTTATGGTAATGCCAATATTGGTTACAGTAACAGCGATGGCTATAACCAAGTTTACTATGGCACAAGTGGCGGTATTGTCGCCCATGCCAATGGCATCACGCTTAGTCAGCCATTGTCAGATACCTCAGTATTGATAAAAGCACCAGGCGCGGGCAATGTGTCACTACAAAACCAGACCGGTGTTCATACTGACTGGCGGGGATACGCGGTACAGCCTTATGCTATGAGCTATCGTGAGAACAGAATAGCCTTAGATCCTAATACCTTAGGAAATAATGTTGATGTTGATGACTCTGTAGTCACTGTCATCCCTACTTATGGGGCAATTGTACGTGCTGATTTCCACACTCATGTGGGGCTTAAGGTATTAATGACATTAACACACAACGGTAAACCAGTACCTTTTGGTGCCACAGCTACTTTAGCGGGTTCAGCTTCACATAATATTGTCGGAGACAGTGGGCAGGTCTATATGACGGGTCTACCACTGGAAGGGAAAATTAACGTGAACTGGGGTGACGATGCCTCCGAGCAATGTTCAGTCAGCTATCACCTACCGGCGTCAGCTAAAAATGCGGTGCTCAGCTATGCCTCTGCGGACTGTCAGTAGACATGGGAGTTGAAGTATGAAAATAACCGAATCTCTGTTACTTTCCGCACTCACTTTGGGAGGGAGCTCATTTGCATATGCTGCGGACAGTACGATCTCAATTACTGGTCAAGTCCAAGATAATACCTGTGTGTTATCAACCGCCTCGCAAGATTTGACGGTCAACCTCATGAATTATCCACAAAGCCAGTTTTCTGAAAAAGGCGCTGGAGGGGCATTGGTCCCGTTCACTCTTATCTTCTCTCAGTGCGGCAGTGCGGCAACGGCAGTACGGATTGGTTTTACTGGGACCTCGGACACTAATAATACTTCATTACTTAAAATCGATTCCGGGGCTAGCAGCTATGCGGCTGGTATTGGTATTGAAATTCTTGATTCCAGTGAAACTATAATTCCGATTAATCAAAGTCAGGATAGTCTAAACTGGATAACGATTACAGGTGGACAGCAGAATACGGTCAGTTTTTATGCAAGAATGGTGGCCACGGCCTTGCCAGTGACGGCCGGAACAGTGAGTGCATCGGCCACTATCACGCTAGAATTTGAGTAGGATGCGGAGAAATTATGCGAAAACTGATCGTCGGACTCAGTACCGCTCTGGCTCTACTGGGAAGTGTCCCTGCAGTAATTGCTGCTGATGTAACCATTACGGTGACTGGTCAGGTTGTGGCCAAGCCGTGTGATATTGAAACCACTAATGCGAATGTTGACTTAGGGGGGATCCCGACCTTTTCATTGGCATCGGCAGGGGCAGCATCAGACTGGAAAACAGTGACCTTGAATTTGAACAATTGCCCTATCGGCACCAGTAAAGTAACGGCGACGTTTGCCGGAACATCTGACTCGACAGGGAGTTATTTTCTTAATCAAGGTACTGCAACGAATGTCGCAGTGCAATTGGCCAATAGCAGCGGTACAAATCTATCTAATGGTGGATCTTTAACTAGCCAGGTGGATGATTCATCGTTATCCACTGCATTCAACCTTGAAGTTAGGGCAATCACTCCCTCCGGAAGTGCAACACAAGGTTCAATTACATCCACAATAAATGTAACTTATACATGGCAATAGGATAGACATTTATGAAAGGTCTCTATAAAAAAAAAATCAGCTTCTATGGTCTGTTAGCCCTCAGTTTTTTCTATTCAATAGCTGCGCAGGCTTTTACCTGTCAGGCTAATGGCAGCACTATCAGCGGAAGCGGAAGTATCACGGTACCAGTCACCCTGACACCCAGTGTTGGGGCTAATGAAAACCTTGTTGTGAATCTTGCTAATAGTATCAGTTGTAAAAATGATGCGCCCAAGCAGTATACCGATCCTATACGAGTAGGGACTGCCTCTGCATATTCAGGAGCATTGACAAATTTCACGGGTTCATTGAGTTATCACTCTACTTCGTATGATTTCCCATTATCTTCACCAACAGCCTGGGTACCAACACCCAATGCTAATTATGTTGCATGGCCAACTGTACTTTATTTAACTCCGACAGGAGCAGCTTCCGGCGTGGTGATAACTGCAGGACAAATTTTCGCGAGCCTCAGTCTACAAAAAGAAAACACGTCTACGGGGGGAGTATCACAAACGATTATCTGGAATTTAAAAGCCTTAAACACAGTGACTGTGCCCACCGGTGGATGTGATGTATCGGCTAGGAATGTGACGGTCTCATTGCCGAACTACCCAGGAACTGTATCAGTACCATTGACGGTTTCATGTGGGAGTAGTAAGTCTTTGGACTATTACTTGACTGGAACTACGACGGATACTGCTGCAAGTATATTCACTAATACATCGACTGACTCGCCAGCCGAAGGTGTGGGCATTCAGTTATCTAATACTAGTGGTATTTTATCAACCAATAAAAATATTTCTCTTGGTACTGTCGGTACTAGTGCAGTGAGCCTGGGACTCACTGCTAGCTATGCGCGAACCAGTGGGCAGGTTACCGCAGGTAATGTTAAATCGATAATTGGTGTCACCTTTGTTTATCCATAATTTATGGAAAATAATTACATACATATGTTCTTAACAAACTTACGTTATAGATACAGTTAAACTGCACCATCCTTTTATTGACTCCGACAATCATGTCGGAGTCAACTGTAAGAATCCCTGCGTTAGTTCCACGCACTTTTTGAGAACCCTGGTTCTCTGACCCCGTCCCAATATCCGTACCAGGCTAAATCAGAGATCCGGACCTTTTTGATGACTTCGGGCAAATTCTGCCGGAGTCAGGTTATTTAACGAAGAATGCGGACGAAAATGATTATATTCCTGCCGCCAGTGTTCTGAACAGATAAAAATCCAGTATTTCGGTCCGGTATGTTCGGTTAAAACTTTCTATAAATGCGTTCTGTGTTGATTTACCCAGCTTAATAAATTCCAGCATCACACCATGCTCTTCTGCCCACTGCGCCAGAGTCAATGATGTCAGTTCTGGTCCGTTATTCATCCGTAACTTCAGTGCATATCCAGGGTTTTCCACGACTCTATCCAGCACCCGAACGACACGCTGGGATATTCAGATCTATTTCGATAGCCAAAGCTTCAAGGTTAAAATCATTAACGACATTAAAAGTCCGAAAACATCGGCCACTGACCAGAGCATCGTGCATAAAATCAACCGACCAGCTCTGGTTTATTGCCTTCGGGGTAGCCAATGGTGTCGGATTGCGCACCGGCAGAGGCTGCTTTCCCTTACGACGAAAATTCAGTTTTAACAGACATTAAATTCGATGAATACGTTTATGGTCCCAGACATCCCCTGCCTACGAATGACCTGAAAAAGCGTCTTAAAGCCGTATCGAGGATAGCGCTCAGCTGAGATTACTGCCAGCGGCTATCCCCCGGAAATAGCCATTTTGCCTGTCGGGTAAGCGCTGTCGCTTTGGCCTCATCTCCCTGTATTAGGGCGATACGGATACGGATGGCATATAACGTTGCTTCCGGCCGTATCCGCACAGATTCCCCAGCCCAGCGTTCAAAGTTCATTAAGAGCTGTGGATCGCCACTGCGATTGAATGTCAGTAATTGACCCATCTGATAATCGTACTGATAACGCGCATTAAGATAGGCTGTCTCCTGGACCGTCCGTTTAACCAGTTCGGCTTGTCTGCCTGATCGTTCAATAAACGTCAGCTGCCGCTGTAAAAAGAAGGTCTGTGCTAGCAGTGCAGCAAAACAAATAAGGACCGTGGCCAGCAATATCCGTTCTTTACGAGACTTACTGTTTCGATAACTTCTGACTGGAGGTTCAGCGCAGCGCAGTACAACGATCAGTAAGATCATATGCAGGGCAGACTGATAAAGGGGATACTCGGTCAGGGTATGCAGTAAAACGGGGAGGGCGACGATAAGCATCATCCGCTGATGTTTTCCCCCTTTCAGGTATAACCGGACGATTGCAGATATCCATAACAGTGCGGCAGCCAGCCCTGCACTGCCCGCCTCAACGGCCCAGAGTATAATTTCGTTATGGGGATGGCCGACAGTTCTGGCCCCTGCTCCGGTAGTTTGTCCGCCGAATTGCTCCAGAAAGACAGGTTCGAAATTACCAATCCCCCATCCTAGCCATGGACGGGAAAGGAATAGCTCAAAACAATACTTCCACAATATCAGCCGTGTGGCGCTGGTGGACTGATGATTGATGAAGGTCATTTCAGTGAGCTGGTAGATCCCAATTCCCAGCAGGATCCCTGCCGACAGGCATAATAGCGGCAGCCAGAGTTTTTTACGATCGATGGCAGGCCTGTTCAGCAGCAACAGAATAATGACGAGCAGTGCGCCCAGCCAGCCGGTTTGTGACTGACTCAGAAATAACATCAACGCCATCAGTATCAGACTGAAATAGAAAAAAATGGTCAGTCTCCGTTTTTGCCACGAATGTAGGCAAAGACAGAGAGTGGCGGCAACGCCGGAAGCAAGGAAACTGGCGTAAACGTTGACCTGCTGAAAAATACCGTAGGGGCGCAACTGTTGAACCGGGAACTCCCATAGCAAGGCTGCGGGCAGATGAAAAAACTGCACTAAGCCAATCACGGCCTGACTCAATGCCGTCAGTGCAATAATTCCTAATACCGTTTTTTTTATTTGCCGTGTGAAGACTAACTGCATCAGTAGCCGGTAACTGATCAGCATACCAGCGATAGTAGACAGGGTAATGATAAGGTCATTAATACTACGACTATCCCCTACCAGTCCACGCAGCAGCAGGATAAGTGCGCCGCCGTACAGCCAAGGAAGCGCTACAGAAGGTGACGACTGACGCCATAAGCGGGGAATACTCAGCAGTAAAATGCCGTAAACCGTCCAGATGAAAAATATCAAAATATTGGAGGGTAACGACAGGCCGCTGCCTCCCATGTTTTCCTGATAAATACTACCAGCAATCACACTGATAAATAGTCCACAAAGTAACAGGCAGCGTGAGTGCAGGCGAAAGGCGACAATAGGTTTCATGGAGAAGGTGACAGTTACTGATAGCTTAAAATATAGTAAGCAATAGCGGTAAATTCTCCTGGCTCTATCGTCTTCTGATCAATTGCCGTTGGTTCACCGACAATAGCTGCCTGAAAATTCAGGGACATTGCCCCTTCACTGATCGCCGTAACAACGGTTTCTTTATTCAGCTCGATAAGATTACCTTTCTCATTTTCAAGGGCAACCGCTACACCGGAAGTCGTCGCCGGTGCTGCCGGAGATATGGCAATATGATTGGGTAACTCACCGCTCTCAATACCACTAAAGGTAATACTCACTGTTTTATAGGTACCGGTACTACAGTTCTCCAAGGGAATTGAAAATGGGACTGCCACCGTTTTTTGTGCCGAATAAAGGGTCTTAATCGAGACTTTACCGAAGTCTATCATCAGTTTATCCCCTCCGGGGCCGACGCTACACGGTAATGCCACCACCACTCCGTGAAAGTTAACTTCCCCTCCTATCAGCTCAGTGTCTGCATAGGAGGGTGTAACCAGAGTAAAAATAAGTGTGAGAAGAAATTTTTTATAATACGTTAACTTCATGTGACACCTCATGACGTTATTGGAACTCTGCAACGACAGAGGCTGAAGCCTCGAATTCACCTTCGGTTATCGTAGTACCGCTTTTAGCAATTGGCGCGGCAGTCAGATTCCAAGTCCCCTGGTTATTATCGAACCCGGGTAGGTTATAGAATTTATTCGGTACCACAACAGACCCATTAGAATCCTTGATAACAATTCCCAGATTACTGCGATCAACTTGGCCACTGGTACCCAGATAATCGCTATTAAAGCTGGCCGTTCCAGATGCGGCAGACTGAATGCCGAGTTTGATATGTAGCGCACCGGTATCAAAGCTGCCACCTTTGCAATTGACCCGAATAGGGATACTTTGCGTATAGTTGGATCCGTTAAGTTTTTCGCTAGTATTTGATACAGCGCCAAACTCAACGCTAATCGGTGTACCTTCATTAATGATGCATTTATCCGGCACGGTAATAATTCCGGAGTTAATATTAATGGTTGAAAGCGCTTCACTGGAGAGCATACCGGCAGAGATAGTGCCTCTACGGCCAAATACACGTACCAGCTCGTGGTTTGACAGTACAACCCCATTAATAATAGGCTTGGTGACCATAAAGGTGACTTTTCCTTTCCCTCCAGAAGCAACATTACTGAAGCGAGTGGAGGGGGGTTTACAGGTTTCATTTCTCTTATTTGTCTGATCAATAAATGGAGAGGTCACATATTTATTGACTTTGCCTGCAATCCAGACCTCTACTTTTACATCCAGATAATCATTAAGAATATAGTAACCAGTATTTGAAGAGGGCTTCATGGTGGATGTTGATGAGTAATAGCGTGCGTCTTTTATTTTTGAGGTGCAGTATTCTGTCACACTGTAATATCCCCCCAAGTTCCAAGAGCTGCTGATGGTGGCACCGACTTTGTTATCCTTAATCTGGACCGTGTCGATGTTAAAGTTATATTCATGTGTCCCGTTCACCGGGAGCGCTTCTCCCTCTATTGCATAAGCAGGAAGCGTGAATAACAGTGCAAGGAGATTTATATTTCTTAATATCATGTTCTTTTTCATAGCGTGACTCACTTATGTCTGCACGGACTCAGACCTGCTTTTCATGGCGAAGGTTTAAACGCTAATAACGTTAGCGTGGCTGCTGATCCTGGGGTAATGCTCGGCAGACCGCGTTCTGACAACTGAACTTCAGTTCAGGGTGGCCGCCATAATCATTGACATACATAATCGAGAATTCGTTGAGTTTATTATCGGACACCGTAATCTCTGTGGAGGATTTTGGTGCGATCATCATTCCCGGGAAGCTGGTTAATGAGCCGCCACCTTCTTTCTGCAGTTTTTTGGATAAGCCCAAGACCGTTACATAATAAGGGGTTGGATTCTCCAGTTTAAATCCGGAAGTCCCCTTTTTGGTAAAAACCAACTGATCTTGCCAAATCACAGATTTATTTTTAGGGATAACCGCTTTAGGCCGATAAAAGACTTTAATCCTAGACTGCATTGCCAGCTGTAAGGTGTTCTCTTTTTTAGGTTTGGGTGGGATCTCTCTGACGTTCAGATAGAACAAACTCTCTCTGTCCTGAGGTAGGTTGAGTGAGCCAGCCGTTTTATTTATCTTGGCGATCCCTTTCTGCCCGCCATTAATACGTTGCAGAGGAGGTAACACTACCAGAGGTGACGTAATTTTTTTACCCTCGCTATCTTCTAACCAAGATTGCGCTAGAAAAGGAATATCAGGGCTGGTGTTCGACAGTGTTGCACTGACTGAGCGGTCATTTTCGGTAATGACCATGCGTGTGCGGTCCAGAGAGATCCCTGCGTAAGCATGAGCGGTGAATAATCCGGCGATAGCAATGCCGCTGATTAGGTGACGTACTTTCATATCAATAACCTTACTTATTTTTTCACAGCCCCCGCAGTCGAGGGCACGGTTTTTTACTGGCACTTAAGCGATAACGTGGTATTACTGTCATCAAGTTGTGGCGGTAGCGTGATCTCACACTGACGTTTTCCCTGCCATGTTGCACTGAGCTTTTCCTGAGGATTAACCCCGGCAAGCCAGGTCAGGCCCTGCTCCATAACCATCGCGACACTGACTCCGTCCTTGTTGAGAATTTCCGCTCCGAAAGGAGGGAAGCTGCCGTCAGGACGGGTAATTGTCGTCATTAACTTCTGGCCGCGGACAACACTGAACCGCTGAAAGCCAATAGCACCTTCCGTCAGGGTATCGGTAGAGATAGCTTTGCTCGCTTCGATATCATCGCCCAGGGCATCGACATCCACACGGGTATCAAAACTGTTGTAGCTCACCACATCAGGTACCACAGCAATCCCGAACCGGTTACTCCAGGCCTGTTTACCGTTCAATGGCACATTTGCGATCCCAGCGGTATCCACAACCACCCGGGCGGTATCTAAAGTGGCGGAACTGTTGTGTGCGGCTGCACCATACTGTGTGGCCGTCACGCCTCCACGCACGCTTCCGCCGGCGGAGATAAAGTTACCGGCCTGATAATTGACACTGCCGGTGATATCACTCACTCCTGAACGGTGCTGGTAATAGCCATCGAAGGCTGCTTTCTCGTTCTGCCCCATCCCGGCGCGTACCCGCCAGAGATTATTCATATCTTGGCTGTTGCTGTATGACGCCAAATTGGTGGTCCGGTTACCGGTATGCTGCATATCCCAGCCTATCCAGCGGCTTTCCCCCAACGGCACAGAAACAGAGAGAGCGATGGTGTCATTACGATTACCGTTATACATGGAACGCCACAGTGACAGGTTACTGCTGATACCACGGATATTGCCGATACGGAAAGGGCGGCCTATCGTGATGCCATAGCGTTGTTGTGCTTTTCGGTCCCAGTAATTCTGGTGGGTATAGGTGAGGAACATACTGGTGATCCAGTCCGGATCATCAGCCCAGAAGGTTTTATTCGCGGTGATGGTATACATCTCTTTTTCACGGCCAATACTGTCATATTGTTGATAGCGCTCGTCTAGATACTGAGAAAAGGTGCGGAAGGTTTTCTGCGAGAAGCGATATCCAGCGAACGTAATAGAGCTCTGGTACTGATCAAACGTTTTCGCATAGCTAAGTTTGAAGGAGTAGCCTTGCTTCGCTGACTCATCGGCTACTTTACTGCGTGACTGAGTGATGTCAGTAGCCAGGGTTCCAAAACTGTTTAAATCGCGTCCGACGCCCAATGACCAAGCCTGATAAGGCTCGCCCGCTAGGAACACTCCACCGTACAGTGACCAAGCATTGGAAATCCCTCGCGAAAAATCGCCCACATAAAACGCTGGACCCTGCAGCTTATGATCATTACGTGAAGCGATCCCTACAGAGGTGTTATAACGGGTATAGCCCGGCCGCGTAAGATACGGCAGGTTTGCGGTATCGACCTGAAACTCGGACACGGATCCGTCCTGTTCCTCTACCCTGACATCCAGTGTCCCGCGGACGGAGCTGCGCAGATCCTGAATAGTAAATGGGCCTGCTGGTACCGTGGTTTGGTAGATAATGCGCTGATTCTGGCTGACCGTAACTTTGGCATTACCTTTCGCAATCCCGCGGATCTCCGGAGCATAGCCTTGTAGAGCTGGCGGTAGCATCCTTTCATCGCTTTTCAGGTTAACCCCAGTAAATCGGACGCTGTCAAAGACCTGAGAATCGAGATAGATCTCACCGACGGTTGCTTTGGCTGCCAAGGAGGGGAGCGGCCGGTATGCATAAAACTGATTCCAGTCGAGATCACTGCGCTGTTCAGCGTAATTAGCCTGGTATTCACTTCTGAAGCGCCATGCCCCCAAGTTAAATCCGGCCTGACCATAACCTGACAGTGAGTTAGTATTTTCATTACTTCTGAACGAATGTACGCTTTGTCCGGTCAGGCTGTAGTCGAGCAGTAAACCGGAAATACCATTATTCCAGCGTTCAGGCGGTACCCAATCTGGGTCATTATACTTCATCCAAGCTTGGGGCACGGTAATATCCAGAATACCCTCGTGATTATTTATTTCCACACCGGGGATCGTGGAGATATCTAGGCAGCTTTCTGAAATGATGTTTATTTTTTCCCGAGCCAGATCCTTAAGCGCTAATTTTTTGATCTGATCTTCCGTCAGGCAGGCAATAGTGTTTTTAGGGTTCTTCGGTGACTCAATATAAGTCACACTCTGTTCGGACACTGACTGGTTATTAATTCTTAAATTCAATAGATAATTGCCGGGAGTGACGTAGTTGACAGTGGAGAACCGGTTTAAATCGACATTTTTACGATCTGTGGCATCAAGTACATCACTGTTAAACTCTACAAAGGTATCGTTGGCCAGACTTCCGGTCGGAGAAAAAATAATGGTCAGAATGGGCAATAAGCGGATTTTATTTTTTGATAAACAAAGCATAATTTAACTGTATGACCTATTTTCTGATGATATTTGGCGTCCGGCCGAAGACTCTACCTCACTTAAAAATCAGTCATTACTGGTAGTTAAGGGTGAATCGCGCCGTAGCATAAAACTGGCCGGTATAAACCAGAGGTTTTTTGACAACTACATTTGCCGTGAAATATAAAAAGCCGTTACTGTTATTCAGGATGTAGTAGGGCGTCGCTTCCCCCAGTACTATCTGTTTTCCGTCATTATCATTCAGGCTTATCGATATGCCTTTATTCTTCTCATCGACCGGGATCAACAGATCGCCTTTATCCACGGCATCGCCTGAAAAGGTCACGCTGGCACTGTACTTCCTGAATTCAGATTTCTCTTTATTCGAAAAAAAACATCCCATTAGTTTTACTTTTATATTTTTTGATAAAACTTCTGGCGATTTAACGTTTATCTCATCGAGATTGAGATCACTAAAATCAATCGATTCTGTTCCTGAATCTGGGGCAACAAAACAGGCTGACTCAAATATCTCTCCTTGAACATCAACCGATCCCGGAATCATTCCCGGTCCCTGAGCACAACTCAGTGACGGTACAAGTAGAGTGCTGAGTACGATTATCACTCGAAAATAAATCATATCTCCTGCCATAAGTTCGCGGGTATATGAAAAACTGCAGGCACAGGTCTGCTGTGACTGCAGTAGACATGATTACTGGTAATCAACCTGGAAGTTAATGGTTGACTGGAATGCACCCGGCGTCACAGTACTGGAGGCATTGTCAGCTTTCAGGTAAGCAACAAATGGAATTTTATTGGTACCATCAACCAGGTTAACCTGAGCCATTTTTTTCCCCCAGACTACATCGGCATTAGCGCTGTCACGTAAACCGATACCTGCACCATCAGCACTTCCTGAAGTGAAGGCTGCCAGAGAGGAGTCATTAGGGTTAACGGAAGTTGGGGTATAAGTCACGGTCGCTGTTTTTGCGACAGTGGTATCACAATCCTGCAGTTCAATGTTCTGCTGAACATTACCCGCTCTCTGGCCATTTGCTAATGCGGACACTGGGATCTGACCGAAATCAACCTGTACAGGGCTGGAGTTCGGAGACAAACCACATGCTGAGTTAACTAACTCACCCTTCAGTTGGATCTCTCCCTGAGTCGGCGTGCCGTCATAAGCGGCGAAAGAAGAGAAAGAGGTCATGACTGAAAATGCGAGAGTAGATAAGATAATTTTATTTAATTTCACAGTGAAGTTTCCTGGTGTTAGCTACTTGTAATGTAACTTTAAGAGAAGACGCTAATTTCCATTAGCTAATAATCAGAGTAGAAATACCTACTCCGCTTTTCCATTTGTTAACTCAAAGAGGATAACAAATTAATTTTCATAGAAGACCCAACCGGTGAACCAGATTAGGTGATGACGAGTATATTCATGAATTACTATTTTACAACAAATAAAATGGAAAAATCTCACAAATAGTCATAAGCCACTGATGTGATATGTTAATTTTGTTTGTTGTGCACTTAGGTTTAATAATTTTATTTATTAAGTTGTATTTTATAAAAATAAAAAGATAATTTTATATATAGGCTTATTTTTAAATAGTTTTTTCTGTTTTTTTATTACTAACTTATTAATTTCAAAAGCTATAGTGGGGGGGCGTGTTTAGTGAAGTTTTTTTTATGATTAAATAATACCGTCAGGAATTATTTATGAAGTTGGAATGGTTGACTATAAGTCATGTTTTGTTATCACTATTAGTGATGGTCCAATAAAGCATTTATTTTTTTATCAGCTTTATTATTTTACCAAAATAACATTGATCAGGATCTATTAAAAGGCAAATAATAAGATTTTATACACGTTTTTTTACTGTTCAGAAAACCTGTGAATGACAGGGGATTCACTGGAGGGTAAGGATAATCCACGATAGTACGATGTTTAGATCAAGGGTGATGAGTGATGGGTGTGCCTCTCCTGTCTGCATAGCAGGAGAGGCCTAGAGTTATTGAGTGACCCAGAAGGTACCGCTTGTTTTCAATCCCATAAAGCTTTGATGGATCCTGTCCATGTCCGCCTGCGGATCGAGGTCTTTAAATAACTGCGGGTGGAGAAATTTCGCAATAGCTTCCACCGCGACGACATTCGAAGGAAGATCATAGAACTGGTGGTAGATGGCCATGACATGATGTTTCTGCGTGGCTTGTAAAACATTAAATCCGGTGCGTGACATCAGCGCCGCCAGCTTCTGTTTTGCGGGGGCTTCTTGTAACTGATAGCCTAACGGTACCGAGGCTGAAGCTTTTGGATTTCCCTGCCAGTCTGCGCCGGTCAGCAGATAATAGTCCGGATTCAAGGTAATGATCTTCTCTAAGGTGACATCACCGCCCATTCCCTGGAACAGTTGTCCACCGAGGTTAATGCCTCCCGCAGCTTCGGTAAATTCGCCCATACTCCCCTGGCCGAACGTGCTGCAACAGAAGTCACCGACAATGCCAGCACTGCGCTCAATAAACACCGTTGGCCGCTGCTGAGTGCTGAGGGTGGCGACCCGTTCTTTAATCAGCTCTAGACGCTGCTGGTAGAAGTCCAGGAACTGCTGGGCATTTTTCTGCTGGTTAAAGATTTGGCCCAATAGCGCCATACTTTTTGCGGTGTTCTGCAGAGGCTTCTGCCGTAGGTCGATAAAAATATAAGGGATGTGCAGGCTGTTCAGTTTATCCATGACCCCTTCGTCGCGTAATTTGCTCACCAAACCGATATCAAAAATGACCAAGTCAGTATGGCGTGCGACAGCGTTTTCCACATCAAAGGTGGTGGTGTAGGGGTTCGCAAAGGTGGGGATGGTCTTCAGAGTGGGAAAATTCTCCGCGAAAGCCCGCATAATATCCGGAGACTTCTTCTTCAGCGAGTCATCCCAGGCGGCAATGCTGGCAGAAGGATCGCCATGAAAAATGATACTCATCGCTTCAATGGCCCGCGCATCTGCCAGCATCACCCGATGGGGCGTTTCAGGGATCTCGACGTGACGATTCATGAGGTCTGTCACGGTCTGAGCCAGTGCTTGGGTGAACGGCATCATTATTATTGCGAACAGAAAAACAACTTTTTGGGTGATTTTCATAACACTTTGTGGCCTGTATAAGGAAGTGATATTGCCCAACAGCAGGGTTAGGTCTGCCGAAGCATTGAGGTAAAAAGGCAGGTTAACATATTGAGACGGTGGTTGCTGCGGGGATGCTCTGTGCTGGCGGGAGGCTCCATAGCGTAATGGAAATTCCGCACTCCGGAGCGATAGGCTCACCAGAGTGCGGGAGGATCGTTACTTACCGTTCAGTGTTCTAGTCAGCTGTTCTTCATCCAACTCACCCACACGTTTGGCGACAAAAATAGTCGCCACGCCATTACCTATCAAATTAGTGAGGGCACGAGCTTCCGACATAAAACGGTCAATGCCCAGGATCAGCGCCAGTCCTGCAACCGGTAAGGTACCGACCGCTGATAGCGTGGCAGCCAAGACAATAAATCCGCTACCCGTAACTCCGGCGGCCCCTTTTGAGGACAGCAGCAGGATCACTAGCAGGGTGATCTGATGGAAAATATCCATATGGGTATTGGTCGCCTGAGCGATAAACACCGCGGCCATCGTCAGGTAGATAGAGGTACCGTCAAGGTTAAAGGAGTAGCCGGTCGGGATCACCAAGCCAACTACTGACTTCTTACAGCCCAGTGTTTCCATCTTGTTCAGCATCCGTGGCAGTACTGACTCAGAGGAGGACGTTCCCAGCACGATCAACAATTCATCTTTGATGTAGTTGATAAATTTAAAGATGCTGAACCCGGTCAGGCGTGCAATGACCCCGAGTACGATCACCACGAACAGTACACAGGTAATGTAGAAGCAGACGATCAACTGACCCAGTTGTAGCAGTGAACCTACTCCGTATTTACCGATAGTGAAAGCCATGGCACCAAAGGCCCCAATTGGCGCCAAGCGCATTATCATATTAATGACGCCAAACACCACCTGAGAGAAGTTCTCCACTACGCTGAACACCAACTGGCCGGTTTTCCCCAGACGGTGCAGGGCAAAACCAAACAGGATAGAGAACAGCAGGATCTGCAGGATGTTGCCGCTGGAAAAAGCCCCGATCACGCTGTCAGGAATAATATCTAGCAGGAAAGGAATTACCCCTTGGCTTTTGGCCTGCGCTGCATAAGTCGCAACCGCGGAGGCATCTAGGCTCGCGGGATTGATATTCATGCCTGCACCCGGCTGAGCAATATTGACCACGATCAGACCGATAATCAGTGCCAAGGTACTGACGATCTCAAAATAGAGCAGGGCAATTGCACCGGTACGACCCACAGCTTTCATACTTTCCATACCGGCAATACCGGTCACCACGGTACAGAAAATGACCGGGGCGATAACCATTTTAATCAGCTTGATAAACCCGTCACCGAAGGGTTTCATCTGGGTGCCGATCTCCGGATAAAAGTGACCAAGGGAGATGCCGATAACAATAGCGATGATGACCTGAATGTAGAGGCTGCCGAACAGCGTTTTTTTCATAGGAGTCTCTGTCTGCGTAAGAGGTGTTTATTTTTATAGTTTCTGTCAACTACAGGTAAAAAAGTAACAGTATGTTAAGTAAAACCAAATTGCATCACAGTCCTGCATAAAAAAATGCATATTTTTATGAACTGACTCGTTTCTTTTACCTTATTTATCCGTCATGAGAGGTTTTTTTTATCAAATTCGCGACAGAATTCTCATTGGTTACGCGTAAAACCTCCGTTAATGGCTTAACCCTCAGTGCCTTGTTACTAAAAAATCATTGAAGGATCTAAAAGTCACTTTAAGCTGGTTGGCTATAACCAGAGGTTACGGCTTGTCCGTGGGACGTCTTCACGGACAGGAAAACCATTTTTACGTTTAGATATCGGAGCAGGAAATTATGAGCCAGGTTCAATCCAAAAAAATCACCTATCAGGCTGGGACTATCGAAGCGGAAGGTGTACTGGTGTTTGACGCCAGCCGCAAACAGGCCGCTCCGGGGTTAGTGATGGCACCTAATTGGATGGGCGTCACGGATGCGTCTGTTGCACTGGCTGAAAAAGCGGCTGAACAGGGATATGTGGTACTGATTGTAGATTTGTACGGTAAAGGTGTTCGTCCAACCAATGCCGATGAAGCGGGTGCGGTGATGATGACCGTAAAAAACAAGCCGGAAGAAGTTGAGCGTATGGCTAAAGCTATCAGTGCGCTGAAAGCACAAACTGATGCGCCGGTTGATGCCAGCAAAATCGCCGCTTACGGTTTCTGTTTTGGCGGCCATAACGCCTTAGAACTGGCCCGCAGCGGTGAAGATCTAAAAGCGGCCATCTCCTTCCACGGCGGACTTGATACCAGTGGTGCCTATGATGCAAAAAATATCAAAGGTTCAGTATTAGTCCTAGACGGTGCCAGTGATCCACTGGTTCCCCGCGATCAGCTACCGGCATTTGCCGAAGAAATGTTGTCAGCAGAGGTTGACTGGAAACTGCACAGCTATAAAGGTGCAGTCCACTCCTTTACCGATGTAAATGCCAACATTGCTGGGACTGCAGAATACAATGCCGATGTCAGCGATCGTGCGTTTAAAGCGATGTTTGCGTTGTTAGCAGAAGTGTTCTAAGTCTAGCCAACACGTTTGTTGACGCCCCGCTCGGTTGAGCCGTGCGGGGCGTTTTGCGTTTTATGGCCGATCAGCGCAGTTGATAGTCGTTAAAAATCAGTGGGCTATCGCTTCCGTCTATGATTTCTGTCTGGCCGGGAGAGGTCAGCATTGCATCCCCTTTGTGCACCCACAGCTCACGGGTATGGTTAGGTTTACCGTGCTCGCTGATCAGCACCCGTCCTTCGGTGAAAAAGACTCGGACTCCGGGGCCTTTCTGCTGATAGGCAGTGGTACTTTCCCCCGGATTAAGGGTCACTTTCCAACCTTTTACCGTCGGTGTATCCAGTATTTCATTGAAGACCGGTAAATCCGGGCGGACTGGATCGCCAAAATTCAGCGGTCCGTGCTGGCGTATCTCAAACGCGACCTGCTGATTGACACTGTTGCCAGTGTTGGTCACTTTATCAATTTCTGATTTCCCCTGATGTGCGCCGAACTTTACATTGCCACTTTTCATTTCGGAATGAACCGCAGGCTTATCCAGATAGGCGATGGTCACCGGACTGCCATCAATATGGGTATTTACATAATCCAGATGCTGTTCATGATAGAGGGTGGTTGCCCCGGGCGGGATCATCACCCGCATTACGGTTACATACTGATTTTCAAGGATCACATGGTGCATCGGTTCCAGACGTGTCGGCACCACCTGGTCCGCGGCCTGGCTGATGCTGGGCACTAACAGGCTGGCAAGCGTCAGGCTCAGGGCTCGTGACTTCATCTTTTTTATCATACTCACTCGCTCCTTCGGAATAATTAACGTTCAACCATGGTGACCCAGTTCGCACCGGCCCCTGAGGGGTAACGGGATAGCAACGATAACTCACCGTTCTGCTGATTGATGCGGTACAGCGAGAACTGATCTGACTGTAACCCGGTCTCAATCAGATACTGACCACTGTTATCAATAGCGAAGCCCCGCGGCAGTTTCTCGGTGGCATAACTTTTAATCAGCGTCAGACTGCCATCCTGTGGAGAAACACGGAAAGCGGTGAGGTGACTACTGGTTCGCTCGGTGGAATAAAGAAACTTGCCATTGGGGGTGATATGAATATCGGCCTGCCAGATACGAGGTTTCGCTGATGCGGGCAGATCGAAATCTCCGGTCAGCGGGCGTGCCTCACCTTTTTGCATTCCGGCCGCAATATCCGGTGCTAGGGAGGGAGTGACGGCTCCCGGTGTGACGGTACCGTCAGCATTGATTTTCAGTTGTTGGATGTTACCGGCCATTTCAGTCAGCAGATAGATATAGCGTTCACCGTTAGCGCTTTTATGGGGTGCGAACACAAAGTGGCGTGGCCCGATACCGGCCTCATGCTGAATATTCACCGCCGGTGGGGTATTTGGAGTTACCTTGCCGCTATTCGGATCAAAGTGGAACTGTAATAACTGATCGGCCCCCAGCAGGGAGACATACAGGTAATGGTTGGTCGGGTCAGTCTGAATACAGTGTGCACGCTTACCGGTATGGACAATTTGTACCGGTGGTGTTTCAACCTCGCCTTTGGCGTTGATCCGGTTAATGGTGAACAGGTCACCGCCGTAGGACGCCGCTAACAGATAATGGCCGGTTTTATCTACGGACAGATAAGCCATACTCTCCTGCAGTGGCGCGTCACCGGCGGCGGTGAGTTTCCCGTCATCACCGATATGCCAACTCATTACGCGATATGGCTGACTACGGATCGCCGCATACAGGATCTTTTTATCCGGTGACACCACAGATGCCATCACTTTTTTTGCGGCTGGATAGGTCGCTATCGGTGTCATTTTTCCCACAGATTTATCCAACGTCCAGGCAGAGACGGTGCCGCTTTCCGCATTGGAGATATACACATAACTGTCTGCGGCGTGGGCAACGTTACCTGCTGAACCGGCAATCATGCCCAGTAGTGTCAGAGAAAGTGCTAATTTTTTCATTTGTCAGAGACCTTGTGACCGTTAAGAAGAACACCGGTAGTGACGATAATGCTGTATCACACGGACAAACATGGTCTCCCCGAGCCCTTAGGGTTACTCTCTGGGCGAGGGGAAAGAATGTTATCCGTGTGAGCGTTGTGCACCGACTATCGGGCCGCTTTTGGTGTTCTGTGACCCATCAAGCGTAATGGGTTCAACCTTGCCCATAATGAACATAAAGGTGAGTGCCCCAAACAGACAGATGCACCCAGCGACCACTAGCGGTACCACAAATGATCCATGACTGATACTCAGCATAACGCCGGTAAAAGAGGCTGTAACGATACCGGCCAAGTTGCCAGCAAAGTTCTGAATACCGCCAAGAGTCGCCACATAGCCAGAGGCTGGGGCCACGTCAGCAGGCAGCGTCCAGATATTGGCCGCGGTAAAGGCCAGTCCAGCATAGGTTAGAGAGAACAGGGTCAGGATCACGGTAATATTGGAGGTGAAGGCGGCAAAGGCAATCACAGAGGAGAGCAGCATACCGGCAATCAGACAGGTTTTGCGTGCAGCAGTCAGGCTGAACCCTTTATTGTATAACCAGTCGGAGGTAATGCCGCCGAGTAAGCTGCCGGGAATCCCCATCAATGCTGGAATCGCCCCCAGTGTCCCCAGTTCTTTCAGTGAGAATCCTTGAGAAAGTGTCAGATAGGTCGGGAACCAGGTCACAAAGAAATAGGTGGCAAAGTTCATACAGAAAAAACCAATCATCATTCCCCAGACAGTGCGGTGACGGAATAGGATACGGAACTGGATTTTTTCGTTGTGAGCGGAAACCACCATTTTACGGTCTTCGAGCAAATTCTGGCGCTGTTGTTCATCCAGGCCGGCTTTATGTTCTGGTTCACGGTAAAACACCAGCCACACCACTACCCACACCAGTCCCAACGCGCCAGTCACCACAAAGGAGGTTTCCCAGCCCCAAGTACTGATAAGCCAAGCAACCAGTGGCAGTGCCAATGCGCTACCTGCGCGCGGACCAGCATCAAAGATACCACTGGCGGTGGCGCGTTCTTTTTTGGCAAACCAAGAAGCCACCACCTTGGCGCAACCGGGGTTACCGCCGGATTCTCCCACCCCCAGCAACAACCGTGAAATAAACAGTGAGGTAAATCCACGGCCGAATGCGGTGAACACCGTAAACAACGACCACCAGCCAACCGCGACTGCGAGGCCAATACGGGTACCTAATTTATCGATAATGCGTCCCGCGGGGATCTGCATCAGAGCATAGGTCCAGAAGAAGGCGCCCAGAATTAACCCCATAGCGGTATCATCCAAACCGAGGTCTTCTTTGATATGTGGGGCAGCAATAGCCAGATTAATTCTGTCTATGTAGTTGATTGCGATAGCAAAAAAACAGAAAAGTATCATCAGCCAGCGTATTTTCGGGTACTTGCGCATGAGATTTTCCTTTAGAATTATCCCCCGTCACAGTCTCTCGGCCGGCGGGAGGTATTATGTACTGGAGATCCACCGTTATAACGAACATTTTTGATTAACAATGTTAGACTTTAAGTAACCTTGAGTTATTAAATAGTCCGCATTGTTAACTATTTGTAAAAGTAAGCGATTACAGATTGCAGTCAAGGCAAAAGTAAGCGCTTTCAGAGGCGGGTCCAATTTCTGTTCTCATTTTGTGGAGAACATCACTTTTAAGAGGAAAAGCCATGGCAGGGAGGATCACGACGGCGCGGGTATCGCTGGAAGATGTTGCACGGCTCGCAGGTGTCTCAACGGCGACGGTTTCACGGGTGCTCAACGGCAGCGCAGCGGTTCGGGAGTCGCGCCGTGAAGCGGTGGAAAAAGCCTGCCATGAACTGGGGTATGTGATTAACCGCGCAGCCAGAACCTTGGCATCACGTAAAAGTATGACCATCGGTGCAGTGGTACCGACCTTGGCCATTGAAACCTTTTCCCGCTCCATAGACGCCTTTCAGACTGTGATCCACCAACAAGGTTATACCCTGTTGTTGGCGAACTCTGGCTTTGATATGGATGTTGAGTTCAAAGAGGTCAACAAGCTGCTGGAGTACGGTATTGATGCTCTGCTGCTGGTGGGGCATACTCATCATCCGCAATTGCGTGAGCGCATTGAACAGCAGGGCATCCCTTGTATACAGGCATTCTCCACTCATCCGCAATCGCCTGGAATTGGTTATGACAGTGCCCAAGCCTCAGCGCAGTTACTGGACCACCTATTATCCCTCGGGCATCAAAAATTTGCCGTGATTTCCGGTCATCCGCCCTCCAATGACCGACTGTCTGAGCGGCTGGAAGGGATACGTCGGGGATTGCAGGCCGCAGGGCTGACCTTGTCTCCAGAGAACTGTATCGATAATGCCTTTACCATTAATGAGGCTAGGCAGGCGATGTTCCGTTTGTTGGACGGACCACAGCCCCCGACGGCAGTGATGTGTGGCAATGATTTGCTCGCATTTGGTGCCCTGCGGGCAGCCAGGGAACGCTATCTGCGGATCCCTAATGATATCTCAGTGACCGGTTTTAACGATTATGAGTATGCGGAGCACCTCGAATATCCGCTGACCACGGTACGGGTTGACCTAGCGGAAATAGGGCGCTTATGCGCGGATTATTTGCTATCGGCTCTAGCAGGCGTTCCGGCAGAGGGGCCACGACAGATCGCCACCCGCCTTATTATCCGCAGCAGTACTGGCTCGGCCCCGCAACCTTGAAGAGCCGAGCCGTAGGGGCAAACTGTCCCGCGGTTAAAGATCTTGCTCAAACCAAGGCCCGCGCCGCAGATAACCTTTATCCAGATCCTGCGGTCGAGTCACTCCGGTCAGAGCCATATCGCGGTCGATTTCATCCCGTAATATCCCCATTGCATGCTGCACACACTCACTGCCACCGATCACCGTGGCATACAGGAAAGGGCGGCCGAGAAACACAAAGTCTGCCCCTAATGCCATGGCTTTTAAAATATCGGTCCCGCGACGGATACCGCTATCAATGATTACTTTCATATCACCTTTGGCGGCAGCAATTTCCGGTAAGGTGTGTAACGGCGGGACGGTATAATCCAGCTGGCGGCCACCGTGGTTGGAAAGGATCACTGCATCGGCGCCCAAGTCACGGGCGATGAACGCATCCGCAGGTGTCATCAGCCCTTTAATCACCAGGTTACCCTTCCAACGGCGCCGGATGGCCTCGACATGCCGCCAGTTCAGTTTGTCCCGAGCCTGTGTATTACGCACTTTGGACGACATCATCGGCGGCCCGCGTTCTGCATCGGTGTTTTCAAAATGCGGTGCTCCATGACGCAAATAGGTTTGTGCCACTGTACCCAGTAGCCAACGTGGGCTGGTGATACTCTGCCACATGACTTTCGGCGTTACTTTAATCGGCATACTGAAACCACTGCGGGTATTGTGCTCACGGTTACCTAACATCGGGGTATCACCTGTTACCACCAGAGTGCGGTATCCCGCCTGTTGGGCACGATCCACCAGTCGGTCAATACGTGGCTGGTCTCCAGCGAGATACGCTTGGAACCAGGCATCAGGGTTTTCAGCGATCACATCCTCCAGTCGTATCAATGAGGAGGCACTGAGGATCATCGGGACATTCATCGCTCGCGCTGCCTGCGCAAGACGGATGTCTGCTCGATAAGAAACAAACGAGGCACCACCTAGAGGAGCGATGCCGAACGGATGGCTCCACTGTTTACCCAGTAAAGTGATCTGTTGATCGCGACCAGACACATCGCGGAACATCCGTGGCAGAAAGGCATATTGTTGATAAGCCTCATAGTTGGCGGCAATACCACGACCGGTCTCAACCCCTCCGGCAACATATTGATAGATCATTTGTGGCAACCGCTTTCTCGCATGGCGTTCGAAATCCTCCAGCGCCAACAAATCACGAAAGGCCCGTGGTGTGTGACGGGCTGGCTGCGGCTGGCTAGCGGGTGTCACTGTCGATGTTTCCCGTGGATCGGGGGTCAGAGAGATTGTCATAAGCCATTATCCTTACTTCACCACCAGACGGCGGCTCAGAAATGTAAGCGATTACAAGTCAACCCAAATAATCTCTTATCTTTGCCTCTTAATTAACATCCTGTTAATAATTTTTTGTGACAAATCTCACTATAATAACTATTTTGTAAGCTATTACATTACGTCTTTACAGTAAGCTATCCGGCAGGGTCTAAGACCTGACTCCTATTTTTCATCTACCCGGAGGCATTTTTATGTCGCAAAGGATCGTACTTCTCCATGCCACACCGGTAGCGATGGCTCCGGTTCACCAGGCTTTTAAAGAACTTTGGCCAGAGGCGGAGCTGGTCAATCTACTTGATGATGGTCTTACTATCGATCGCGCTAAAGATACTGAACTGACGGCATCACTATGTGAACGTTTTGTTAATTTTGGTCGGTATGCTTACCACAGTGGTGCAGACGCTATCCTCGCCACCTGTTCAGCCTTTGGCCCCGCCATTGAACAGATGGCAGAAACGTTACCGGTCCCTGTTCTGAAACCGAATGAAGCGATGTTTTCAGAAGCTCTACGGCTTGGAAAGCGCATCGGCATGCTGGCGACCTTTGCCCCGTCAGTGGTCACCATGGAGGCTGAATTCGCTGAATTTGCCCAGCAGCAGCAGAGTGAAGCAACATTAAAAACCTTGGTTGTAGAGGGAGCGATTGAGCAGTTACGTCAGGGGAATGCACAGCAGCATAACCGTTTGGTCGCAGAGCGGGCGCCGGAGCTGGAAGACTGTGATGTGATTATGTTGGCTCATTTCTCGACGTCCGGTGCCTTGCAAGCAGTCAGTGAAACCGTCCGGAATCGGGTCCTAACGGCCCCCCATTCGGCAGTAACAGCCCTGAAGCAGCGGATGACTTAAGGTCGGCTTGCCGTGGTGTTTACCTATTCGGACAGGAGCCCGACCCCATGAATACTCTGCTGCCTTATCTGTTATTGCTGTTAATCGGTGTCCTGGGAATGGTCGGTCATAACATGGCTGTGGTGTATGCGGTGGCCGTATTACTGATTGTGAAGATCACACCACTGGCCAAGCTGTTTCCGGTCATCGAAAGTCAGGGGGTCAATCTTGGCATCATCATCTTAACCATTGGGGTGATTGCTCCGCTGGCCAGTGGTGAAATGTCGCCACGCACCCTATTCAGAACCTTGGCGGACTGGAAATCGATCTCCGCCATCGTAGTGGGAATATTCGTTTCTTGGCTCGGCGGGCGCGGTGTCTCTTTCCTCTCTGCGCAGCCGGGCATTGTGACCGGATTACTGGTCGGCACCATTATTGGGGTGGCCTTTTTCAAAGGAGTCCCCGTCGGCCCCCTGATTGCCGCGGGGCTAGTATCGCTAATGTTTTTTAAATAATAACCGTCACCTGTTGAGTGACAGCAGGCCCGTAGGGCTTTCCTTTCCGTAACCGACAGCCGGTTTCTGTGTCGCAGTGCGGGTGTACTGTTTGAGCTTAAGTCATAAGCAGGAGTGAAAAGTGAGACGATCGAGTCTGGCTTTAATTATCGGTCTGTCACTGCTGTCGGGAAAAGCTGCGCAGGCTGCAGATACCCCGTCGGGTGCCTCGATAATTGAGCAAGGAAAATACCTGTCGGTTGCGGCCGACTGCGGAGCCTGTCATAACTCTCCGGGGGGATCCGGGGCGCCCATGGCCGGGGGATACGCCATTTCTTCACCGATGGGTAATATTATTGCCAGTAACATTACCCCGTCGAAAACCTCTGGTATCGGTAACTATAGTGAGGCGCAGTTTGCCCGGGCGGTGCGCGAAGGCGTGAACGCTCAGGGCCAGCACCTCTATCCGGCGATGCCCTATACCTCGTACAGCAAAATTACGGACAGTGATATCCATGCGCTCTATGAGTATTTCATGCATGATGTCAAACCTGTCGATAAAGCGCCTCCGGCGACCCGTTTACCTTTCCCGTTCTCACTACGCAGTACCATGGCGGTATGGAACCTACTGTTCGCCGATAATCAGCGCTTTACCCCAGACAGCCAGCAGTCTGCACAGCTCAATCGTGGCAATTACTTGGTCAGTGCCCTGGAGCACTGTGATACCTGCCATACCCCCCGTAATTTTCTGATGGGGCAGAACAACAGTGCGGCGCTGTCTGGTGGGCAAGTCGGCAGTTGGTATGCGCCAAACATTACCTCAGATAAGACCGCGGGTATTGGCAGCTGGAGCGATGAACAGTTGTATCGCTACCTGAAAACCGGTCATGTCAACGGTAAAGCTCAAGCCGCAGGACCGATGGCGGAAGCCATAGAACATAGCCTGCAATATCTAAGCGATGACGACTTACATGCCATTGTTGCCTGGTTACGTCAGGTACCCCCTTCTTCAGCCGGTGAGACTCAATCACGGTTTGATCAGGGCAAACCTTCAGATAATGAAGAGGCCTTACGTTCTGTTGCACACCCAGATGCTGGCTGGCAGATCTACAGCAGCAGTTGTGCCAACTGCCATCAGGCCAACGGTGAGGGCAGTCAGTACTACCCTTCACTGTTCCATAACAGTGCCACCGGGGCTGCGACGCCAGATAATCTGATCTCTGCCATTTTATTCGGTGTTCATCGCCATACTGACGGTCAGTATATCGCCATGCCGGCCTTTGGCCCAGCAGGCAGTTTCTCTGAGCGTCTCAACGATCAGCAGGTGGCTGATGTCGCCAACTATGTATTGAAAAACTATGGTAATGCCTCGCTGACGGTGACCGCCGATCAGGTCAAAACGGTCCGTCAAGGGGGGCCGAAACCTGCCATTGCCCGACTGGCAAATCCAGCAGTCATGGCGGTGATTGGAGTGGTGGTACTGCTGATCATTATTTTGATCGTGAATGTGCTGCGTAAAAGGAGAACCCATGTCCGTAAATAATCAGCCTCCCTTAGGGATTTCTCGCCGCCGATTACTGCAGGGGGTCGGCATACTTTCGCTGGCTGGGTTATGCAGTTCGCTGTTTCCGGCTTACCGTGCCGCTGCTGCCAGTCTGCGTGACAGTGGTTTTATTCCACTGTCACAATTCCTCGTGAATCGGCCGGTGAACCCAATATTGGCACAGCGTTACTTTGATGCCCTGCATCGTCATGATGAAACGTTTGACCAGAAACTGGCTCTGTTGCAGCAGGATATTCAGCCGGGAAAATATCAGAATATCGATGATTTCCTGCAAAAGCATCCGGACGGATCCGACCTTCGGCAGGCTGCCTCACAGGTGATTTCGGCTTGGTATCGCGGTGTCGTCGGGGAGGGTAACAAACTGGAACTTATCGCTTACGCAGAAGCGATGATGTACCTGCCCACGCGGGGCATTCTTATTGTTCCAACCTATGGCAGTGGCCCGCTTTCTTGGGCGGCTGTGGATAATAAACCCGCACATCAGGGGCCGGCAGTATGAGTCAGACTACTACAGATGCAGATGTCATTATTATCGGATCCGGGGTGATGGGAGGGTTGTTGGCCACCCGTCTACGTAAAGCTGGAAAATCCGTGATCATTGTTGAAGCCGGGCCAAGGGTCACCCGCCAGGAAATTGTCGAACGTTTCCGTAACTCACCGTTTAAAATGTCCCTGACCAATATGAAATTGCAGGGCGTGGGCTCACCGTTCCCGGATCTGCCGTATGTACCCTCCACCTATGGTGATTATCTGCAACAGGTTGGACCGATAAAATACCCGACCAAGTACCTCAGAGTCGTGGGGGGGACTACCTGGCATTTCGGTTCGGCGCTTTGGCGGATGATCCCGAACGACTTTAAATTACAGAGCCTTTATGGCCAGGGTCGTGACTGGCCTATCGGTTATGACGATTTAGAGTCGTGGTATTGCGAGGCCGAATATGAACTCGGGGTATCCGGGGTTGATGGTCAGGATGAGAGCGGACACGGTGGCAAAGCCTGGCCGCCACGTTCCCGACCTTTCCCGATGCCGGGCCTGCCGACCAGCTATCTGTTTGACCGCCTCAGTGAGTTATTAGGCAAAGGTGGCTACCATCCAGTGCTGGAACCCAATGGTCGTGCGACCCGTCCGTGGGGCAATCGCCCCGTTTGTGCAGGAAACAACAACTGTAACCCCGTTTGTCCAATCGGTGCCAAGTACGATGGGACTCGGCATATTGATGAAGCAGAACGCCTTGGGGCGAAGCTGCTGGATAACTCAGTGGTGTATAAAATTGAGGCCGATGATAGCGGTAAAATCACCCGTATCTGGTATAAAAAGCCAGACCGCTCCGAGCATTCACTGACGGCGAACGTATTTATTGTGGCTGCTTACGGTATTGAATCACCGAAATTGCTGCTGATGTCGACCTCAGAGAAATACCCTAACGGTATTGCTAACTCCTCGGATCAAGTTGGCCGCAACCTCATGGGCCATACCGGCATCAGTATGAATTTTATGATGGACGAGGATGTCTGGCCGGGACAAGGACCCACCGAGTTGCTGGTGTATTTGAATAATCGTGATGGCGAATTTAGGAAGCGTTTTCCTAGCTATAAAATCAAGGTGCGCAATACGGTCCCAACCGCCGATTATGCTGCGGCTCTGATTAACAAAGGGGTGCTCGGCTCTGAACTGGATGCAGAACTCCGCAGACAGTCTGCCCGCTCACTGAACTTCGCTATCGATTTTGAAACCGTGCCGTTACCTGAAAACCGTATAGTGCCGAGTAAAACTAAAACAGATGCGATAGGGATCCCGCTGCCGGAGCTTTCCTATAGCGTCACGGATTACTGGCAGGCAGGAAAAGAAGAAGGGCTTAAAGACTTTGCTAACTTCGCAAAACTGCTCGGTGGACAGGTGCTGAAAATCGATACCAGTTATCAGGACCGACAGCATATTATGGGGACCACTATCATGGGGGATGACCCTAACAACTCGGTGGTAGATGCGGACTGCAAGACGCACGATCATCCGAACCTGTATATTGCCGGGACCAGTGTCATGCCGTCGACATCCTGTATGAATCCGACCCTCACTGGTGCGGCATTAACCCTAAGGTTGGCGGACCATCTGATTAAAAACAATCTGGTATAAGTCATAGAGAGCGGGCCTTCTGGCCCGTCCTCTGATCACACGGATAACGGCATCAGCTGATTCAGCGCGGCATACTGCAGCAACATAATGGTTTTAGCATCTTGGATCTCACCGCGCTGCATTGCCTGAAAAGCCTGCCCAAAGGGGATTTCCAGCACTTCCAAGTCTTCCCCTTCCTCTTCCAGCCCACCACCGGAAGACTGCTTATCCTCATCCTGATATTCTGCGACAAAAAGATGTAATTTCTCGGTGACACAGCCTGGGCTCATCCAAGCTTCAAACACTTTTTTGACATGGCTGATGCGATAACCGGTTTCTTCTTCGGCCTCTTTACATACCCGGCGGGCCGGATCTTCCCCGTCCAGTAAACCGGCGGCGACCTCAGTTAGTACGCCGTCACCGCTGTTGATGAAGACGGGTAGACGGAACTGGCGAGTAAGGATAATGGTCTGTTTCTGACGATTATACAGCAGTACTGCCGCACCATCGCCGTGATCATAGGCTTCTCGGCTCAGACGCTGCCAGGTACCATCATGGCGTTGAAAATCGAAGGTATATTTTTTTAGCAAATACCAGTCATCAGACAGTATTTCGGCACTGACGATACGGACTCTGTCATTCAGGGATGTCACCGCAGATCCTCCTTAGCCAATGGGATAAGAAGATATCCTCTCACAGTCTTCAGTGAGAGGATATTACCGGATGTGCGGGAAGATGTCCGTAAAGGCAGATTGCCGTTCCGGCGCTGGATCAGAAGATGATATTGGCGCTCAGTCCGCCGATAAAGGCATTCTTCACCTGGCTGACAGCCCCCGGGGCAGTAACATATTGTAGATCAGGACGTACCTGCAACCATGGTGCGACCTGCACATTATAGTAGAGCTCATAGTTGACTTCAGTACCGCTCTGTACCGGCAAATAGGTCGGGCTGTTGTACCGGCTGACTCCGTTCTCCAGATTCTGTTGCTGTAACCAGCGCGTATAGCTGCTGTTTACATGGATACGTGCGACACCCAGACCGACTTCGTCCTGTGGGCGGGCATCAAATGGCCCCTTCCAGGTCAGTGCCAGTGACTGATAGTTATCGGTTTTCGAGGTTTTATGATCGTTCATGACTGCCTGAGCCGTCAGGGTCAGGCCGCGATCAGCGCTACCATGCCAGGTGGTCAGTTGCTGCTGGGCGACCAGATAACCGCCGTAAGCATGAGATGCTTGCTCAAAACGCTGATGACGCCAAGAGCCGTACACATTATCGTTTGCTGACGAATAGTAGTAACCAATGCGGTAATTCCCCGGTAACTGATCCGCGCCGAGAGTTGGTGTCCAGACCAGTTCTACCGGAATCAGATTGCCGGTGGTCGGGCTGAATTCAAAACGGAAACCGTCACCACGTTCGGCATTGTACGGATTCTGATTGTAGAACCCGGCTTGCAGATACACGTCGGGCGCCAGGCTCAGCTTCACGCGCCCGCCCCATTGTGAGACCGGCCAGTTAAACCAGTGATCACCGCGCCAGTTACCAGCCTGACCGCTGCCCAATGCCAGGTTCTGGAATTGGCTGTTGCTGGAATCGAAGTCTTCACCGACCGTCATACGCCCGGCTTTGATATCGAGGCGGTGATCGAACCAGCCCTTACGTAACCAGAATTGTGTCAGACGCCATGTTTGTCCACGTCCCCAGACTTCTTGTGGAGAGGAGAGCATACCGCTGCGTGGATCGGCGACCTGATCAGCAATATTTTGACCATCACGGTTAGTGATGGTCATTCGGAACTCTGTATCCTGCCAGTTAAGCAGCTTTTCGAGGTTCATATCGACCCCGAATAACCACTGATCACTGTATCGTGCTGTGGTTGATGAACGGTAACCACCCGCCAAGTTTGCGGCGCTTTCCATGGTATATCCCAGCTGGAAATCGATCCCCTTTTCACTCAGTTGTGAACGGGTGCTGCCCCAGTCACCGGTCATCCATGGAGACTGGCTGCTGAAGGCTTCGGCCGAGTGGCCTGCAATAGGATAAGCAGATGCAGCCAGTAAGGTAAGGCTTAACATCAGGGAGTGACGCGATTGCGCGCGTATGGCGTGTGTTTTTTTCATCAGTCTTATTCTTATCAAGCGGTCGATATCCTGTGACCCGTGGGTCTGGTACGGGATATCCGGCGCCGGTAAATCGTATATATGCAGATGTGAGAACAGCGGAGCGTATCTAGCCATCGGACGGCCACCGTCCCCGCGACCTTAGCATTCTGGGATACCATCTGAGTAGTATCGTCATCCGACCGGAAATTAAAGCCCTTTGCCTAGCGGAGGACGTAGGGACTATACAGTAAAAAAAACAAAAGTTAATACTTTGTTGGTATTTGTGTTGCGGATTGCGTTGGTTTGTTTGTGTTTTTGTAAAGGTGGAAGATCAGGAAAGTGACTAGTCCTGGTATAGATTGACAGCTTTCTGTCTGTAAAACGCCTGATGAACTTCATCGGGCGTTTTGTATTTTAAGGATTGATGTGGCCTCTCA
>NZ_ATMI01000008.1 GCF_000439375.1 Tatumella saanichensis
CCCGTCTGGAATAACCCCGCCCGCCTGTAAGCGCTGGTTAGCGTGACTGATGAGGACCGAGTGATCCTTTTCTCCTGCGGTCAGTTGCTCGGCGATCTCGGTCATCACCTGGTATAACAGCGGCGCGCGCTCGCGCTGTTCAGCAGTCAGGTAGCCATTACGGGAACTGAGCGCCAGCTTGTCTATTGCCCGTACCGTCGGTACGCCGATAATCTCTATCGGGTAGCCGAGATCGGCCACCATCCGGCGGATTAGTAGCAACTGCTGATAATCCTTTTCGCCGAAGCAGGCTACATCTGGTTGGATGCGGTTAAACAGTTGACTGACGATCGTCGTCACGCCTCGAAAATGTCCGGGGCGGGCCGCCCCCTCGAGCAATCCGGACAATACCGGAACCTCGACAAAGGTCTGCTGGCCGGTGCCTTGAGGGAACAGGTCACTGACCTGAGGACAGAATAAGATTTCGGTGGGGCTAGCACGCAACGTCTCGCAATCCTGCTCTAGGGTGCGCGGATAGCGGGCTAAATCATCCTCACGGTCAAACTGCATCGGATTGATAAACACCGACACCACCACCACATCGGCATGCTGACGGGCGACTTCGGTCAGACGCCGATGGCCTTGATGCAGGTTACCCATGGTCGGAACGAGAGCGATTTTCAGGCCCTGTTGACGTAGACGGCGAAGTTCCTGATGCAATGTCGCTGAATTTTCAATGATAAGCATAGTGATGATCCTGTGATCTCAGAGACTACGGATAACGGTGTTGTTCATCGGGAAACAGGCGATTCGCTGTCTGTGACTGTGTGGCCAGAGTCTGTTTCCTTCAGGGTGGCTGAAGAGCGGCGGAGAGTCCTCGATTAGTGATCATTACTCGTGCTGGTTGGCGGTATGATCTTCTGTAGCCGGACGGACCTGTGGCAAGCAGTGTACAGGGATGCCCGCCTCGCCCATACATCATAATCATGCCTGTTATCGAGGAGTCGCCCACAGTCGGCAGTCCTGGTTCTGTAAGTTGATGCCAGAGAACCAAGGCTTTCATCCGTAGAGGCCAGTACCCTAAGCCACCGTGCGGCATTTGCTGATATAGAGTGTGAAGCGTTGTCGGTGATATCTCACCCTGTTGCCATCCACTTTTGGGAGGTTTGAGTTTACCGTAAGCGGTTCAGCGGTGAAATGCTCACCGCTGAAAATGATCACCAGAGAGAAATATCGCGAGTGTCGAGTGTCGATAACAGCGCCGTGAGGGTACGTCCATCAGGGAAATGGCAGTCAGGGGCAATTTCGTTAAGCGGTAACAACATGAATGCACGGCGATGCATATCGTAATGTGGGACGGTCAGACGGTCAGTCTGTATTGAGTGCTGACCAAACAGTAAAATATCTAGATCCAGGGTACGTGGGCCCCAGCGCTCATCTTTACGCACCCGGCCCTGTTGTTGCTCAATACGCTGAGTCTGATCGAGCAGTTGCTCCGGCGTCAGTTCAGTATCTAGGGCGACCACGGCATTTAGGTAATCAGGCTGGTTAGGCGGCCCATAGGGCGGGGTCCGGTAGAAGGACGATGTGGCGATCCGCTGACTGCGCGGGATCGCCTCCAGCGCAGTCAGTGCGGCTTGCACCTGTTGTAAGGGGTCCGCTAGGTTACTGCCTAGCGCGATATATACCCGCTCCATGGTTAGCTCTTCCCAGCCACCGACGGCTGACGGCGGCGGGAGCGGTTATGGCGTCGGCGCTGTTGCGGATCACTGCCAAGGCTTTTGATCATCGCCGCCTGACGTGGCGGAATGGCAGACTGGAACTCACCCCACCATTGGCCGAGGCGTTCCAATTCTTGGCTACCTTCGACACTGGCCCTCAACAGCAAGAGATCATAAGCTGCACGGAATTTTGGGTGCTCCATCAGTTTCCACGCACGTTTACCATGGCGGCGTGGCAGACGCAGTTGCAGTGACCAGATATCTCGGATAAGGCTGGTGATACGTTTCGGGATAGCAATCGCTCGGCAAGCTTCATCTAGGGTATCGTTCATGGCCAGCGCAAAGGCTTCATACCAAGGCAGTCCACTTTCCTGGGCAATCTGCTGAGCGCGCTCAGACTGCGGGTACCACAGCATGGCCGCAAACAGGAAGGCCGGATTGACGCGCATATCATTTTGCAGGCGCTGATCGGTATTTTTCAGTACCTGAACAATCATCCGCTCCATGGCACTGTCTTCCTGTACCGTCATATACTGAGTGATGGTCGGGAACAGCGGCTGGAATAACTGATACTGCTTCAGCAGGGCATAGGTTTGTTCGCCATGACCGGCCTGCAGCAGTTTCAGGGATTCTTCAAATAAACGGGCGGAGGGCACATCGTTAAGTAGGCTAGCCAGACGCGGGATCGGTTCGGCAGTGTCTGCATCGATGGTCATATTCAGTTTGGCGGCAAAGCGCACCACCCGCAGCATGCGTACCGGATCTTCGCGATAGCGGGTTTCAGGATCACCGATCAAGCGGATGACACCTTGCTGTAGGTCCTGTAGGCCACCGACATAATCACGGACGGTGAAGTCCGCCACGCTGTAGTAAAGGCTATTAATAGTGAGGTCACGTCGCTGGGCATCGTCTTCGATAGAACCGAAGATATTGTCCCGCAACAGCATGCCATTATGACCCCGTTGCGACTGATTGCGATCCTGTTCCTCTGCGGGCTGTTCGGTTTCCGCAGCATGATGCCCTCGGAAAGTCGCCACTTCGATCACTTCAGGACCGAACATTACATGTGCCAGACGGAAACGACGGCCCACCAGACGACAGTTACGGAACAGTTTACGCATCTGCTCCGGCGTGGCATTGGTGGTAATATCGAAATCTTTCGGTTTTTTACCCAGCAAAAGATCACGGACACCCCCGCCGACAAGGTAAGCTTCGAAGCCTGCTTTGTTCAGCCGGTACAGTACTTTCAGCGCGTTCTCGCTAATGTCTTTGCGGGAGATATTATGTTGATCACGCGGAATGATCGTCATCAGATTCTGGTCTTTTGCCTCTGCGGGGGACTCTTCATCACGGAGAAGAACTTTCCGGCAGAAATTCGCTACTCGGGTAAAAATAGTACACCTCGACAGTGTCATTAATTAAGTTGGTGCTCAAATCAGCGGCTAATCATAGCCTGTTGTGAGCAATTTGAGAATGCTGTTAGAGGACTCGTCGGAGATTAACGTGTCATTTACGGGGATTTTATCCCTATCCCATCCCGAAACCGCCTTGGCGAGCAGCCGCTGTGTGGTCAAATCCTGCCAGTCAGCCGGTAATGTTTGGCCGAGCACCGCCAGCGCACGGACCAGCAATGGCCGGGGATCACCTTGCGGTAGCGGTGGAGCGTGGTTTTGCTTGGATAACTTATTGCCGTCTGGCGTGATCACCAACGGCAGGTGCAGATACTCTGGCACCGGCCAGCCTAACTGCTGATAGAGGCTGATCTGTCGGACGGTGGGTTCGATTAAATCTGCGCCGCGAACAATCTGATTCACGCCCTGATAATGATCATCAACCACCACGGCCAGGTTATAGGCAAATAAACCGTCACGGCGATGAATAATAAAGTCTTCGGCAGCAAGTCGCGGATCGGCGTGGATGGCGCCACGGATCTGGTCGCTGAAGGCGTATACCGGTTGCCGCTGACAGAAACGGACGGCGGCATTGCTGGCCGATAAGGCTAACTGCCGGCAGTGTCTGTCATAATAGCCGCCATTTGCGCGGATACGCCGCCGGGAGCAGTGGCAGTAATAGCTCTGTTGACCGGTTCGTAGCTGGTTAAGAATGTCCAGATAGGCATCGCTACGCTGTGACTGCCACAAAACATCACCGTCCCAGTGCAGGCCGTAGTGTTCAAGCTGAAACAGAATAGTATCGGCAGCGCCAGGAATTTCCCGTGGAGGATCGATATCTTCGATACGTACCCACCAGTGGCCCTGTCGGGAACGGGCATCCAAATAGCTGCCAAGTGCGGCGACCAGTGATCCAAAGTGCAGTGCACCTGACGGGGAAGGGGCGAAACGGCCGATATAGGGTTTATCTGACATAGCGGTGGCAAATGACCGTACAACAACTGCGCGGGACAGTGTTGTACGGCATCGTCAGAGGAGGGGTTAGCCAGCCATCTGCTTTTCGCGGATTTCAGCCAGTGTCTTACAGTCGATGCAAAGATCAGCTGTTGGACGGGCTTCAAGGCGACGGATCCCGATTTCAACACCGCAGGATTCGCAGTATCCGAAATCGTCATCTTCGACTTTCTTCAGCGTTTTTTCGATTTTCTTGATCAGCTTGCGTTCGCGGTCACGGTTACGCAATTCCAGACTGAACTCTTCTTCCTGAGCAGCTCTGTCAACTGGATCGGGGAAGTTTGCCGCTTCGTCCTGCATATGTGTGACAGTACGGTCGACTTCATCCCTGAGTTGATTACGCCAGGCTTCAAGAATCTTTCTGAAGTGAGTCAGCTGGGCTTCGTTCATGTACTCTTCGCCCGGTTTCCCTTGATATGGCTCCACCCCAGCGATGGCGAGGATACTCAGGGACGATGTTTTACGGTTTTGCCCTTCTTGCATGCTGTTTCTCCTGGATAACACGCACTATCGATTCCCGTGAGGGAAAAAAACAGGCCGCTATAAATAGCAGAAGCTATCTCTGTTGGCAATTACTGATATTGTGACTTGTTGACTGCTTGTCAATAAATTTGATACCAAAACGCAGAATTATCTTTGCAATACACATGATTGCAGTCATTTACTGACCGAAGGCGGCAGAATATTCTATTTTCATCGCATCCGCAGCCAAGGAAGCTTTATAGACTATAATCTCCACCCCGGCGACCCTAGCTTGATCAAGAAGTGCTGCATACTGCGGATCAATGTGTCGGGCGACGTTTATTTGTTCGATTCCACTGTGTAAAACGGCAAAAAACAGCACGGCCCGCCGCCCACTGGCGGCAATCGCCATTAATTCACGTAAATGCTTCTGACCGCGAACGGTGACGGCATCGGGAAAGAAGCCCTCGCCATTGTGCAGTAGGGTGACTGATTTCACCTCAACATAACAATCCGGCAGTCCCGGTTCTGTGAGCAGGAAATCAATCCGGCTGTTTTCGCTACCATATTTCACTTCTGTACGCAGAGTACGGTAGGCAGCCAGCGGCCGGATAATACCGGCGGTTAACGCTTCCTGCACCAAGGTATTGGCCCGTAAAGTGTTTACACAAATCCAGTCGCCGGTAGCGGTTTCTGTCAGTTCCCAGCTGTGCGGGTATTTACGGGTTTTACTGTCGGAGGTGGAATACCAGACGGTATCACCCGGGGTCGCACAGCCAGTCATGGCGCCGGTGTTAGCGCAATGCAGGGTTATCTCACGGCCATCCGGCAGCCTGACATCGGCGAGGAAACGTTTATAACGCTTAATTAAGGTGGCGGGTTGCAGCGGTGGGCTGAACTGCATGATTATTCCTCATCGGGCGGTAATTCGTTAATTAACGGAAAGGTGGCGATAGCGTGCGGGCGCTTGCGGTTCGCTCCGCCGCCACACATTAGCGAAAATTCACTGATGCGGGTTTGCCACTGAAAGCCGGCCGGTGGCAGCGTCACCGCACGGTAAGCCTGGTGGATCAGCCGTACATGGGGATGAAACGGCCTAGCGGGTTGCGGACAACCGAGCCTGGCGGCCTGAGAGCGCAACAGAGCGGCCAGTTGGAGGACGCCGGTCGGGGCCGGACGACAGCCAAGCCACAGGTATCCCGAAGCTGGCCAGTGGCCGGCATCATTTAATGTTAAGGTAAAGGCGGGCTGACGGATACGGGATGCCTGGTGTTGCAGACGTTGGCAGGTTGCCTCACTGATCTCCCCCAGCCAGGCGAGGGTGATGTTCATCCCAGCGGACGGTATAGGCTTGCCATAATCTGCAGGAAAATGCTCTGCCCGCCAGTGAACCAGCTGCCGTTGTAATCTGGGCGGCAGGTTAAGCGCAAAATAGAAATAGGGTCCTGCCATGGTCAGCCCCGCAGGATACCTGCCGACAGTGGCGTGAGGACAGGTCGGTTGAGTGTTATCATGGCGATTATCTTAACACAGCTTGTGCGGAGTTTTCTTTGCAGTCCTTACCGATCACTGAAGTGCTTGATGATCTCTTTGCAGCGCTGGAGCGTGCTGCACAGGTATTACTGATCGCCCCGCCGGGTGCCGGTAAATCGACCGGCTTACCGCTGCATTTACTGCAACGCCTTGCCCCAGGGCAGCGGCTCATTATGTTGGAGCCGAGGCGTCTCGCTGCACGTAATGTGGCGAAACGGCTGGCAGAATCGCTCGGGGAGACACCTGGTCAAACGGTAGGCTACCGAATGCGTGGTGAAAACCGCTGCAGTGCCACAACACGATTGGAAGTGGTCACTGAGGGCGTACTCACGCGTATGTTGCAACAGGACCCGGAGCTTAGCGGGGTATCACTGGTGATCCTCGATGAGTTTCATGAGCGCAGTGTGCAGGCGGATCTGGCGTTAGCCTTATTACTCGATGTTCAACAGGGACTGCGTGAAGACCTGAAAATTGTGGTGATGTCAGCCACCCTCGATGATCAGCGATTATCCACACTACTGCCGAGTGCCCCAGTGATTTGTTCACAGGGACGCAGCTTCCCGGTTGAACGGCGCTATCTGTCCTTGAGCTCCCGTTTGCCCTATCCGGCGGCGGTGGCGCGGGAAGTCCTGCAAATCTTGAAACAGCAGAGCGGCTCAATGCTGGTGTTTCTGCCTGGAGAGAGAGAAATCCTAGCGGTCAAAGAAGCTCTGGCTACGCATGTCGATGCAGACTGTGATTTGTTTCCTTTATATGGTGCGATGAGTCTCGCTGCTCAGCAGCAGGCGATTGCCCCAGCAGAGGTCGGGCGCAGGAAAGTGGTACTGGCGACTAACCTCGCAGAAACCAGTCTGACCATCGACGGTATTACCTTGGTCGTGGATGGTGGGCTGGAACGCACCGTTCGTTTTGATGTGAAAAGCGGGCTGAGTGTATTGCAGACGCAGCGTATCAGCCAAGCCTCTATGATTCAGCGTGCCGGGCGCGCTGGGCGTCTATCCCCCGGGATCTGCTGGCATTTGTTAAGCCAAGAGCAGGCGGAGCGTGCCGCAACTGTCAGTGAGCCGGAGATCCTGCAAAGTGACCTATCAGCACTGATGTTGGAGGTGCTGTGCTGGGGATGTTCAGATATTACCCAATTGCAGTGGTTGGACTGCCCCCCAGCGCGGCAGCGTAACGCGGCACTAAGCTTGCTGCGCCAACTGGGGGCATTGGATGAGCGTCAGCAACTGACTCCCGGCGGGCGGCGCATGGCTGCCAGCGGGACGGCGCCGCGTCTGGCAGCAGTACTCTGTGCCGCCGGTGAAGACCCACGGGCGATGGCGACCGCTTGCCTGCTAGTAGCCATCCTCGAAGAGCCACCACGTCAGGGTTCAGAAGATCTGCTGACCTTGTTTCTACGGCCACAGCCGCAGTGGCTGACCCGAGCAAAAGCGCTGCAACAGAAAATGGGTGAGGGGCGCGGCCAGGCTGATGAGCGTTTAGTTCCCAGCTTATTGATGGCAGGCTTCTCAGACCAACTGGCCCAGCAACGGGGACAGAGTAGTCGCTTTTTGCTGGCGAGAGGCAGTGGGGCTAGCCTGGGAGAAGGTTCCTCTCTAAGCCGTAACGCGTGGCTGATAGCCTTGCAGCTGTCGCTGAGCGCGCAACACAGTGAAGCCAGGATCAGGCTGGCATTTGCGGTGGATATTGGGCAGTTAATTCGAGATTGCCCGCAGTGGGTGGAAGAACGGGACGATGTCGCCTGGGATGAAGAGAAAGGCATTCTGCGGGTACGCCGTCAGCAGGCGATCGGTGCTTTGATCCTCAGTTCTCGGCCGGGGGCTCGTCCGAAACCGGAAGTGCTACACCAAGCGATGCTGCGATGGATACGGGAAAAAGGGTTGACGGTGCTGCCGTGGTCAGAGGCTGCGCAGCAGTTGCGTGAGCGGCTGGCTTGTGCCAGTGAGTGGCTACCCGATGAAGACTGGCCAGAGGTCAGTGATGAGGCCTTACTGGAAAACGTAGAGCAATGGTTATTACCCGAAATGGCGACGGTCAGTGATGCGCGTTCTTTTAACGCTATTAATATTTCCTCAGCTTTATTACATTTGATCACATGGTCACAACGCCAGCGACTGGATAGTGAGCTACCAACTCATTACACTGTGCCGACAGGCAGCCGGTTGCCGATACGCTATACTATCGGGCAGTCACCGGTACTGGCGGTACGCATCCAGGAGATGTACGGAGAAGCGGCTACGCCAGTGATTGCCGCGGGCAGAGTGCCAGTGGTGCTTGAACTGCTGTCACCGGCCATGCGCTCGTTGCAGATCACCCGCGATCTGGCGGGGTTCTGGCAGGGAGCCTGGCGCGATGTGCAGAAGGAAATGAAAGGCCGTTACCCTAAACACCTGTGGCCGGATGATCCGGCGACAGCGATGCCGACGCGACGAAGTAAGAAATTTTCCTCCGGACAGTGACGGACAGCGCTCTTTCAGAGGGTTCCGGCATCTTATGACCGGGGGCGGGATTAAAGTAACGCGCACGCTAAGGCTGTGCCTGGAGAATAACATTCATGTCTGGGAACGATCGCGAACCGATCGGGCGAAAAGGAAAAGCGCCTCGTCAACCGGAGAACAAACGCACTCGTGCGAAGAGTAAAAAAACAAAAAATTACGATGATCGCGAGATCAGTGGTTTTGAGGAGGAAGCACCATTGCCACGTAAAGGAAAAAACAAAGGGCCGATGAAAAAGAGGCGTTGGTTAGGGCTATTTATTAAGCTCTGCCTGGTGGCAGCGGTTCTGATTGCCGCCTGGGGGGTCTACCTCGACTCTGAAATTCGTCATCGTGTTGACGGCAAAGTCTGGCAGTTACCCGCAGCGGTTTACGGCCGGGTGGTCAGCCTGGAACCGGGCATGAGCTTCAGCCGTAAAGGGATGCTGGACCTGTTGGAGGGAACCCAGTATCGCCAGGTGACACGTATTACCCGTCCGGGTGAATTTACCGTCAAAGGCAATACTATTGATCTGCTGCGTCGTCCGTTTGATTTTCCTGATGGCAAAGAAGGGCAGATCCATGCGCAGATGACGTTCAGCAACGGTGAGCTGTCTGAAATCAAAAACCTGGATACCGGTCGTGACTTTGGGTATTTCCGCCTCGATCCGCGCCTGATCACTATGTTGCAATCACCGAACGGTGAGCAGAGACTGTTTGTACCTCGTTCCGGTTTCCCTGATCAGCTGGTGGATACCCTAGTCGCTACTGAAGACCGTCATTTCTATGAACATGATGGTATTAGCCTATATTCAATTGGTCGTGCGTTTATCGCCAACGTGACCGCTGGTCGGGCAGTGCAGGGAGGCAGTACCCTGACCCAGCAGCTGGTGAAAAACCTGTTCCTGACTAATAAACGTACTCTGTGGCGTAAGATCCGTGAAGCCTATATGGCGATCATCATGGACTCCCGTTATAGCAAAGATCGTATCCTTGAGCTGTACCTGAATGAGGTTTATTTAGGGCAGGCCGGTAACGATCAGATCCGTGGCTTCCCGCTGGCCAGTCTCTACTACTTCGGCCGTCCGGTCGATGAGCTAAGTGTCGATCAGCAGGCCCTGTTAGTCGGTATGGTGAAAGGTGCGTCTCTGTATAACCCGTGGCGTAACCCGAAACTGGCCCTGGAACGCCGTAATGTGGTGCTGCGACTGCTCCAGCAGCAGAAGTATATTGATGAAGACCTCTACAATATGCTGTCTGCTCGTCCGTTGGGTGTTCAGCCACGAGGTGGGGTGATCACGCCGCAGCCGGCGTTTATGCAGATGGTGCGCCAGGAACTACAGCAAAAACTGGGTGATAAAGTGCAGGATATGTCAGGGGTGAAAATTTTCACCACCCTGGATCCTATCTCCCAGGATGCGGCCGAAAAAGCGGTGGTTGACGGTATTCCAGTGCTGAAAAAACAGCATGGCTTGAAGGATCTGGAAACCGCGATGGTGGTGGTCGATCGTAATACCGGCGAAGTCCGAGCCATGGTCGGCGGTGCAGAACCGCAGTTTGCGGGGTATAACCGCGCTATGCAGGCACGTCGTTCTATCGGTTCACTGGCAAAACCGGCCACCTATCTGACTGCATTGGCCCAGCCACAGACTTACCGTCTGAACAGTTGGATTGCCGATCAACCGTTGTCGCTGAAACAGCCGAATGGTCAGATCTGGAGTCCAGAGAATGATGACCATCGCTTCAGTGATAAAGTGCTGCTGGTCGATGCACTGACCCACTCGATGAACGTGCCAACGGTTAACCTCGGGATGTCCTTAGGGCTGAGTAATGTGGTCGATACGTGGGAAAAACTGGGCGTTAGCAAAGATCAGCTGACCGCAGTACCGGCGATGTTACTGGGTGCACTTAACCTGACGCCGATTGAAGTGGCTCAGGCGTTCCAGACGATTGCTAGCGGCGGTAACCGAGCCACCCTTTCCGCAGTGCGTTCAGTGATCGCCGAAGACGGTAAAGTACTGTATCAGAGCTATCCGCAGGCGCAGCGTGTTGAGCCACCGGAAGCCGCTTACTTGACCCTGTATGCGATGCAGCAGGTGGTTAACCGCGGTACTGCGCATCAGTTAGGCGCACAGTATCCAACCATGCATTTGGCCGGTAAAACCGGGACCACCAATAACATGGTGGATAGCTGGTTCACCGGGGTGGACGGTAAAGAAGTGGCCGTGACCTGGGTCGGCCGTGACAACAACCAGCCAGCGAAACTGTGGGGTTCTAGCGGGGCATTGCAGATCTACCGTCGTTACTTGGCTAATCAGCCGCCGACACCGCTGGATCTGACTGCACCGGACGATGTGACTACCATGAACATCGATTCTGCGGGTAACTTTGTCTGTGGTTCAGGCAGCAGTACTTGGCGTTCGCTACCGGTATGGACCTCTAACCCGAATGCGCTCTGTCAGCAGCAACAGCAGCAACAGCAACAGCAGATGCAGCAACAGCAGCAGCAGCAACAGGTTCAGCAGGAAAGTAATAGCAACGGGGTTGCTGGCTGGATCAAAGATATGTTCGGCCAGTAAGGGGCCGACGGTTAAAAAGGCGCTACGGCGCCTTTTTTTATGGGCTGAGTTTCAGCCAAAAGAGAACCCCTGGCAAAGGCCAGGGGTTCTGCGCGGAGTCGGGCTCAATGGACAGCGCTTACCGGATCACAGGCGGGTAAAGCAGCGCCGTGCTGCATCGACGGTTTTCTGGATATCTTCTGGGGTGTGGGCGACGGACATAAAGCCTGCTTCAAAGGCTGATGGCGCAAAGTAGACCCCTTCTTCCAGCATCAGATGGAAGAATTTTTTGAAGCGTTCGACGTCACACTGACAGACATCTTGATAGCAGGTTACTGCCGGTAAGTCGGTAAAGAATAACCCAAACATACCGCCGACATGGTTGATCACCAGCGGGATGTTGTGTTCTTTGGCAGCATGAAGCAGTCCTTCAGCCAACTGGTCGGTCAGTTCCGTCAGGGTTGAGTGGACACCCGGTTGCGCAACTTGGCTGAGACAGGCAAAACCAGCGGCCATCGCCAACGGGTTACCGGAAAGCGTGCCCGCCTGATAGACTGGCCCGGTCGGTGCCAGCGCTTCCATCACGTCACGACGGCCTCCGAAAGCTCCTACTGGCATTCCACCACCAATAATTTTGCCCAGACAGGTTAGATCCGGAGTGACCCCGTAGTGGGCTTGAGCGCCGGATAGGGCAACACGGAAACCGGTCATCACTTCATCGATGATCAGCAAAGCACCGTATTCATCACATAACTGGCGCAGTCCCTGCAGGAAACCTTCTGCTGGAGGGATGCAGTTCATGTTACCCGCCACCGGTTCAACGATGATACAGGCGACATCTTGCGGGTACTGTGCAAACACCTCACGCACGGAATCGAGATCATTATAGGTGCAGGTGAGTGTATGGCGAGCGAAGTCAGCCGGTACACCTGGCGAGTTAGGCTGGCCGAGGGTTAATGCCCCTGAGCCGGCTTTGACCAGCAGGTGGTCAGCATGGCCGTGGTAGCAGCCTTCAAATTTAATGATTTTGTCACGACCGGTGTAGCCACGGGCGAGGCGGATAGCACTCATAGTGGCTTCGGTGCCGGAGTTTACCATCCGCACCATATCCATTGATGGCACCAGTTCGCAGACCAGTTCTGCCATGCGGACTTCCATTTCGGTAGGCGCACCAAAACTCAGACCGCGGCTGGCGGCTTCGATCACCGCATTGCAGATCCCCGGGTTGTTATGACCGAGTACCATCGGACCCCATGAGCCAACGTAGTCGATATAGGCTTTACCGTCTGCATCATACAGGTAGGCTCCGTCGGCGTGCTCGATAAATAAAGGAGTTCCACCGACGCCAGTAAAGGCGCGGACCGGCGAGTTGACGCCGCCCGGGATAAGCCGTTGTGCTTGCTGGTAAAGGTGTTCAGACTTGCTCATCGCATCAGTTCCTATTGTGGCTGAATAGTGTCAGGCTCTAGTTTACGGGAACTTGATTAGCAGGTGAAAGTCCTGTCAGCGGCTTTGTCACATTTAAAGCACCAAAAAAGCTTATGTAAATGTATACTTGCCCAATGGTTGTTTATTGATCACCCTGATATGGACACGATACCTGAAGAACCCCAACCCTTACCGGTCAGCCCCAGCCGCCGGATTGAGTATTTACGTTTACTATTGCGCCAAGATAAAACCCCGGCGGCTATTCTGATCTTAGCGGCACTGGTCGGTACTCTGACCGGCTTGGCTGGCGTGGCATTTGAAAAGGCCGTCAGTCAGGTGGAAGCCCACCGGCTCGCGCTGCTGAATGGTCACGCTATGTGGCTAGCGTTGTTGCTTTCTGTTCCCATTTCAGCGCTGCTAGCAGTCTGGGGATTCTGGCTGGTGAAGCGTTTTGCCCCAGAAGCCGCCGGTTCGGGTATTCCTGAAATAGAAGGGGCTTTAGAAGAGCTACGTCCGGTCCGCTGGTGGCGAGTGATCCCGGTAAAATTCTTGGGCGGAATGGGAACCCTTGGCAGCGGTATGGTACTGGGCCGCGAAGGGCCCACGGTACAGCTTGGGGGCAACCTTGGGCGTATGGTACTGGATCTGTTTCACATGAAAGGTAGCGAAGCCCGCCATACTCTGCTGGCTACCGGGGCGGCCGCAGGCCTGTCCGCAGCGTTTAATGCGCCGTTAGCGGGGATCCTGTTCATACTCGAAGAGATGCGCCTACAGTTCCGTTACAGCCTGATTTCGATAAAGGCCGTGTTTATCGGTGTGATCATGTCCTGCATTGTCTACCGGATATTCAACGGCGACAGCGCGGTGCTGGATATTGGTAGGCTTGATAAAGCGCCCCTTAATACCCTGTGGCTCTATTTGGTGGCCGGTATGGTGTTCGGGATATTGGGGGTGATTTTTAACCGTTCTATTTTCGCCCTGCAAGATCTGTTTATGCGCTTGCACGGCGGCAGAATGAAGAGCGTGCTGATCACCGGTTTGGTGATTGGTGGCTGTTGCGGAGTACTGACGCTAGTGTTCCCCGCCATGACCGGTGGCGGCCTCGCGCTGATCCCACAAGCGTTTAGCGGTCATTACGGGTTGGCAATGTTACTGGCGATCTTCCTGCTGCGGCTGGCGACGACACTGATTTGCTTCTGCTCCGGCGCACCGGGGGGGATTTTTGCGCCGATGCTGTCCCTAGGCACATTGCTGGGCACCACGCTTGGGATGATCGCGACTCAATTATTCCCCGAATACCATTTACAGGCAGGCACCTTTGCCGTAGCGGGTATGGGGGCTCTGTTTGCAGCCTCGGTTCGGGCTCCGTTAACCGGGATCGTGCTGGTACTTGAGATGACCGATAATTATCAGTTGATCCTGCCGATGATTATCACCTGTTTGGGCGCAACCTTGCTGGCCCAGTTCCTGGGGGGAAAGCCGATTTATTCGGCCTTACTGGCTAGGACACTGGCCCGTCAAGCAGCCCAGGCAGCCTCAGCAACGGAAAGCACCGCACAGAGTGCCAGGCAGAATGCTTGATTGCTAAAAGCGGCTGACAGATAATGGCTCCATGCTGGCCATGTCCGGCCATAAGGTTATTGGAGTAAATGATGAGCGATGATATTGCAGCAGTACCGTTAGACTTTACTGAAGCTGCGGCGAATAAGGTGAAATTTCTGATCGCTGACGAAGACAACCCGGACCTGAAACTACGCGTGTATATCACCGGTGGGGGGTGCAGTGGTTTCCAGTATGGTTTCACCTTCGATGACAAAGTGAACGAAGGGGATATGACCATCGAGAAGCAAGGTGTCTCGCTGGTGGTTGACCCAATGAGTCTGCAATACTTGGTGGGCGGCTCGGTAGACTATACCGAAGGTCTGGAAGGTTCACGCTTTATCGTCACTAACCCGAATGCCACTTCGACCTGTGGCTGCGGATCGTCATTCAGCGTCTGAGTCTGAATGGCGACACAGGGGAGCCCTCCCCTGTGTCTTCGCGTTACTGCTTCCCTGATGTGCCCTTGTTATTGTACCGCCTCCCTGCCTACTACTGACCGCGTCATCATTAAAGCCTCGCGCTGGCTGTCAGCTTTTTCCAGATAACCCTTAGATTTTGTAAAGAATTTATTGGGCGCTAGCGCGCCGAGAAGGGACTGAAACATTTACGCGACAGACAGCACAGGTCAGAGGCCTGCGCTGTCGGAACGGTTATCAGGCGGCAGCCAGACGGGCTACCAAGTCTTCGACCATCAGTGAAGACTGTTTTGCCGCGACGGATAAGAACTCGTCGAAGCTAAGGTGTGACTCCTGATCGGCGACATCGGAAATGGCGCGCACCACCACGAACGGGACGCCAAATTGATGGCAGACATGCCCAATTGCAGTGGCTTCCATTTCAACGGCGACCGCTTGCGGGAAGGTATTACGGATGCGCGCCAGCGGTTCAGCACCATTAATAAAGGCGTCACCACTGACCACCAAGCCGCGAACGGCATGCAAGTCTAGAGCCGTGATGCTCTGTTCTGCGGCAGCAATCAGTGCTGCATCGGCGGTGAAGCTTTCAGGGCAACCGGCCATTTGGCCCGGGGCATAACCGAAGGCGGTGACGTCAGCATCATGGTAGCGGACCTCATCAGAGACGACGATATCACCGACTTTCAGTGAGGGAGCCAGGCCGCCAGCAGAGCCGGTGTTAATGATCACATCTGGCTGGCAGAGTTGCAGCAGTAGAGTGGTGCCCAGCGCTACAGAGGTTTTACCAATGCCGGATTTTAACAGTGCGACTTCGGTCCCGTTGAGGATGCCGGTGTAAATTTCGCAACCTGCCACAGACAGGGTTTTACGATTTTCAATTTTGTCACGTAGCAGAGTCACTTCCTGCTCCATCGCACCAATAATTCCTACTTTCATAGCCTCTTTTACCCGTGTTATAGAATATATATTGAGATGTGACCTAGTCTATCATGGCCGAACAGGGAAATATTATTGAATCTTACCGGAGCTGAAATGGAGATTAACTTTACCCGCAGGATCAGTCTTAAGCGTCCCTATATGTCGGGACCTTCGCCACAGGATGAGGAGCAGGTTACTCGTTTCTTTGAAAGTGACCGTGGACGAATTATTCACTCAGCGGCACTGCGACGTCTGCAACAGAAGACTCAAGTGTTTCCGCTGGAAAGAAATGCAGCGGTAAGGTCACGTCTGACTCATTCACTGGAAGTGCAGCAAACGGGACGTTATATCGTGCGGGAAGTGTTACAGCGTCTGAAAAAGCAGTCCGGTGGCCTTGCAGCTTGTGGACTGCAAGATTTTGAGCGCGGTGCCGAAAGTTTGGTTGAAATGGCCTGTCTGCTGCATGATGTCGGAAACCCGCCGTTCGGCCATTTTGGTGAGGCTGCGATTAACGACTGGTTCCGGATGCATCTGTCGGCAATCTTGCCACGTCAGTCCGCGTCAGAGACTGATGCGACGTTACAGGCGCTATACCGGGATATCTGTCAGGACTTGTGCCACTTTGAGGGCAATGCGCAAGGCATCCGTCTGGTGCACACCTTGCTGCAACTGAATCTCAGTTATTCCCAAGTTGCTTGTATCCTCAAGTATACCGCGCCGGCTTGGTGGCAGGGAGAAAAGCCGGAGGCATATTCGGTATTGATGAAAAAGCCTGGTTTTTACCTGTCCGAAAAGCAGTATGTCGAGGATTTGCGGCAAGCGACTGGGCTTGAGCAGTATCACCGCTTCCCTCTGACCTACATAATGGAAGCCGCCGACGATATTTCCTATTGTATTGCTGACCTCGATGATGCGGTGGAGAAAGCAATCTTCAGTGTCGAGAGTCTGTATCGCTATTTGAAAGCGGCCTGGGGCGAGGTGGAGCAGGGGGATATCTTCTGCCGGACGATTGGTGAAGCGTGGCAAGACGCTAACAGCAGTAAACGCCGCAGCCAGAGTGACCAGTTTTTTATGTCACTGCGAGTCAATGTGCAACGCGTGTTGGTATCACGGGCGGTAAAGCGCTTTATCGAGCATCTACCGGCCATTTTTCACGGTGATTTTAACCAAGCATTGCTGGAGGACGGAGGGGATGCCGAACGGTTGCTGGAGGTGTTTAAACAGGTGGCGCGGCGCTATGTATTTAGCCATTCAGAGGTTGAACAGCTTGAGTTACAAGGCTATCGGGTGATACAGGGACTGCTGGATGCGTATAAATCAATGATGCTGCTCAGTGCTCCGCAATTCACTCTACTGGTAGAGACTCATGAGTTAAAGGGCTATCCGATTGAAACGAGGTTATTCCACCGTTTGTCGGATAAGCATATTGCTGCTTATCGTAATCATATGCGTGAGGTGGACTCACTGCCAGAAGAACAATGGTCATTGTGGGAAGGTTACTACCGTCTACGACTAGTACAGGATTATATTAGTGGTATGACAGATCTGTTTGCTTGGGAAGAATACCGCCGCTTAATGGCAGTGGATTTTGTCTGAGTTTTGTAAAGATGGAGAATATTTTTTTACTTTTCAATCAAGACATCAGATGAACTAACGTTTAAATAATAACTCTGAACAGTGACTACAGCATTTGCTCCAAACAGCAACTATTATAGAGAGCTAGAACATGAAAAAAACCACATTAGCGTTAAGTGCACTCGCACTCAGCCTTGGAATGGCATTTGCGCCTGTAACCGCTTCTGCGGCTGAATCTGCGTCTTCTTCAAGTCAGCAATTGCCAAGTTTGGCACCGATGCTACAAAAAGTGATGCCCTCAGTGGTCAGTATCAGTGTGGAAGGAACGGCCCCGGTTAAAGCGTCTCAAGGGGGGCAGCAATTCCAGCAGTTCTTTGGTGATATGTCACCTTTCTGTCAGGATGGCTCACCTTTCCAGCAGTCACCTATCTGCCAAGTCCCGAATGGCGGTAATGGCGGAGCTCCTCAGGAACAAAAATTCCGTGCACTGGGTTCTGGGGTGGTGATTAATGCCGAGAAGGGCTATGTGGTCACCAATAACCATGTGGTAGCGAATGCGTCCACCATTCAGGTCCAACTCAGCGACGGACGTCGCTTTGACGCCAAAGTTATCGGGAAAGATCCGCGTACTGATATTGCGCTGATCCAGTTGAAAGATGCTAAAAATCTGACTGCAATTAAAATCGCTGATTCCGATAACCTCCAAGTCGGAGATTATACCGTGGCCATCGGTAACCCGTATGGTCTGGGTGAAACGGTAACTTCTGGTATCGTTTCAGCGTTGGGACGTAGCGGCCTAAATGTTGAAAACTATGAAAACTTTATCCAGACCGATGCGGCGATTAACCGCGGTAACTCTGGTGGGGCCTTGGTGAATCTTAACGGTGAACTGATCGGTATCAATACCGCGATCCTAGCACCGGATGGCGGCAATATCGGTATCGGCTTTGCCATCCCATCGAACATGGTGAAAAACCTGACGTCACAGATGATCCAGTACGGCCAAGTGAAACGGGGCGAACTGGGGATCATGGGTACCGAGCTGAATTCCGAAATCGCCCAAGCGATGAAAGTGGATGCTCAGCGAGGCGCCTTTGTCAGTCAGGTACTGCCAAATACCTCTGCAGCCAAAGCAGGCATTAAGGCCGGCGATGTGATTGTCTCAATGAACGGTAAGCCGCTGAGTAGCTTCGCTTCACTACGTGCCGATGTCGGGACTATGCCGATTGGGACTAAACTGGAACTGGGTCTGTTACGTGATGGCAAGCCGGTGAATGTCACGGTGGTGATCCAGCAAAGTACTCTGGATACCGTCCAGTCCTCTAATATCTATACCGGTATTGAAGGGGCAGAGCTGAGTAATGCAACCAGCGGCCAGAAAGGGGTCGTGGTCGACAGTGTGAAACCGAATACCCGTGCCGCGGCGATTGGCTTGAAAAAAGGTGATGTGATCCTCGGCGTCAACCAGCAGGCGATCAGCAACCTTGGCGAGCTGCGTAAGATCCTCGATAGTAAACCGTCGATTCTGGCGCTGAATGTGAAGCGTGGTGACAGCACTCTGTACTTGCTGGCACAGTAAGGCTGAGATAATCGCGATAAAAAAGCCGGTCAGTCACCTGACCGGCTTTTTAGTGCCTGAAACGCTGGATTATTTACGCGTTAGCTTTTCTAGGTCAGCTTCTATTTCGGAAATTTTGTTAGAGACCACAAGTTCCAGATGACGAAGGTCATCAAGGATCTTCACTTTTAGGTCAATCTCCTCTTTTTCTTGCTGACAGATTTCATCCAACTCATCGATGATATAGCGTAGATTCGGGCTAATTTCCTGGATCTCGCGAAACCCCTGCTGAGTCTGATCAGAAACGATAGTTTTACGCTGGCGCGGGTATTTAAACTTCACACTCTTCGCCAAGAATTCCCCTTTATCCTTACGAAAATAGATTTTCAGGATATCGTTATTGGCTTCCTGACGCAGGCTGTAACGGTCGATTTCTTCGGGGTGAGTGATCCCTAAACCTTTTAAGTTATCATACATACCAAATTACCTCTTCAGGGGATGAAAACGCTGGAGCGTGGCACTGAGTGACAAAGGTGATGCCATCTAACGGTTAACCGCCGCCAGCAAGCAGCGGACGGTTAATGCCAATCAACCGGAGACGACCCCAGTTGATAAGTTAGTCGATGGTGCGCAGCAGTTCGTTGATACCGACTTTGCCAAGGGTTTTCGCATCCACTTTTTTGACGATCACAGCACAGTACAGGCTGTATTTACCGTCTTTGGATGGCAGGTTGCCGGAAACTACGACTGAACCTGCTGGGACGCGGCCGTAATGGACTTCACCGGTTTCACGATCGTAGATTTTGGTGCTCTGGCCGATATAAACACCCATTGAGATTACCGCACCTTCTTCGACAATGACGCCTTCAACGATTTCTGAACGGGCACCGATAAAGCAGTTATCTTCGATGATGGTCGGATTAGCCTGTAATGGCTCTAGTACACCACCGATGCCGACACCGCCGGACAGGTGAACATTTTTACCGATCTGCGCACAGGAACCTACGGTGGCCCAGGTATCGACCATGGTACCTTCATCGACGTAAGCGCCGATGTTAACGTAGGAAGGCATCAGTACGGTGTTGCGTGCGATAAAGGCACCTTGGCGAACGGCGGCCGGAGGCACAACACGGAAACCTTCTTTTTTGAAGCGCGCTTCATCGTAATCGGCGAATTTCATCGGCACTTTATCGTAGAAACGGGTTTCCGCGCCGTCGATGACTTGGTTGTCATGGATACGGAAAGAGAGCAGCACTGCTTTTTTCAGCCATTGATGCGTCACCCACTCGCCGTCGATTTTTTCTGCGACACGGACTTTACCGCTGTCGATCAGACCAATCACTTCAGTGATTGCATCACGGGTTTCCGCGTCAACGCTGGACGGGGTGATGTCTGCACGCCGTTCAAATGCGGCTTCGATAATTTTTTGTAACTCTTGCATTCTTTTTTCCTGCATCAATGGTTTGGTAAAAACTGACTCTCCCGGACAGTGACCGGCTGTTACTGTCATGGCAACCGGTATATCTGGGAAAAAAACGTGACCGCACTCTCGGTTAAGGCCCGTCGGGTGAATTACCCTTTATCGTTTGGATTAAGGGCCTCTGTCAACCGTTGTTGTAAACTATCGCGCATTTTATCATCGAGGGCGCGACGTTCGCTGGTGGCGAGGATAAATAAATCTTCTACCCGCTCACCGATAGTACTGATACGCGCGCCATGCAATGAAATCCCCGCTTGCGCAAATACGGTTCCAATCTGCGCCAGCAGGCCGGGGTGATCAAGGGCCACCAGTTCTAAATAGGTGCGCTGATTGGTATGCGCGGGCAGAAAACGAATTTCAGTGTCTACCGTAAAGTGGCGCAGACGTGGTGAGAGACGACGCGGGCGTGGCAGGCTCCATTCGGTTTGTGACAGAGCCCGCACCAGCCCTTCAATGATGGCGTCGTGCCGATCCCTTGCCAGCGGGCTTCCGTCTGGCTCTAGCACAATAAAGGTGTCCATCGCCATGCCATCACGATTGGTAAAAATTTGTGCATCGTGAACACTCAGATTACGCCGATCTAGCTCTCCGGCGACGGTGGCAAACAGGTAAGGGCGGTCTGGACTCCAAATGAATATTTCGGTACCGCCCCGTGAGGTTTGCGGGTTAATCAGAACCAGCGGCTGGTTTAGCTCATGACTCAGCAGATTGCGCGCATGCCAAGCCAACTGACTGGCACTGTGTCGCAAAAAGTAATCGGCCCGGCAGCGGTTCCAGATTTTGTGCAGACGGGTTTCATCAATATTATCCATGCGTAACAGCGCCAGCGCCTGTAGGCGGTTGTGGCGTACCCGGTCACGCAGGTCTGGATGGTTGTCTTTACCGCGGCGCAGTTGTTTCTCGGTAGCAAAATAAAGCTCACGCAACAGGCTCTGTTTCCAGCTGTTCCATAGGCTTTCATTGGTGGCGCAAATATCAGCGACGGTCAGACAAATCAGCAGGCGAAGTTGCTGCTCATTTTCCATGATCTCGGCAAACTGCTGGATCACCGAGGGATCCTGAATATCGCGGCGTTGTGCGGTGACGGACATCAGCAAGTGATGACGAACCAACCAGGCTACCAGACGCGCATCACGGGAGCGTAGCCCATGCAGTAGGGCAAACTCCGCGACATCCTCAGCGCCGAGCTCAGAGTGATCTCCGCCACGGCCTTTGGCAATATCATGGAACAGGGCAGCAATTAATAAAATTTCCGGATGGATCAATCGCTGCCAGATCTCCACACATAACGGATGTTTTTCCCGTGACTCTTCACTGGCAAAGCTTTCCAGTTTTTGCAGGACGCGGATGCTGTGTTCATCAACGGTGTAGGCATGGAACAGGTCAAACTGCATCTGACCGACAATTTTACTCCACTGCGGCAGGTAAGCCGCCAGCACGCCGTGATGGTGCATCGGCACCAGTGCACGACTGACCGCGCCAGGATGACGCAAGATGTCCATAAAGTACTGACGAGCTTCGGCGCTGTCACACAGTGAGTGGTCTAAGGTCTGTAGGGCATGACGCAGGCAGCGCAGGGTGGCGGAGTAAATTCCCTGTACCGCGCTGGTGCGCACCGACACATTAAATAGGCGGATAATTGCGGCCGGATTGCGGCTGAAGAGGGTGTTGTCCCGCAGATCGATTAAGTTGCCGCGTAGTTGAAAATCATCATCCAAGGGCTGTGGTTTTTCGTTAGCCGGTAAGGCAAGGATGGCTTCATCAAACAGCTGTAACAGCATTTCGTTCAATTCACCGATATGGCGGGTGACTCGATAGAAATCCTTCATCATCTGTTCGACGGGCTCGTTACCTTCGCCTTGATAGTTAAGCCGTTGCGCGACCGCCAATTGACGATCAAACAGTAGCCGATTATCGTAACGTGGTAGTGTCAGATGCAGGGCAAAGCGGATGCGCCAGAGGAAGTCCTGACACTGATTAAGTTCGTTGCGTTCTTCTTCGGTCAGAAAACCAAAGCCCATCATTTCGTCCATGGAGGTGGCCCCGAAATGGCGGCGGGCGACCCATTGCAGAGTATGAATATCTCTGAGGCCACCAGGACTGCTTTTGATGTCGGGTTCCAGATTATAACTGGTGCCGTGGTAACGCTGGTGACGCTGTTTCTGCTCTTCTATTTTGGCCGCAAAAAATTCCGCTGATGGCCAGAAACCCTCGCTGAAAATGTTTTTTTGTAGCTCCAAAAATAGTGAGACATCACCGGTCAACATGCGTGACTCGATAAGATTGGTGGCGACTGTGAGATCAGCCAGTCCTTCCAGTAGACACTCTTCTAAAGTACGGACACTGTGACCCACTTCTAGCTTGAGATCCCACAGTAGGGTAAGCAACTCACTGACACGTTGCTGACTGGATCCGTCCAGCGGTGTGCGGCTGAGCACCAGCACGTCAATATCAGACAACGGATGCAGTTCCTGACGACCATAACCACCCACGGCCAGCAGGGCGATATCTTTCACACCCTCGAAGCCGGCCTGATGCCATAAGCGGCACAACAGGTGGTCAATAAACTGGGTACGGGCATCAATCAGTTCGCTGATGTTTTGTCCCACGTCAAAAGCAGCTCCGAGCTTGTCCTGAAAGGTCTCCAGTTGCTGCTTCATCGCCTCGCGATTTAGCTGTGACGCTGACCAGTGGAGTGGAGCCTCGATACTCTGTTTGTCGATGTGTTCTGGCAGGTGGCTACTCATTATCGTTACTCATCAGATAAAAAAGCCGGCATTAGCCGGCTTTTAGGGAGTCAATTATCAGGATTAACCTTCATTTACCAGCACCGCCGGAATCGTCTCTTCCTGGCGCAGGGTTAAAATCTCACAGCCATTATCGGTGACCACAATAGTATGTTCATATTGGGCAGACAAGCTGCGATCTTTGGTTTTTACCGTCCAACCATCTTTCATGCTGCGGATGCGGAAGTCTCCGGCATTAACCATCGGTTCAATAGTAAAAGTCATACCTTTCTGCAGTACTACACCGCTGTCATCGGCATCGTAATGTAGAACCTGTGGCTCTTCATGGAAGCCTTTACCGATGCCGTGACCACAGTATTCGCGGACTACTGAGAAATCGTTACCTTCAACAAATTTCTGGATCTCACGGCCAATGGTGCGCAGGCGGATGCCTGGCTTAACCAATTTTAAGGCCAGATAAAGGCTATCTTGGGTAACGCGACATAGGCGCTCACCAAGGATAGTCGGTTTGCCGACGATAAACATTTTCGAGGTATCACCGTGATACTCATCTTTGATGACGGTGACATCGATATTGACGATATCGCCATCCTTCAGGATACGGTCGTCGCTAGGAATACCGTGGCAAACTACTTCGTTAATGGAGATACAGACTGATTTTGGGAAACCGTGATAGCCGAGGCAGGCTGAGACTGCCTGCTGTTCGCCGGTGATGTAGTCTGCACAGATGCGGTCCAGTTCGCCGGTAGAAATACCAGGTTTGACATGCGCGGCGATCATTTCAAGCACTTCGGCGGCCAGTCGGCCCGCGACGCGCATTTTTTCGATTTCTTCAGGAGTTTTAATTGAGATAGCCATGGAATCCGTCCGGTTGCTGCCAGCCAATGCCAGCAAAACGAGAAAAAAGTGATATCTGGGTATGTTATCAGCCAGCCAAACCGCTGCCAACGTTATTCACCCAGCAAGTCGCCGAACCACAGCAGGAAAATTCTGTATTGCCGGTAACAAAGATTGCCGCCAGGGGCGGGTTTGTGGTATAAAACGCGCCGACGAATCCGTGCAGGTAAGACTAATGGTTTTCAACCGGTGCGGAACGTTTACTTCTCATTATGTGAAAAGGCAGTGTCCCTGCGGGCTATCTTTGGAAGCCGGTGCGGCAGACTGACCAAAACACACATGTATCGACACATACTCCGGGGTGCCTTTATAAGGTCGGTAGTATGGGATACATGGAGGCTCAACCCCAACTTATACTTTTTAGAGGTAATCATGGCTACTGTTTCCATGCGCGATATGCTTAAGGCCGGTGTTCACTTTGGTCACCAGACCCGTTACTGGAACCCGAAAATGAAACCTTTCATCTTCGGTGCGCGTAACAAAGTTCACATCATCAACCTTGAGCAGACTGTACCAATGTTCAACGACGCTCTGGCTGAACTGAGCAAAATTTCTGCCCGTAAAGGCAAAATTCTGTTTGTTGGTACTAAGCGCGCTGCAAGCGAAGCTATCAAAGAATCTGCGCAGAACTGCGATCAGTTCTTTGTTAACCACCGCTGGTTAGGTGGCATGCTGACTAACTGGAAAACCGTTCGTCAGTCAATCAAGCGTCTGAAAGATCTGGAAGCACAGTCTCAGGACGGTACTTTCGACAAACTGACCAAGAAAGAAGCGCTGATGCGTGGTCGTGAACTGGCCAAGCTGGAAAACAGCCTGGGTGGTATTAAAGATATGGGCGGCCTGCCAGACGCGCTGTTCGTTATCGATGCTGACCACGAGCACATCGCAATCAAAGAAGCAAACAACCTGGGTATCCCAGTTTTTGCTATCGTTGATACTAACTCTGATCCGGATGGCGTTGATTTCGTTATCCCAGGTAACGACGATGCGATCCGTGCAGTAAGCCTGTACCTGAATGCCGCTGCAGCAGCAGTCCGTGAAGGTCGTTCTCAGGACCTGGCTGAACAGGCTGAAGAAGCGTCTTTAGAAAACGTCTGATAAGGCCTGCTCTGTAAAGAGCCCTTAGCGTCAGATGTTATCTGCAAGGGGCCGCTTAAGGCCCCTTTTATTATTTTAAGATCCGCTGAGTAAGATCCGTTCTGCTGGGCGACGTAAAATATCCTGCGAAATGATGCTGTTTGTCATGACCGCAATGTCTGCAAACAGACCACAGTTAACCGAGGACTTTAGAATGGCTGACATTACCGCTGCTCTGGTAAAAGAACTGCGCGAGCGTACTGGCGCTGGCATGATGGAATGTAAAAAGGCGCTGGTTGAAGCTAACGGCGACATCGAACTGGCTATCGACAACATGCGTAAGTCAGGTCAGGCAAAAGCGGCTAAGAAATCTGGCCGTGTTGCTGCTGAAGGTGTGATCCTGACCAGCGTTGAAGGTAACGCGGGCGTGATCGTTGAGCTGAACTGCGAAACTGACTTCGTTGCTAAAGATGCCGGCTTCCTGGCATTTGGTCAGGAAGTTCTGACTGCCGCCGCTGCTGACAAAAACCTGGATATCGATGCACTGAAAGCTAAATTTGAAGAGCAGCGTACTGCGCTGGTTGCCAAAATTGGTGAAAACATCAACATCCGTCGCATTGCTCGCCTGGAAGGTGACGTTGTAGGTTCTTACCTGCACGGTGCACGTATCGGTGTTCTGGTTTCTGCTACCGGTGCTGACGAAGAGCTGGTTAAGCATATCGCGATGCACGTTGCGGCAAGCAAGCCAGAATACGTGAAACCAGAAGATGTTCCTGCGGACGTGGTTGCTCGTGAGCACCAGATCCAGCTGGACATCGCGATGCAGTCTGGTAAGCCTCGCGAAATCGCAGAAAAAATGGTTTCTGGTCGTATGAACAAGTTCACCGGTGAAGTGTCACTGACTGGTCAGAACTTCGTTATGGATCCGTCCAAAACGGTTGGTCAGCTGCTGAAAGAAAAAGGCGCTGACGTGATTAACTTCATCCGCTTTGAAGTGGGCGAAGGTATCGAGAAAGTTGAGTCTGATTTTGCTGCTGAAGTTGCAGCGATGTCCAAACAGTCTTAATGCTCTGAAGGAACCGCCAGAACGGCGGTTCTTTTTTGTCTGCTGACAACAGCCCCGGCAGACAAGTTTTACTATCATTTCTCTCGTATAACGAGAAAACAGAGCGAATGACAGACGTGCTTTCTCTCTGCCTTATTCACTCATGCTCCAGGAATTAATGATCATGGCGACCAACGCAAAACCGGTATATCAACGTATCCTTCTGAAACTGAGCGGCGAAGCGCTGCAAGGTGCCGAAGGTTTTGGTATTGATGCAAGCATTCTTGACCGTATGGCTCAGGAAGTGAAAGAGCTGGTTGAATTAGGTATCCAAGTCGGCGTCGTGATTGGCGGGGGTAACCTGTTCCGTGGTGCCGGTCTGGCAAAAGCCGGAATGAACCGTGTCGTCGGTGACCATATGGGCATGTTAGCCACTGTGATGAATGGCTTGGCGATGCGTGATGCCTTGCACCGCGCTTATGTTAATGCTCGCCTGATGTCTGCCATCCCACTTAACGGTGTCTGTGATAACTACAGCTGGGCCGAAGCGATCAGCCAGCTGCGTAATAACCGTGTGGTAATTTTCTCCGCCGGTACTGGTAACCCGTTCTTTACCACTGACTCTGCCGCCTGCTTGCGCGGGATTGAGATCGAAGCTGATGTAGTACTGAAAGCCACTAAAGTTGACGGTGTCTACTCTGCCGATCCGATGACTACCCCTGATGCAGTATTATACGAAAAACTCAGTTATCAGGACGTACTTGAGCGTGAGCTTAAAGTGATGGATCTGGCCGCTTTTACCCTGGCACGCGATCACAACCTGCCGATTCGTGTGTTCAACATGAATAAGCCAGGCGCACTGCGCCGTGTGGTGATGGGTGAGAAAGAAGGTACACTGATCGCTCAGTAATCCTGTCAGCGGTAAGTAAAATAAGGTATATTCTGGCCAATACTGGTGATCTGTCCTGGTATCTACGGGTACCTTGAAGAGCAGACCCATTCTGCTGACACCTGAGGCAGAAAGATCAGGTCAAACGAATCCAAGGGTTTTATTGTGATTAACGACATTAAAAAAGATGCTGAAGTGCGCATGGAAAAGTGCGTAGAAGCCTTTAAAAATACCATCGGTAAAGTACGCACCGGACGTGCTTCACCATCGCTGCTGGACGGCATTGTGGTTGAGTACTACGGCTCACCCACGCCATTGCGCCAGTTAGCCAGTGTAACCGTAGAAGACTCACGTACACTGAAACTCAACGTTTTCGATCGTTCTATGGGCCCCGCGGTAGAGAAAGCCATCATGGCATCTGACCTCGGTTTAAACCCGAGCTCTGCGGGTACCGATATCCGCGTTCCTCTTCCTCCGCTGACCGAAGAACGTCGTAAAGATCTGATCAAGATTGTGCGTGGTGAAGCAGAGCAGGGCCGTGTCTCTGTACGTAATGTCCGCCGCGACGCTAACGACAAAATCAAAGCCTTGCTGAAAGACAAAGAAATCAGCGAAGACGATGAGCGCCGTGCCCAGGATGATATTCAGAAGATGACCGATGTGTCTATCAAGAAAGTTGATGCTGCACTGGCCGAGAAAGAAACGGAATTAATGGAATTCTGATCCTTTCCGGGGAGATGGTAAAACGCCGCGTAGAGAGCCCACAGAACAGGGATTCTCTCGCGGCGTTTTACATGGTTAGGCGTCCGTCACTACGCGCGCCATTACACTTAGAATGGATACACTGATGAAGCGTCTGACATTGCTGGGTTCCACCGGCTCAATCGGCACCAGTACCTTAGCGGTAGTTCGCCGGAATCCGGAACTGTACCAGGTGACGGCACTGGTGGCGGGGCATAACGCACACCTGATGGCTGAACAATGCCAAGAATTCCGGCCTCAGTATGCCGCCATGGCTGATGAACACGCTGCCAGCGAGTTGCGTGAACGACTGACAGCACTGAATGTAGACACTGAAGTGCTCTCCGGCGTTCAAGCCGCTTGTGATCTGGCCGCCCTTTCAGAAGTCGACCAAGTGATGGCTGCCATTGTTGGCGCATCAGGGCTACGGCCGACGTTAGCGGCTATCCGTGCCGGTAAACGTGTTCTGCTGGCTAATAAAGAATCACTCGTTACCTGTGGCCGACTGTTTATGGATGAAGTTCGTCGCTCCGGGGCCTGTTTGATGCCAGTGGACAGTGAACATAATGCTATTTTTCAGAGTTTACCCGCTATTATACAGCAGCAGTTAGGGTACGCTGACTTACGTGATAGTGGTGTCGACTCGGTGATCTTGACCGGTTCCGGTGGCCCTTTTCGGGATAAACCGTTGGCAGAGTTCTGCTCTGTCACACCGGAGCAGGCTTGTGCCCATCCCAATTGGTCTATGGGTAGGAAGATCTCCGTTGACTCCGCCACTATGATGAATAAAGGTCTGGAATATATTGAAGCGCGCTGGTTATTTAACGCCACTGATTCGCAAATGGAAGTGATCATTCACCCACAGTCGGTGATCCATTCGATGGTACGTTATTGTGACGGAAGTGTTCTGGCTCAGCTTGGCTCACCGGATATGTGCACGCCTATCGCTCACTCTATGGCCTGGCCGGAAAGGATCCCTGCCGGTGTGACACCGCTGGACTTTACACGCCTCGGGGCTTTGACTTTTTTAGAGCCTGACTTTGACCGTTATCCCTGCTTGAAACTGGCGATGGATGCTTGCGCCGCTGGACAAGCAGCTACCACAGCATTGAATGCGGCAAATGAGATAGCGGTTGCTGCCTTCCTTAACCGGCAGATCCGCTTCACCGATATCGCTGCACTGAATGCTCGGGTGCTGGAAAGCGGGCACTGGCAGGAACCTACCAGTGTCGAAGAGGTGATGGACATTGATGCACAGTCCCGTCAGATAGCGCAGCAGAGGCTGATGCAGTTTGTTTGATCGGGATGTCGGCCATTTGTCCGAATCAGGGGAAAATGATATAGTCGCCCGCTGCTGTTTAGTGGCGTAGGGAGAGGTTCCTCCTGTGGCGATAAACCTGTGGTAGCGCGCTGAAATTATTCAGAGGTCAATGGTTCTCTGATAAAGGAATTAAATACGCATTATGTCGTCCCTGAATCAACAACTCTCTGCCGATAGCAGCAGGCTACTTCCTCGGCATGTCGCCATCATTATGGATGGAAACGGGCGCTGGGCGAAAAACCAAGGTAAGCTACGTATTATTGGGCATCGCGCTGGGGCGAAAGCCGTCAGAAAAGCAGTCAAATATGCTGCCCATATGGGGATAGACGCACTCACTCTCTATGCGTTTAGTAGTGAAAACTGGAATCGTCCAGAAAAAGAAGTGTCAGCATTGATGGAGCTTTTTGTCTGGGCGCTAGAAAGTGAAGTCAAAAGCCTGCATAAAAATAACATTCGGCTAAAAATAATCGGTGATGTAAAACGCTTCAGCAGCCGTATTCAGGAGCGTATTTCCAATGCCGAGTCTCTGACGGAAAATAATACCGGATTGACCCTCAATGTGGCCGCAAACTACGGCGGGCGTTGGGATATTATTAATGGTATGCGTCAGATTGCGAGACACGTTCAACAGGGCACCTTGGCTCCGGATGAAATTACCGAAGAGATGCTGAGCAGCTCCCTGTGTCTTAATGGTCTGCCGCCGGTGGACTTAGTGATAAGAACCGGTGGTGAACATCGCATCAGTAATTTCTTGTTATGGCAGGTCGCTTACGCTGAATTCTATTTCTGTGATGTACTTTGGCCTGACTTTGATGAACATGCTTTTCAGGGTGCATTGAATGCCTTCTCACAACGAGAACGCCGGTATGGCGGGGCAGCACCTGACAGTGAATAAATGGATTGGGGGTAACCTTTGTTAAAATCACGTTTGATTACCGCGATGATACTGATCCCGTTGGTAATCATTGCCTTATTTTGGTTACCGCCGATCGGTTTCAAAATTCTGGTTTTGGCCATTTGCATGCTGGCCGCTTGGGAGTGGGGGCAGTTTGCCGGCTTTATGCATCCTAGCCAGCGGATTTGGGTGGCAGTATTATTTGGCCTGTTGCTGAGTTTGATGAGCCTCTCGACCCCTTCCTATCACCATGATCTCTATCAGCCTGGTGTCAGCCTGTCGCTGTGGATTTCCCTCAGCTGGTGGGCCTTAGCCCTGTTGCTGGTGCTGTTTTACCCTTCCTCTGCCGCATTATGGCGCCAATCCCGCTTTCTACGTTTGGCCTTTGGTGCACTGACTTTGGTCCCTTTCTTCTGGGGCATGGTAGCGCTTCGTCAGTACCACTATGACAGCGACCACTTTGCCGGTGCTTGGTGGTTACTGTTTGTGATGCTGCTGGTCTGGGGAGCCGATTCCGGTGCTTATATGTTCGGGCGTCTGTTTGGGCGCCATAAACTGGCGCCCAAAGTCTCTCCGGGCAAAACCTGGGAGGGGTTTGCCGGTGGACTACTCTGTTCGGCAGTGATTGCATGGGGCTTTTCACTGCTGGCACCCCTCACCGTGAGCAGCGAAACCCTGGTGATCTGCGCGGTGATTGCCACCCTTGCGTCGGTATTGGGTGATCTCACCGAAAGTATGTTTAAACGCGAAGCAGGGATTAAAGACAGTGGTCAGCTGATCCCAGGACACGGGGGTATTCTTGACCGTATCGATAGCTTAACCGCGGCGGTACCGGTATTTGCGTGCTTACTGCTTCTGGTGTTTCATATAGCTTAAGGATAGTTGCTGATGGGCAGTATACTCTGGAGTCTTGGCGCGTTTATCGTTGCACTTGGTATTCTGATTACCGTCCATGAATTTGGCCATTTCTGGGTGGCCCGCCGCTGTGGTGTCTGGGTGGAGCGTTTTTCCATTGGTTTTGGACCGGCGCTGTGGCGCAGGAAAGACAAACAGGGGACTGAATATGTCATTGCCCTGATCCCCCTGGGCGGTTATGTCAAAATGCTGGACGAGCGGGCAGGGGAAGTGCCCGCTGATCGTCTACACCAAGCGTTTACCCGTAAAACCCTCGCTCAGCGGGCGGCCATCATCGGCGCAGGCCCAATCGCTAACTTTATCTTCGCCGTTTTTGCTTACTGGCTAGTTTTCATGCATGGTGTGCCGGGGATCAAACCGGTTACCGGTGAAATAATCCCCAATTCTGTTGCCGCACACGCGCAAATTCAGCCAGGAATGGAACTTAACGCGATTGACGGTATCGAAACGCCTGATTGGGATGCAGTTCGTCTGGCACTGATGGGAAAAATCGGCGACAGTAGTGCCGCATTGACCTTGTCAACGTTCGGGCAGTCTGCCACGCAGGTGAAGCAACTGGATTTACGTCACTGGACGTTTGATCCGGAAAAGCAGGATCCGGTGCAGTCGTTAGGCATCATCCCAAAAGGGCCGGTGATTGAAACCACTCTGGCCGAAGTGCAAAAAAACTCACCGGCGGCATCAGCGGGTTTGCAAGCCGGAGACAGGATCGTTAAAGTCGGGGGGCATCCGATCACTGACTGGCAGTCCTTTGTTAGCAGTGTCAGAGATAACCCGCAAAAACCTCTGCCGTTAGAGGTAGAGCGTGCCGGTGTGAGCTTGACCTTCACCCTGACCCCGTCAGCGAAAGAAGGGGCGCAGGGCACAGAAGGTTTTGCTGGGGTGATCCCGCGGGTACAGGCGCTGCCTGAGCAATATCGGACACTGCGGCAGTACGGTCCTGTAGCAGCCATCGGTGAGGCAGGGGTAAAAACCTGGCAATTGGTCAAGCTGACGGCGTCGATGCTAGAAAAATTAGTAACCGGTGATATTAAGCTGAATAATCTCAGCGGGCCGATTTCCATTGCGCAGGGCGCAGGGATTTCGGCGGAGTACGGAATGATTTACTATTTAATGTTTCTGGCATTAATTAGTGTCAATCTGGGGATAGTTAACCTTATCCCGTTACCGGTGTTAGATGGTGGGCATCTGCTCTTCCTGTTGATTGAAAAAATCAAAGGTGGGCCGGTGTCTGAGCGAGTTCAGGACTTCAGTTACCGCATCGGGGCAATCGCACTGATGATGTTAATGGGGCTTGCACTTTTCAATGATTTCTCACGTTTGTAGATAACAGAACTCTACGAACGGGGATGTGTTAGGAACACGCATAATAACGATGGCGATGAAAAAGTTGCTCATAGCGTCGCTGCTGTTTAGCAGCGCCACCGTGTACGGTGCAGACGGTTTCGTAGTGAAAGATATTCATTTCGAAGGGCTGCAGCGAGTTGCCGTCGGGGCGGCCTTGCTTAGCATGCCTGTTCGTGTGGGGGATACGGTTGATGATGATGACATCAGAAATACCATCCGCTCACTGTTCGCAACCGGTAATTTCGATGATGTCCAGGTCATGCGGGATGGCGGCGATCTGATCGTACAGGTCAAAGAACGTCCGACCATTGCCAGTATCACCTTCTCCGGTAATAAATCGGTGAAAGATGACCAGCTGAAGCAGAATCTGGAAGCCTCTGGGGTGCGGGTAGGGGATGCCCTTGATCGCACCACCATCTCAACGATTGAGAAGCAATTAGAGGATTTCTACTACAGCGTCGGTAAATATACCGCCAGCGTGAAGGCGATTGTTACGCCGTTGCCACGTAACCGTGTTGACCTGAAGTTTGTGTTCACTGAAGGGGTTTCGGCTAAAATCCAGCAGATCAATATCGTCGGCAACAAAGCGTTCAGCTCCGATGAACTGATCTCGCACTTCCAACTGCGTGACGAAGTGCCGTGGTGGAATCTGGTTGCTGACCGTAAATACCAGAAACAAAAACTGGCTGGGGATCTGGAAACACTGCGCAGTTTCTATCTGGATCGCGGTTATGCCCGTTTTAATATTGACTCTACTCAGGTCAGCCTGACGCCGGATAAGAAGGGGATTTATATCACCGTCAATATCCATGAAGGCGATCAGTATAAGATCTCCGGTGTAGTGGTCAACGGTGATATGGCCGGCCATTCGGCAGAAATCGAAAACTTGGCAAAAATTCCACCGGGCGAGTTGTATAGCGGTGCCAAGGTGACGGCTATTGAAGACAGCATCAAAAAGCTGTTGGGTAATTATGGTTATGCCTATCCGCAAGTGATGACACAGCCGGAAATCGATGACAAAACTAAGACCGTTAAGCTTCACGTCAGTGTGAATGCCGGTAACCGTTACTACGTGCGTAAGATTATCTTCCGCGGTAATGATGTCTCTAAAGATTCCGTCCTGCGTCGTGAAATGCGTCAGATGGAAGGGGCTTGGCTGGGCAGTAACTTAGTCGAACAGGGTAAAGAGCGGCTGAACCGTACCGGTTACTTTGAGACGGTAGACGTAGATACCCAACGGGTGCCTGGCTCACCTGATCAGGTCGATGTTATTTACAACGTTAAAGAACGTAATACCGGGACCTTTAATATCGGTGTCGGCTATGGTACGGAAAGTGGGGTCAGCTTCCAGGTTGGGGTCACCCAAGAAAACTGGATGGGCACCGGGAATACCGTAGGGATTAGCGGTACCAAAAACGACTATCAGACTTATGCTGAACTGTCGATGACTGACCCTTACTTTACCGTTGACGGTGTTAGCCTTGGCGGGCGCCTGTTCTATAATGACTTTAAAGCTGATGATGCGGACTTGTCGGACTATACCAACCGTAGTTATGGTGCCGACGGTACACTGGGCTTCCCAGTCAATGAGAACAATACCCTGCGTGTCGGGTTAGGCTACGTGCATAACGATCTGTCTGATATGCAGCCTCAGGTCGCCATGTGGCGCTACTTTGACTCGGTTGGTAAGCATCTGTCGACGCAAAATGATGATGGCAGTTATTCCTCGGATGACTTTACTTTCAACTACGGCTGGACCTATAACACCCTCGATCGCGGATTTTTCCCGACCGCTGGTAACCGGACCAACCTGAACGGTAAAATTACTATCCCAGGCTCTGATAACAGTTACTATAAAGCGACACTGGATACTCAGCAGTATATGCCGCTTAATAACGACCATACATGGGTCTTATTAGGACGCGGTCGTCTGGGCTACGGAGACGGCTTAGGTGGCAAAGAGATGCCATTCTACGAGAACTTCTATGCCGGTGGTTCCAGTACGGTACGTGGTTTCCGTTCGAACACCGTCGGCCCGAAAGCGGTCTATATGAAATACGGTGATGACTCGAACTGTGGCAAAACCACCGATAGTCTGTGCAAATCTGATGACGCGGTGGGCGGTAATGCGATGGCTGTGGCCAGCCTTGAGCTGATCACCCCGACCCCGTTTGTCAGTGAGAAATATGCTGACTCGCTGCGTACCTCTGTATTTGTTGATGCCGGGTCGGTATGGGATACTAACTGGCAGAATACTTCAGAAACTGAAGCTTTGGGCATTCCTGACTACAGCAAACCAGGTAATGTGCGTGTCTCTAGCGGTGTTTCACTGCAATGGATGTCGCCTTTAGGCCCGCTGGTATTCTCATATGCGCAGCCGATCAAAAAGTATGAAGGGGATAAAGCAGAACAGTTCCAGTTTAATATCGGGAATACCTGGTAGCCGGCTGCTCTGAGTTATTTCTTAAAGTATTGCAAGACGACAGCTTTTGCTGTCGTTTTTTGCAACAATCGTGTCTACAGTGACACAAACGGTGATGTAAGGAGTTTATAGTGAAAAAGTTGTTATGTGCCGCAGGTCTTGGTCTCGCTCTGGCTGCTTCTTCTGTCGCGGCTCAGGCTGCTGACAAAATTGCAGTGGTGAACGTATCCAGCATCTTCCAGCAGTTACCACAGCGTGCCACAGTTGCCCGTCAGCTGGAAAATGAGTTCAAAGGTCGTGCAACCGATCTGCAGACTCAAGAACGTGCACTGCAGACTCAAATGCAGAACTTCCAGCGTAATGCCTCTACCATGAAAGCCAGTGATCGTGCCCGCACAGAGAAAGAACTGATGGCTCAGCGTCAAAGTTTCTCTGAGAAAGCTCAGGCTTTCGAGCAGGATAACCGTCGTCGTCAGACTGAAGAACGCAACAAATTACTGGCCAGCATCCAGACTGCAGTGAAGAAAGTTGCTTCTAGCGAAGGTTATGATGTCGTGATCGATTCTGACGCCGTGGCTTATGCCAGCGATGCGAAAGACATCACCGCTGACGTGCTGAAACAGGTTAAATAATTGATGGCATCTTTCCTACTGGCTGATTTAGCCCGGCAGTTAGATGCAGAATTGCACGGAGATGGCGATATCGCCATCTCCGGCATTGCTTCTATGCAATCAGCAACCCGTGGCAATATTACTTTCCTGGCCAACAGTCGTTACCGCGAGCAACTCGCGCACTGCAATGCAGATGCTGTGGTGCTGACGGAAGCAGATCTGGCGTACTGCAGCACTGCAGCACTGGTCGTGAAAGACCCTTACCTGAGCTATGCGCGTTTGGCACAAATTCTCGATACTACCCCGCAACCGGCGACAGATATTGCCCCGAGTGCGGTGCTCTCCCCTGAGGCGACCATCGGTGACAAGGTTTCTATCGGTGCGAACGCGGTGATTGAGTCCGGTGTGGTGCTTGGCGATAACGTGGTAATCGGCGCCGGTTGTTTTATCGGTAAAAATACCCGTATCGGTGCAGGGACTCGCCTGTGGGCTAATGTTTCGGTCTATCATGAAATTGTGATCGGTGAAAAGTGCCTGATTCAATCCGGGACGGTGATCGGCGCTGACGGCTTTGGTTATGCCAATGATCGCGGTAATTGGGTGAAGATCCCACAGCTCGGTACTGTCGTGATCGGTGACCGAGTGGAAATCGGTGCCTGTACGACCATTGACCGTGGTGCGTTGGATAATACGCAGATCGGTAACGGTGTGATCATCGATAATCAATGTCAGATTGCACACAATGTCATTATTGGCGACAATACAGCAGTTGCTGGCGGTGTGATCATGGCTGGAAGCCTGAAAATTGGTCGCTACTGTATGATTGGTGGTGCCAGTGTGATCAACGGCCATATGGAAATCTGTGATAAAGTAACGGTCACTGGGATGGGTATGGTGATGCGCCCAATCACGGAACCTGGTGTATACTCCTCAGGTATTCCGCTGCAGGCCAACAAAGCGTGGCGTAAGACAGCGGCGCTGGTCATGAATATCGATGATATAAACAAGCGGTTGAAAGCGGTTGAACGTAAAGCCGGTAAAGATAATTAATCATAACTTAACCGGTCGACGATCACGGTAACTGGGGAAAATCTCAGAACATATACCGTGATTTATCGGACTGCCCCGAGACCTTTTATCTTTGCGACCTGCATAGCCCTCCTGGCTGGCAGGTCGTGTTATTGTTGCTAACAGCTTTTTAGGACAGGAAGAGTATTTTGACTACTGAAATACATACTCTGCAAATTGAAGAGATTCTGGAACTTCTGCCTCACCGTTATCCGTTTTTACTGGTTGATCGCGTTCTGGACTTTGAACCGCATAAATATTTACGCGCTGTAAAAAACGTCACCGTTAACGAGCCGTTCTTTCAGGGACATTTCCCGGGTAAACCTATTTTTCCTGGCGTGTTAATCCTGGAAGCGATGGCACAGGCGACCGGTATCTTGGCGTTTAAAAGCGTGGGTAAACTGGAGCCGGGTGAACTCTACTACTTTGCGGGTATTGATAACGCACGCTTCAAACGCCCTGTAGTACCGGGAGATCAAATGGTGATGGAAGTCACCTTTGAGAAGACCCGCCGTGGTCTGACCCGTTTCAGCGGTGTTGCGACTGTTGATGGTAAAGTGGTCTGTGAAGCAACAATGATGTGTGCCCGTAGCCGGGAGGCATAATGATTGATAAAACCGCCAGCATCCATCCTTCTTCGATAATCGAAGAAGGTGCGATTATAGGACCAGGCGTCCGTATCGGACCGTTCTGCGTGATTGGTGCGCATGTCGAGATTGGGGAAGGCTCTGACCTGAAATCCCATGTCGTCGTCAACGGCCACACCACGATCGGTAAACAGAACGAGATCTTTCAGTTCACGTCGATCGGTGAAGTTAACCAGGATCTAAAATACGCGCAGGAAGAGACCCGGGTCGTCATTGGCGATCGTAACCGTATCCGTGAAGGGTCATCGATCCATCGCGGCACGACTCAGGGCGGCGGCTTAACCCATATTGGTAGTGATAACCTGATGATGGGCAACACCCATATCGCCCATGACTGCCAGATCGGAAATAGCTGTATTTTTGCCAACAATGCTACCTTGGCCGGTCATGTCACGGTGGATGATTTTGCCATCATTGGCGGAATGACCGCTATCCACCAGTGGTGCACTATCGGCGCACATGTGATGGTGGGCGGCTGCTCCGGCGTGGTACAGGATATTCCTCCGTATGTGATTGCTCAGGGTAATCATGCATCGCCGTTTGGCGTTAATATTGAAGGTCTCAAGCGTCGTGGCTTCTCAAAAGACGCCTTGCATGCCATCCGTAATGCTTACAAACTGCTATATCGCAGCGGCAAAACGCTGGATGAAGTCAAACCTGAAATTGAAGCGCTGGCAAAAGCCCACGCAGAAGTTCAGCCATTCTATGACTTCTTCGCCCGTTCTACCCGTGGCCTTATCCGGTAATTGATGGCGATGCGTCCACTGACTGTAGCACTGATCGCCGGGGAAACCTCCGGCGATATTCTTGGTGCTGGCCTTATTCGGGCCCTTAAAGAAAAACACCCTGATATTCGCTTTGTTGGCGTCGCCGGACCGCTGATGCAGGCCGAAGGTTGCGAAGCATGGTACGAGATGGAAGAGCTGGCAGTGATGGGGATTGTTGAAGTCTTGGGTCGTCTACCCCGCCTGTTACATATTCGCCGTGATCTGACCCGTCGTCTGAGTGCTTTGAAGCCGGATGTGTTTGTCGGTATCGATGCCCCTGATTTTAATATTCCGCTGGAAGGCCGTCTCAAACGGGCTGGGATCCGCACCATCCACTATGTGAGTCCATCGGTGTGGGCATGGCGGCAGAAGCGGGTGTTTAAAATTGGCCGTAATACCGACCTGGTATTAGCCTTCCTACCTTTTGAAAAAGCCTTCTACGATCAATTTCAGGTTCCTTGCCGTTTTATCGGTCACACCATGGCGGACAGTATTCCGTTACAACCTGATAAGCAGGCGGCGCGGGAACGGCTATCGCTACCGGCAGATGCCTTGTGTCTGGCATTACTGCCGGGCAGTCGCAGCGCAGAAGTTGAGATGCTCAGTGCTGATTTTCTGAGAGCCGCGCAGTTACTGCGTGAGAAGTATCCGGCATTGGAGATTGTGGTGCCGATGGTGAATGCCCGCCGCCGTCAGCAATTTGAAGCGATCAAAGCGCAGGTGGCCCCGGAATTGGTTTTACATCTGATTGAGGGTCAGGCGCGAGATGTGATGATTGCCAGCGATGCGGCAATCTTAGCATCCGGTACCGCGGCGCTAGAGTGTATGCTGGCCAAATGTCCAATGGTGGTCGGTTACCGGATGAAACCTTTTACCTACTGGTTGGCCAAGCGATTGGTCAAAACCGAATGGGTTTCTTTGCCTAACCTGTTAGCGGGTAGAGAGCTGGTAAGAGAACTGCTGCAGGAAGAGTGTCAGCCACAACAGTTGGCAGAGGTACTGGAGCCGTTGTTGCATCAGGGATCGGAGCGCGAAGCATTATTGGCCACTTTTACAGAACTGCATCAGCAGATCCGCTGGGATGCCGATCAACAAGCGGCACAGGCAGTACTGGAATTGATTGAATGAGTGAATTTATTTATCCCTGCAGCGGCATCATTGCCGGTGTGGATGAAGTCGGTCGTGGTCCGTTGGTTGGGGCAGTGGTCACCGCTGCGGTGATCCTCGATCCTCAGCAACCCATTACAGGACTGGCTGACTCAAAAAAACTGAGTGAAAAACGTCGTCTGGCGCTGTTTGATGAGATCAAAGAGAAAGCATTGTGCTGGAGCTTAGGTCGTGCAGAACCGGAAGAGATCGATCAATTGAATATTCTGCAAGCTACCATGCTAGCGATGCAGAGGGCCGTTGCCGGGCTTAGTGTACAGCCGGAGTTGGCACTGATCGATGGTAACCGCTGTCCGCCACTGCCAATGGCCGCTCAGTCTGTTGTCAAAGGGGACAGCCTAGTGGCGGAAATCAGCGCCGCCTCAATTCTCGCCAAAGTCACGCGAGATCAAGAGATGGCTGAATTGGATGCTCTGTACCCCGGCTACGGTTTTGCTAAGCATAAAGGCTATCCTACGCCACTGCATCGAGAAAAATTAGCGTTACTAGGGCCAACTCCGTTCCACCGCCGCAGTTTTGGCCCAGTCCGTCAGGCACTGAATACCAAAGCAGCGCTTGGACAGCGATCCTGACGCATCATTAATCGCAACACCGGATATTCTATGGCTGAACCCCGTTTTATACATCTACACGTACACAGCGACTATTCCATGATCGATGGACTGGCGAAGACAGGCGCGTTGGTCAAAAAAGCAGCTTCTCTGAATATGCCGGCGATCGCGATTACTGACTTCACCAACCTGTGCGGGCTAGTGAAGTTTTATGGTGCGGCCCATGGGGCGGGTATTAAACCGATTATCGGTGCAGATTTTCGTGTCGCCAGTGCTCTAATGGGTGATGAACTGACCTTGCTGACGGTGCTGGCAATGGACAATACCGGTTACCAGAACCTGACTCTGCTGATTTCCAAAGCGTATCAGCGCGGTTACGGTATCCATGGGCCGGTGATTGACCGCGAATGGTTGGCAGAGTTAGGTGAGGGATTGTTGCTGTTGTCCGGCGGACGTCGTGGTGATGTTGGCCGCAGCCTGCTGCGTGGTAACAGCAGTATGGTCAATGACTGTCTGGCCTTCTATCAGCAGCACTTTGCTGACCGTTTCTATCTTGAATTGCATCGTACTGGGCGTACGGACGAAGAGGAATACCTGCATTTGGCGATTGAGCTGGCAGAAGCTCAGGGGATCCCTGTGGTCGCGACCAACGATGTATGCTTTCTTAACGAAAGCGACTTCGATGCCCACGAGATCCGCGTTGCTATCCACGATGGTTACACCCTTGATGACCCTAAACGCCCACGTCTGTACAGTGAACAGCAATATTTGCGCAGTGAGCAGGAGATGTGTGAGCTGTTCAGTGATCTGCCAGAAGCATTAGAAAACAGTGTTGAAATTGCCAAACGCTGTAATGTGATCGTACGGTTAGGGGAGTACTTCTTGCCGCAGTTCCCCACCGGTGATATGACCACTGAGGATTTCTTGGTGGACAGTTCGCGGAAAGGGCTAGAAGAACGTCTAGAGTTTTTGTTCCCAGACCCGCAAGTGCGTGCGGAGAAGCGGCCAGCCTATGACGAACGCTTGCAGATAGAACTGGATGTGATCAACCAGATGGGCTTCCCGGGATACTTCCTTATCGTCATGGAATTTATCCAATGGTCTAAAGATAACGGTGTGCCGGTCGGGCCGGGAAGGGGCTCCGGTGCCGGCTCACTGGTGGCTTATGCGTTAAAGATCACCGACCTCGACCCGCTAGAATTTGATCTGCTGTTTGAACGCTTCCTTAACCCAGAACGTGTCTCCATGCCCGACTTTGACGTCGATTTCTGTATGGAAAAACGCGACCTGGTGATCGAACACGTTGCCGATATGTATGGCCGTGACGCGGTATCACAGATCATCACCTTCGGCACCATGGCTGCGAAAGCGGTTATCCGGGACGTTGGACGAGTACTGGGCCATCCTTACGGCTTCGTCGATCGTATTTCCAAACTGGTGCCACCAGACCCGGGAATGACCCTGGAAAAAGCCTTTGCCGCCGAACCTCAGTTACCGGAAATCTACGAAGCTGACGAAGAAGTCAAAGCGCTGATCGATATGGCGCGTAAGCTCGAAGGAGTGACCCGTAATGCCGGTAAACATGCCGGTGGGGTAGTGATTGCGCCAACCAAAATTACCGACTTTGCTCCGCTGTATTGCGATGATCAGGGCCAACATCCGGTCACTCAGTTTGATAAAAACGATGTTGAATACGCCGGTTTGGTTAAATTCGACTTCCTGGGGCTGCGTACCCTGACGATTATCAACTGGGCATTAGAAATGATTAATGCCCGGCGTGCCAAGCAGGGTGAACCGCCGATAGATATCGCTTCTATTCCCCTTGAGGATAAGAAAAGTTTCGATATGTTGCAGCGTGCTGAAACGACGGCGGTGTTCCAGTTAGAATCCCGTGGAATGAAAGATCTGATTAAGCGTCTGAAGCCGGACTGCTTTGAGGATATGATCGCCTTGGTCGCCCTGTTCCGCCCCGGTCCGTTACAGTCAGGGATGGTAGATAACTTTATCGACCGTAAACACGGCCGTGAAGAGATTTCTTACCCAGATATTCAATGGCAGCATGAAACCCTACAGCCGGTGCTGGAGCCGACCTATGGCATAATCCTCTACCAAGAACAGGTCATGCAAATTGCCCAAGTACTGGCAGGTTATACTCTCGGCGGCGCAGATATGCTGCGACGTGCCATGGGTAAAAAGAAGCCGGAAGAGATGGCCAAGCAGCGTTCCGTGTTCCAAGAAGGTGCGGAAAGAATGGGTGTCGACGGGGAACTGTCGATGAAAATCTTCGATCTGGTAGAGAAGTTCGCCGGATATGGATTTAACAAATCCCACTCCGCTGCCTATGCATTAGTCTCCTACCAGACACTGTGGCTGAAAGCCCATTACCCGGCAGAATTCATGGCTGCGGTGATGACCGCAGACATGGATAATACTGAGAAGGTGGTCGGGCTGGTGGACGAATGCTGGCGGATGGGCTTGAAAGTGCTACCACCTGACATTAATTCCGGCCTGTACCCGTTCCACGTGAATGATGACGGTGAAATCGTGTACGGTATCGGCGCTATCAAAGGGGTGGGTGAGGGGCCGATTGAGGCTATTCTTGAGGCCCGTAACAACGGTGGCTACTTTAAAGAGCTGTTTGACCTGTGTGCCAGGACCGATATTAAAAAAATAAATCGCCGGGTGATGGAAAAACTGATAATGTCCGGAGCCTTTGATCGTCTGGGGCCACATCGGGCGGCATTGATGAGTTCGCTGAATGATGCGCTAAAAGCGGCGGATCAGCATGCGAAAGCCGAAGCTATCGGTCAGGCTGATATGTTTGGCGTTCTGGCTGACGAGCCGGAACAGGTCGAGCAGTCCTATGCCAGTGTATTGCCGTGGCCGGAACAAGTTAGGCTGGACGGTGAGCGTGAGACCCTGGGTCTCTATCTGACCGGCCATCCGATTACCCAGTATATAAAAGAGATAGAACGGTATGCCGGGGGGGGACGCCTTAAGGATATGCACCCGACAGATCGTGGTAAGATAACCGTCGCGGCTGGGCTGGTCCTGGCGGCGCGCGTTATGGTGACCAAACGTGGTAACCGAATTGGCATCTGTACCCTTGATGACCGCTCTGGGCGTCTTGAGGTCATGCTTTTCACTGATGCCCTTGATAAATACCAGCATCTGCTGGAAAAAGATCGTATTCTGATCGTTAGCGGACAGGTCAGCTTTGATGATTTCAGTGGCGGCCTTAAAATGACCGCCAGGGAAGTGATGGACATCGATGAAGCACGGGAAAAATATGCCCGTGGACTTGCTATCTCGCTGACGGACAGGCAAATTGATGACCAGCTTTTAAACCGTCTCCGTCAGTCCCTGGAGCCGCATCGTTCTGGGACCATTCCGGTACATCTCTACTATCAGAGAGAGGATGCTCGGGCAAGGTTGCGCTTTGGTGCATCGTGGCGAATCTCGCCCAGTGATCGTCTGCTCAACGATTTGCGTTTATTGATAGGGTCGGAGCAGGTGGAACTGGAGTTTGACTAAAACAGGAACATTATGAGTCTTAATTACCTGGATTTTGAACAACCAATTGCAGAACTTGAAGCGAAAATTGATTCGCTGAAATCTATTGGTCGTCAGGATGAAAAACACGACATTAATCTGGATGAGGAAATTCAGCGTCTGCGCGAGAAAAGCGTTGAGCTGACCCGTAAAATTTTCTCTGATCTGGGTGCATGGCAGGTCGCGCAGCTCGCGCGTCATCCGATGCGTCCTTACACCTTGGATTATGTTCGTCATGCGTTTGAAGATTTTGATGAACTGGCCGGGGACCGTGCCTATGCCGATGATAAAGCCATTGTCGGGGGGATCGCCCGTTTAGACGGACGTCCGGTGATGATTATTGGTCATCAGAAAGGCCGTGAAACTAAAGAGAAAATCCGTCGTAACTTTGGTATGCCAGCACCAGAAGGTTACCGTAAGGCTTTGCGCCTGATGGAAATGGCTGAGCGTTTTAAAATGCCAATCATTACCTTTATCGACACGCCAGGGGCTTACCCAGGTGTGGGTGCCGAAGAGCGTGGTCAGTCAGAAGCCATTGCCCGTAACCTTCGTGAAATGTCAGGCCTGACTGTACCGGTGATCTGTACCGTGATCGGTGAAGGCGGCTCCGGTGGTGCACTGGCGATTGGTGTCGGCGATAAAGTAAATATGCTGCAATACAGCACCTATTCGGTTATCTCTCCGGAAGGCTGTGCGTCTATCCTGTGGAAAAGCGCTGATAAAGCCCCGCTGGCGGCTGACGCGATGGGCATCACTGCACCACGCTTACAGGAACTGGAACTGATCGATACGGTGATCCCTGAGCCTCTGGGTGGCGCGCACCGTCAGCCGGAAACGATGGCACAGTCATTGAAACAGCAGTTACTGACTGATCTGGCAGAACTGGACGGATTATCCGAAGAAGAGTTACTGAACCGTCGTTATCAGCGTCTGATGAACTACGGTTATGCCTGATTAGTTGTGCAGGTGTGACAGTGAGGCCGCCCTTTAGGGCGGCCTTTTGCGTTGAGAGGGCACTCAGACCGTTGAACAACCGCCAGCCATCCTTTACTCTTCACCGTTCGGCACCCTGTTGAGTGACCCTAGATTATGCCCAGCCTGAAACGTATTCATCATATCGCTATTATTGCCTCTGATTATTCGAAAAGCCGTGATTTCTACTGTCGGATCCTCGGCCTGACCTTGCTTTCGGAAACCTATCGTGAAGCCCGTGACTCTTGGAAAGCCGACCTGGCCCTTGACGGGCAGTACGTGATCGAACTGTTTTCGTTCCCACAGCCACCACCACGCCCCAGTTATCCTGAAGCCAGTGGTTTGCGTCATTTAGCGTTTAGTGTTGAGAATATTGAGCAATCGGTAGCGGAACTTGAAGCAGCCGGTGTTCGATGTGAACCGGTTCGTAGAGATCCACTGACCGGTAAAGGCTATACCTTTTTCAGTGACCCTGATGGACTACCGCTGGAGCTTTGCCAGCAATGAGCGCCAAGATTCTGTTATCTGAAGAGCTCGGATTAGGCGGGCACCAGCGGCTGTTGGTCGCTTTTAGTGGTGGGTTGGATTCTACCGTGTTGTTGCATTGCTTGGCATCGTTACGCGATACACGCAAGCTGACAGTGCGTGCTGTGCATATTCATCATGGTCTCAGCCAGTACGCTGATAAGTGGGCTATTCACTGTCAGCAAGTCTGCAAGCAGTGGGAGATCCCACTGACGGTACAGAAAGTAACGCTGAATGCCGAGGGGAAGGGTATTGAGGCTGCCGCCCGAGAAGCCCGCTATGCTGTGTTTGCAGACATGCTTGCGGCTGATGAAACCTTGGTAACGGCCCATCATCAAGACGACCAATGTGAAACTCTGCTGTTGGCCTTGAAACGGGGAAGCGGGCCAGCTGGATTGTCCGCCATGCCGAAACAGCGCTCTTTTGCCGCGGGCTGGTTGCTCAGACCGTTGCTGCCGTATCGCCGACAGCAACTTGAGGCTTACGCTGCCCGTTATCAATTGCGCTGGGTAGAGGATGACAGTAATCAGCAGCAGATTTATGACCGTAATTTTTTACGGCTGGAGGTGTTACCCCTGCTGGAACAGCGCTGGCCGTACTTCACCGCGACTGCGGCACGCAGCGCCGAACTCTGTGCCGAGCAGGAGAGCTTGCTGGATGAGTTGCTTAAAGAGACACTTGACGGACTTATCACCCCACAAAACAGTCTGCCCGTCGCACCACTGGAAGCGATGAGTCCGTTACGACGGCACGGGCTGTTACGCCGCTGGCTGGCCTACTGTGGCGCACCGATGCCCTCACGGGCAGTATTAGATAAACTGTGGCAGGAAGTGGCGCTCAGCCGTGAGGATGCTAACCCGCGGATTGTATTGGGGAGCGGTGAGCTGAGACGTTATCACCAGCAACTGTGGTGGGTAAGGGTATTTCCCAGTCAGCGACAACAGCAGCTCACTTGGCCAGACTTACGGCAACCGTTGTGCTTGCCTGCCGGTCTGGGCCAACTGATGTCTGCCCCTCAGGGGATTCGTTTACCGCTGCCGCGTCCGGATGAGCAGGTAAATGTCCGCTTTACGGCGACCGGTAACTTGCATATCTGCGGCCGTGAGCGCGGGCGTACGCTTAAAAAGCTCTGGCAGGAATCGGGCATCCCTCCTTGGCAACGGGAAACTACGCCAATCCTGTTTTATGGCCAGCAGCCGGTTTGCGCACCGGGTGTATTTGTCACCCGTTTTGCTGACAGTACAGGCCTTGCAGAGGATGGTTGCTGGCATTTAGTGTGGCGCAAGCCAGAGAGGGCAGGACAGTAATGAAACTGCCCTGCGGGAGAAGGGTTAATTGTCGCTGATGACCACTGTGCCGATTTGTGGGTGGCTGAAACTGCGGATACTGTCGAGGCGTAACTGGCGTGGCTCACCACTGGCTTCAGCAACCAGGTACTCGACATTTTTACGTGTCAGCAGGTCACTGGCTTTTGCCTGCAGCGTCTCACCGTTTTTAAGCTCAATGGCTAAAACCAAGTGATGCTGGCAGGCGAGTTCCAGATTGTCATAGTCATCACAGTTGATCGGTTGATAAGTTTCATTCACTGACATAGTCGCTCACCCTCTGATCTTAGCGGCTGTCGCCGCATGGTCCCTGAAATATCCAGTCGTGCTCATTTCGGCATACTCCGCGGGCCAGAATATTACTGTGCCGCGCGGTAAGGCGTTTATCGATTTCCGATGTCGCAGGCCCGCGTCACTGGGTCCTATTCGGCAACCTGTACTCACAACACCTCCTTTCGGTCTCCGCGACCCTTTTCGTGTACGGATGTTACCAGCCTATGCCGTCATTAGGCCGATAGCAAGTCTCGGCATTGCAGACCGCAGGTGCGGTTAAGGATTGTGGTGATACCAACGGTGGCTTTCCGTTACAATAACGGATTCAGCAAATGGAGGGGCTATGGCCTTAAAAGCAACCATCTATAAGGCGGCAGTCAATATTGCCGATCTTGACCGGCAATATTTTTCTGATGTCCAGCTCACCCTGGCCCGACATCCTTCTGAAACGGCAGAGCGGATGATGCTGCGGTTGCTGGCCTGGGTCTTGAATGCCGGCGATAAACTGCAATTCACCAAAGGACTCTCATCAGAGGATGAGCCGGAGCTGTGGGAGCATCACGATTATGGTCGCGTAAGGCTGTGGATCGAGCTGGGGCTGCCGGAAGAGCGCCGTCTGAAGAAGGCCTCATCCCAGGCTGACCATGTGATCCTCTATGCTTACAGCGAGCGGGCCGCTCAGGTTTGGTGGCAGCAGAATCGTGATAAACTGGCGGCGTTAGGCGGATTAGATATCTGGTATCTGGATGATGAACAACTGTTCCGCCTGAGTGCGTTCGCAGACCGGAATATGACTCTACAGTTTACCCTACAGGAAGGGGTCATCTGGTTATCTGACGGCGAACGGCACGCAGAATTTCAACTGACACATTGGCAGGCCGCAAAATGATTGAAGTGACCCGTACAATCCGTCTGAACCCGGAGGACATCAGCCTCAGTGCGATCCGTGCTCAGGGAAACGGCGGGCAACATGTGAATAAAGCCTCTACCGCAGTGCATTTGCGCTTTGATATCCGCGCCTCTCAGTTGGCGGAAGAGGTCCAACAGAAGCTGCTACGGGTGAATCATCATTTGATCACCGCGGAGGGTGTGGTGGTGATCAAATCGCAGTCGTTTCGCAGTCAGGACAAAAATCGTAGCGCGGCGATTGAGCGGCTGGTGGCATTGATCCGCGAACTCACTTATGAAGAGCCACCCCGTAAGGCGACCCGTCCGACTCGGGCATCGAAATTACGTCGGCTACAATCGAAATCTCGGCAGTCGGCGACCAAGTCATTACGCGGTAAAGTGCGCGGCACTGAATAACCGCGTTATAGGTCTTCGCCAATACGGTTCAGTGATTTATAAAAGTAAGTGGTACTTTCCATTTCGCCGGCCGCATTGGTGACATATTCAGGGATAGTCCCCACTTGTTGATACTCCTCAGACCTATACAGCAGTGAGGCGTTGTCCCCGGTACGGGTATCCAGTACCAGTAGCGTGCGCTGATGCTCGGCGGCGAGGGTCTCCAAGGCGGTGAGTAATTGGCGGGCAATGCCTTGGCGTCGGAAGGCGGTATGGACCATCAGTTTTTCCACTTCCGCGCGATGGAGACCGTTTTTCTTCTGACATAAGGCCAGTTGTATCGCGCCGGCAATTTGTCCCTGTTCACGGGCGATCAATAAACAGCGGCTACGCTCGGTGAGAGAAGGCTGGAGACTGCGCCAGTAATCGTCAGCTTCGTGCTCCTCCAGTGGGGAGATAAACCCGACAGAGGCACCGCTGTCCACACAATCGGTCAGCAGAGCGGATAAACCGGCAAGGTGAGTCTCTATATCGGGTAAGGTTTCAATGAGCATGGGCAGTCGGCTCCTTGACGATCAGCCAGTTATGGATAAGCCAGAGTATAACCTTAAGCGGGGGGCCGGCGGAATAGAGTGATAAAAAAGTCCGTCACCGGCGGTGACGGACTTCACTGTGTGACGGATAGCGGGGATCAGGCAGAAATGCAGGAGGTCAGGTAACTGATAATTTCATCAGCGTTGATCATCTGTTTTTCTGCATCGCGGCGGTGTTTGTACTCGATCAGGTTATTGTCGAGGTTACGATCACCGATAACGATGGTATGCGGGACACCAATCAGTTCCATATCCGCGAACATGACCCCTGGACGCTCTTTACGGTCATCGAGGATAACGTCGATGCCTTTGGCGCGCAGTTCGTCATAGAGTGACTCAGCCAGTTGCTGCACACGGAAGGATTTGTGCATGTTCATCGGCAGGATCGCGACTTGGAATGGCGCTAAAGCATCTGGCCAAATAATGCCACGTTCGTCATGATTCTGTTCGATCGCAGCAGCCACCACACGGGTAATGCCGATACCGTAGCAACCCATAGTCAGGGTCTGGTTACGGCCATCTTCGCCCTGTACCGCGGCTTTCATCGCTTCAGAGTATTTGGTTCCCAGCTGGAAGATATGACCGACTTCGATACCCCGTTTGATCTGCAGTACACCTTGACCATCCGGGCTACGATCACCTTCGACCACGTTACGGATATCGGCGACGCGAGCTTCTGGCAGGTCACGGACCCAGTTAATACCGAATAAGTGTTTACCGTCGATATTCGCGCCAGCGCTGAAATCACTCATCTTCGCCACGGTACGGTCAGCAATAACGGGGATTGTCAGGCCGACGGGACCGAGTGAACCGGCACCAGCACCGACCACAGCACGGATTTCGTCTTCGGTCGCGAACGTCAGTGGTGCAGCAACCACGTCCAGCTTCTCAGCTTTGACTTCGTTCAACTGGTGGTCACCACGAACCAGCAGTGCGACTAAAGTATGACCACTTTCTTCTGTCGCTTTTACCATCAGTGTCTTGACGGTTTTTTCGACAGGAAGGTTGAATTGCTCCACAAGTTCAGTGATGGTTTTAGCGTTGGGAGTGTCTACCTGAGTCATGGTTTGAGTGGCTTCTGCACGTTCACCCTGTGGTGCTACCGCTTCAGCCAGCTCGATATTGGCGGCATAGTCCGAGGTATCAGAGAAGATGACATCATCTTCGCCATTCTTCGCCAGTACCTGGAACTCGTGAGACGCACTGCCGCCAATAGATCCGGTGTCTGCTTGAACAGCACGGAAGTCCAGTCCCATCCGAGTAAAGCTTTGGCTGTAGGCCTGATACATGGCATCATAGGTTTCCTGCAGTGACGCCTGAGTGGTGTGGAAAGAGTAAGCATCTTTCATCACAAATTCACGGGAGCGCATCACACCAAAACGCGGGCGGACTTCATCGCGGAATTTGGTCTGGATCTGATACAGGTTCAGCGGCAGCTGCTTATAAGAACTCAGTTCATTACGGATCAGGTCTGTGATGACCTCTTCATGGGTGGGGCCAAGGACAAACGGACGTTCGTTACGATCTTTAATACGCAGTAATTCTGGGCCATATTGCTCCCAGCGGCCGCTCTCTTCCCACAGGTCTGCTGGCTGTACCACCGGCATGCTGATCTCGACCGCACCGGCGTTATCCATCTCTTCACGGACAATCTTTTCAACCTTTTTCATCACCCGTAGGCCCGTCGGCAGCCAAGTATATAACCCGGAAGCCAGTTTACGGATCATACCGGCACGCAGCATTAACTGATGGCTAATTACCTCAGCATCAGAAGGCGTCTCTTTAAGGGTGGAGAGCAGATATTTAGTAGTACGCATTAATTAATATTCCAGTTAAACGGAAGGTCGGAAAGTGATTCTGTCTGGACGCTAGTGTAACAGTGAGTCGCGTTGTCAAAAAGCGTGATTTAATCCGGTTCGATAGCAAACACCCAGTTAGCGCCATCAATGACCCGCCAGCGGATATTGAAGGTCAGCAGACGGACCGCATAGTCACGGTTATCTTCCCCCTGCTTGCGGTAGGCCGGTCGTGGATCCTGGGCCAACACATCGGTCAGGAAGGCTTCAAGGTGAGGGTAGCTGGCATGCAGTTGTTGCAACTGCTGCGCAGCCTGCGGAGTAAAACTTACTGGCATACCGGCCTCTGGGGCCAACTGCGCATAACCTGCCCGTGCGTCCGGCAGAGCTTCAGCAAAAGGCAGGTAAGGTTTGATATCAATCACCGGCGTGCCGTCTACCAGGTCCAGGCTGTCTAGCTCCAAGATCACCTGCTGCTTTGCGGTGCGGATCCCTTTTAGGGCAACCAGCGACATGCCCAGCGGATTTGGGCGAAATGTCGAGCGGGTGGCAAATACGCCCATCCGCTGATTGCCGCCTAAACGGGGAGGGCGGACCGTGGGGTGCCAGCCCTGTTGCATGGTCTGATGAAAGACAAACACCACCCACAGGTGACTAAAATCCTCCAGCCCCCTCACAGCATCGGCCTGATTGAAGGGAGGCAATAAATGTAACTCGCCGCCGCCGTGTCTGACCAATCCTGGTTACCGAGGAACCGCAAATTTTTCTTTCCACGGGGAACGGATAACACCGATTTGTTGAAAACTGAACTCGCTCATTACTGAGACACTTGCAGCGCAGAGCCTTGGCAGACTGCTTGGTGATAACAGCCTTCCGCTGTGGTAATCACTGTACATTGATGTAACAGCACCGCATTAGCCTTCAGTTCCGATGCGTTGATTTGCATGCGTTTTCGGGCGGTAGCGATAGTAGCCGGTGCGCTTTGAGCGGTGACTTGGCAATCTTCACCAGAAACTTCCCCTCTGTCTTTAAAGGGCTTATTCACCAAATCCGTGGCAGAGGTAAAAATTTCTACCGGATGATGGACGGGTTTGTTGTGAGACGGCTCCGTTGTCTTGGCAGGGAAAAGCGGCTGATGTGGCGCTGGTGTTTCATGACGGGCAGTACAGCCCGTCAGCATTAATGCAAACACGCAAAGCGGAAACAGACGCATTAGAATATCCTCATCAAATATAATCAAAAGCTATTGAAACAAGAGCTCAGGTAAATAACAAGTCACCCTGAGATAAATAAAAAAGGGCAGCATCGCTGCCACCCTCTGTTCGATCAGATATTAGCTTACCAGCCTTTTACGGCACCGCCGTTAAAGATCTTATTGGCTGCTGCAGCCACTTCATCAGACTGATAGGCTTTCACAAAGTTCTTCACGTTCTGTGCATCTTTATTATCTTCGCGGGTAACGATCAGATTGACGTAAGGTGAGTCTTTATCTTCAACAAAGATCCCGTCTTTTGCGGGCGTCAGGCCAATCTGACTAGCGTAAGTGGTATTAATCACTGCCAAGGTAATCTTGTCATCATCCAGAGAACGCGGTAACTGCGGCGCTTCCAATTCAACAATTTTCAGGTGTTTCGGATTTTCGGTGATGTCTAAGGTGGTAGGCAGCAGGCCGACACCGTCTTTCAGTTTGATCAAACCCACTTTCTGTAGCAGCAGTAATGAACGGCCCAGATTAGTCGGATCATTAGGGATAGCAATCTGATCGCCATCCTTCAGTTCGTCCAGAGATTTAATTTTCTTGGAGTAACCTGCAATCGGGTAAACGAAGGTATTCGCGACCGGCACCAGTTTATAACCACGGTCTTTGATCTGTTGATCAAGGTAAGGTTTATGCTGGAAAGCGTTGGCATCAATATCGCCTTTACTCAGTGCTTCGTTTGGCAGCACATAATCGTTAAAGGTGACCAGTTCAACATCCAGACCGTATTTCTGTTTAGCGACCTGTTTTGCCACTTCAGCGACTTGTTGTTCGGCGCCCGCAATCACGCCGACTTTAATGTGATTTGGATCTTCTTTGGCTTTTTGATCGCAGCCTGTCAATGCGATCGCACCAATCAGGGCACCCACTGCGGCCAGTTTTTTAAAGGTAAAGGTCATATATGAGTCCTTACTATAAGTATCAGAGAATGTTTTTATTTATGTGTGACTGCGCGAACAATACGATCGCCACAGAACTGAATTAAATACACCAGAACGACCAGTAACACTAATACCGTATTCATCACTACTGCGTTATAACCGATATAACCGTATTGGATACCGATCTGCCCCAGCCCTCCAGCCCCTACGGCTCCGCCCATTGCGGAGTAACCGACTAGGGTAATCAGGGTAATGGTGGCGGCATTAATTAAACCGGGTAAGGCTTCAGGTAATAACACTTTACGGATAATTTGCATCGGGGTGGCACCCATGGCTCGGGAGGCCTCAATCAGTCCGGCAGGTAACTCCAGCAGCGCATTCTCTACCATACGTGCAATAAAGGGGGCCGCACCAATGGTCAGGGGAACGATGGCCGCCTGTAATCCGATGGAGGTTCCAACCAGTACGCGGGTAAAAGGGATCATCCAGACTAGTAGGATAATAAACGGAATCGAGCGGAAAATATTTACTATCGCCGAAATAGTCCTGTACAGCGATTTGTTTTCAATAATCTGCCCAGGACGGGTGATATACAGCAGTACACCGACCGGTAGGCCAATGACAAAACCAAAAAAACCGGAGACAAAGGTCATAACCAGTGTTTCCCAGACGCCGCCCGCCATTAACCATATCATCGGGTCAGACATAACCTAATACCTCTGCTTTTACATGTTGTTCACGCAACCACAGGATCGCTTGTTGCGTATTGTGACTGTCTCCGGCCATTTCTGTCAGCATAATGCCGAACTTCACGCCTCCGGCGTAATCCATCTGCGCACTGATAATGTTGCAGTCTACCGAGAAACGGCGGGCGACTTCGGATAATAGCGGTGCATCTACTGACTCGCCGGTAAATTCGAGACGTAATAGCGGAATTTTTCCATCAGCGGCATGAGGGCTGAGGCGTTGCCGGTAATCATCCGGGATATCCAGATGCAAGGTTGATTGAATAAACTCTTGGGCCAGAGGTGTCTTAGGATGAGAGAAAACTTCGCTGACCTGATCCTGCTCAATCAGCTGCCCTTGACTGATAATGGCCACCTGGTCACAGATACGCTTTACCACATCCATTTCATGGGTGATCAGCAGGATAGTTAATCCTAGGCGGCGGTTGATATCCTTCAGCAGTTCGAGAATAGAACGGGTGGTTGCTGGATCCAGGGCACTAGTGGCTTCATCACACAGCAGGACTTTAGGGTCACAGGCTAGTGCGCGGGCGATAGCAACACGCTGCTTCTGACCGCCAGAGAGGTTGCCGGGATAGGCCTCTTTTTTTTCTGACAAGCCGACCAGTTCCAGCAGGGCAGTGACCTTTTGGTTGATCTCTGCACGGGGGCGGTTTTCCAGTTCCAAAGCCAACGCAACATTGCCGAAGACAGTTCGGGAATTCAGCAAGTTGAAATGCTGAAATATCATGCCGATCTGGCGGCGTGCCAGAGTGAGGGCTTTGTCAGAGAAAGCCGTCAGCTCCTGACCATCAACCAGCACTCGGCCAGAGGTCGGGCGCTCCAGCAGATTTACGCAGCGGATCAGCGTACTTTTACCAGCACCAGATGCACCGATGACGCCGTAAATCTGTCCGGCGGGGACATGCAGGCTGACATCGGACAGTGCCGTAATCGTCCGAGTCCCCTGCGTGAACACTTTGCTGATGTTTTCTAATTTAATCATCTAATTAATCGATATTATGTAAGATATTTCGTTAGTAGTCAGACATAAATGCAGTGACTCTGTCTGTGATGGTGAGGATGTTAAGGCATCCAGACGTCTAAATCAATGAAACTCTTAGCAGGAATTCATCTGTCGGTGAATCATTTGATGGCTATCAAATAATGCGTGTTGCAGCGTGTTTACTACACAGTGAATTCATCAATGAAATTCAGACGTATGCGCTTCCCATATAAATGAAACACTAAGGAGGCCACGAAGGCTTTTATTACACACCGGACAATGAACATGCGATACTGTCGGCCATTGAACAGAGGAGTAAATTTGTGGCGAACAAGATACCGGCTATTTTCTTAGACCGTGATGGCACGATTAATATTGACCATGGTTTTGTCCATCAGATCGATGACTTTCAATTTATTGATGGGACTATCGAGGCGATGCAGGAACTTAAGAAGATGGGCTATGCGCTGGTGGTTGTCACCAATCAGTCGGGGATTGCCCGAGGTAAGTATACCGAAGATCAGTTTATGCAACTGACCGAGTGGATGGACTGGTCGCTGGCCGACAGAGAAGTAGAGCTGGATGGCATCTATTTCTGCCCACATCATCCACAAGGTAGCGTTGCGGAGTACACACAGGTCTGTGATTGCCGTAAGCCGCAACCAGGCATGTTGCTGTCTGCACAACAGCAACTGGATATCGATATGGCCGCCTCTTATATGGTTGGTGATAAGCGTGAAGATATGTTAGCGGCTCAAGCAGCTGGGGTAGGGCATAAAATTCTGGTTCGCAGCGGCCAGGCGTTGACCCAAGATGCGGAAAGCGCCGCGGATGTGGTACTGAACAGCCTTGCAGAACTGCCCGATTTGATTAAGAAAACAGCGTAAACTTCACTAAATTGCGCATTTTGGGTGAAAATCAGACAAACAGAAATTAATTTCAAATAAACCCTTGTCAGAAAAAATTAACTCCCTATAATGCGCTCCCACTGACACGGCAAAGCGCGATGCGCAGCGGCGTGACAGGGACTGAAGCGATTCGGTCCGGAGAAAAAATCATGAAAAAGTGATTGACTCCTGAGGTGAAAAGCGTAATATACGCCACCTCGCAACAACAACCTAAACGGTTGAGTTGCAACGCTCTTTAACAATTTATCAGACAATCTGTGTGGGCACTCGCAAGATTGATATCAACGTCCTCGGACGTAAAATATATCAAGTCTTAAGAGTGAACACATAATGAAATTCATTATGAGTGTTTTACACTTGAGCATCGTTGAGCTCGTTTCAGCAAATCAAACTTTAAATTGAAGAGTTTGATCATGGCTCAGATTGAACGCTGGCGGCAGGCCTAACACATGCAAGTCGAACGGTAGCAC
>NZ_ATMI01000009.1 GCF_000439375.1 Tatumella saanichensis
GAGTATTCTGCTGCTGACGCATAGTGTATCGAGTATTACACTGATACCATGCCTGTCTACTATGCCCCAGAAATTGACATGCCCGAGTTACGGTGACTGCGGAGCCCTGGTTTTTCGAGAGGACTTGCCGGGCCGCTTTTTTACGATACTCACTCCGTAATCACTTTTTAGAACGTTAATAACCGCTTCAAAAAACTCAGCTTTTTGATTTGCGAGTTTAAGCTGCTCTTCCAGTTCTCTGATTTTTTGTTCAGGTGTTAGAGGCATGTTTATCTTAGGCACGGACAGTCTCCTCTTTGAAAGACCTAGAGTCCCGGGGTTCCAGTCAAGCCGGCCGTACTTACGCAACCAGACAAGAACAGTAGAGCGTCCCTGGATACCATATCGTTGCTGAGCCTGTTTATAGGTCATTTCGCCTTTTTCAACCTGTTCAACAACAGCTACTTTAAAGGATAGAGGATAATCTCGTTGGGTGCGTTTGAACTCTGTCATCATCACGTTCTCCAGAATTAGAACAGGAACGTGTCAACGCTATTCAGGACGGGTCAAAGTGACATTAAAAAGGAAAAAAAAGCGTAAATCAGATTTTATCGATTTTTATAAACAAAATAATTGATAATTCATTAGCTTACTGTTGAAAGTGATCAGTTATGGCCTCGGTAAAACGAGGTTTTTCCCCGAAATCGCCGCATAAATAATTAATTACGACAGTAAAATAATCAACAGCAGAAGAAAATTCCCATAAATTACACATAACAATTATCTATGATTTCGTGGGTTATGGATAATTTTTATTTATGTTTTTGCGGTCAGATAATCATCAGCGATGCGGCAAAAAGGACCAGAAAAGGCTTTATCGGTTGGTAAAAATCAGGTACATTTTTAGGCGTAGGGTACAGAGGTAAGATGTTCTATCTTTCAGACCTTTTACTTCACGTAATCGGATTTGGCTGAATATTAGCCGCCCCGGAGATTTCGGTCTCCGGGGCGTTTTTTATTGGGCGCGGTACTGTGATAAGTCTGCTGGGCCCTACCGCTGAAACTACTCCGTGTCGGAAATTTCAGCGGTTAGCGAGTAAGCACTGAACCACTCATCCAGTTTATTTTTCAGTTTATCCACACCGATTTTCTTCAGTGATGAAAACATCTCAACTTGAACATCCCCACCGAAAGACTGACTGTGTTCACGCACCAGGTTAAGTTGTTTTTTACGGGCACCGGATGCCAGTTTATCTGCTTTAGTCAGCAGCACCAGCACTGGGATATGGCTGGTTACTGCCCAGTTCACCATTTGCTGATCGAGATCTTTCATCGGGTGCCGGATATCCATCAGGATCACCAGCCCTTTCAGACAGTCGCGTTTCTGTAGATATTCCGCCAGCGCACGCTGCCATTTCAATTTCATCTCTTCCGGGACTTCCGCATAACCGTAGCCTGGTAAGTCCACCAGACGGTAGTCTTCGGCGACCTGGAACAGGTTAATCAGCTGAGTACGTCCCGGAGTCTTACTGGTACGGGCCAAGGACTTCTGATTAGTTAATGTATTCAATGCACTGGATTTACCGGCATTAGAACGTCCGGCAAAAGCGACTTCCACGCCACTATCGACAGGCAGGTGTCGGATATCCGGTGCGCTGGTTACAAAATGGGTGACGTGATAATTCCATCCAGACAAGGTCAAACTCCGCATAATAAATTCTGTGTACTGGCGGCAGTATACCCGTTATGGCGGTAAAGTGCCTGTAATCTGTGCACCGATGCACATTGTTAGCGGACCGCACAGAATAACAGGCTCGCCATAGACCCGGATGATAATGTTTCGGTGATACCAATGAGGAAAAACGGATGAGCGAAACCCTACGCTTTACCCTCGGGCAGTGCGAGATCATTAAAATTCCAGAAGTGGAAATCCCGCTGCCTACCCAGAAACTCTATCCAGACCAGCAGGGAGAGGGGTACCTCCCTGACACTGTTCAGTTATCGGTGCACAGTTGGGTAGTGCGCACGCCGCAGCAGACCCTCATCATTGATACCAGTAATGGTAACGGCCGTGACCGACCACACTCCCCTTTTTTTAATCAACTTAACACCCGTTGGCTTGAGCATCTGATGGCTGCGGGCATTGACCCCGACCAGATCGATCTCGTGTTAATGACCCACCTGCACGGTGATCATATTGGCTGGAATACTCATCGGGTTGATGGTGTCTGGCAGCCGTTGTTTAAACATGCCCGCTATATCTGTTCCGCAGCGGGACTAGCCGCCTGGGAACAGGACCCGTCCCGTCAGACATTGATGGAGGACAGCCTGCATCCAGTGATAGCGGCAGGTTTACTGGATACCATCGACCTCACTCAGCAAAACACCTTCGCCGACTGCTTAACCTATCTTCCCACGCCGGGTCATACCCAGGACCATGCCTCGGTGATCCTACATAGCGATGGGGCTTGGGGGATTTTCAGTGGCGACCTGATGCACAGCACCTTACAGGTTAGTCAGCCTGAGTTAGCGTCTTGTTTTTGTGAAAACGCCGAACAGGCCGAACAGCAGCGGCAGCGCATGATGGCGTGGGCGGCAGACCACCAAGCGTTATGGTTCAGTTCACATTTTGCGGAAAGCTCTGCCGGGTACATGAGCCGCCAAAACGGTCATTATCACTGGCAATATGCCTAAATACCCTCAACGGCCGGGCAGTAGTTTGCTGCTCGGCAGATTAATCCTGTCGCTGCGGGCCGGAGTGTGTCACAGTCAGCGTTAAATCGTTAAAACCAGCATAAGCCGTCGCTGTCGCTTTTTTATTGCGTGGGTTTCTGCTAGATTTCGCCGCAATTCTATACTAAAGAAAAACAGTTGAGACCGAACACATGAAACAACCGGCTAAAGCCCCTCGCGGAAAGTCCGCACCTAAGCGTAAAACCCGTGCGGAACTGGATTTGGAGGCCCGTGAGCGTCAGCGCCAGAAAAAACAGAAAGGTCTATCCGCGGGTAACCGCGCCAATCCAAATAAAGGCAGCGATAACAAGAAACGCCAAGGTGCTACTGCGGCAGACCCGCGTCTTGGCAGCAAAAAAGCGGTCCCGCTGATTGCAGACCGTGCTGTGGCATCTAAACCGGTGGTCAAACCCCGTGAAGTAGCACCAGCCCTAACGGCCCGTGAAGAGCTGGATGCACTGGAAAACAATGAACGCCTAGATGCCTTGCTGGATCAACTGGAAAACGGCGCTAAGCTCAGTGCAGAAGAGCAGACTTGGCTGGACGCAACTTTGGATCGTATCGAAGTGCTGATGGAAAAACTGGGCATTGACCTTGACGAAGACGAAGAACAGCAGGATAAAGAAGCGGAAGATGATATGTACCGCTTACTTAAAGGAAGCTAATGTTTTTCGCGGTCACTGATGAACTAACCGCCTTCCTCAGAGAATAATTCATCATGCTTTGGCTAGGATCAATATTAGCGCTACTGTATGCGTATTTTCTGTTGTTCTTCTTTTGTAAACTACGGCGCCTATCCCGAACAAAATCCCGGGTCCGGCGCCGGATAACACCTCCTGCTTCCGCCAGACCGCGAACTGTCATCAGAGCCCGTCAGCGGAAGGAGTGAGCATGTCTGTACCCCCTATCGAGTGGGACCAGTCGTTAATCGAAAAGTACAACTATTCCGGTCCACGTTATACGTCGTATCCGACGGCGCTGGAATTTGATGAAGGCTACCGGGAAACGGATTTTCTCAGTGCGGTCAGCCGTTACCCCGATCGTCCGCTATCCCTCTATCTACATATCCCTTTCTGTCACCGCCTCTGCTATTTCTGCGGCTGTAATAAACAGATCACCCGTCAGGCACACAAGGCGGAACGCTATCTGGATGCCTTGGAAGTGGAGATCCGCCAGCGGGCACCGCTGTTTCGTGACCGTATCGTAACCCAAATGCATTGGGGAGGTGGTACTCCAACATTCCTCAGTGAAGCCCAGATTTCGCGTCTTAATCAGCTACTGAGATCCTGCTTCCGCTTTTCAGTGGACGCGGAAATTTCCCTAGAATTGGACCCACGGGAAATTGCCCTAGATATGCTCGATCACCTGAAGCGAGAAGGGTTTAACCGCCTCAGCATGGGCGTACAAGATTTTAATAAGCAGGTTCAAAAGTTAGTTAACCGTGAACAGGACGAGGCCTTTATCTTTGCTCTGATGGCGCGGGCCAAGTCTCTGGGCTTTGTGTCCGGCAATATTGACCTAATCTATGGCCTGCCCAAACAGACCGCGGAGAGTTTCGCGTTTACCTTACAGAAAGTGCTGGAGCTGCGCCCGGATCGTCTCAGTGTGTTTAACTACGCCCATATGCCGACGCTGTTTCCGGCACAGCGGAAAATCCATGACAGCGACTTGCCAGATGCTGCGCAGAAACTAGAGATTTTACAGCAGAGTATCGCCACCCTTACCGGCGGCGGCTATCAGTTTATTGGGATGGACCACTTTGCCCTGCCGGAAGATGAGCTGGCGGTGGCACAGCGTCAAGGCGTTCTGCACCGTAACTTCCAAGGTTACACCACACAAGGGAATACCGACCTATTGGGATTGGGTGTCTCCGCCATCAGCATGATTGGCGATACCTACGCCCAGAATCACAAGGTTCTTAATCAGTGGCATCAGCGTGTGGCACAGCAAGGCCATGCCTTGTGGCGGGGGGTCAGTTTGGATAATGATGACCGGCTGCGTCGTGACCTGATCCTGCGACTGATTTGTCATTTCTCACTGGATATACTGGCTTTTGAGAAGCAGTGGCAGATCGATTTTTCTGGCTACTTCGCCGAAGATTTGCAGCTGTTACAGCCACTGGCGGATGACGGATTAGTGAGTATTACTCCTGACCGACTGGCGGTCACACCCCGAGGACGCCTGCTGATCCGTAATATCTGTATGTGTTTTGATCGCTACCTACGCAATACCGTGCGCCAGCAGCAGTTTTCACGGGTTATCTAAAAAACACGGCAGCCATCGGGCTGCCGTGTTTATCTGTAAGGCCGCTATTCCATCCCTAGTTCTTTCAGTTTACGGGTCAGGGTATTGCGTCCCCAGCCCAGCAAACGTGCGGCTTCCTGTTTGTGTCCCTGAGTAAAGCGTAGCGCAGTGGTCAGCAAGGTTCTCTCCATCTCCGGTTGGGCTTCAGACAACAGATCCTGATGTCCAGAGCGTAGTGCACGGTCTGCCCACTGGGCCAGCAGGGTTGACCAGCTATCTGGAGAAGCCTGTACCGGGCTGTCTGCCGGTGCAGTTTCAAACAGTTCCGGTGGCAAGTCTTGGATCAAGACTTCCTGACCGGCTGCCATCACTGTCAGCCAGCGACAGGTGTTTTCTAACTGACGGACGTTACCTGACCAATGCAGGCGGGTCAGCGCTGCTTCTGTCTCCGGATGCAGGATCTTGGTTTCGACCCCCAGTTCACGGGCGGCAATCTGCAGGAAATAGTGGGCCAGGCGCGGAATGTCCTCACGGCGCTCACGCAGCGGCGGCAGATGAATGCGGATCACATTCAGGCGATGGAATAAATCCTCACGGAACTTACCTTCCTGAACCCGTAGTTCCAGGTTCTGGTGGGTCGCTGCGATGATACGCACATCCACTTTTACCGGCGCATAGCCACCGACTCGGTAAAATTGCCCGTCAGCCAGTACACGCAATAAACGGGTCTGTACATCCAGCGGCATGTCCCCGATTTCATCGAGGAACAGTGTGCCACCATCAGCCTGTTCAAAGCGGCCCTGACGCACCTGACCGGCTCCGGTAAAAGCGCCTTTTTCGTGGCCGAAAAGTTCTGATTCGATCAGGTCTTTAGGGATCGCCGCCATATTCAGGGCAATAAACGGTGATTTTGCCCGAGGACTGTGCCGGTGCAAGGCATGGGCGACCAGCTCTTTACCGGTACCGGATTCACCATTAATCAGCACACTGATTGATGAACGTGACAGGCGGCCGATAATACGAAACACATCCTGCATCGCTGGTGCCTCACCGATAATATCGGTGGTAGGTCCACTGGCTGGATGATTTCTCGGTTGTTGCTGTTCCTGATAGTGACTGATGGCGCGCTCAACCAGCGCTACGGCTTCGTCAATATCAAAAGGTTTTGGCAGGTAATCAAAGGCACCTTGCTGGTAAGCGCTGACGGCAGCATCCAGGTCAGAGTGCGCGGTCATAATGATCACCGGCAGCATCGGATGGCGTTTTTTGATCTGCTTCAGCAGTTCAAGGCCGTCCATGCCTGGCATACGGATATCCGATAATAAGACATCCGGCGTTTTACTGGCCAGTGCACTCAGTACCTCATCTCCGCTTTCAAAAGCCGTACAATTGACCCCGGCTCCAGTGAGTGCGCGTTCAAGCACCCAGCGGATGGAGCTATCGTCATCGACGATCCAGACTATCCCTCGTTGCATGGAAACCTCACTGGCGAATAGGCAGGTACACTGAGAATTCCGTGTGTCCTGGCCAACTGTTAAATTCTATTTTTCCTGAATGCTGATCGATCAGGCTACGGGCAATGGATAAACCGAGACCGGTGCCCCCTTCACGACCACTCACCATCGGATAAAACAATGTGTCTTGCAATTGCTGGGGGATACCCGGACCATCATCTTCAATATCGATGCGGGCCACCAGCCGGTAACGGACGCCGTGCAGGGTTAACTGGAATGCGGTACGGGTCCGTATTGTAATAGTGCCACCTTCTTCCCCTAACGCCTGCAGGGCATTACGTACAACATTCAGCAGCACTTGCTCAATCTGGTCCGGATCATGGGGCAGTTCCGGCAGGCTTGGGTCATAATCCCGCACCAGGGCGACATTCTCTGGAAGCTCCATCGATACCAGATTGACGATACGCTCAGCCACCTGATGAATACTCTGGGTAACATGCATCCCCGGCTGCTGAGGCCCCAATAAACGGTCAACCAGATTACGTAATCGGTCAGCCTGCTCAATGATCACCTTGGTATATTCATTCAGTGAAGGATCAGGCAGGGCACGTGATAGTAACTGTGCGGCCCCGCGTAGTCCCCCTAGGGGGTTTTTAATCTCATGCGCTAGGCCGCGGACTAAATCTCGGGCGGCGACCTGTTGGGCATGTTGGATCTGTTCCTGGCTAAGACGACGTTGGTTATCCATCGGCGCCATTTCCAGTAAAATCTTCTGGTCAGCAAAGGTTTGTGCGGTCAGCGACATAATGTGCGCACGACCATCGACCACGATTGTCACTTCGCTGTCAGTAAATCCCTGGCCTGCTTTCAGGCTTTCCTGCATCACCTCAATATTTAATGAAAAATATCCGGTGAGTTCAGGAAGCGGTGTACCAAATAGTTTACGTGAGCTTTGGGCCAGTAACTGTTGTGCCGCGGGGTTGGCGTAGTGGATCACCAGATTATCGTCGACAACTAACACACTGTTGATGAGAGAGTTCAATATCTGCACGGCATCGGCAGGTGTGTTGGTGATCATTGTTTATCTCCGCATAGTCAGGGTGATACCCATTGTCTTTTTTTGCTGCGCATCTGGGCCGATTTCCCGCTAGCGGGAGTGGGACATTGTCAGGCGAAATCCGCCAGATATGACACCAATATACTCGGCGTAAATTAATATGACATATTGAATTTTTTGAGAAAAAAGCCCATCCGAAGATGGGCTGAAATTTTCCACGGCAACAACACTACAAGAGAGATTAAACGCTGTAGTAAAGTTCGAACTCTACCGGATGCGGAGTCATACGTACGCGGTCGTTATCTTCTTTGCGCAGTGCGATGTAAGCATCGATAGTGTCGTCAGTGAATACGCCACCACGAGTCAGGAAGCTGCGGTCTTCGTTCAGAGCGTCCAGCGCTTCTTCCAGAGAACCTGCCACTTTTGGGATCTCTGCTTCTTCTTCTGGAGGCAGGTCATACAGGTTCTTATCCATCGCATCGCCAGGATGGATCTTATTGATGATCCCATCCAGGCCAGCCATCAGCAGCGCAGAGAAAGCCAAGTATGGGTTAGCTGCTGGGTCCGGGAAGCGCGCTTCGATACGACGTGCTTTCGGGCTAGCAACCACTGGGATACGGATAGACGCAGAACGGTTACGGGCAGAGTAAGCCAGCATAACCGGAGCTTCGTAACCTGGTACCAGACGCTTGTAAGAGTTGGTAGTCGGGTTAGTCAGGGCATTGATCGCTTTTGCGTGCTTGATGATACCACCGATGTAGAACAGGGCAGTTTCAGACAGGCCGCCGTACTTGTCGCCAGAGAACAGGTTAGTGCCGTCTTTAGACAAAGACATGTGGCAGTGCATACCGGAGCCGTTATCACCAAACATTGGTTTTGGCATAAAGGTCGCTGTTTTGCCGTAAGCGTGTGCCACGTTGTGGACCACATACTTATAAATCTGAATTTCGTCAGCTTTTTTCACCATGGTATTGAAGCGGGTTGCCACTTCATTCTGGCCAGCAGTAGCCACTTCGTGGTGATGCGCTTCAACCACCAAGCCCATCTGCTCCATGGTCAGACACATAGCAGAACGCAGATCCTGTGAAGAGTCGACCGGAGGCACTGGGAAGTAACCGCCTTTCACACCAGGACGGTGACCTTTGTTACCACCTTCGTAGGCTTTACCGGTGTTCCATGCCGCTTCGATATCATCGATAGCGACGTGAGAACCAGACATGGTAGAACCGAAACGCACATCATCAAACAGGAAAAATTCAGGCTCTGGTCCGAACAGCACAGTGTCAGCAATACCAGAAGAACGCAAGAAGTCTTCAGCACGTTTCGCAATTGAGCGTGGGTCACGGTCGTAGCCCTGCAGCGTGCCTGGCTCCAGAATATCACAACGGATAATCAGGGTAGGATCTTCGAAGAACGGGTCCAGAACGGCAGTGGTCGGGTCCGGCATCAGAACCATGTCAGATTCGTTAATACCTTTCCAGCCGCCGATGGAAGAACCATCAAACATTTTACCTTCTTCGAAGAAATCTTCGTTGACCTGATGAGCAGGAATGGTGACATGCTGCTCTTTACCTTTACTGTCGGTAAAACGGAGATCAACAAACTTAACTTCATGTTCGTTCATCAATGAGAGAACGTGCTCAACGGACATACTAACTCTCCTGAAATAATCATTGTTGTCGTGGTAAGAGAACCGGTTACAGGCATGAATCACGAGGCGCCGCAATTCTTCTGTACTGTGTTCCCGACAAGCCTTTCAACCGTTGTGAAACTGGCATTTATGCTTAATAAGGATTAAGCGAAAACTGTGCCAACTTTATGAAAATGGCGCAAATGCTGCCCTGGTGGTGTTTGTGCCCGAAATCGGGGAGGCACTTGCTTATCATGTTGCACCAATGTGGTGCTTCATTGCTAGTTGCAGTGATCTATTTTGGTGCATTGCTCCATATCAGCAGACAGAATGCACTAAAAATGCCCCTCAATTGTTGCAGATAGCAGCGATTGAAAAAATCAGTGAGAAAGTTACAACGAATACTGTGATCTTATTCAGTCTTTCGCCTAATCCGTGTACAATAGCGCGCTATTTCTAATGCCTGAGGCAAAGCTGTGATCGAAAATTTGCGTAATATCGCCATCATCGCGCACGTTGACCATGGAAAAACGACCCTGGTTGACAAGCTGTTACAACAGTCTGGTACTTTTGATGCCCGTACCGAAGCAACTGAGCGTGTGATGGACTCCAACGATTTGGAGAAAGAGCGTGGGATTACCATCCTCGCGAAAAACACTGCGATTAAGTGGAACGACTACCGTATCAATATCGTTGATACCCCAGGACACGCCGACTTCGGTGGTGAAGTTGAGCGCGTAATGTCTATGGTTGATTCTGTACTGCTGGTTGTCGATGCCATCGACGGCCCTATGCCGCAGACTCGCTTCGTGACCAAAAAAGCGTTTGCTCACGGTCTGAAGCCAATCGTTGTTATCAACAAAATTGACCGTCCGGGCGCACGTCCTGACTGGGTTGTTGATCAGGTCTTCGATCTGTTCGTAAACCTGGACGCGACCGACGAACAGCTGGATTTCCCGATCATTTATGCATCGGCAATCCAAGGTATTGCTGGTGATGATCACGCAGCAATGGCCGAAGATATGACTCCGCTGTACGAAGCTATCGTTAAGCACGTTCCGGCACCAAGCGTTGACCTTGATGGTCCACTGCAGATGCAGGTCTCTCAGCTGGATTACAACAACTACCTAGGTGTTATCGGGATTGGCCGTATCAAACGCGGTAAAGTTAAACCGAACCAGCAAGTGACTGTGATTGATGCGGAAGGCAAAACCCGTAATGGTAAAGTCGGTAAAGTTCTGGGCCACTTAGGTCTTGAGCGTATTGACAGTGATCTGGCGGAAGCCGGTGACATCATTGCCATTACTGGTCTGGGCGAGCTGAACATCTCTGACACGATCTGTGACCCTCAGAATGTTGAAGCCCTGCCAGCACTGTCTGTTGATGAACCTACCGTCAGCATGTTCTTCTGCGTAAATACCTCTCCGTTCTGCGGTAAAGAAGGTAAATACGTTACTTCACGTCAGATCCTCGATCGCCTGAAGAAAGAACTGGTCCACAACGTGGCACTGCGTGTTGAAGAAACTGAAGATGCGGATGCTTTCCGTGTTTCTGGTCGTGGTGAGCTGCACCTGTCTGTTCTTATCGAGAACATGCGCCGTGAAGGTTTCGAACTGGCGGTATCCCGTCCGAAAGTTATCTTCCGTGAAATCGACGGTCGTAAGCAGGAACCTTACGAAAACGTGACCCTGGACATCGAAGAGCAGCATCAAGGTGCTGTGATGCAGGCGATGGGTGAGCGTAAAGGTGACATGAAGAACATGGATCCGGATGGAAAAGGCCGTGTGCGTCTTGACTATGAAATCCCGAGCCGTGGTCTGATTGGCTTCCGTAACGAATTCATGACCATGACTTCCGGTACTGGTCTGCTGTACTCCACCTTTAGCCACTATGGCGAACTGCGTCAGGGTGAAGTAGGTCAGCGTCAGAACGGTGTTCTGATTTCTAACGGTCAGGGTAAAGCAGTTGCCTTCGCACTGTACAGCTTGCAGGAGCGCGGTAAGCTGTTCTTGGGTCACGGTGCTGAAGTCTATGAAGGCCAGATTATCGGTATTCACTCACGTTCAAACGATCTGACCGTGAACTGCCTGACTGGTAAGAAACTGACCAACATGCGCGCATCCGGTACTGATGAAGCGACGACTCTGGTCCCTGCGATCAAGATGTCTCTGGAACAGGCTCTGGAATTTATCGATGACGACGAACTGGTTGAAGTTACGCCAACGTCGGTACGTATTCGTAAACGTCACCTGACGGAAAACGAACGTAAACGTGCATCACGTGGTGGCAAAGAGTCTTAATCGATTCTGATGTCATTAAAAACCCCGGCTCGCCGGGGTTTTTTTATGGGCACCGTTTATGGGCCGCAGAAAAAAGATTTTCGTGGTACAGGCCTGTTAACTCGGAGGATTTGCCGATACAGTTAAATTAAGGTAACTCTCAGGGAGACGACTATGCTGTATATCTTTGATTTGGGTAATGTCATTGTCGATATTGATTTCAACCGCGCACTGGGTGTATGGAGTAACCTCAGCGGCGCCCCACTGGCCCAGCTTCAGCACAACTTTGCTTTTGACCCTATCTTTGAGCAGCATGAGCGCGGCGAGATCACCGATCGCGAATTTGCCGAAGCCGTCTGCAAGACGCTGCAGATTAACCTAAGCTATGAGCAATTTACGGTTGGTTGGCAGGCACTTTTTGTCGGTGTCCGTCAAGATATGCTGGCCCGTATGCAGTCGCTGCGTGATGCCGGTGAGCGGGTGGTGATTTTATCCAATACCAATCAATTGCATTGCGAAGTCTGGCCGACACACTATCCTGAAGTGATACAGGCAGCGGACGCTGTCTATCTGTCCCATCAACTGAAAATGCGCAAACCGGAATCCCGGATCTATCAGGCCGTGCTGGAGAAAGAGGGGGTATCGGCCGATCAAGCGGTTTTCTTTGATGATCACCCTGCGAATATTGCCGCCGCAGAGGCTATTGGGATCACCGCTGTCCAGGTGACCGGACCTGAAACTGTCGCGCAATGGTTTTCCGGCCGCGAATAGTAGCCCATAAGCAGGTCACAGGCCGGTAACCCGAACCGTTGAAGGATGCTGACTGAGATGAGATTACGGATAAAACCAGCACTTAACTGGCTGGTGCTGTTCTGGCGAAGGATTGATGAAGACAATATGACGGTGCATGCCGGTAACCTGACCTTTGTGTCGTTGCTGGCGCTGGTACCGCTGGCGACGGTGGTCTTCGCACTGTTTGCCGCGTTTCCGGTATTCTCTGATGTCAGTGTCCAGTTACGCCATTTCATTTTTGATAATTTCGTGCCTGCTGCTGGGACGGTAGTCGAAGACTATCTTGAGCGTTTCGTCAGTAATGTCAGTCGCATGACGGCAGTAGGGGCGATCGGCCTGATTATTACCGCGCTGCTACTGATCCACTCCATCGACAGTGCGCTGAATACTATCTGGCGCAGTACTAAAAAGCGTCCGTTGGTATTTTCCTTTGCAGTCTATTGGATGGTGCTGACATTGGGTCCGTTACTGGCTGGAGCGAGTTTGGTGATGAGCTCCTATCTGCTGTCTGTCCACTGGCTAAATGATACGGGACTGACTCATTTGCTCGACCCGATCCTGCGGCTGTTACCATTGTTGCTGTCGGTACTGGCGTTTTGGCTGCTGTACAGTATCGTACCGACCTGTGCAGTACCGGGTTGGGATGCATTTTGCGGTGCGCTGGTGGCCGGTGTCCTGTTTGAGCTTGGCAAAAAAGCCTTCTCTCTATATGTCACCGCTTTTCCCTCTTATCAGATGATTTACGGCGTTCTGGCAGTGATACCGATTTTATTCCTCTGGATGTACTGGACCTGGTGTATTGTATTGCTAGGTGCTGAAGTGACGGTCTCGATTAATCACTACCGGCAGTTACGAAAAACGGCGAAACAAGAGTCTGTAACGGAATGATAGCATTAATTCAGCGGGTGACCCGCGCCAGCGTTACGGTAGATCAGCAGATCACCGGCCAGATCGGTCACGGGCTGTTAGTCCTACTGGCAGTCGAAAAAGGCGATGACCAACAGAAAGCGGTACGACTGGCCGACCGGGTACTCGGGTACCGAGTGTTTAGCGATCAGCAGGGGAAAATGAACCTTAACCTGCAACAGGCACAGGGTAGCCTGCTGGTGGTTTCACAGTTTACCTTGGCGGCTGACACCACAAAAGGATTACGTCCCTCGTTCTCCGGCAGTGCCGAGCCACAGTTGGCGGAGACGCTGTATCACGCTTTCAGTGACTACTGCCGCAACACAGGAGTGGTCACTGAAAACGGGCGTTTTGCCGCCGATATGGAAGTCAGTTTAGTAAATGATGGCCCGGTGACCTTCTGGCTGCAGGTATGAGTACGTCATTAACCATGGCGGCGCCGGGCAGTGCTGCTGCCAGAGAGGATCATTATATGTATCATCTGCGAGTCCCGCAGACGCCAGAGGAACTGGAAACCTATTACAATTTCCGCTGGGAGATGCTGCGTAAGCCTCTGAATCAACCGATAGGCTCTGAGCGAGAAGCTTGGGATGCCACCGCCCATCACCAGATGGTGGTGGATGAAGATAACCGGCCGGTAGCCGTTGGCCGTCTGTATATTAATGCCGACAATGAAGCCTCTATCCGCTTTATTGCCGTAGATCCGGCCCTGCGCGGTAAAGGGCTGGGGACGCTGCTGATCATGACATTAGAATCGGTGGCTCGCCAAGAAGGCGTCAAGCGTATCACCTGTAGTGCGCGTGAAGATGCTATCGAATTTTTTGCCAAGCTTGGATATCTGAACCAAGGCGAAATTATTGCCGCGCAGACCACCCCAGTGCGTCATTTTCTGATGATTAAGCAAAGTGTCACACTGGACGATATTCTGCACCGTGCCGACTGGTGTGGACAGCTCCAGCAAGCCTGGTACAGCCATATTCCCCTGAGTGAAAAAATGGGGGTACGTATCCAGCAGTATACCGGCCATAAATTTATCACCACCATGCCGGAAACCGGTAATCAGAATCCGCACCATACTTTGTTTGCTGGTAGCTTGTTTTCACTGGCGACCTTGACTGGGTGGGGACTTATCTGGCTGCTGCTACGTGAACGTCACCTTGGAGGGACCATCGTACTGGCAGATGCCCATATCCGCTATAGTCATGCCATTACTGGCCGTCCTTCGGCGGTGGCGGAACTGGGGTCACTGCGCGGTGATCTCGACCGTCTAGCGCGTGGGCGTAAGGCCAGGGTTCGGCTGGATGTACAGCTGCTCGGTGACGAAAAAAGGGGGGCGGTATTTGAAGGGGTTTATATCGTGTTGCCAGCTGATCCGCAGCGACCATTGGAAGAAGGTGGTTCAGGGATTAACTGAGACTGACGGTAAAACGGGCGCCTTTTGCGCCCGTTTTGCTTGTGCGGTGACTATTCGGTAACCCCATTATGCATCGACTGCACGGTCTTGCCGGAAGCAGTGCTCAAGGTCAGTGTCCCATTAACCGTTGGACGCAGCGCTGTAGCTGCCTGTAAGTTGCCCTGAGCGCTGAGGGTAAAGTCCCCGTTACCGTCAGCCGTCACTGGCCAGCCCCAATGGCTAAGAGCAGGTAGCGGGACATTCTGGCCCTGCAGGCTGAGACTGAACTGCCGAGAAGGCTGCTGGGACAGGGTAGCCTTACCGATCATAGGACCATTATCCACCAGCATTTTCAGGTCATTGACGGTGATTTGCTGATTATCTGCGGATAACTTCAACCACGGGGCGCGGATATCTTGGCGGTTAAAGGTCGCTTCATTGGCCTTCCACTCACTCTGACCGGACCAGATCCCCCATTGTCCTTGCTTCGCCAGCATCAACTCACTGCCGGTGCCGTTAAGTCCCGTCATCTGAAATGGAAAGTCCGGATTAATATCAATTAATAGGGTATGGCTGACGGTTAACTGATGCACCAGGACCGAATCGATAGCCGCCGGCAGAGGAGTCATCCAGAGCTGACGCCAGTTTTCCGGTAGGGTGTACTCCAGACCCGATAAGGAAAGGGTATCCAGTGTCAGTTGGCGGGTATCCCGCAGCCACTGACCGCTGGTCGCCAGGTTGCCATTCATCCATGCGGTTTTTAGGCTGTGGATTTGATAGCCCTGAGCCGTGTCCGAAATACTGGCTTGTGGCTGAGAAAATTCATTGTTGTCATAGACAAAGGTACTGGCAGCCGCTGTCAGCTGTCCTCCAGGGGCCAGCAGTCCGTCATCTGGCAATTGCGGGTTATTCAGTTGCAGCGTCAGATCAGTCACTGACCAGTCCGGACCGATGATGGTGGCATGGTTAATCGCGATCTGTGCCGGATGTATATTTTGTTGTTCCAGCGGTTGTAAAAATTGAGACAAACTTTTCTCGGTCTGGAATCGAGTATTTTGCAGCGCCAGTTGTTGGATCTGCCATTGGCCACGGGCATCACGGCTCATCTTACCGGAGAAGGTGCCACGTTCTGCCTGGCCGCTCAGAGCGTCTAGCGTCAGCTTACCAGCATCTACGGAGCCCTGGGAGGTTATCTTTTTCAAGATCTGACCACTCAGGGACAGCTCACCGAGATCCAGACTGAATTGATAATGGTTGCCCGTCATCTGGTCGGCAGCAGGTTTCCAAGGGGAGATTTCCGCCTGCAGATCCTGCGCGGTAAAGTCGCGACCTGTTGCCGGTTGAACAATACGCATACCGTTAAGGTAGAGATGATCGGCCTGCAGCGGCACAGTCGTGCCCGACAGACTGTTTGCCAAGTCAATTTCGCCATTGCTCAGCGTCAGGGCGGCAAAATGTGACGGCTGACTGAACTGGAGCAGGGACAGGTTGAGGGTGACATCTTTTGCAACAATCAGAGCAGGCTGACCGTCGTGGCCGAAACTGAAATCCTGCAAGGTCACTGCCAGCGGGTCACTGAAAGTATGACGGATACGGCCGATAGACAGGTGCCAGTCTGTTTCATCACTGATCAAGCGGCTGAGGGTGGCAGCACCCCAGGTGCTTTTCAGCAAAAAGTAGCCGGCAATAACGGCCAGCATAAGAATGAGCAACAATATCAGAAGGCATTTTCCGATAAATTTCATGGGGTCTGTCCTGTGTCCTAAGGATGAGCTACTGCCTGTTATGCCTGAATTTTCTTCTTAGCTCAATGGTGAGGCGTGTTTTCCGAGAGGGGGAAGAGAATGGGCGGCGGAACACCCGCTAGCGAGCGCCCGCCGCAGACCTTATTCTGTTTCCTGAGAGACTGGAAAAATCAGGTTTAGTAGGATGGCGGTGATGCCGCCGGCAGCAATCCCCGAGGAGAGCAGGGTTTTCAGCCATTCAGGTGCAAACTGCAGGATCAGCGGTTGCTGAGACACACCCAGTCCGACTGCCAAAGAGATAGCAATAATCATCACCGCTCGGCGATCGATCGCCTGCCGAGAAATAATTCGTACACCGGAAGCGGCAATGGTGCCAAACATGACCAGAGTCGCCCCGCCGAGTACCGGCTGCGGAATATGCTGTACCGCACTGCTGACTGCTGGGAACAGTCCCAGAACGATAAGCATCAGTGCCACCAGAAAGCCGACATAGCGGCTGGCGACGCCGGTCAGTTGGATCACGCCATTATTTTGACCAAAACAGGAGTTAGGGAAGGTATTGAACAGTGCCGACACACAAGAGTTGAGGCCATTAGCCAGTACCCCGCCTTTCAAGCGCTTCATATACAGCGGACCGCTGACTGGTTGTTCCGACACATCTGAGGTAGCCGTAATATCGCCGATAGTTTCCAGTGAAGTCACCATATACACCAGTACCAGCGGTAACAGTAGGTTCCAGTCAATACCCAATCCGTAGTAGAACGGTACCGGAACTGCCATCAGTGGACCGTTGCTGGCGGTCAGCACTGGCATCATATGCAGACTCCAGGCCAGCAATACGCCAATCGCCATAGCGATCACTAACGAGGCCACCCGCAGATAGGGATTTTTCTGTCGGTTAAGCAGAATAATGGTCAGCAGTACCACACCGGCCAGTAGCAGGTTTTTCGGGGCACCAAAGCTGTGATCACTCATGGCACTAAATCCACCACCTATCGAAGTGAGTCCTACCTGGATCAGCGATAAGCCGATAATCATCACCACAATCCCAGAAACTAACGGGGTGATGATCCGGCGAGCATGAGGCAGCACCCGTGACAGCAGCATCTCAGTACAGGATGCCAGCATCAGGGTACCAAACAGCGCAGCCATCATCGTGGGCACATCGGCACCGCCTTGTTTTAGTGCCAGTCCGCCCATGATCAGCGGTGATACAAAGTTAAAACTGGTACCCTGAATCGACAGCAGTCCGGACCCGACGGGTCCCCAAGTTTTGATTTGTAGCAGCGAGGCGACCCCAGAGGCAAACAGTGACATGCTGATAATATGGCGAGTATCGGCAGCCGGTAATCCCAGAGCCTGACAAATCAATAATGCCGGAGTGATCACCGCGACAAACATCGCCAGCAGATGCTGCAATGCAGCAAACAAGGCCTGTGGCAGCGGCGGCCGGTCGTCGAGGCGATAGACCAGTTCACTGCGTGACGGTGGAGGGTTTTGTCGGGATAACGGAACATCGGCAGACATGAAATATCCTGAAAGGTAAGAAAAAAGGGGATTTTAATTATCTGCGGCCCGAAAGCAAACGTTTGCCAAGCCAAGACGAAAAAAATTATACGTTGGTAAAGCGTCCGGTAGCCGGTAACCAGCGTTCTATTAGTGCGGCAGACTGCTCGGGGTATTGCTGGTGGAGGTGGCGGGCTATTCGTTGAATAGCGGGGATCATCGCCTGATCACGCAGCAGATCGGCCACGCGGAACTCTGCATTACCGGTCTGGCGGGTCCCCAGCAATTCACCTGGCCCGCGGATTTCCAGATCATACTGGGCAATCACGAAGCCATCGTTACTGTCACGTAGCACCTGCAGGCGCTTCTGGGCCGTTTTACTGAGCGGGGACTTATACAACAACACACAGTGGGAGGCGACTGCGCCACGGCCCACCCGGCCACGTAACTGATGTAACTGTGCCAGACCAAGACGTTCCGGATTTTCGATAATCATCAGGCTCGCATTAGGTACATCCACACCCACTTCAATAACGGTAGTGGCGACCAGTAACTGGATCTGATTGTCTTTAAACTGCTGCATAATCGCCTGCTTTTCCGCAGGTTTCATCCGGCCATGTACTAGACCGATTTTCATCTCTGGCAGGGCCAGTTGCAGTTCCTGGCAGGTCGCTTCGGCGGCCTGAGCCTCTAACTGCTCCGACTCTTCAATAAGCGTACACACCCAATAAGCCTGACGCCCCTGCTGACAGGCACTTTCCACGCGGCGGATAATCTCCTCGCGACGGGTATCGGGGATGGCCACGGTAGTAACCGGGGTCCGGCCGGGAGGCAGTTCATCAATGGTCGAGGTATCAAGATCTGCATAGGCCGTCATCGCCAGAGTCCGTGGGATAGGTGTGGCCGTCATGATCAGCTGGTGAGGATGGAACCCCTGCTGTTCACCTTTTTCCCACAGCGCCAGACGTTGATGGACACCAAAACGGTGCTGCTCGTCGATAATGACCAGTGCCAGACCGTTAAAACGGACCTGTTCCTGAAATAGCGCATGGGTGCCGACCACCATGGCTACCTGACCACTGGCGATGGCTTGCTGTTGTGCCTCACGGGCTTTGCCTTTCTGTTTACCCGCCAACCAGCCGACTTCTATCCCCAGCGGTGCTAGCCACTGACGGAAGTTATTGGCATGCTGCTCCGCGAGGAGTTCGGTAGGGGCCATCAGTGCCACTTGGTGTCCTTGGGCGATCACCGTCAGGGCGGCCAAGGCAGCCACCAATGTTTTACCGGAGCCAACATCTCCTTGCACCAGCCGTAGCATCGGATAATCTTTCGCCAAATCCTGCTCAATTTCTTGCACTACCCGCTGCTGTGCCCCGGTCGGGCTAAACGGCAGGGTCGCCAAAAAGCGGTTGGTCAGTGGCAGAGTGGCAGTGATCGGTTGGGCATGATAACGCTGAGCACCTGCTCTGACATCGAGCATACTCAGATTATGGGCCAGTAACTCTTCGGTGATCAGCCGCTGTTGCGCAGGATGTTTACCCTGCTCGAGGTCGGCCAATTGCAGTTCTGGTGGTGGACGATGCAGGGTACGTAAAGCATCGGTCAGTGACATCATACCGCCGCGCAGTTCAGCGGGCAGTAATTCGTGGGTCGGACAGCTTTCCAGTAAGGTCAGCGCCTGATCGGTGAGTTTACGTAAGGTCGCCTGACGGATCCCTTCTGTGGTCGGGTAGACCGGTGTCAGGGTTTCCTGCATTTCCGGGCTGGCCTGCTGGCCGGTAATGCGGTACTCCGGATGAATAATCTCAGCGCCGCGTTGCCCGCGTTTGATCTCACCGTAGGCCACCACATGGCTACCCGTGGCGAGGTTATTCTTCATACCCGCATTGAAGTTGAAAAAGCGCAGGGTTACGATGCCGCTGCCGTCGCTGATCTGACATACCAGCATCCGCCGGCGACCAAACGTCACTTCAGTGGAAAGCACCTCACCCTCAACGGTAGCATGGAGGCCGGGCAGTAAATCGTTAATGCGATAGAGTCGAGTACGATCTTCGTAGCGGGCAGGCAGGTGTAACAGCAAGTCCTGCAGATTATGCAGCCCGAGTTTTGCCAGTTTTGCTGCCTGACTGGCACCGACGCCGGTCAGGGTATTCAGCGGAATGGCGTCGAGCAGGCGGCCTTTCATTTTTTCTGCTTACGACTGTGGCCGGTGGCCTGCATGGCAGCCCACCACTGCTCGTCTGCTTCCGGTTCACCCTGCGCATTGATCCACGGGTAGGGCAGACCTTTCTGCCGAGCCACTCGCGCCAGTACCGGATAGCCGCCCTCGAACAGTAAGCGCTGTTGTTCGGCTTCGTCCAGCAAACAGTGTTGACGCTGGTACATGCCGGCATTTTGCCGCTGGCGCTGAGCTTCATAGAGGATTAGGGCACTGGCGACCGACACATTCAGCGACTGTACCATGCCCACCATCGGGATAATGATATCTTGATCGGCCAACGCCAAGGCTTCTTGGGTAATGCCGGTTTTCTCCTGACCCATCAGGATACAGGTCGGACGGGTATAATCGATATCGCGGAAATCGACGGCGTTATCCGACAAATGAGTCGCCAGTACCTGCATCCCTTGGGCTTTTACGGCAGTGACCGCATCGCCGATAGAGCGATGAGTGATCACATTGACCCAACTGTTACTGCCCGCAGAGGAGGACACCGCAGTGCGCATCCGATCACTGGGCCAGACAGCATGGACATGGTGAATACCGACAGCATCGGCGGTACGGACCACCGCCGCGACATTGTGCGGTTTATGCACTTGCTCCATACAGACGGTCAGGTCATGCTGGCGGCGCGCCAGCATTTCCGTTATCCGCGCAAAACGTTGCTCATTCATGCCGTTAGTTACGATTCCTGTGGACCTTGATCACATCCGGCATCACACGCAGCTTACGCATGATGTCCGCCAGATGAATACGGTCGCGGACGGTAAGACGGATAAAGGCACTGTACACCCGGCCGTCACGTTCTTCTGTGTTCAGGCTCTGAATATTGGAGTGACAGGTGTTGATCGCCGCGGTCAGATTCGCCAGTGCACCCTGATGATTCAGCATATCGACTTTAATTTCGGTCACAAAATCCTGCTCGGTCACCGTGTCCCATTCGACCGGCATAAACTTCTCGGCCTCTTTCTGGTAACCGCGGATATTGCGACAGGATTCGTGGTGCACCACCAAGCCTTTGCCCGGACTGACGTGGGCAACAATCGGGTCACCGGGGATCGGACGGCAGCATTTCGCAAAGGTGATTAGCACGCCATCAGCACCTTTGATCGGCAGCTTATGCTTTCTGGCATTAGATTTCGGCAATGGCTCTGCATTGTCGGCGGGCAGCAGATTTTTCGCCACCACCACACTCATGGCATTACCCAGCCCGATCTCTGCCAGCAGATCATCCAAGTTCGGCAGCTTCATGCGCTCCAGTTCTTTATGGATGTTTTCCTGTGGAATTTCAGCCAGTTTCTTACTGCCTCCCAGCGCATGGCTAAGCAGACGGCGGCCGAGACTGACGGACTCTTCACGTTTCAAGTTTTTCAGTAACTGACGGATTTTCGCGCGCGCTTTCGAGCTGACTACGAAGTTGAGCCAAGCCGCATTTGGACGCGCCCCCGGTGCAGTAATGATCTCGATAGTCTGGCCGCTGGTCAGTGGCTGTGACAGCGGATAAGGCTGGCGGTCGACACGCGCCCCGACGCAGGCATGACCGATATCGGTATGTACCGCATAGGCGAAGTCCACCGGGGTGGCGCCAGCCGGTAGCTCGACAATCCGCCCTTCAGGGGTGAAGACATAAATTTCGTCTGGGAACAGGTCAGACTTGACACTTTCGATAAATTCGAAGGAATTCCCAGCACTTTGCTGTAGTTCCAGCAAACTTTGTAACCAGCGCTGGGCACGAACTTGGGCGGTGGTGGAACCACTTTCGCCCGGCGCTTTATAAGCCCAATGCGCTGCGACCCCCATTTCGGCCATCTGATCCATATCTTCGGTACGGATCTGCACTTCAACCGGTACACCATGTGGACCGATCATCGAAGTGTGCAGTGACTGATAGCCGTTGGCTTTGGGAATGGCGATATAATCTTTAACACGGCCCGGACGAGGCTTGTAGAGACTGTGCATCTGTCCGAGAACGCGGTAACAGGTATCCACATCTTTGACGATGACGCGGAAGGCGTAGATATCCATAATTGAGTGAAAACGCTGCTCTTTTAAGTGCATTTTCTGATAAATCGAGTAGAGATGTTTCTCCCGACCACTGACGCGGCAAGGGATCCCCGACTCCTGAAGACGCCCATCGATTTCAGACAGGATCTTCTGGATCATCTCTTTACGGTTGCCGCGGGCTGCCTTGACCACCTCTTTGATCACCCGGTAACGGTTCGGATAGAGGGCTTCAAAGCCTAACTCTTCCAGTTCGGTTTTCAGGTGATGAATACCCAGACGATGGGCTAAGGGACTGTATATTTCCAGCGTTTCCAGGGCGATACGCCGCCGCTTGTCCGGACGCAGCGACCCAAGGGTGCGCATATTGTGGGTCCGGTCTGCCAGTTTGATTAAGATGACCCTGATATCCTGTACCATGGCCATAATCATCTTACGGAAGTTTTCTGCCTGGGCTTCTTTCTTGTCACGGAATTTCAGCTTATCCAGTTTGGATACGCCATCGACTAACTCGGCAACGCTTTTCCCGAATAGCTGTTCCATGTCTTGGTAGGTCGCCGGAGTATCTTCGATCACGTCATGCAGTAATGCGGCCATCAGTGTTTCATGGTCGAGGCGCATTTCGGCGAGAATACAGGCAACGGCTACCGGATGCGTGATGTAAGGTTCACCGCTGGAACGCGTCTGACCCTCGTGGGCATCACGGGCAACAAGATAGGCCTGCCGGAGGCGTTTAATTTGATCCTCGGGCAGGTATTTTTCAATCAGTTGATTGAGGCTTTCAAACAGATACAAGGGCGGCCTTCAACAGTCAGATTAACGATGACCTTCAGCAATCGCGGTCACAGCCTGGAGTTCGGCGGTTTCCTGCTCATGCTGTTCTTGACGATCACGCACATCCAAGATCTGGTTAGTGATCAGGCCTTCTTCGATTTCGCGTAATGCGATAACCGTTGGTTTATCGTTTTCTTCTGGAACCAGGGCATCTTTGCCACCGACCTGCATCTGACGTGCTCGACGTGCAGCGACCAGTACCAGGTCAAAACGGTTTCCAACTTTTTCTACTGCGTCCTGAACGGTTACGCGTGCCATAAATGTGCTACTCCACAGGTGAAGAAATGACTGGGCATAATACTGAAACCAAGTTCAGTGTGCCAATAATTTGCTGATTAATGCATCATGTCGGGCTTTTTGACGATTCATTCGCAGACGCTCTGCGCGGATGATCGTTTTCAGGTCAGACAGCGCCAGATCAAAGTCATCATTAACGATCAGATAATCGTACTCTGCGTAATGACTCATCTCATCTACCGCTTTCGCCATACGTTTGACGATAACGTCTTCGCTGTCTTGGCCACGGCCACGCAGACGGCGATCGAGTTCATCTTTCGATGGCGGAAGAACGAAAATTGTCCGTGCCGCAGGCATCTGTGCACGGATCTGTTGTGCGCCCTGCCAGTCAATATCAAGAAAAACATCAACGCCGGTCGCCAGTACCTGCTCAATCGCTTTGCGAGAGGTGCCGTAGTAGTTACCAAACACCTCTGCGTATTCCAAGAAGGCGCCGTCTGCGATCATTGCGCGGAACTCTTCTTTAGAGACGAAGAAATAGTGATCACCCTGCACTTCGCCGGGGCGCATGTCCCGTGTGGTATGGGAAACGGAGACCTGAGTGTCATACAGCGGCTGGGTTTTCAGCAGTGCTGTGATCAGGCTTGATTTACCCGCGCCGCTGGGGGCGGAAACAATAAACAGTGTACCTTGAGCCATGATTTTCTTGAATTGAGTAAAGAGCGGGGACAATATCTTTACCATTATACACAGCCACAGGCTCATAAGCAGCGTTTGCATGCATTTTGCTGAATATTTCTTCTCAGAGCCCTGGAAAGCGGCGCGGGATCGGATCTTTTTTTCAGGTGCGCATCACGGATCTGATCGAAATGATCTGGCGAATTCCTTAAGACGGTTGCAGTGTGGCAGCCTGTTTTTGCTGTCATAAAAGTGTCATATTTCGGACATATTGCTGTCATCAAACTGTCCTATTTTCATCGTGCAGTACAATCCGATATCTGAATCACCGGCTGAACGCCGGGACATCATTCCCTCGGAGGGACTATGAGACTGAAACAAACCACAGCAGCCCGGGTATTGGCGGCAACTCTGTCTGTCACAGCGGTCTCTGCGATGGCTGCGACCAATTTAACTGGCGCTGGCGGCACCTTCCCTGCACCGGTCTACGCCCGCTGGGCAGCGGATTATCAGAAAACCGATGGCAGCCAGGTAAACTATCAGGGTATCGGTTCTTCCGGTGGCGTAAAACAGATCATTGCCAAAACCGTCGATTTCGGGGCTTCCGATGCACCACTGAACGATGCGGATTTGCAGAAAAATGGCCTGTTCCAATTTCCAACGGTGATCGGAGGAGTGGTGTTGGCTGTGAACCTGCCTGGCATTAAATCCGGAGAACTGACACTGGACGGTCAGACCGTGGGGGATATTTACCTCGGCAAAATCAAAAAGTGGAATGACCCGGCAATTGTTCGCCTTAACCCAGGCATTAAACTACCTGCCAGTAGCATTAATGTCGTGCGCCGTGCCGATGGTTCAGGGACGTCCTTTGTCTTTACCAGCTATCTGTCAAAAGTGAATGCCGACTGGCAGTCTACCATTGGTAAAGGTAATACCGTTAACTGGCCGGTCGGACTGGGGGGTAAAGGCAATGACGGTGTCGCAGCCTTTGTCCAACGTCTGCCAGGATCTATCGGTTATGTGGAATATGCCTACGCTAAGCAGAATAACCTGACCTACACCAAGCTTGTGGATGCAGACGGTAAAGCGGTATTGCCTTCTGAAACCAGCTTCAGTAATGCGGCTAAAGGGGCTGACTGGCAAAAAAGCTTCGCTCAGGACCTGACTTACCAGAAAGGTGATGATGCCTGGCCTATCTCTTCAACCACTTTTATTCTTGTGTATAAAAAGCAGAATGACGCCACTAAGGGTGCCGCAGTGTTAAAATTCTTTGATTGGGCCTACAACCAAGGGAATAAAACCGCTGCCAGCCTGGATTATGCACCTCTGCCAGCCTCGGTCGTTTCGCAAATTCGTGCAGCGTGGAAAACCAATATAACGGATAGTCAGGGTAACGCGCTGTATCAGTAACGACTTCAGTGCGATGACTCACTATTTCCGGGCGGCGTTCGCCGCCCGATCCATTGTCAGCAGAGAGTGTTATGGCGGAAAGAAAGCCAGTTTTCAAAGCGCCAGGTAAACAGGGCGATATCCTCTTCGGTGCACTGGTAAGACTCTGTGCGCTGATTGTGTTGCTGCTGCTTGGCGGCATTATCGTTTCACTGATTATCTCTTCATTACCGAGTATCCATAAATTTGGATTCTCCTTCCTGTGGAATAAAACCTGGGATGCGCCCAATGAGCAGTTTGGTGCGCTAGTCCCCATTTACGGTACGGTAGTCACTTCGTTCATTGCCTTGCTGATTGCCGTCCCCGTGAGTTTTGGGATCGCTCTGTTTCTCACCGAGCTCTCCCCAGGCTGGTTACGCCGTCCGCTGGGGACCGCCATTGAACTGCTGGCTGCTATTCCGAGTATCGTCTATGGGATGTGGGGCTTATTTGTGTTTGCACCGCTGTTTGCCGAATACTTTCAGACCCCGGTCGGGGATTTGCTCTCCTCGGTGCCTGTTATCGGTAGCCTGTTTTCCGGCCCGGCTTTCGGTATCGGTATTTTGGCCGCTGGGGTGATCTTGGCCATTATGATCATTCCCTATATCGCTTCGGTCATGCGTGATGTCTTCGAACAAACCCCAGTAATGATGAAAGAGTCCGCCTATGGGTTAGGCTGTACCACGTGGGAAGTGGTGCGCCATGTCGTGCTCCCCTTTACCCGTAATGGGGTAATTGGCGGCATTATGCTGGGGCTGGGGCGCGCCTTGGGTGAGACCATGGCCGTGACCTTTATTATCGGCAATACCTACCAACTGGATAGCGCGTCCCTGTATATGCCGGGTAACAGCATTACCTCGGCACTGGCCAACGAATTCGCCGAAGCCGAATCTGGGCTGCATGTGGCGGCATTGATGGAACTGGGCTTGATCCTGTTCTTTATCACCTTTGTAGTGCTGGCGATCTCTAAGCTGATGATTTTACGGCTGGCAAAAAGTGAAGGAGGGCGCTCATGACATTGCCATCACAGAGCGCACTGGCGGCATCCCGCCGCAAAATGCAATCGCGGCGCAGCCTGAAGAACCGTATCGCGATCGGTCTGTCCTTATTGACGATGGCCTTTGGCCTGTTCTGGCTGATTTGGATCCTGTGGACCACGGTCTCCCGAGGGATGAGTGGGCTGTCTATTGATCTGTTTACCCAGCCGACCCCGCCACCGAATACCGATGGGGGGGGCCTGTCGAATGCCTTGGCTGGCAGTGGATTACTGATCCTTTGGGCCACGTTGGTCGGCACGCCGCTGGGTATTATGGCAGGAATTTATTTGGCGGAGTATGGACGGAAATCACTGCTGGCCGGCGTGATCCGCTTTATTAATGACATTCTGCTGTCTGCGCCCTCGATCGTGATCGGGCTGTTTGTCTACACCTTGGTGGTCGCGCGCATGCATCACTTCTCAGGTTGGGCCGGTGTGATCGCGTTGGCATTGTTACAGGTGCCTATCGTTATCCGCACCACCGAAAATATGATGAAACTGGTGCCAGACCAGATGCGTGAGGCGGCTTATGCTCTAGGAACGCCAAAGTGGAAAATGATACTGGCGATCACCCTGAAAGCTTCCATATCGGGGATCATCACCGGGGTATTGTTGGCTATCGCCCGTATTGCTGGGGAAACAGCACCCCTGTTGTTTACGGCACTGTCTAACCAGTTCTGGAGCACCGATATGTCGCAGCCGCTGGCTAACCTGCCGGTGACTATCTACAAATTTGCCATGAGTCCATTTTCTCAGTGGCAAAACCTCGCTTGGGCGGGGGTACTGATTATCACCCTGTGCGTATTACTGCTGAATATTGTGGCACGGTGTATTTTTGCCAAGCGTAAATCCTGATGTGACGGCGCGGCTAGCGGCGGCGCGGTATAAGAGAGACTGAAGATGAATAGGCTTAATACCCATACTTCCTCGGCGAAAATTCAGGTCAAAGACCTAAATTTCCACTATGGAAAATTTCATGCCCTGAAAAACGTCAATCTGGAGATTGCCCGTAATCAGGTAACCGCCTTTATCGGCCCTTCCGGTTGTGGGAAATCGACGCTGTTACGCACCTTTAATAAGATGTATCAGCTCTATCCGGATCAGCGTGCCGACGGGGAAATTCTGCTGGATGGGGAAAATATTCTCAGCCACAGCCAAGACATCGCCCTATTACGGGCCCGGGTCGGAATGGTCTTTCAGAAGCCGACGCCGTTCCCGATGTCGATTTATGACAACATTGCTTTTGGGGTACGGCTATTTGAAAAGCTCTCCCGTGCAGAGATGGATGAACGCGTACAGTGGGCGCTGACGAAAGCAGCGTTATGGACAGAGACCAAAGATAAGCTGAATCAGAGTGGTTATAGCCTGTCCGGTGGTCAGCAACAGCGTCTGTGTATCGCCCGTGGTATCGCTATCCGTCCGGAAGTGCTGTTACTGGATGAGCCTTGCTCAGCCCTGGACCCTATCTCCACTGGCCGTATCGAAGAACTGATCAGTGAACTGAAACAGGACTACACCGTGGTGATCGTTACCCACAACATGCAGCAGGCGGCACGCTGTTCTGATCATACGGCGTTTATGTATATGGGGGAACTGATTGAATTCAGTGATACCGATACGCTGTTTACCAAGCCGTCCCGTAAACAGACGGAAGATTATATTACTGGACGCTATGGCTAATACCGCCACTGTAATGTGTAGCCAGCCTGATATGCCGATAAACACGGGAGACCCCGATGGACAGCCTTAATTTAAATAAACATATCTCTGGGCAGTTTAACGCCGAACTGGAACATATCCGCACTCAAGTGATGATCATGGGCGGGCTGGTGGAGCAGCAACTGACGGATGCTATTACCGCCATGCAGACCATGGACGGCGAGCTGGCGCAGCGGGTGATTGATGACGACCAAAAAGTAAACCGCATGGAAGTGGAAATCGATGAACACTGCGTACGGATTATTGCCAAACGCCAGCCGACCGCCAGTGATTTACGCATGGTGATGGCGATCATCAAAACCATTTCCGAACTGGAACGTATCGGCGATGTGGCAGAGAAAATCAGCCGCACCGCATTGGAGAAGTTCGGACAGACCCATCAGCCGTTACTGGTCAGCTTGGAATCCCTAGGCCGCCATGCGGTACAGATGCTGCACGATGTACTGGATGCATTCACCCGTATGGACCTGAATGCGGCGGTGCAGATCTATCGGGAGGATAAAAAAGTCGATAAAGAGTACGAAGGCATTATCCGTCAATTAATGACCTATATGATGGAAGACCCTCGTACCATTCCCAGCGTGCTGACAGCATTGTTTTGTGCCCGCGCCATCGAACGTATCGGTGATCGCTGCCAAAATATCTGTGAAATTATTTTCTATTTTGTCAAAGGGCAGAATTTCCGTCATCTGGGCGGCGATAAACTGAACGTCCTACTGGGCGATGAGCCGGATAGCCAGCCCCACGTTTGATCCTGGTAGGCGGCGTAACCCCGTCGCCTGTTTTTTCATCTCGCATAGCATCTGTGCACGCATCTTTTTATACTCCTCCCACTCCTTCCTTACTGATTTTACGGATACAGACGTGCACAACAAAAAAACGGTAACTCCGGCGAAAGCCATGCTAGCGGCCATCAGTGGCTATGCGATGGATGGTTTCGACCTCTTGATCCTCGGGTTCATGCTGCCAGCGATTAGCGCATCGTTGTCGCTTAACTACTCACAGGCCGGTGCGCTGGTCACTTGGACGCTAATCGGGGCGGTGGTCGGAGGGATCCTGTTTGGTGCCTTGAGTGACCGCTACGGGCGGATGAAAATCCTGACCCTGACTATTTTGATGTTCTCGGTCTTTACCGGCCTGTGTGCCATCGCCCGCGGCTATCACGATCTGCTGCTATACCGTACCTTGGCCGGTGTCGGTCTGGGTGGCGAGTTTGGTATCGGTATGGCACTGATTGCCGAGGCTTGGCCCGTCAGTAAACGTAACCGTGCATCGGCCTGGGTAGGGATCGGCTGGCAGGGGGGAGTGTTAATGGCTGCTTTCCTCACTCCGCTGTTACTGACGTATATCAGTTGGCGCGGTATGTTCCTGGTGGGGTTAGTCCCGGCGTTGTTTTCGTTTTTTATCCGTCGCGGTCTCGGGGAGCCGGAAGGTTTTACCCGTGAAATGGCGCAGGCACCGGCACTCTCCTTTATCGCTCGCCTGAAACTGCTGTGTAAGGATGTCCCGACCACCAAAGCCAGCTTAGGTATTTTTATCCTCTGCTCGGTCCAAAATTTCGGTTACTACGGACTGATGATCTGGATGCCGGGTTATCTGTCGAAAATGTTCGGTTTCAGCCTTACCAAATCTGGGGTCTGGACAGCCGTTACGGTGCTGGGAATGACGCTGGGGATTGCGCTGTTTGGCTGGTTGGCCGATCGCTTTTCCCGCCGTTCGGTCTTTATTGTCTATCAGTTGGGGGCAGTCATTATGGTGATCGTTTATGCGCAGTTGACTGACCCGACGCTGATGTTAGTGGCCGGAGCGGTAATGGGGATGTTTGTGAATGGCATGATTGGTGGCTACGGTGCGCTGATCTCTGATACCTATCCGGCTGCTGCCCGGGCCACGGCGCAGAACGTACTGTTCAATGCTGGCCGGGCAGTGGGTGGCCTTGGGCCGGTGGTGATCGGCATGCTGGCTTCTCAGTGGTCGTTCAGCGCAGCCATTACCCTGCTGGCCTCGATCTATGTGCTGGATATGCTTGCCACCCTTCTGCTGCTACCTCGATCTCGAGGAAGTGAGGATTCGCTGGGTGCCATCGGGTAAGGTGATTGGCCTATTGAGATCACAAAAAAGTCGAGTAATAGGGTGCGATACACAGTTTGAGGACCCTGCGCAGGCGGACTACTGATTTTTCAGGCAAGATAAGTCTTCGGACGCTGTTATCACTGGTTGAGGCGATCAGCGGCCTAAAAGGAGGGAAGCATGGAAATAACCGCACTATTCTGGTTCTGGGTGGCGATTGCGGCGATCTTCGGCCTGATTGAACTCTTTACCGTCACATTTTTCGGTCTATGGATGGCGCTGGCGGCCCTGGTTCCGGCAATCACTGTGCTGATGGTGCCGCAATTAGCGGTAGTTCCACAGGTTGTGCTCTGGCTGGTAGCGTCTCTGCTGTGCGCATGGATCTGGGTTCGCTGGGTACGCAGTCCGCCGGAACCTTTTATCGCCGAACCTCTCATCGGCCAGCAGGGACTGTTGGCCTCCGCGTTAGAGCCTGGCAGCAGCGGGATACTCCTGCTGATGAAACCGGTGCTGGGGCGGCAAGAGTGGCCCTGCATCAGTGATCAGCCCTTAGCCCGTCAGGCCCGAGTCCGAGTCGTGGCTATGGTAGACAATGGCCAGGTCAAAGTAGCAGCGGTTTAACCTTTAAGATATCCCAAGGAGGATAGCGTATGACACCGGGACTGATTGCGATTTTCTTACTGATTATTTTGCTAGCGATTTCGTTTTTTAAATGTGTCCGTATTGTCCCTCAGGCGGACCAGTGGATTGTCGAACGATTGGGTAAATACCACACCACCCTCAATCCGGGACTGAATATCTTGATCCCGTTTATTGATGTGGTGGCCTATAAGATGTCCGCCAAAGACCAAATGTTTGAAATCCAAGGGATTGAGGGGATCACCAAAGATAATGCTACCGTTGGGGTAAATGCCATCTGCTTTATCCGCGTGGCAGATCCCAACAAAGCAGCTTACGGGGTCGACAGTTACAGCGCGGCGGTACAGAATCTAGTCATGACCACCATCCGTAATGCGGTCGGCGGGATGAACCTCGATGATACCTTATCTAACCGTGACCAACTGGCGGTAACCCTGCGTGCCAATATGGAAGAGCAGATGAACGACTGGGGGCTGATCCTCAGAACCGTGGATATTCAGGATATCACTCCGTCAGATTCTATGCGCAAATCGATGGAGCAGCAGGCAGCGGCAGAGCGTGAACGTAAAGCGACCGAAACCCGCGCCGAAGGGAATAAAAATGCCGCTATTCGCGAAGCCGAAGGGAAAAAGCAGGCAATGATCCTTGATGCTGAAGCAAAACTCGAAGCTTCACGGCGTGAAGCTGAAGCCATTGAAACGCTGGCCGCCGGGCAGCGTAAAGCGACGGAACAGCTGGCTCAGGCACTGATCGCCGCCGGAGGCCATCAGGCTATGTCGTTCCAGCTGGCCAATAACTATGTAACTACCCTCGGGGAACTGTCGAAAAGTGATAATGCCAAGGTGGTGGCGATGCCCGCCGATCTAGCACAGGCTGTGGGCGGGCTACTGAATGCCGGTGCCTTGATGTCAGTCGGTGCTGAAGTTGCCAGCAGCAACCCGAACTCCCGCTCCCGGTGAGGTGTTACCACCGGCCCGGGAGGCCGGTGTTTTCTTTTACTTGCCGATACAGAAGCTGGAGAAGATCCGGCCTAGCAGATCATCGGCGGTAAATTCACCGGTGATTTCACTCAACGCCTGCTGAGCGAGGCGAAGTTCTTCCGCTAACAACTCGCCGGCACGGGCACCTAGTAATTGGTCACGGCCCTGTAACAGGTGAACATTGGCTAATTCCAGCGCTTCCAGATGACGGCGGCGGGCAATAAAACCGCCTTCGACATTACCGGCAAAACCCATGCTCTCTTTTAGGTGGTCACGCAAGGTCTCCACGCCCGCCCCGGAACGCGCAGACAGACGGATCAGGGTATGGTGACTGGAGGTATCTGCCCCCGCTGCTTCGCCGGTGACATCCGCTTTATTACGGATCACGGTGACCGGCATCGCCGCAGGTAAACGGGCGATAAACTCCGGCCAGATCGCCTGTGGATCGGTTTCGGCAGTCGTGGTCCCGTCCACCATAAACAGCACATGATCAGCCTGTTCGATCTCCTGCCAAGCACGCTCGATACCGATACGCTCGACTTCATCGCTGGCTTCACGCAGTCCAGCGGTATCGATAATATGCAGTGGCATACCGTCGATATGGATATGCTCGCGTAGGACATCGCGGGTGGTCCCGGCAATGTCAGTAACAATGGCCGCTTCTCTGCCCGCCAGTGCATTCAGTAGACTGGATTTTCCGGCGTTAGGCCGTCCGGCGATCACTACTTTCATCCCTTCGCGTAACAGGCTGCCTTGACGGGCTTCCTGACGGACATGGTTTAGATCACTGATCACGCCGTCCAGTTGGGCTTCGATTTTACCGTCAGACAGAAAATCGATCTCTTCGTCTGGAAAATCGATGGCGGCTTCCACATAAATCCGCAGGTGGGTAAGGGCTTCAACCAGACCATTGACCCGCTGTGAGAAGACCCCTTGTAAGGAGTTGACCGCCGAACGGGCAGCCTGTTCGGAACTGGCATCGATCAGGTCGGCGATAGCTTCGGCCTGTGCCAGGTCCAGTTTATCATTGAGGAAGGCACGCTCCGAGAACTCACCCGGTCTGGCAATACGCAGGCCGGGGAGGGCGACGATACGTTTCAGCAGCAGGTCGAGGATCACCGGACCGCCGTGTCCCTGTAATTCCAGCACATCTTCGCCGGTGAAGGAGTTCGGTCCCGGGAACCACAGGGCAATGCCTTGGTCCAGTACCGTGCCATCTGCTTCGCGGAACGGCAGATAATCGGCATAGCGGGCTTTCGGTAGTTTACCCAGGATCTGTTCTGCGACGCTGGCCGCTTTCGGGCCGGAAATACGCAAGATGCCGACCCCGCCACGACCCGGTGGGGTTGCCTGGGCGACGATGGTATCGCTGTGGCTCATAACTGTTCTCTCTTTACCAATAAAAAAAGGCGGTCAAATGACCGCCTTATCCTATCCTGAGTTGTCAGGAGGGTCACGCAGACTGGCTGCGTGTCCGCTGTCAGGCTTTTTTCTTACGGCTGTGCAGTCCGCGTTTTTCCAGTCCACGATAAATCAGCTGCTGCTGAAGAATGGTGACCAGGTTGCTGACGATATAGTACAGCACCAGACCGGATGGGAACCACAGGAAGAACACCGTAAAGATAACCGGCATAAAGGTCATGATCTTCTGCTGAGTCGGATCAGTGACGGTGGTCGGTGACATCTTCTGAATAAAGAACATGGTCACACCCATCAGGATTGGCAGGATGTAGTACGGGTCCTGCGCTGATAGGTCATGGATCCACAGGATAAACGGCGCATGGCGCAGTTCAACCGAGCCTGACAGCATGTAATACAGTGCCAGGAAGATTGGCATCTGGATCACTAGCGGCAGACAGCCACCCAGCGGATTCACTTTTTCTTCTTTATACAGCGCCATCATTTCCTGGCTGATACGCTGCTTATCGTCACCCAAGCGCTCACGCATTGCCTGAATTTTCGGTTGCAGCATGCGCATTTTCGCCATAGAGGTGTATTGCGCACGGGTCAGCGGGTACATGATACCGCGAACGATAAAGGTGATCACGATAATGGAGAAGCCCCAGTTACCGATAAAGCTGTGGATAAACTTCAGCAGCTTAAACAGTGGCTGAGAGATAAACCATAACCAACCGTAATCAACGGTTAAATCCAGGTGCGGAGACACTGCCGCCATCTGATCCTGAATTTCAGGACCAACCCACAGGGTTGAGTTCAGATCCTGCTGCGTGCCCGGGGCAATCGTCACCGGCGCGGATTTATAACCAATCGCCGCGACACCGTTACCCAAGTTACTGGTGTACAGGGTATTGCTTCCGGCAGTGCGTGGTACCCAAGCTGTCGCAAAGTACTGCTGCAGCATGGCAACCCAGCCATTGTCAGTATTGGTATTCAGGTTTTCGTTATCGGCAATGGTATCGAATTTATACTTTTCATACTTTTCGTTGCTGGTGGAGTAAGCCGCACCACGGAAAGTGTGTAAAGCAAAGTTCTTGCTGCCGGTATCGCGCGCTTTTGGCAGGTCGATAGTCTGCTTCAGCTGACCAAACATCGACACTTCCAGAGGCTGAGTGGAGACGTTGTTGACGTGGTAATCCACATCTACCGCGTAACCGCCGCGCTTAAAGATGAAGGTTTTGGTGTAGACAACGCCGTCCTGACCGGTCCAAGTCAGAGGAACACGCAGTTCCGCCTGACCATCAGCCAACTGATAGCTTTGCTGGGCCGCCGTATACAGGGGCCGGGCACCGTTAGACGGGTTATCCGGACCGTTACGACCGGTCAAACCGCTCTGGGCCTGATACAGGAAGTCAGGCGAGGTTTCCAGCAACTGGAAAGGCTGAGAAGAGCCCAGTTTGTCAGAGTAGGCCAGCAGCTGTGCCTGCTCGACATCACCGCCACGGGTATTGATTTCAACAGACAGAACATCTGTCTTAACAGTAATCGTTTTGCCTTCACCACTGGCGGGCACGCCCTGGTTTGCGACATCACCTGCGGTGCTGTTCGTATTCTGAGTAGTCTGAGTTTGCGCTGGCTGAGGATTGTGGTCCGTCTGCCAGGCTTGCCAGATCATAAAAGACACGAACAGAAAAGCGATGAAAAAGAGATTGCGTTGCGAATCCATCGTTAGTTTTCTCTGGTATCAGTGTTTTTTGGCGGCACAGGATCGTCACCACCCGAATGTAAAGGGTGGCATTTTAATACGCGTTTCACCGTCAACCAACTGCCTTTTACCATTCCGAAACGACGTAAGGCTTCGATACTGTAATGGGAACAGGTTGGATTGAAACGGCAATGAGGCCCCAGCAGAGGACTTATTGCCCGTTGATAAACGCGGATTAAAACAATCAGGAGCCGCGCACCAGGCGACAATGACGACGCCATAATTTCTCCAACACTTCCGTCAGCGTTTGATTATCCAGCTCAGCGATCCCTTTTTTGGCAACAATCACAAAATCCATCGCCGGAAGCTCGTGCTGACGCAAACGAAAGCTTTCCCGGGTTAAGCGTTTAATCCGGTTGCGTTCATGGGCGCGTTTCACGTGTTTCTTTGCGACGGTAAGACCGATGCGAGGATGCCCCAGGGAATTCTGGCGGCCGAGAATGGTCAATTGCGGCGTACCAGCACGTTGCGGCTGCTGGAAGACGAAAGTGAAATGATTGGGAGTTAACAAACGTAACTCCCTGGGAAATGCGAGCTTACCCATCAGGGTTCGCTTTATTACTTAGAAACGGTCAGACGAGCACGGCCTTTAGCACGACGACGTGCCAGAACCTGACGACCATTTTTAGTAGCCATACGAGCACGGAAGCCGTGAGAACGGTTGCGCTTCAGTACAGACGGTTGAAAAGTGCGTTTCATGGCGATTTCTACCTAAACTTGAGAATGTTCACTTGGTGACGCGTAGCAGAGTCAGTAAACCGACCGACGCCTCAGTGTATTTTAATTAAAGAGGCGGGA
>NZ_ATMI01000010.1 GCF_000439375.1 Tatumella saanichensis
GCGCATCGCGCTTTGCCGTGTCAGTGGGAGCGCATTATAGGGAGTTAATTTTTTCTGACAAGGGTTTATTTGAAATTAATTTCTGAATGGCGCTTTTTCATACGTTACGTTGAACAAAGCAGCGTATTTAGCCGTATTCCTCGCCACTGGGACTCTTTTTCTGTCATTTTCCCCTGCCTGATAGACCGGAATCGGCATAATTTAACCACTAAAAAAACGGTCTATGCCCTTTTTTCTGTTTTTAACACGGAAATAAAGACAGATCTTTTGATAAGGAACGGCGATAAAGAGTCCTAGACAGGCAATGTTTATAAGGAGAGCGTTCTATTATGTGTTTATCTGCCCTTAGACAGTTAGGCGATTTTTTCCCAGTGACCGGTACACGAGTCATGATTGACCCTAGCTGCGTGGTCATTGGTCAGGTCACGCTGGCAGACGATGTCAGTCTCTGGCCTGCTGTGGTTGCACGTGGAGATGTTAACCGTATCACTATCGGTGCCCGCACCAATATCCAGGACGGCGCAGTTCTGCATGTTACCCACTGCTCTGACAAATTACCGGCAGGACATCCGCTCGTGATCGGTGAAGACGTCACGGTCGGCCATAAAGCCCTATTACATGGTTGTACCGTGGGCAATCGTGTACTGATCGGCATGGGAGCGATAGTACTGGACGGTGTCTATATAGAAGAAGAGGTCATGCTGGGTGCCGGTAGCTTGGTGCCTTCCGGAAAACGTCTGGAAAGTGGCTACCTCTATCTCGGTAGCCCTGCACGCAAAATTCGACCTTTAAGTAAAGAAGAGAGACAGGGTTTACGACGTTCGGCCGAGAACTATGTTCGCTGGAAAGACGATTACTTGTCGGAAGACAACCAATACCACCCTTCCGCATCATCCTGATCCGTCATGATCAGGTGTTCGGCATCCTCCTCCAGATCCCAACGATGCCGACGAAACAGATCCAGCGGATCTCCTTCTCCGTAGCGCAGATGCAACTCCTCACCACTGATCGCACAGTTGAGTTGCATTCCGTGATTCAGGGCTGGGAAACAGACCGCCTGCCGGCGGTCGTCCCACTGTTCACGATCAGGGAACTGTAAGGCCTGATTCATGGTTGACGTTCCTGTCTCATCGCCTCAATGACCGGAGTAATATCTGGCATGACGCCGTGCCACAACATAAAGGCATGGGCAGCCTGTGCCACCAGCATCCCGACTCCATCTGCTAGTGAGGTCACGCCGTGACTGGCCGCCAGTTTGAGAAAAGGCGTCAGTCCCTGCTGATAAAACATGTCGTAGCACTGCGGGTGATGACTGAAAACAGCTGCCGGTAATTGAGGGACCTCACCACTGATACCACTAGAAGTCGCATTAATGATCAGGTCATAGCGCTGCGTCAGTTGGTCATGCTGACAGGCAAGAATGGACCCAGCATGTTGATAAGTAACCGCCAAAGTCTCCGCCCGCGATAAAGTGCGGTTGGTGAGGGTTATCCGACAGCCGACAGCCATCAGTGGCAGGATCACGCCACGGGCCGCTCCACCAGCGCCCACCAGCAAAATATGAGAATTTGGGGTGATCATCCCTAGACGCTCTAAATCACTGACCAGGCCAATACCGTCAGTATTGTCACCCAGCAGTTTGCCATCAGGGAGCTGTTTCAGGGTATTGACTGCTTTGGACAAAGAAGCGCGTTCAGTCAGCTCGTCAGCCAGTTCGCAGGCCTGCTGCTTAAAAGGTAGCGTGACATTGGCTCCCCGCCCACCTCCATGGAAGAATTGCCGCGCCGTCGCCTCAAACTGATCGACCGGTGCACAGATCCGCCCGTAACGGTGATCAATCCCAGTCTGTTCGGCAAACAGCCGATGTATAAAAGGGGATTTACTGTGATTGATCGGATTCCCGAAAACAACAAACGGCTCCATCTACTACCCCTGACGAATAAGTTCACCGGTGATAACATTCCGGATTTCTGAAGGATTAGTGCGACCACCGGTCAGTCCCTCAAGCACAGGGAAGTCGATACCAAACTGGGCCACCACTTCTTGGGTGTTCCGGCAAGGCTCCTGGCCTGACAAATTCGCGCTGGTCGATACCAGTGGTTTACCGAAAGCCTGACATAACTGTTGTACATCAGGATGGTCACTGACCCGTACTGCTAGCGTATCAAACTTTCCTCTCAGCCAGTGAGGTGCATCAGAGGGCACCACAAAGGTCACCGGTCCTGGCCAGTGAGAAAACATACGCTGGCGCTGTTCTGCCGTCAGTAATTCATCACGGATATAGGGCAGTAACTGCGAGTAACTGGCCGCAATCAGGATCAGTCCTTTTTCAGCCGGACGCTTTTTAATGGCCAGTAAGGTATTGACCGCCTTCTCACTGTCCGGATCACACCCCAGGCCAAACACGGCTTCGGTTGGGTAGGCAATAACCGCGTCCTGCTGTAAGGCTTCAACGCAGTGGAGGAGGGAATCTGACTTTGACGAGGTAGACATAATAATGGTTAATTCTCTTCAGTATCTTCTGGAAGGGCCTTACCGCACAGCTTACTGGCACAGACCAAACGCGTACCGCGGGCCGTTTTCTTTTCGGCCAACAACGGAAAATGGCAAAGCGGACACTCTCCGGCCACCGGACGGCTATTGATCACATATTGGCAGGCGGGGTAACGGCTGCAGGCATGAAAAAACTTACCGTACCGTGAACGGCGCTGCACCAATTCACCTTGATGACAGTCCGGGCAGGTTATTCCGGTTTCATCGGGCTGATCGATAGTTTCACTATGTGGGCATTCCGGATAACGGCTACAGGCAATAAACATACCGTAACGTCCCTGACGTAGTGCTTTATCGGCACCACACTTCGGGCAGGGTATGCCTTCAAGAATTTTTACGACATGGCCTTCATGGCGAGGTGCTAACGGACGGATGTATTCACATTCCGGATATCTGGAGCAGCCGGCAAAAGGGCCATGTTTGCCAGAGCGGATCACTAGGGGGGCACCACATTCCGGGCACTCTTCCTGGTGATCCACAGCAAACAACGCTGTTTTAGTCATAATTTTGCGATTAAGGGAATAAGATCAGTGAAGGATACTGTCATTGGCATCGAAAAGTAACTCTTCCATTTGCTGATACGCATCCTCGCACCCAGGAATATTGAACAGTACCATTAGGATTATCCATTTCAGATCATCCAGTTCAAACTCCCGAGTATCCAGCGCCGTGACACGTTCAATGACCATCTCTCGGGTATCTAGATTCAGCACACTGACCTGCTCGAGAAACAGTAAGAATCCACGGCATTCTGCGTCCAGTACCTGGCACTCTTCTGCGGTATAGATACGCATAGAGAGTGGATCGCCGGTCATCTGGATCGGTTCCACCAGACCTTCCTGGTAGTCCGCCAGCTTTTCCAGCCATTGCAAGGCATTGACGATATCCTGCTGACTAAACCCAGCATCGGTTAAGTCATCCGTCAGCCTTTCTTGGTCAACCTGTGCTTCAGTCTCGGTGTCGGTATGGATATAAGTTTCAAACAAGTACATAAGTACGTCGAACATGGCATGCCCTCCTTAATCGGACATAGCCGCCGGGTACAGCTGCGATCCATCCTGCTAACTCCAGTTCGAGCAAGGCTGCTGCGATTTCTGGCACAGGTTGGCCGGCACGTTCAGCGACGACGTCAACAGGTGTAACCTCATCTTCTACGTTAGCCAACACATCCGCAAATGGCAATGAAACTCTGTCTTCTTGCGACGAATTTATCCTGTCGATGACCGAAAACCGCAACGAATGATAACCGGTGTTGAGATCTTCGAGTAAATCATTGGGGTGAGACACCAATAAGGCCCCCTGTTTAATCAGCCAATGGCTGCCCTCACTTTCAGCTTTACCCAGCGGACCGGGTAATGCATAAATATTACGGTTCTGTTCCAGCGCATAACGCGCGGTGATAAGAGAGCCACTTTTTAGGGTCGCTTCGACCACCAGCACCCCGAGGCTTAGGCCACTGATAATCCGATTACGCCGAGGAAAATGTGCCGCCCGAGGGGGGGCATTCAACGGAAACTCTGAGATAACGGTCCCGCCACTATCGATAATCTCCCGAGCCAAAGATCGATGGCGAGAAGGATAAAGATGATGCAGACCACTGCCAAGAACTGCCAGAGTTCGGCCGCCACACGCCAGCGCGGCTCTATGGGCGACAGCATCAATCCCATAGGCAAGACCGCTGGTGATCACCAGGCCGCTGACCGCCAGTGCACTCGCGAATACCTCGCCCCAATGCTCACCATAGCGGGTAGATTGTCGGCTACCGACCACTGCTAGTTGTGGCAGAGAAAGCAATGATGGGTCACCTTCAATAAATAAACTAAAAGGACAGGTACCTGCTTCCGCCAGTTGCAGCGGATAATACTCATCGCCAAGGGTAATTAAATAGCGCTTATCGCCTTCCAGCCATTGTCGAGTGAAGGATATCTGTTGCGGCGACACGCGGCTAAATTGCTGGCACTGTAGGCTATTCAACCCCAAAGCGCGTAATACACCTGCCTCTGTCGGTGAGTGCTCTGTGAGCTTTCCTGCGATTTCTGCCCGTCGAACGGCACGGATACCCTGTACTGCTGCCAGACGCACTACTGTCTCAATCCTGTCCATGGGCTACCCCCCGCCACGGGCATGCTTATCCGGTCAGCAATACTGTCAATCGACGGGTGAAACGTCTACAATAGCGGATAGTCAACTTATTTATTACGAACGAAGATCCGGAAATTTATGTCAGTCTTACAGGTATTACATTTCCCTGACGAGCGACTGCGTACAGTCGCTGCGCCAGTCAAAGAAGTTAACGCAGATATTCAGCGCATTGTCGACGATATGTTCGAGACCATGTATGCAGAAGAAGGTATCGGCTTGGCTGCAACTCAAGTCGATATTCATCAGCGTATTATCGTCATCGATGTCTCTGAGAACCGTGATGAGCAACTGGTACTGATCAATCCCGAACTGCTGGAGTCCAGCGGTGAAACCGGTATCGAAGAAGGTTGCCTGTCTATTCCTGAGCAACGCGCCCTGGTTCCCCGTGCTGAGCGCGTGAAAATTCGTGCGCTGGATCGTGACGGTAACAGCTATGAACTGGAAACCGATGGCCTGCTGGCGATCTGTATCCAGCATGAAATGGATCACCTGATGGGTAAACTGTTTGTCGATTATCTGTCTCCGCTGAAGCGTCAGCGTATCCGCCAGAAACTGGAAAAACTTGCCCGTCAGACCACCCGGGCATCCTGAACCTCATAAAAGGGATCACTGTGTCCGAGTCATTAAAAATCATTTTTGCCGGCACTCCTGACTTTGCAGCGCGTCATCTTGACGCGCTGCTTGCATCTGAGCATCAGGTTGTTGGCGTATTTACCCAGCCCGATCGTCCGGCGGGTCGTGGTAAGAAACTGGTGGCAAGCCCCGTTAAAGTGTTGGCCGAATCTCATCAGATTCCGGTGTTCCAACCCGCATCATTGCGCCAAGAAGAGCATCAACAATTGGTCTCAGCACTAGACGCCGACATTATGGTGGTGGTGGCCTACGGTCTGTTACTGCCACAGGCTGTGCTGGATATGCCACGTCTAGGTTGCATCAATGTCCATGGGTCATTATTGCCCCGTTGGCGCGGTGCCGCCCCGATCCAGCGTGCAGTCTGGGCCGGCGATCAGCAAACCGGTGTCACGATTATGCAGATGGATGCAGGTCTGGATACTGGGGATATGCTGGTCAAGCTGACTTGCCCTATCGGACCGAAAGATACCAGTGCCTCACTGTATGCCACCTTGGCAGAACTCGGGCCTAAAGGCATGCTGACGACCCTTGAGCAACTGTCTCAGGGTAGCGCTGTTGCCGAAGTACAGGACGAAAGCCTGGCTACCTATGCCGCCAAGCTGAGCAAAGAAGAAGCCCGTTTGGATTGGCGTTTGCCAGCGGCACAACTGGAACGTTGTATCCGCGCGTTTAACCCCTGGCCGGTCAGTTACTTTTCTATCGAAGAGCAGCCGGTAAAAGTTTGGCAGGCCACAGTACTGCCCCACCAAGATGCTGCGCCTGGCACTGTCCTGAGCGCAGATAAGCAGGGTATACAAGTCGCAACCACCGATGGCGTGTTGCATCTCGAACTCCTGCAACCGGCAGGCAAGAAACCTATGCAGGCCAGAGATCTGCTGAACTCCCGCCAGGAGTGGTTCACTCCCGGTACGGTACTGGCCTGATCCCTGACGGGGGCACCGTCCCCCGTCCGGTTAAACTGAAGAACTCCGATGAAAAAAACAACCAATCTGCGTAGCTTGGCAGCCCGTCTTATTGAACAGGTGGTCGATAAAGGCCAGTCTCTAAGTGCCATCCTGCCGGCTGCACAAAAACCTCTCAGTGATAAAGATAGCGCCCTGCTACAGGAAATTTGCTTTGGCGTAGTGCGCACTTTGCCGCAACTGGATGCACTGATCGGCAAGCTGATGGACCGACCAATGACCGGCAAGCAACGTACTATCCATTATCTGCTGATGGTCGGCCTCTATCAGATGTTGTATACCCGTATCCCCGCTCACGCCATTCTAGCGGAAACTGTCGACGGGGCAGTGGTACTCAAAAAGCAGAGTCTAAAAGGATTGGTCAATGGCGTGCTGCGTCAGTTTCAGCGCCGTCAGGAAGAACTACTGCAGGCTCTAGAAGGCCAGAGTGTGAATTTGTGGCATCCCTCTTGGCTGATTAAGCGCCTGCAAACCAGCTGGCCGCAGAACTGGCAGCAGATCATTGAGGCAAATAACCAGCGCCCGCCAATGTGGCTACGGGTCAACCGTCAGTACAATAGCCGTGATCACTGGCTGTCGTTACTGTCCGAGCAAGGGCTGGGCGGTACCAGTGACCCGTTGTCCGAAGATGCGGTGCGTTTAGAAAAACCTGCCGGGGTCAACCAGCTACCGGGCTTTGCTGACGGTTGGGTTACAGTACAGGATTTATCGGCACAGCGCTGTGCGCAATATCTGGCGCCACAAGATGGGGAAGACATTCTCGACCTCTGCGCGGCACCTGGCGGAAAAACCACTCACCTTCTGGAGATAGCTCCCCATGCCCGAGTCATGGCCGTTGATGTCGATGCAACTCGCTTGAGTCGGGTCAGTGAAAATCTCCAGCGTTTGAAGATGCAGGCCGACGTGAAACAGGGTGATGGACGCGAACCCGCACAATGGTGTGGTGACCGTCAGTTTGATCGTATCCTGCTCGATGCCCCCTGTTCAGCGACCGGTGTCATCCGCCGTCATCCGGATATAAAGTGGCTACGGCGCGACAGTGATATTCAAGAACTGGCTGCCCTACAGGCAGAAATTATCGATGCTATTTGGCCACACCTCAAACCTGGTGGCACCCTGATCTATGCGACCTGTTCGATCCTACCGCAAGAGAACCATTTACAGGTCGCGGCCTTTCTGACCCGCCATCCCGACGCCGAAGCCATCTCCCTTCCGGGTGGAGAGCTACAGGGATTACAAATCTTCCCAGAAGAACAGGGTGGAGATGGGTTTTTCTATGCGAAACTGATAAAAAAGCTTAAGCCATAAGGGTTAACCATAATGAAAATCATTATCCTGGGTGCCGGACAAGTGGGCGGAACGCTGGCAGAGAACCTGGTGGGAGAAAATAACGATATTACCGTTGTTGATACCGACTCTACCCGCCTACTCCATTTACAGGATAAATATGATCTGCGGGTCGTCAACGGACTGGCATCACATCCGCGGGTGTTACGTGAAGCCGGAGCAGAGGATGCCGATATGTTAGTTGCCGTCACCAGTTCTGACGAGACCAATATGGTGGCCTGCCAAATCGCGTACTCATTGTTTAACACCCCGAACCGGATCGCCAGGATCCGATCCGCAGAGTATCTGCGGGACAATGATAAATTGTTCGTCCCGGAAGCGATCCCTATCGATCATTTGATTTCCCCTGAACAACTGGTGATCGATAACATCTATCGGTTGATCGAGTATCCGGGGGCATTACAGGTCGTCAACTTCGCCGAGGGAAAAGTCAGCCTCGGGGTGGTAAAAGCCTATTATGGTGGCCCTTTAATCGGTAATCCTCTGTCAGTAATGCGTGAACATATGCCGCATATTGAAAGTCGGGTTGCGGCCATTTTCCGACAGGATCGTCCTATCCGTCCGCAAGGATCAACGATCATCGAAGCCGGCGATGAAGTCTTCTTTATTGCCGCTAATCAGCATATCCGTGCAGTGATGAGTGAAATGCAGCGCCTAGAAAAACCGTATAAACGCATCATGCTGGTCGGTGGTGGTAATATCGGTTTTGGCCTCGCGCAGCAGTTGGAGAAGCAGTATAGCGTCAAACTGATTGAGCGTAATAAGCAGCGTGCGGCCGAATTGTCAGAACTGCTCAATGATACGATAGTCTTCTATGGCGATGCCTCGGATCAGGAATTGTTAGCCGAAGAACATATCGATCAGATAGATCTTTTCATTGCAGTCACCAATGATGATGAAGCCAATATCATGTCGGCAATGCTCGCCAAGAAAATGGGTGCCAAAAAAGCGATGGTCCTGATACAACGCCATGCCTATGTGGATTTGGTCCAGAGTAGTGCCATCGATATTGCTATTTCTCCTCAGCAGGCAACAATCTCTGCATTACTCGGACATGTGCGCAAAGCTGATATTGTCAGTGTCTCGTCCCTGCGCCGCGGTGTTGCTGAGGCCATCGAAGCCATTGCCCATGGCGATGAAACTACGTCTCGAGTAGTCGGACGACGAGTCAGTGAAATAAAGCTGCCACCTGGCACCATTATCGGTGCAATAGTCAGAGGGGAAGAAGTGATGATCGCCAACGACTACGTCCGCATCGAACAGGGTGATCATGTGATTATGTTCCTCACCGATAAGAAGTTTGTGCCGGATGTCGAAAAATTATTCCAGCCGAGCCCCTTCTTCCTCTAGCTACTGGTAAAGAAAAGAGCTTAGTTATCAGCATTATGATAGGTAAAAGCTTCTAACTTTCTGTGATCCTGGGTGTAAGATTAAGTAAAATGAGATAACTGTTGCTTGTGGAAAAACGGCAACACTTTAACTAGAATTAAATCCAACATACATACTTGGTCAGGTGGATAATAATGAGTTTATTTAAAGAGTTTCGCGATTTCGCCATGCGTGGCAACGTGGTTGATTTGGCAGTGGGTGTCATCATCGGTGCCGCCTTTGGGAAAATTGTTTCTTCCTTAGTGGCTAACATCATCATGCCACCGCTTGGCCTGCTGATTGGTGGCATCGATTTCAAACAGTTTAAATGGGTATTGAAAGCCGCTGACGGTAGCACCCCAGCCGTTGTCATGGACTACGGTATTTTCCTGCAAAACGTCTTCGACTTTATCATCGTCGCGTTTGCTATCTTCATGGCCATTAAGCTGATGAACAAACTGCATAAGAAGGAAGCGCCTGCTCCTAAAGGACCAAGCGTAGAAGAAACTCTGCTGACCGAAATCCGTGACTTGCTGAAAGAAAAGAACTAAGCCAGTCCCAGGAATTAACAAAACCGTGATATGGAAATATCGCGGTTTTTTTTATGCGCATGAAGCCCAAACAGCAATTAGTTACCATCACCATGCAGTTTACCCACCGCCTGATCACCGTAGCGGCCATGATGGAGGAACGCGGTACTTTGACCGGACTTCTGAAGCTGCAATTCAATCGCTCGTAATTTACGCCGATATTCGGCAGCCTGCTGATCTTCAGGATCAAGCTGGTCCAGAAGATCGACCAATTCCAATCCTTCACGACGTATTTCGAGTTCCGGTGGGAGATACCCGGCATTTTTTAACAACCGGAAAGAGGCCCGTAGTTCTGCAGGAACTTGACTATCATCGTCGAGAACCAGCGGTTTGCCTTCCCCGGGAAGCCCACTAAGTTCACCTTTCTCCATTGCTTCTTGGATATGACGTTCTGCCATTTGATCAATTAGCCACATCAGCTCTCTCCTAGCGAATAGTTCTGTTGAGTATAATCACTTTTCTTCAGGCAATAAAAAACCCGCCGAAGCGGGTTTTTTATTTTACTGCAGATTACTCAGCAGTTGCTTCTGCTTGAGCTTCTGGACGATCAACCAGCTCGATGTAAGCCATCGGAGCGTTGTCACCAGCGCGGAAGCCACACTTCAGAATGCGAGTGTAACCACCGGCACGGCTCGCGAAACGCGGGCCCAGCTCGTTAAACAGTTTTGCAACGATCTCGTTATCACGAGTACGTGCGAATGCCAGACGACGATTAGCAACGCTATCAGTCTTGGCAAGAGTAATCAGCGGCTCAACTACGCGACGCAGCTCTTTAGCTTTCGGCAGAGTCGTCTTGATGATCTCATGACGAACCAGTGACCCAGCCATGTTACGGAACATAGCCTGACGATGGCTGCTGTTACGGTTCAGTTGACGACCACTCTTACGATGGCGCATGACCTTATCCTTCTCAGTGAAACCTTAACCTGTGATCCGGTTACTCATCTGCAATGCTAGCAGGTGGCCAGTTTTCTAGGCGCATGCCCAGTGACAGTCCACGCGATGCCAGCACGTCTTTAATCTCGGTAAGAGATTTTTTCCCAAGGTTAGGCGTCTTAAGAAGCTCAACCTCAGTGCGTTGTACCAGATCACCGATGTAGTGGATAGCTTCTGCCTTAAGGCAGTTAGCAGAGCGGACAGTCAATTCCAGATCGTCAACAGGGCGCAGCAGGATCGGATCGAATTCTGGTTTCTCTTCTTTCACTTCTGGCTGACGTACATCACGTAAGTCAACAAAAGCATCCAGTTGTTCAGCCAGAATGGTTGCCGCACGACGAATCGCCTCTTCAGGATCGATTGTGCCGTTGGTTTCCATTTCGATGACCAGCTTGTCCAGGTCGGTACGTTGCTCAACACGAGCTGCTTCAACATTGTAGGCAATACGATCTACAGGGCTGTAGCAAGCGTCGACTAACAGACGACCGATTGGGCGCTCATCTTCTTCCGAATGAATTCGGGCAGAAGCCGGCACATAACCACGACCACGCTGAATTTTGATACGCATGCTAATAGATGCGTTCTCATCGGTCAGGTGACAAATTACGTGCTGTGGCTTGACGATTTCGACATCACCATCATGGGTGATGTCGGCTGCAGTCACAGGGCCAATGCCAGATTTATTCAGGGTCAGGATGACATCATCTTTACCCTGAACTCTTACCGCCAGCCCTTTCAGGTTGAGCAGGATTTCCAGGATATCTTCCTGTACTCCTTCTTTGGTGCTGTACTCATGAAGTACACCATCAATTTCAACCTCGGTCACCGCGCAACCCGGCATGGAAGAAAGCAGAATACGGCGCAGTGCATTACCCAGAGTATGGCCAAAGCCACGCTCTAAAGGCTCAAGGGTCACCTTGGCGTGCGTCGAACTCACTTGCTCGATATCTACCAGGCGCGGTTTTAGAAACTCTGTCACAGAACCCTGCATTGTGTCCTCTCTTTGGTACTCAAGCTTTATTTAGAGTAAAGCTCGATGATCAGGTGCTCGTTAATGTCCGCAGACAGATCAGTACGTTCTGGCTTACGCTTGAACACACCTTCCATCTTAGCTGCATCAACTTCCAGCCAGGTTGGCTTTTCACGCTGTTCAGCCAGCTCCAGAGCGGCCTTCACGCGAGATTGCTTTTTGGCTTTCTCACGGATGCTTACGACATCATTCGGAGATACCTGATAAGAAGCGATGTTAACAACGCGGCCATTTACCATAATCGCTTTGTGGCTAACCAGCTGACGTGCTTCAGCACGAGTGGCACCAAAGCCCATACGATAAACTACGTTATCCAGACGACCTTCCAGCAGAACCAGCAGGTTTTCACCTGTGTTGCCTTTCAGACGTGCTGCTTCTTTATAATAGTTACGGAACTGACGCTCCAGTACGCCGTAGATACGACGAACTTTCTGTTTCTCACGTAACTGACCGCCGTAGTCAGACAGACGTGGCTTACGCGCACCGTGCTGACCTGGGGCTTGTTCAATTTTGCACTTGGTATCGATCGCGCGAACGCCAGACTTAAGGAATAAGTCGGTGCCCTCACGACGGCTCAGCTTGAGCTTAGGACCCAAATATCTTGCCATTTTCTTTCTCCAACTAACCTAAAAACGGGCGTTAAACGCGACGTTTTTTCGGCGGACGACAACCGTTGTGAGGGATCGGAGTCACATCAGTAATGTTAGTGATGCGGAAACCAGCGGCGTTCAGAGCACGAATTGTTGATTCGCGACCCGGACCCGGACCCTTAACCATAACTTCCAGGTTCTTAATACCGTAATCTTTTACAGCTTCTGCACAGCGCTCTGCAGCGACCTGAGCAGCAAACGGTGTAGATTTACGTGAACCGCGGAAACCGGAACCACCGGCGGTTGCCCAACCCAGTGCGTTACCCTGACGATCAGTAATGGTAACGATGGTGTTGTTAAAAGATGCATGGATATGAGCCACGCCATCTGAGACTTGTTTTCTTACACGCTTACGTGCACGAACTGGTGCCTTTGCCATTATTTACCCACCCCGATTATTTCTTGATCGGTTTGCGCGGACCCTTACGGGTACGTGCATTGGTCTTGGTACGCTGACCGCGAACCGGAAGACCACGACGATGACGCAAACCACGGTAGCAACCAAGGTCCATAAGACGCTTGATGCTCAGGGTAACTTCACGACGCAGATCACCTTCTACAACGAACTTGCCTACTGCTTCACGCAGCAGTTCAATCTGTTCTTCAGACAGCTCACTGATCTTAACATCTTCAGCAATACCCGTAGAGGCACAGATGGCCTTAGAACGAGTTTTACCGATACCGAAAATCGATGTTAACGCGATAACGGTGTGTTTATGATCAGGAATGTTAATGCCTGCTATACGGGCCACTATGCACTCCTATTACTTATTAACTGCGCGCCATTCTGAAAAGCCCGTTTTCAGGATACTCAAATGGGTGCGCAATAACATACAAAAAGATTGGGCTGGCTAATCTAGCCAGCTCAACCCGACTTTGCAAGAAAAATATGCGAAAAAATCAGCCTTGGCGTTGCTTATGCTTAGGCTCGGAGCTGCAGATCACACGTACGACACCGTCGCGACGGATGATTTTGCAGTTACGACATAATTTCTTGACGGAAGCACGAACTTTCATTTTTACTCTCCGTAACTTCTCAAGCGCCTGAATTAACGGCCTTGGCCTTTCAGGTTTGCTTTCTTCAATGCAGACTCATATTGACTCGACATCATCAGAGTTTGCACTTGAGCCATAAAGTCCATGATGACGACAACTACAATCAGCAGTGAAGTACCGCCGAAGTAGAAGGGGACATTCATCGCCTCACGCATGAACTCCGGGATCAGACAGATAAAAGTAATGTATAAAGCGCCAATCAATGTTAAACGCGTCATTACCTTATCGATATACCTGGCCGTTTGCTCTCCCGGACGAATTCCCGGTACGAATGCACCAGACTTCTTCAGGTTATCTGCTGTTTCACGTGGGTTGAAAACCAACGCCGTGTAGAAGAAACAGAAGAAGATGATTGCAGTCGCATAGAGTAGCACATAAAGCGGCTGGCCGGGCTGTAAATACATAGAAATTGTAGACAGCCAGTTCCAACCGGTACCGCCCCCGAACCAGGACGCAATTGTCGCCGGAAACAGGATAATGCTGGAAGCGAAGATCGCCGGGATCACCCCTGCCATATTCACTTTCAACGGTAAATGTGTGCTCTGTGCAGCGTACACACGGCGACCCTGTTGACGTTTCGCGTAGTTTACCACAATGCGGCGTTGACCACGTTCAACGAAAATAACAAAGAAGGTCACTGCAAATACCAGAACTGCAACCAACAGCAACAGGAGGAAGTTCAGGTCACCCTGCCGAGCCTGCTCGATGGTATGGCCAACGGCCTGCGGAAGACCCGCAACAATACCGGCAAAAATAATGATCGAGATACCGTTACCAATACCTCGTTCAGTAATTTGCTCGCCCAGCCACATTAGGAACATTGTCCCAGTGACCAGACTGACAACAGCCGTAAAGTAGAATGGCAGGCCCGGGTTCATCACCAGACCCTGCATTCCTGGCATATTCGGCAGACCGGTCGCAATACCGACCGCCTGGAATATCGCCAATACTAACGTTGCATAGCGGGTGTACTGGCTAATCTTACGACGGCCAGCCTCCCCTTCTTTCTTAATTTCAGCTAACGCTGGGTGAACCACCGTCAACAGCTGGATAATAATAGAGGCCGAAATGTACGGCATAATACCCAGAGCAAAGATAGAAGCGCGGCTAAGTGCACCACCAGAGAACATGTTAAACATTTCAATGATGGTGCCACGCTGTTGTTCAAGCAGTTTGGCAAGGACTGAGGCATCAATACCAGGGATTGGAATAAAAGAGCCAATTCGGAAGACAATCAGTGCACCAATTACAAACATCAGTCTGCGCTTCAGCTCACCAATACCACCCTTGGCACTTTGAAAATCTAATCCTGGTTGTTTTGCCATCAGATCACTTAGTCCTCAATTTTACCGCCAGCAGCTTCGATTGCAGCACGAGCACCTTTGGTGACACGCAGACCGCGAACCGTTACCGGAGCAGAAACTTCGCCAGACAGGATAACTTTCGCGAATTCAATCTGAATTCCGATAATGTTAGCTGCTTTCAGCGTGTTCAGGTCAACAATACCGCCTTCAACTTTCGCCAGGTCAGACAGACGAACTTCTGCAGTGACCATTGCTTTGCGAGAGGTGAAACCAAATTTTGGCAGACGACGGTATAAAGGCATCTGGCCACCCTCGAAACCGCGACGTACGCCACCACCAGAACGTGAGTTCTGACCTTTGTGACCACGACCACCGGTTTTACCGAGACCGGAACCAATACCACGACCCAGACGTTTGGAAGCGTGCTTAGACCCTTCGGCCGGAGACAGAGTATTTAAACGCATCTCTTACTCCTCCACTTTAACCATGTAGGAAACCGCGTTAACCATACCGCGAACCGCAGGAGTATCCTCGCGCTCAACAGTATGACCAATGCGACGCAGACCCAGGCCAAGCAGTGTTGCCTTGTGTTTAGGCAGACGACCGATTGCACTACGGGTTTGAGTAATTTTAATAGTCTTTGCCATGATAATTACCCCAGAATTTCTTCGACGGTTTTACCACGCTTGGCAGCGACCATCTCAGGAGAATTCATATTGCTCAGGCCATCAATCGTTGCACGAACCACGTTGATCGGGTTGGTGGAACCATAGGTTTTAGCCAGTACGTTATGAATTCCGGCGACTTCCAGAACGGCGCGCATTGCACCACCGGCGATGATACCAGTACCTTCGGAAGCCGGCTGCATGAATACACGGGAACCTGTGTGAACACCTTTAACAGGGTGCTGCAGGGTACCGTTAGTCAGCGCGACATTAACCATGTTGCGACGGGCTTTTTCCATCGCTTTCTGGATAGCTGCTGGAACTTCACGGGCTTTACCGTAACCAAAACCAACGCGACCGTTACCATCACCAACTACAGTCAGAGCTGTGAAGGAGAAAATACGACCACCTTTAACGGTTTTAGATACACGGTTTACCGCGATCAGTTTTTCCTGCAGTTCGCCAGCTTGTTTCTCGATGTGTGACATCCTAGACCTCTACCTTAGAACTGAAGGCCAGCTTCACGGGCAGCATCTGCCAGTGCCTGGACACGACCATGATATTGGAAACCAGAGCGGTCGAAAGAAACAGCAGTGATGCCTTTCTCTACAGCGCGTTCTGCGATTGCTTTACCAACAGCAACAGCAGCGTCTTTGTTTCCAGTGTACTTCAGTTGTTCAGAGATAGCTTTTTCTACAGTAGAAGCAGCAACCAGAACTTCGGAACCGTTCGGAGCGATTACCTGTGCGTAAATATGACGCGGGGTACGATGTACCACCAGGCGAGTAGCACCCAGCTCTTTGAGCTTGCGACGTGCACGGGTCGCACGACGGATACGAGCAGATTTCTTATCCATAGTGTTACCTTACTTCTTCTTAGCCTCTTTGGTACGCACGACTTCGTCGGCGTAACGGACACCCTTGCCTTTGTAAGGCTCAGGACGACGGTAGGCACGCAAGTCAGCTGCTACCTGGCCAACTACCTGCTTATCAGCGCCTTTCAGCACGATTTCAGTTTGAGTTGGGCATTCAGCAGTGATGCCTGCAGGCAGCTGATGTTCTACAGGGTGTGAGAACCCCAGAGACAGATTAACTGCATTGCCTTTAACAGCAGCACGATAACCAACACCAACCAGCTGCAGCTTCTTGGTGAAGCCTTCGGTAACACCGATAACCATTGCGTTAAGCAGCGCACGGGTAGTACCCGCTTGAGCCCAACCATCTGCAAAACCTTCGCGAGGTGCGAAAGTCAGCGTATTGTCGGCCTGCTTAATTTCAACAGCTTTATTGATAGTACGAGCCAGCTCGCCGTTCTTACCTTTGATCGAAATTTCCTGACCGTTGAGTTTTACCTCTACGCCGGCAGGAATGACGACAGGTGCTTTAGCAACACGAGACATTCTATCCTCCGATTAAGCGACGTAGCAGATAATTTCGCCACCAAGACCAGCCTGGCGCGCTGCACGATCAGTCATAACACCTTTTGAAGTAGAAACAACTGCGATACCCATACCTGCCATGATTTTTGGCAGTTCGTCTTTGCCTTTATAAATGCGCAGACCTGGACGGCTTACTCGCTGAATGCTTTCTACTACTGCCTTGCCCTGGAAATACTTCAGAGTTAATTCCAGTTCAGGCTTAGTGTCGCCTTCGATTTTAAAATCTTCAATATAACCTTCTTCCTTCAGCACGTTGGCAATTGCCACTTTCAGCTTGGAGGAAGGCATGGTGACCGCAACTTTGTTCGCGGTCTGACCGTTACGGATACGGGTCAGCATATCCGCGATCGGATCTTGCATGCTCATCAGTCTTTACTCCCGTGATTCAATTGGTGACAATTACCAGCTAGCCTTTTTCAAGCCAGGTACTTCACCGCGCATGGCGGCTTCACGTAACTTGATGCGGCTCAACCCGAACTTACCTACATAGCCATGTGGACGGCCAGTTTGGCGGCAGCGGTTACGCTGACGGGACGGGCTGGAATCACGCGGCAGAGCCTGAAGCTTAAGAACAGCATTCCAACGATCTTCGTCAGAAGCGTTCACATCAGAGATGATCGCTTTCAGTTCAGTGCGTTTCGCGAAGAACTTGTCTGCTAATTTTACACGCTTAACTTCGCGTGCTTTCATAGATTGCTTAGCCATGAATTAACCCTACCTTACTTGCGGAACGGGAAGTCAAAGGCAGCCAGCAGAGCACGGCCTTCATCATCAGATTTCGCAGTAGTGGTAATGGTAATATCCAAACCACGGACGCGATCGACTTTATCGTAGTCGATTTCTGGGAAGATGATCTGCTCACGGACCCCCATGCTGTAGTTACCACGACCGTCGAAAGACTTCGCAGATAAACCACGGAAGTCACGGATACGAGGTACAGCAATGATGATCAGGCGCTCAAGAAACTCCCACATACGCTCGCCGCGCAGAGTTACTTTACAGCCGATCGGATAGCCCTGACGGATTTTGAAGCCTGCAACAGATTTGCGTGCTTTGGTGATCAGCGGCTTTTGACCGGAGATTGCTGCCAGATCAGCTGCTGCGTTATCCAGCAGTTTCTTGTCAGCGATCGCTTCACCAACACCCATGTTCAGGGTGATCTTCTCGACCCGAGGGACTTGCATGACTGAATTGTAGTTAAACTCAGTCATGAGTTTGCTAACTACTTCGTCTTTGTAGTAATCATGCAGTTTCGCCATCGTACTACTCCAAATTACTTGATAGTTTCGCTGTTAGATTTGAAGAAACGGACTTTTTTGCCGTCTTCGAATCTAAAGCCTACACGGTCAGCCTTGCCGGTTGCCGCATTGAACAGTGCAACGTTAGAAACCTGAATTGCAGCTTCTTTTTCAACGATGCCACCTGGTTGGTTCAGAGCCGGTTGAGGCTTCTGATGTTTCTTAACCAGGTTGATACCTTCAATGATGACTTTGCCAGAAGACAAAACATTTTTAACTTTACCGCGTTTACCTTTGTCTTTCCCGGTAAGCACGATAACTTCGTCGTTGAGACGGATTTTCGCTGCCATGATTCGCTCCTTAGAGTACTTCAGGTGCCAGAGAGATAATTTTCATGAACTTTTCAGTACGAAGTTCACGAGTTACCGGCCCAAAAATACGCGTTCCGACGGGTTGCTCGCTGTTATTGTTTAAAATAACGCATGCATTACCATCGAAGCGAATGACAGAACCGTCAGGGCGACGAACACCCTTCCTGGTGCGCACCACTACCGCCTTCAGGACGTCACCTTTCTTAACTTTACCACGTGGAATTGCTTCCTTGATGGTAACTTTAATAATGTCGCCGACGCCTGCGTAGCGACGGTGCGAGCCACCCAGAACCTTGATACACATTACGCGACGTGCACCGGAGTTGTCGGCGACGTTCAGCATAGTCTGTTCTTGGATCATTTTAGTGCTCCGCTAATGTCAACTACTACTTCGGGACCTAACTTCAGGTCGATTAAAAGCCCCATCTTTGAGGGCGCGGCATTATAACACCGGTTATCTCAGATGGGTAGAAAAAATGAACGGCTCAGCCGAGCCGTTCATCTTATTTTTCACAGAAAAGAGATTCTATTACAGAATCGCTTTTTCCACAACGCGAACAAGAGTCCAAGACTTAGTCTTAGACAGTGGACGGGATTCGCGGATAATTACCACGTCACCAATACCACATTCGTTGTTCTCATCATGGATGTGCAGCTTAGTCGTACGCTTAATGAATTTACCGTAAATCGGGTGTTTCACGAAACGTTCGATAGCAACAACCGCAGATTTCTGCATTTTGTCACTAACAACACGACCTTGCAGAGTACGGATTTTATCGGTCATTACGCACCCGCCTTCTCAGTCAGTAAAGTCTTAACGCGTGCAACATCACGACGAACCTGCTTCAGCAGATGGGTCTGCTGCAGCTGTCCGGATGCTGCTTGCATGCGCAGGTTAAACTGCTCACGCAACAGGTTAAGCAGCTCAGTGTTCAGCTCTTCAACGCTTTTTTCACGCAGCTCAGTTGCTTTCATTACATCACCGTCTTAGTTACAAAGGTGGTTTTGATAGGCAGTTTTGCTGCTGCCAGCTTGAATGCCTCACGGGCCAGCTCTTCTGATACGCCGTCCATTTCATACAGGACTTTACCAGGCTGGATCAGGGCAACCCAATACTCTACGTTACCCTTACCTTTACCCATACGAACTTCAAGCGGCTTCTCGGTAATTGGTTTGTCCGGGAATACACGGATCCAAATTTTACCTTGACGCTTAACTGCACGGGTCATAGCACGACGTGCTGCTTCGATCTGACGGGCAGTCAGACGACCACGGCCAACAGCTTTCAGACCGAAAGTACCGAAGCTAATATCCGTACCAGCAGCCAGACCGCGGTTACGGCCTTTATGCACTTTACGGAATTTTGTACGCTTTGGTTGTAACATCAGCGACTCTCCTTACTTACGGCCTTTACGCTGCTGCTTTTTAGGTTGAGCAGCCGGTTCCGGTTGTTCAACAGCAGCCATACCACCCAGGATCTCACCTTTGAAGATCCATACCTTAACGCCGATTACACCATAAGTGGTGTGCGCTTCAGAGGTGTTGTAATCGATATCCGCACGCAGAGTATGCAGTGGAACACGACCTTCACGGTACCATTCGGTACGCGCGATTTCAGCACCGCCAAGACGGCCGCTTACTTCAACTTTGATACCTTTAGCGCCCAGACGCATTGCGTTCTGTACAGCACGCTTCATCGCACGACGGAACATCACACGACGCTCCAGCTGTGAAGTGATGCTGTCAGCAACCAATTTAGCGTCCAGTTCCGGTTTACGGACTTCGGCGATATTGATCTGCGCAGGAACGCCAGCGATTTTCGCGACGACGTTACGCAGTTTCTCTACGTCTTCACCTTTCTTACCGATAACGATACCAGGACGAGCAGTGTGAATAGTCACACGGATGCTCTTCGCAGGACGCTCGATAACGATGCGAGATACAGACGCTTTTGCCAGTTCTTTGTTCAGGAACTGACGTACTTTAAAGTCGCTGTCCAGGTTGTCAGCGAATTCGTTGGTATTTGCGAACCATGTAGAGTTCCAGGGTTTTACAATACCCAGGCGAATACCATTAGGATGTACTTTCTGACCCATTGCTAGTCTCCAGAGTCTCAGCGATCGGACACAACCACAGTAATGTGGCTGGTGCGCTTCAGGATGCGATCTGCACGACCTTTCGCACGCGGCATAATACGCTTCATGCTTGGGCCTTCGTCGACGAAAATTTTCGCGACTTTCAGATCGTCGATGTCAGCGCCATCGTTGTGTTCAGCGTTAGCAATGGCAGATTCTAAAACTTTCTTAACCAGTACAGCCGCTTTCTTGTTGGTGTAGGTCAGAATGTCCAGAGCCTGCGACACTTTCTTACCGCGTACCAGATCCGCTACCAGACGAACCTTCTGCGCAGAAGAACGAGCGTGGCGATGTTTAGCGATAGTTTCCATCTCTTCCTCCTGCCTTAGCGTTTCTTAGCTTTCTTATCAGCCACATGGCCGCGATAAGTACGAGTCGGCGCAAATTCACCCAGCTTGTGACCAACCATTTCGTCGGAAACAAAGACAGGTACGTGCTGACGACCATTATGGACAGCGATGGTCAAACCGATCATGTTAGGAAAGATCGTTGAACGACGGGACCAGGTGCGCAGGGGCTTCTTGTCACCGCTTTCCACCGCTTTCTCTACCTTCTTCAGCAAGTGCAGGTCAATAAAAGGACCTTTCTTGAGAGAACGTGGCATGGTTTATCCTCTAAAATTATTTGCTACGGCGACGTACGATAAATTTATCAGTACGCTTGTTGCTGCGGGTCTTCTTACCTTTGGTCTGAACGCCCCACGGAGTGACCGGGTGCTGACCAAAGTTACGACCTTCACCACCACCGTGCGGGTGATCGACTGGGTTCATCGCAGTACCGCGAACGGTAGGACGAACACCACGCCAGCGAGTTGCACCTGCTTTACCCAGAACGCGCAGCATGTGCTCAGCGTTACCGACTTCGCCCAGTGTTGCGCGGCAGTCAGCTTCGACTTTACGCATTTCACCTGAACGCAGACGCAGGGTGACGTAGGAACCATCACGCGCAACGATCTGCACGTAAGTACCAGCAGAGCGAGCAATCTGACCGCCTTTACCTGGTTTCATTTCTACGTTGTGAACAGTTGAACCGACTGGGATGTTACGCATCGGCAGGGTGTTACCTGCTTTAATCGCAGCATCGCTACCAGATTGGATCTGGTCGCCAGCTTTCAGACCTTTAGGGGCCAGGATATAACGGCGTTCACCGTCTTTGTACAGAACCAGTGCGATGTTCGCAGAACGGTTCGGATCGTACTCAAGACGTTCAACAACTGCTGGGATACCGTCTTTATTGCGTTTGAAGTCAATAATACGGTAAGCCTGCTTGTGACCACCACCAACATGACGGGTAGTGATACGACCGTTATTGTTACGGCCACCGCTTTTGCTGTTTTTTTCCAGCAGCGGTGCAAAAGGTTTGCCCTTGTGCAGCTCAGGGTTCACCACTTTAACTACATGGCGACGACCCGGAGATGTCGGTTTACATTTAACAATTGCCATTGTTTCTCTCCTCCGACTTACTCTGCGCCGCCGACGAAGTCCAGATTCTGGCCTTCTTTCAGGGTGACGTAAGCTTTTTTCCAGTCGCTACGACGACCAACACGCTGTCCGTGACGCTTAACTTTCCCTTTAACAACCAGGGTGTTTACGTCTTTAACTTCAACTTCGAACAGTTTCTCTACGGCAGCAACGATCTCTGCTTTGGTTGCGTCTTTTGCAACTTTGAGAACGATGGTGTTAGTTTTTTCCATCGCAGTAGACGCTTTTTCAGATACGTGCGGCGCGCGCACGACTTTCAGCAGACGTTCTTCACGGATCATGCCAGCATCTCCTCAACTTGCTTAACTGCATCAGCAGTCATAACGACTTTGTCGAAGGCGATCAGGCTAACTGGGTCGATACCTGCTGCATCACGTACGTCAACCTTGAACAGGTTGCGTGCTGCCAGGAACAGATTCTCATCCAGTTCACCGGTGATGATCAGTACATCTTCCAGAGCCATGTCTTTCAGTTTCTGTGCCAGCAGCTTAGTTTTAGGCGCTTCTACAGAGAACTGTTCGACAACGATCAAACGTTCCTGACGTACCAGTTCAGACAGAATGCTTTTCAGCGCTCCGCGGTACATCTTTTTGTTTACTTTCTGACTGTGGTCTTGATTTTTAGCAGCAAAAGTCACACCACCTGAACGCCAGATTGGGCTCTTTGCAGAACCTGCACGTGCGCGGCCGGTGCCTTTCTGGCGCCATGGTTTTTTACCAGAGCCAGTAACTTCAGCGCGGGTCTTCTGACCACGGGTACCCTGACGGGCGCCTGCTGCATAAGCGACAACAACCTGGTGTACCAGCGCTTCGTTGAAATCACGACCGAAGGTAGTTTCGGAAACAGTCAGCGCGCTCTGCGCGTCTTTCAATACTAATTCCATTGCTATCCCCTTACGCCTTAACAGCTGGTTTTACAATCAGGTCGCTACCGGTAGCACCGGGAACTGCACCTTTAACCAGCAGCAGGTTGCGCTCAGCGTCAACGCGAACGACTTCCAGGCTCTGAACGGTGACACGTTCGTTACCCAGCTGACCTGCCATTTTCTTGCCTTTGAACACTTTGCCCGGAGTCTGGTTCTGACCGATAGAACCCGGTACGCGGTGTGACAAGGAGTTACCGTGAGTAGCGTCCTGGGTACGGAAGTTCCAGCGCTTAACGGTACCTGCGAAACCTTTACCTTTAGAGGTGCCAGTTACGTCTACTTTTTTCACGTCAGCGAAGATATCAACACTGATGCTCTGGCCAACGGTAAATTCTTCACCTTCGGTGCGGAATTCCCACAGACCACGGCCAGCTTCAACGCCAGCTTTAGCAAAATGACCTGCTTCAGGCTTAGTTACTCGGCTTGCTTTTTTAGCACCGGTAGTTACCTGAATAGCCTGGTAACCGTCGTTCTCCAGGGCTTTAACCTGAGTTACGCGGTTTGCTTCAACTTCGATCACGGTTACAGGGATAGAAACGCCTTCTTCATTGAAGATGCGAGTCATGCCCACTTTCTTACCGACTAATCCAATCATTGTATCAACCTCTTAATCGCTCGAAACCTGATTAGCCCAGGCTGATCTGCACATCAACACCGGCAGCCAGATCCAGACGCATCAGAGCATCAACGGTCTTTTCAGTTGGCTCAACGATGTCAACCAGACGTTTGTGAGTGCGAATTTCGTACTGATCGCGCGCATCTTTGTTAACGTGCGGAGAAATCAGAACGGTAAAGCGCTCTTTACGAGTCGGCAGCGGGATTGGACCACGAACCTGCGCACCAGTGCGCTTGGCAGTCTCAACGATTTCCGCGGTTGATTGATCGATCAGACGATGATCAAACGCTTTAAGACGGATACGGATTCTTTGGTTCTGCATGAGACCAGAGCTCCAAACATTTTATAAACAAAAATAATTACTCCTCACACCCATTACGATTGATGGGGGAGTGTAATCGTTCAGCATATAACTCCCCAATCGGGAGTATTGTTAGGCATCGCAAATCGCGTGCCTGCGATTCTGCTCGAATCGCGCCGCTAATTTCAGCAGGCCCGCGCATTATACGTAATTCTGAACAGTAAGCAAGGGGTGATGTGTTTTTAACCATTCTATGTCGTTCTTCAATGAACGCTTAAGGCTCCACACTCAGTACTTCTGGATCTTTAGGGCACATCTCACAACCTTGGCCATCAGTACTTGTCCCGCCATACAGCGACCTCTCATGCTATGGCCTCGTCTGTTCGGAGTCGCCCGCATGTTTCTGACTTTCATGTTTATCGCCGGTCTGGTGACCGGCAGTTTTCTCAGCTTGGTTGCCGGGCGTTACCGCCCTGACGCGTCCTTATGGCATGTGGTCTCTACAGTGTTCATCCCACCTTCTCGCTGCGATCATTGTTCTCAGCGGCTGCTCCCCTGTCAGCTAATACCCTTGCTCAGTTTTCTTTGGCTGCGAGGACGCTGCAGTCACTGCAGCGTCAAGTTACCGTTGCGGCTACTATATGGGGAACTGATCACCGGCATCGTCTTTGTGTGTTGCGCACTCCTCTCCCCCCTCCCCTGCCGGTTAGTACTGAGCCTTAGCTATTGCAGTCTGCTTATTCTACTGGCGCAGATTGATTATCTCTGTTTGCGTCTGCCGGACGGGCTCACTCTACCCTTACTCTTTATCGGCATACTGGCTAGCCTGTGCTATCCGACGCCGGCATTGATGGCTCGCTTTTTCGGTATTACCGGCGGATTCCTGAGCCTATGGCTGGCTGACCGGCTGTATGACCTTTACTATCAACATCGAGGTATGGGGGGTGGCGATATGAAATTACTGGCTGCCCTCGGCGCATGGAATGGATGGCAGTCGCTGGCAGAGATTGTGCTACTGGCCTCAGCGGGAACACTGGCGGTGCTGCTGTTAGCCGGAACCTTTTCTCGATATTGCGGCAAGCAACGGCCACTGCCTTTCGGTGTTGGGTTGTCGTTGGCGGGGATCGTCTGGCAGTTATGGCAGGACTATACAGGCTAGTAAGTAGAGGGACTTACGTAGGTGATCGGCGTCAGTATTTTTTAGGACAAAAAAAAGGGCGCTTACGCGCCCTTCTTCAGATGTTTCTAAACTATCGACAATTAAGCGATAACTTTTGCAACAACACCTGCACCTACAGTACGACCACCTTCACGGATTGCGAAACGCAGACCGTCATCCATCGCGATTGGGTGGATCAGGGTAACAACCATTTTGATGTTGTCACCAGGCATTACCATCTCTACGCCTTCTGGCAGTTCGATGGTACCGGTCACGTCAGTTGTACGGAAGTAGAACTGTGGACGGTAGCC